>NZ_SMSJ01000122.1 GCF_004355005.1 Dankookia rubra
CGCCTCCACCAGCGGCTCCAGCACCGCCCATTGCTCATCCGTGAGAACCACTGCCGCCCCTTCACAAAGGCGGCCCAACGCCATCAACGCCGCAGCGTTCAGGCGCTAACGAGGCCTAGCATGCACCATGGACGCCACTTCTCGCAGTCCCGGCCAGGCCGCCTCGAAGCAGCAGCCGGGTATGGCGCTGGCCGTGGTAGCGCGGGTCCGAGAGTTCGATTGTCGGTGTCCATGTCGACATAGGTGTCCGTGTCACGTGGATCACGTTGAGAACGCTTCGAGCAGTTGCAGTTGATCTCACTCCACAATTCCTGCAGCGGCTGGATGAAGCTCGGCTCTTCCGTGTCTCCCGTGCTGCAGGCGGTCATGTATGGTACCGCGGGGAAGGTCGAGAACCTCCTCCCGCGGCCTACGTGGAGAGCGGCTCGCCCGTCGCTGACGCTGCCCGCGGCATCGCCGGGACGAAGGCGAGCCCCGCAAACAAAAAGATGCGACGCACGCATGGTGACGGGCGTCGTCCTCCATTCCTGGTTTATCAGCGCAGATATTCTGGCGCTGGAGTGGGGTTGTCCGTGCGCGAAGCGCGGACGCAGGTGAAGTTGGCCGCGTCGTTCGTATCACCCTGGCCGCTGTAGCGCGCTACGCGTGGATAGGGGCAGAGCGTGCGCGTAGCAGCGATCCCGCTGGCCGGCAGGTCGCCGACGAATTTCGTCGCGGTGACGCGGCGCGGTGCGACGCCCTGTTCCACCCAACGTTGCAAAGACAGCAGCAGATTATGTTCGGGGTCGGCCGGCACCGCTGCAGGCTGCACATTGCCGAACTGGTTGGGACCTGGGCCACCGGAGCAGTGGCCCATGCCGGGCGCGAGGAAGAGGCGGAAATACTGCCCGGTCTTCTGCGATGCACCGCTGTCATCGTCGGCAGGGGAGTCCGGCCCCTGGATCACGCCGGAGATCAAGTCGCCGCCGATGCTTGCGGCCGGCACTTCCTCCTTGCCGCGGTCATGCGCCACCACGCGTTCGTAGTAGCTGATAAAATCCTGGGTTGGCACCAGCGCGTCGGAATAGCCGTGGAAGCCGATCAGCTTGCCGCCGCGATCGCTGAAGCGGCTGAGGTTCGGGTCGTTGGCGTTAAGCACGGCTGCGAGCAGATCATCCAGCAGCCCCATGTCGCGGTCGTAGTCGAAGCTTCTCCAGTCCCAGTTCGGTCCGAAGGCCCAGTAGAAAAGGCCGGAGAATTGCGGAATGTCGCTGGGGACGGTGATCCCTTGCAGCGCCGCCCAGTCGAAGGTGCTGCCGCTCTCGCTACCACGCTTCGGCCCGGCATAGATCAGCCTGCCAGTGCGCGGGTTGCGCGGACCATCATAGATCAGCCGCGCGGCCTCAACCTGTGCCGGCAACAAACACTGTGAGGTGTCCGACGCGTCCTCGGCGCATTGCAGCTCGCCCGGGTCCCAGCGACAAAGGCGCGGGTCGGTCAGGTAGGGATCATTTGGCAGGCCTCCACTGCGGACGGCGCAGGCGCCGAGCACCGCCTTCGTCATGAGGGCCAGCTTGTCCTGGGGGATCAGGCTGTCCGGCGTGCGGTGGGTGACGTCAAAATCCCAAAGAATGTCGGTGTGCAAATGGGTGCGGTTGTTGGCAGGGGCGCCGGCCAGGATGCCGTCGTAGTCCTCCGGAAACTGCTGCGCCTCGTGCAGTGCCTGGCTGCCGCCGGTGGAACAGCCGCTGAAGTAGCTGTATTGCGAGCCCTGGCCGTAATGGGCCTGGAGCACCTCCTTGCCGGCCACGGTCATGAGGTGCGTCGCGCGGTAGCCCCAGTCTATCCACTTCTCCGGCCGGCCAATCAGTGGCTGCCCGTTGAGCGAGGTTGCCGGCGCGGTGCCCATGTCGGTATTCGCAGTGGCGAAGCCGAGCTGCACGCCATTGGCAAGCGCGCCGTAGGAGATGGCACCAGCATAGCCACCGTTGCCGGTGCCGAGATAGCGGCCGTTCCAGGCACCGCCCTGCGGCAGCCAGACCTCCACCTTGATGTCGCTGTCGGGGCTCGGCCGCAGTGTCGCCTGCACGCGGCAGACAGGGGCCGGGATGTCGTAGCTGCCGCCGGTCGGCGCGGCGAAGTTGCCGGCGGGCACCAACGTGGCATCCGTGACGGTACCGTAGGAACCGGGCAGCGTGACGCCGGCCAGCGCGGCGCAATCGGCCGCTCGGGCCATCGTGGGGGCAATCCCGAACGCGGTGCCTGCCAGTAATGCGGCAGCACCGCGCCGGCCGAACCGCGCGTATTCCTTACGTTTCGTGTTCATGTGCGCTTCCTTCCCCTTTGCCCGAGGTCGAAGCGGCGTGGTGCAGCTCCGCAATCCTGGTGTGGCAGTGCCGCACCCTGATCCGCGGCCGAGCTCCGCGAAACATGCTGCAGAATGCGCGCGACCCAGGGAGCTGCGTCAACGACGTGCGCGAACGGTTCACTCAGGCGTGCGCGCTGAAACGCGCATTGAGATTATTACAGCGCGCTCGGCCTGCACTGGTGTCGCAAGTCTTTCGATTCGTCATGGCGGAATGCGGTGAGTAACTGGAAGTGCTTAAATCGAGGCATTGCGGTGTGAAAGTGTTCCACACGTTGTAGCTAGCTTCGACGCGCATCATAGCGCGCCGCACGCGTCTGCAAACGATTGCCTCCCAATCAGAATCTGCTTCGTGCAAGGTCTCACATCACGACGCGACGGGTGCCCCGTCCTGCTTCTCGCCGCGAGCGACAATTGCCAGTGCACCATCGGGCAGTGGCCGTTGCAGGGCGAGTGCCTCCTCGGCCGGGGCGTTCATCCAAAGATCGATCTCTTCCTGCATGGTCAGGATGACCGGCATGGCTTTCGGGTGGATGGAGCCGACTTCGCGGTTTGGGTCGGTGGTGAGGAAGGCAAAGAGATCGTTGGTCGTCTCGCCTTCCTTGAACTTCCGCACCGAGCTCCAGCGCGTCCAGATGCCGGCGAAGCAGGCCAACGGCCGGCTCTCGTCGAGGGCGAACCAGACCGGCGGGCGCGTGCCGTCGGGCAGGACCTCGTGTTCCGAGAAGCTGGTCAAGGGCACGACGCAGCGGTGCTCGACGCCGAGCCAGCGGCGCCAGTGCGGCGACTTGACGTTGCGGACGTTGGTGACGCCCGGGTCGGACTTCTTGCCCTTTAGCGCAAAGGCCGGCGAGGGCATGCCCCAGCGGGCCATGGTCAGCTCGCGGCCCTCGGGCTGATTGCGAACGATCGGCGCGGCATAGTCCGGGAACACCCCCGGCAGCGGCGGCAGGTTGCCGGTCCGGTCGGCCATGGCGCGGGTGAACTCGCGGATGGCCTGCTGGCCCTTGGTGATGCTGTACAGGTTGCACATGGCGTGACCGAGCCTCCTTGCGGGCCAGGGGAGGGCTGTCCGCGGACGATCGGACGGCCCGGGACGCCCGGCAAGTCGGGCATCAGCGAAAGTCCCGGCTGCCGGGCAGCTTGGGCTTCGGGCGCTGGCTGCCGGGCTCGGGGCGGCGCACCTCGTCGGCCCGGCCGAGCGTCTTCTCCACCCAGCCTTGGTCTTGGGTGTCGCCGCCGTCGATCTCGACCAGCCGGCTGAGCAGGTCGGAGCGGTCGACCAGCCGCTCGACGATGAGGTGGGTGATCGGCACCTCGGCCTGCTCGACCTCCCGCTCCACCCGGCCCTCGGCGATCAGCAGCCGCCCCGCGACCAGCGCCGCGCGGTCGCGCGCGGCGATCCGCTCGAAGACCACGAGGTTGGCCACCCCGTGCTCGTCCTCGACGGTGAGAAACACCACCCCCTTGGCCGAGCCCGGGCGCTGGCGGATCAGCACCAGCCCGGGCAGACGGAGCTTGGTCCCGGCGCGGAGGGAGTTCAGCTGCTGGGTGTCGCCGCAGCCCAGCGCCTCCAGGGCTGGCCGCAACAGCGCCAGCGGGTGGCGCCGCAGCGTCAGGCCGGTGGCCAGGTAGTCCTCGACCACCGCCTCGCCCTCGGTCTGCTCCGGCAGGGTGACGGCTGGCTCCGGCACCAGCGGCGCCTGCGCCGCCATGGCGGCCGCCTCGGTCCCGGCGGCGACGGCGAAGAGCGGCAGGTCCTGCGGCCCGCCTGCCACGCCGCGGGCCTCCCAGCCCGCCCGGCGGCGGCTGGCGCCGGTCGCGGCAAAGGCGTCCGCTCCGGCCAAGGCCTCGAGCGCCTGCCGCCCCACGCCAGCCCGCAGGGCGGCCTCCTCGACCGAGGCGAAGGGCGCGCCGTTGCGGGCCCGCCGGGCGGCCAGAATCGACCGCGCCTCGGCCTCCGGCAGACCCGCCACCAGCCGCAGCCCGAGCCGGAGGGCAAGGCCGCCGGTGCTGCCGGCGTGCGGCTCGAGGGTGCTGTCCCAGTCGCTGGCGTTCACGCAGGCCGCCAGGATGGTGACGCAGTGCTCGCGGGCGTCGCGGACGATCTGCGCCGGGGCATAGAAGCCCATCGGCTGGCTGTTCAGCAGGGCGCAGGCAAAGACCGCCGGGTGGTGGCACTTCACCCAGGCCGAGGCATAGACCAGGTGGGCGAAGCTGGCGGCGTGGCTCTCGGGAAAGCCGTAGCCGCCAAAGCCCTCGATCTGCTGGAACACCCGCTCGGCGAAGCCGCGCTCGTAGCCCCGGCGGACCATGCCCTCGACCAGCCGCTCCTGGTGGCGGGTGACGCCGCCCGACAGCTTGAAGGTCGCCATGGCCCGGCGCAGCTGGTCGGCCTCCTCCGGCGTGAAGCCGGCGGCAACGATCGCCAGCCGCATCGCCTGCTCCTGGAAGAGCGGCACGCCGAGGGTCTTGCCCAGCACCCGCTCCAGCTCGTCGGCCGGGCCGTGCTCGGGCGCGGGGGAGGGGTAGCGCACCGGCTCCTCGCCCTGTTTGCGCCGGAGATAGGGGTGGACCATGTCGCCCTGGATCGGCCCGGGCCGGACGATCGCCACCTCGATGACCAGGTCATAGAACCGCTCGGGGCGGAGCCGGGGCAGCATGTTCATCTGCGCCCGGCTCTCGACCTGGAAGACGCCGAGGCTGTCGGCCCGGCGCAGCATGGCGTAGGTGGCCGGGCAGTCGCGCGGCAGGCTGGCCAGGTCGTGCTCGAGACGATGGTGCCGGCGCAGCAGGTCGAAGCTCCGGCGCAGGCAGGACAGCATCCCGAGGCCCAGCACGTCGACCTTGAGGATGCCGAGCGCGTCGATGTCGTCCTTGTCCCATTCGAGGACGGTGCGGCCCTCCATGGCGGCGTTGGTCACCACGGCGAGCTCGATCAGCGGCCCGCGGGTGATGACGAAGCCGCCGACATGGGTGGCGGCATGGCGGGGGAAGTCGAGGATCTCCTCGATCAGCGCCAGCGCCATGGCCAGATGCGGATCGCTGGTGTCGAGCCCCTCGGCCGCGGCGAGCGCCGGCAGCCCCATCTCGTGCCCTGGGCCCCAGCTGCCCTTGGCCAGCCGGGCCGTGACATCCTCCGAGAGGCCCATCGCGCGGCCGACCTCGCGGACGGCGCTGCGGGTGCGGTAGCGGATGACGGTGGCGCAGATCGCCGCCCGCTCGCGGCCGTAGCGGTCGTAGAGGTGCTGGATCACCTCCTCGCGGCGCTCGTGCTCGAAGTCGATGTCGATGTCGGGCGGCTCGCCCCGGCTGGCCGAGACGAAGCGCTCGAACAGCAGGTCGTGCTTGGCCGGGTCGACCGCGGTGATGCCGAGCACGTAGCAGACCGCCGAGTTGGCCGCCGAGCCCCGGCCCTGGCAGAGGATGCCGCGGTCGCGGGCGAAGCGGACGATCTCGTGCACGGTCAGGAAGTAGGGCGCGTAGCCGAGCTCGGCGATCAGCCGCAGCTCGTGGGCGATCCGCCCGGCGATGGCGGGCGGCGTGCCGCCGGGCCAGCGCGCGGCCTGGGCCACGGCGACCCGGTCGGCGAGCGTCTCCAGCGGCGAGCGGCCGGGCTCGAGCACCTCGTCGGGGTATTCGTAGCGCAGCTGGTCAAGCGAGAAGCCGCCGCTGGCCTCGAGCACCGCCAGGCTATTGGCCAGCGCCTCAGGATGGTCGGCAAAGAGCCGGGCCATTTCGGCGGCGGGCTTGAGGTGGCGCTCGGCATTGGCCTCCGCCGCATAGCCCAGGGCATCGACGGTGGTGCGCAGCCGGATGGCGGTGAGCACGTCGGCGAGCCGGCGCCGGTCGGGATGGTGGTAGCGGACATCGCCGGTGGCCAGTAGCCGGGTCGCGGTCTCGGCCGCGAGGCTGGCCAGGATATCGAGCCGGTGCCGGTCGGCGCCGCGGAAGGTGCAACTGGCGGCCAGGAGGAGGGGCAGGGCGAGCCGGCCGCGCAGCGCCGTGGCGTCCCGGCGCAGCTGGGCCGCCCATCCGGCATCGGCCCGCTCGGGCGGGATCGCCGCCAGCACCCAGCCCTCGGCGGCGGCGAGCATGGCGGCGCGGCTGATCCGGCACTCGCCCTTGGGCGCCTGCATGCGGCCGCGCGACAGCAGGGCGGTCAGCCAGCCATAGGCAGCGCGGCTGCCGGGCCAGGCGAGCCACTCGGAGCCGTCGTCGAGCCGGAGACGGCAGCCGACCCGGAAGGGCAGCCCCGCCGCCTTGGCCGCGACATGGCCCCGGACCACGCCGGCGAGGCTGTTCAGGTCGCAGATCCCGAGCCCGGCCAAGCCGAGGGCCTGCGCGGTCTGCACCAGCTCCTCCGGGTGCGAGGCGCCGTGGAGGAAGCTGAAGTTCGATCGCGCGCCCAGCTCGGCGAAGGCAGCCACGGCGGGCCCGCGGGTCAGGTGCTGTGCGGCGGGCGGGGCGGGCGCTTGAGCACCACGAACTGAGCCCGCTCGAGCTGCGCCACGAGTTGCTCGGCGAGCAGGGTGGCCGCCATCTCCCAGGCGGCGCCGCGCCGCGGCCGGCCCCGCTCGTCGAAGCGCAGGCCGTAGGCCAGAGCCGAGGCGAGCTCCGCCTGGTCGACCGGCAGCAAGGGGCCGGTCAGCGGGGCAGGGGCCTCGGCGGCGGTGTCGGGCGGCTCGGGGGAGAGCGATTCGGGCATGGGGCGACGATGCTGAGGCGTGGTGAACGAATCAAGAACAGAATTGTCGCCCAGCATGCCATGTCATGAACTGGGTCATCGCGCGGCGGCCAGTGAGCAACCTGGTTCGGGGCGGCCGCGGGCATGAGGTTGGCACGCGGCGTAGGCTCACCCCATCATGCCCAGCAAGGGGATGTTTTGGGGGAATGTAATGTGGCCTGCTGAGGCGCGCTTCGGGCGACGCCGCCTGCTCACCGCGACCGCCGCGCTGACGCCCATCGCTGCGCGCGCGCAGGACGCCGGTGACTGGCCAAACCGGCCGGTACGCCTCGTCGTGCCGTTCCCGCCCGGCGGGCCGACCGACATCATCGCTCGCCTCTACGCCCAAGCGCTCGGGCCTGTGCTGAAGCAGACCGTACTGGTGGAGAACCGCGCCGGCGGCTCCGGCGTCACCGGCACGGACTACGTGCTGAAGTCCGCCGCGGATGGCTACACTTTCGGCATCATCGACGGCGGCTCGCTCACCATCCTGCCGCACACCCAGCCCAAGATGCCCTACCGCGTACCGGAGGATGTGACACCCATCTCGGTCGTCACCCGCGTGCCGGAGGCGCTGGTGGCGCACCCCAGCCTCGGCGTGAAGAGTCTGCCGGAGCTGCTGGAGCTGGCAAAGCGCCAGCCCGGCAAGCTCAACATCGGCACCGCGGGCGCAGCGGGCATCAGCCACCTGACGGCGTTGGTCTTCCGCGCGCAGACGGGTGCCGCGGTCGAGGTGGTGCCCTATCGCGGTGCCGCACCGGCGGTAACGGACCTGGTCGCCGGGCAGGTCCAGCTGCTGTTTGCTGACCTGCCGCCGCTGTTGCCGCACATCAGGGCCGGGTCCATGACTACCCTTGCCCTCGCCGCGCGGCAGCGCAGCCCGACGCTGCCGGACGTACCGACCACGGGCGAGTTTGGCTTTCCGAAGCTGCTGGCGGAGAACTGGTACTGCGCCGTCGCACCGCGCGGACTGCCCGCGCCGATCGCGGCACGCTTCTCGGCCGCGCTGAAGGAGGCCAGCCAAGTAGCTGGAGTGAAGAACGAACTCGCTGCGCAGGGTGCCGAGGCAACCTGGACCTCACCAGAAGAGATGCTGGCCCTGATGCGCGAGGATTCGGAAAGCTGGCGGCAGGTGGTCGTGACCTCGGGAGTGAAGTCGGAGTAAAGCGCAACGTCACACAGTGGCTTGGCCCGGCACTTGCCGGATGCGACGCGGCGCTGCGATCCAGATCGCAGCTGCGGACACCGCACACAGCACGCCAGCCAGAGCAAAGGCGAGATCGTAGCTGCCAGTCACATCGTGCACCGTACCCGCGACCCAGGGACCGGCGGCTCCGCCCGCTATCATTGCAACGTTGAGCGTGCCAAAGATGATCCCGAAATGCGGTCCCTCAAAAATCTCCAGGACGATGGGCCCCATGACCGAAGTCAACGCATAGCCGAGAAGTCCTTGCGAGAGCACCATCACCCAGAGCAGTCCGGGCGACGGTGAACGTCCGAGCGCGATCAGGGTCGCGTAGCATATCGCAAAGCCGAGGCAGCCGACCGACCAGACCCACTCGCGCCCAACTCGGTCCGAAAGGGCCCCGAGGGCTACCTGCCCTGGAATGGCAACAACAGCGACGATGCCGAGCGCCCAGGCGCCCACGGCAGGGCTGAACCCGACCTCGACCAAATACTTTGTCTGATGGACCTGCACCGCGTACCAGGCGAAGAGCACACAAAAATAGCCGAGTGCAAGCCACCAGAAGCGGCTCGTCCGAACCGCCCTCGCCAGCGTCCAATCGATGGATGCCCATGCGGGATCTACGACATGAGAGGTGCGCCGCTTCCCGCCGGGACCGGTGACATGTGGCGCGCCGTCCGCTAGCAGACCGATGTCTTCCGGACGGCGATGGACCAGCAGGGCCAGCGGGCCGATAACTACCAGCACGAGAAAGCCCATGGCCTGGCATGCTGCCCGCCAACCGTCACGTTCGACCCCTAGCTGAAACCAAGGCAGTAGGACAACCGCGCCGGCGCCAACCCCCGCGAACGCAACACCGATGGCCGTGGCACGCCGGCGGATGAACCAGTTGGGCAAATAGAGCGACTGCACGGTGAAGCCCATGAGATTCGCTCCGACCCCAACAAGCACGCCGAGCGTTCCGTAGAAGTGCCAGGGTGCGCTGATCATCGGCGCCAGGAGCAAGCCCGCTGCCATCATGGCAACACCCATGCCGACGACAATGCGCGGCCCGTTCCGGTCTACTGCCCGCCCGACGAAAGGGCTCAGGACAGCGGAAACGAGAAAGCCAAACGAAAAAGCGCCAGCAACCATTCCTCGCTCCCAGCCGAACTCGTCAAGCAAAGGTGGCAGGAGGAGTGAGAAGGCGGTGCGCGCACTTATCGCCACACCCATGGTGACGAAAGCAACGGCGATGACCACCCAGCCATAATAGAACGGCAGGAGTGGTGCGAGGCGGCGAGCGAGGTTCATCTCGACCGACAGTAGCGGTTGCGGTCGACCCTGTTGAGAGGAGGCTCGCCATCAGCGCAGTGGCAGCTCAGCCCTTGCAGTTCAGCGCTGCTCACGAGCGTCTCAAACGAAGGCAATGCAGACCTGACAGACCCCGGCCCGACAAGCTATCCGTTTAAACTTCAAGTCGGAGTCGCACTTTCTTTTTGCTAAAATAAATCAACCTATAAGATTATGCAGCTCCTGCTTATTGCGATTAGCGATCGAAAGCAGGATCTAGATGCCCACTTTCTTGCTGTCCCCGATCGCCAGTGGCCTGGCTTCTCCTGCCTGGAAACTCAGCCGCTACAAGGGTTCCTGCCTCGTTGTAGCCCCGGATGTGGAGGCCGCACGCCTCTATGCGAACGGCGCTTTTCTGCTGCCGTTAGAGTCAGTCGTGCCTACCCGTCATACGTCTGACAGACCGTGGACCGATCCGAGGCTCGTCAGTGTGCAGATAACAGATATCTTCCCTGACACCATCGGGTTGAACGGATCGGTGAAACCAATCGATTAGCCGGCAGATACTGCGACCGAGGCCGACAATGGGACTTCCGACAACAGGGAGACGAACGTGCCAACTGACTTCCTGGCTAATGACTTCACCGCCATCGCGCGCGCTATGCAGCAAAGACCACCAGGTGCCGCCTGGGGTGCTTTGCGCCAATGGTGGATGTCCGAAAGCTGGTCGGGCGCAACGTCGCGCGCCTGCGCCGCGATCGCGGCATGACCCAAGAGCAGTTGGCCGAAAAGTCAGGCTTCTCGCAGCAGTATCTCAGCGGCCTCGAGCAAGGGCGCCGCAATCCTACCATCCTGTCTCTTTATGAGCTCGCCCAGGCCTTGGGTACGACGCATGTCGTGCTGGTGGCGTTGGACGACGAGGCGTCGAAAGCTCGAACAAAGAAGTAACGCCTTTGAAGGCGATTTTCAGAATTCGTTGTAGATGCGGTCCGCAACCAAAAATATGCATGCGGCCTGGATCAGGGATTGGACGATATAGCCCAGCCGGTCAAAGCGCAGGGCCAAACGTCGGTTCTCCAGCAGCCAGGCGTTGGTGCCTTCGACCGGCCAGCGGCGTTCGCCAAGCCGTGCTTCGGTAAGCTGCTTGCGGCGGTGGTTGTGCGGCGTCACGCGGAAGCCCCGGCAGAGGACGTGGTTCACCAACCTTGCAGCGGCAAGGTAGCCTGGCTGCAGCGCCGATTGACGATGATCCTTGCTGAGGTACCCATGACTACACGCATTGTCCGTGCCGAGAGTTTCGTTTGCCGCGCGGCCATCAAGACCCCAGTGGTCAACGCCTTCGGCAGCATGACAGAGCGCGTTGCCGTTTTCGTCCGCTTGACCGATAGCGAAGGCTTCGCAGGCTGGGGCGAGATCTGGTCGAACTTCCCGACCATAGGCGCCGAGCATCGTGCTCGGTTGTTCGACGCCTTTATCGCCCCGCGCCTGCTCGACCGCGAGATCGCCGACCCCGCCGCATGGTGGGCGGAGGCCGATCGTGCGTTGCATCTCTGGGGCTTGCAGGCCGGCGAGCCCGGCGCCTTCTCGGCCGCCCTTGCCGGTGCAGATCTCGCGCTGCACGACCTTGCCGCGCGTTGTGCCGGCGTGCCGCTGTGGCGCCACTGGGGCGGCACCCATGCCGAGCCGGTGCCGGTCTATGCTAGCGGCCTCAACCCGGACGCCCAAGCGTTGGCACAGGTCGAGGAGGCCCGCGCCCGCGGATACCGGAACTTCAAGATCAAGATCGGCTTCGGCGAGGCACGCGACCTCGCCACCCTGCGTCCCGTCTTCTCGTCCTTACGCACTGGCGAGCGGGTGATGGTCGACATCAACCAGGGCTGGGATCTGCGGACCGCGATGCACGGCGTCCAAGCGCTCGGCGAGTTTCCGCTGACCTGGATCGAGGAGCCGCTCGCCGCCGATCGTCCCTCCTGGGAATGGGCTCAGGTTTCGGGTGCGAGCAGGGCGCCGCTTGCCGCCGGCGAGAACCTCCGCGGCGCGGCTGCCTACCAGCAGGCGCTCGACGAACACCATCTCGGCTTTGTCCAGCCGGATTGCGCAAAATGGGGCGGTGCGTCAGCGACGCTGCCGGTGGCACGTGCAGTAACTGCCGCGGGTCGGGCCTACTGCCCGCATTTCCTCGCAGGTGGCATTGGCCAACTCGCCTCGCTGCATCTGCTGGCGGCGGTGCGGGGTGACGGCCTTCTCGAGGTCGATGCCAATCCTAATCCTCTCCGCAGCGAAATGATAGATCCTGTGCTGACCGTGCGGGAGGGCATGATGGCACTGCCAGAGGGACCTGGGCTGGGCATTGTACCCGATATGGGACTGTTGCAACGCTATGTCGTTTCACAGACCTCCCGGTATAGTTGAGGGATGATTCAAAGGGGGCAGAAAGGACCGTTTGACGTCGAACTCGGCTGGCCGGTCCTGGGATCAAGTGCTCGGCGCGCACCATCAGGCCATGCTGACAGCGAGTCTCGTCTGGCCGACCGGTAACATGAGGGCTGTCAGCTGGGCAGGAAGTCTCGCAGCTGAACCAGACGGCTCACGTAGGGGGCGCTGCAGGCATAAGGCGACGATGCTGGATCGCATTGAACGACATTGTAACGGAGCCGTCGCCTGACGCCGCTGCCGGCTGGCGCGATGAAGAAGCGTTTGACGCAACCCGAAGAAAGCAGCCATTGGTGCTACATTCGTAAGCGTCCGGTGACGCGGCGATCGACCGTCAGGTTGCCGCGGCGTCTGCGTCGCTTGGCAGGTTCCATGGCAGAAGCTCGGCGACACGGCTGACGGGATGGTCGGCGA
>NZ_SMSJ01000123.1 GCF_004355005.1 Dankookia rubra
CCTGAAGTACCTGCTGCGGGCGAACGGCGCTGCCGTGGACCGCGCGACGCTGCTGGTCGATGTCTGGGGCTTTAACAGCGGGGTCACCACCCACACGCTGGAGACACACATGTACCGCCTGCGGCAGAAGATGGAGGCCGACCCGTCGAACCCGCGGCTGCTGTTGACCGACCGTGGCGCCTACCGGCTGGATGCCGCCGCACCGCTGTCTGCCGACGCCGGACACGCTCCTCGCACCCACTGAAGCGCTGTCCTCAGCGTTAGATGCCGATCATGGCTGACATTCTGCTCTTTCCTGCCGAGCGAACCTCGACCGCAGCGCATCGTACTGATGCGCTGCGGTCGCCAGCCGCGGCACTCGCGGCAACCTCCGACGCCGCGGCATGGTTGGAGGACGACGTGGGAGACATTGGCGACCTCGACACGGTGGCCAGTCTGGCCGCCGCACCGTCACAGTCGCTCGTTGGTCTGGTGGACAAGATGCAGGTCCTGGTCGCCCGCCTTGCCCCGGACGACGGGACTGACGCTGGTCTATGTCTCGCCGAGGCAAACCTGCTGCGGTCCGTGCTGCGCGATCTGCGCGCCTTTGTCGCGGACGCCATCTTTGCGGCCCAGGGTGCCGGCGTGTGGGCACCGGTCTCGGTTGGCGCCAATCTCCTGCAGGCAAACGGCACAGGCTCATGCGCCGGGGACAGCTTAGCGCATTATCAAGTCTGACTGGTCGCTGGCGGCATAGCTGCTCTGTGTGCTGCGGCCGGGCGGCTCGGACCGGATGTCGTGCTGCCGGACACCGACTTCCTGCGACGAACCCCATACAGACTCAATAATGCCGGCCGAAAATCCTACGCCACTAAGGCAGCCCCGGGTCATCCTCGACCCACGCATACCCCCGCTCCTCCTTTCCCCACCGGCGAGGCACCGACTGAGATGAAGTTGACATTCTGCCAGCCGCCGGGGTTGGAATATGGGACAGGTCGCGGTCCTGCCCTACTCGGTATGGAGCTTCCTGCCGTTCTTCGGAGGGGGGATCGGGCTCGATTGCCGCCTCAATTGTCGCCGCCGTGGCTCTTGCCACATCGGTCACTTCGCGAGCTGCCCATCACGCTCCATTCGCTTCCCGCGTGTTAGCAAAGACTTGCCGCAATTGCCACAAGCTGCTGAAATTTTGGCGTATCTGATCCGACCGTTTCTACCGCGCCGGCTGTGTCGCTTTGCAACCGTGCCGAGGCTACCTTTTGTGTGCTTGAGCGTCCACTCATGCAGAACGATAGAAATTGGCCTGTTGGAGTAAAGCGTCACCGACCTCGAGACGGACTCCGTCGTGTACCCAACTTCGCCAGCCGAACGGTCCATGCAACGCCACCGCCACATACCGATCGACTCTGACCCTCTCCAACCTGATCCCAGCGTCGCGGCACTCGTTGATCACCGCCCTGACGAGATAGGCGGCGCTGTCCGGAGACTGATGCCAAAGCTCCACGCATAGAGGCTCTGGTCCATCCGCGCGGAGTGCGCAGGCGATCCGAAAGGCGAGTTCCCGTAGCTCAGACATGGTGAAGCGAGCCTCCGGGTATGCATCCCCATCCTACATCAGGGCCCATACGGCAGCGTGGTCCAGGTCGCGGCCAAGCGGAAGTGTCATAGGCTACCGCCCGTAGATGCGGTCCAACACGCCAGCAACCTCCACAAGCCGCTCTGCCGCCATGTCGAACCGGGCTCCGGCGGCGAGGCGCCTAGCCCAATCTGCTGCTGCACGTCCGCCCCACTCGTCTGGCGGCTCCGCCAGTCCGTCGCGCGCGGTGCCACGGTATCTCTCTGCGACGAAATCATAGAAGGACCCATTCACATTGCGCAGCGCCGCGCCACCCTCTGTTCCGAAAAAAGAAGCAGAGATGACCGCGTCACATCCCGCCTGAAGGCGCCAGGAGCAGGCGAGCCGCACAGCGGCGCCGGTGGACACCTCCAGCATCGCCGTGGCGTAGTCCTCTACTCGGTCGAGCCGGAGACCGAGCGGTTCGCCGTCCCTGAACAGTTTGCTTGAGACGCTGCGGACCTTCGGGAACTCCAGCGTCCATAGTGCGAGATCTACCAAGTGAACACCGAGGTCCATGACGCAGCCGCCACCCGAAAGGGCAGGGTCATAAAACCAGGGCTTGTCGGGGCCGTAGGCATTATGGAAGACAAGGTCGACCGCATAGATGCGTCCCAACTCCCCGGACTGAACGACCTCGCGGATGCGCTGCATTCCCTCGGTGAAGCGGTAAGAGAGATCCACAGCCAAGAGGCGGTCCGCCTCGCGGGCCGCATTGACCACGGCTCGCGTTTCCGCCGCTGTCCGCCCAAGTGGCTTCTGGCAGAACACTGCGACGCCGCGCTCGAGCGCCCGGATGGACTGCTCCGCATGCAACGCGCTCGGTGTCGCTATCACGACCCCGTCCACCTGCTCGTCTAGGAGGTCGTCCAGTGTCGCGACCAGCTTAGCCTCAGGGGCCAGCCGATGAGCTTCCTCGGCCATTTCAGGCGAAGGATCAGAGACAGCTGCGACCTCGATCGCGTTCGTCTCGAGGATAGCCTTCATCCGGTGGCGGCCAATCCAGCCCACACCGAGAAAGCCGAGGCGCGGGCGCGCGTGGGCTGGCCGCTCTAGTGACATGCCGGTCAATATCTGTGTCATCGGGGAATGACCAGCGCCTTGAGGAAGCCGTCCGGTCTGTCGCGCGTGGCGTCGAGAGCTTCCCCCAGCTGCTCTAGCGGGTAGCGGTGCGTATAGAGCGGCGATGGGTCGAGCCGGCCGGATGCGACGGCGTCTACCGCTTCGCGAATTCCTTGCGCATAGACCTTCGGGTCGCGCTCATGCGCATTGATCACGTCCAGGCCGCGCCAATTCCAAAGCCACATGTTGACCTGCCGCGGTCCGTCCTGGTGGTAGCCGGCCACAACGAGACGCCCGCGTTCCCGCGTCAGCTCTGCGGCGAGGTCGAGCGGCCATTGCTTGCCGACGGCCTCAATCACGCGATCGCAGAAGCTGCCGCCGGTCAGCGCCTTCACCTGCCCGATGATTGCGTGGTGGTCGTCCATCGGGATGGTCTCGGCCGCGCCCATGCGCCTGGCCAGGTCGAGCGAGAAGGGGCGACGCGAGATGGCGATCACCCGCGCGCCGGCATCGGTGGCCAGGCGGGTGAGGATAGCGCCGAGGAAGCCTATGCCGACAATGGCGACGGTCTGCCCCGCCTCGATCTCGCTTCTTCGGAAGATGTTCATGGCGCAGCCGAGGGGCTCGCCGGGGAAGGGAGATTCGGCCATTGAGCGCGGAAGTGGGATCACTGCCCCAGCGTCAGCTACATCATACTCGGCGTAGCTGTTGTAGGAGAGGGCAGCCACCCGATCCCCGACCGACAGCCCCCCCACAGCCTCCCCAACGGCGTCCACCACGCCCCAGCCCTCATGTCCGAGCGAGCCAGGTTCGGTCGGAAACTGCATCCACTCCGGTCCAGCCCAGGGAGTGAGATTGGATGCACACACGCCGCAGCCTTCCAGCCGGATGCGGACCTGCCCGGCCCCTGGCTGCGGGATCGCGACCTCCTCCATTCGCACTCGCCCTGGTCCGGTCAGGACCGCGGCCCGCATTGTCCTCGCACCACGCATCCCGCTCACCCCCTGCTCAACATCTCACTCCACACGACCGCCGCCCCGCGCAGCTGCACCTGCCCCTGGGCCCGAAGGCAACACCGCAAGCCCCTCCAGGCTCCGCGAGAATGCCGAGGACCGTGAGGCACCTGCTGTCCGTGTCCTCGCTTCGGCGGCGCGTCACGCCAGGCGAGCCCTCGCTGCGTCGAGGACACCACGTCCGTCGGGCGTGTCGATGCGACTGTATCGCGCCTCGGCAAATTCAAAGGTGCCGAAAGCTGCGAGGCCAAACGCCACCAGTGCGAAGAGCACCCGGCCGAAGGGTTGGTTCTGCAACGCCAGCAGTGCGCCACCAAGGCCGTGCGCCTCGCTGGAGTCTGCCTGGTAGGCGGCGAGCACGAGGAAGCCACCAATGACAAGGAACACGACGGCGCGGGCGGCATAGCCGAGCCGGCCGAGAGGTATCACCCAGGTCGCCGTAGCTCGGTCGCAGACGAGGTGCCGCGCGAAGGAGCCGGACCATGCCTTGTGCGCCATGCCGAGGCCTGCGCCGATGATCGCCAGACCGATGGCGGCAACGAGCCAATGGCCGAAGGACTGCGCGAGCAACCACCGCGTCCAGTCGCGTGCCGATTGCTCCTCCCCGTCACTGGCTCCCAAGCCGAAAAGGAGGCTCACCGCGAACACACCAAGCCCAGTATAAGCAAAGGCGGAGATCATCTGACCAAAGCGGACGACCATAGCGCGCGGAGTGCGGCCGAGCCCGTCGGCGTCTAGGAGCGACTGAAAAACACGCCAGAGGGCAAAGCCGAACAGCCCGAGCGCCACGACCGCGAGGAAGACACTGCCCAAGGGCTGGAAAAGCAGCGTCTGCAACGCACCTTTCGATCCTGTTGCTCCGCCACCCCGACCGAAGGCTGCGAGTAGGGCCAAAAGACCGATCAGCAGATTCACAACACCTCGGGCCGCATATCCGAGCCGAGCGAGCAGCTCCAGACGGCTGCGATGGGCGCCCAACATCAATCTTGATCCATCTATGTACCGGCGAAGCCGAAACGGGAGTGGTCCGGTTCGGTTCCGAGCGGTCAGGAGCTTTGGTCGAGCGAAGCGCGGTATGCCGCTGTCTCACCAGCCCGGCGGCTTTGCGCCCACTGCAGCCGTCAGCGCGATGGCGGCGGTACCCAGAACCAGACATGAAGCGGGTTCAGCCGAGTGACAGGTACGGGTGGAAAGCGGCCACAGAATATGATCGTCCGGAGGTCTACTTCACCCGCACGAGCGGAGATAGGGTAAAGGGGGGGCCCTGCCCGACCAATCTTAGGAGGCCGCCTCTCCCATGACCGGCATCGAAGCCTTTGTCCGCGGGCTGCCCAAGACCGACCTGCACATGCACCTCGAGGACAGCATCGAGCCGCAGTTGATGCTGGATCTCGCCGCCCGCAACGGCTTGAAGTTTCGCTGGGACACAGCCGAGGCCTTGCACGACGCCTACCGGTTCCAGAACCACGAAAGGAAGCCACAACCCACCTGACGGGATCCAAAAACCCCGCACCTCCATCCACAACCCGGGTCAATTCCTCATGGCAATCCCGGGTCAGCTCTCACTGGCAATCAACATAATAGAGGTCGACAGGACGGGACCGACGGCGGACGAGCGCTTGTGGCGCAGGCGTCAACATGGCGGCGACGCTTTGGCGCATGGCCAATCAGTCTCAGCCAAGGGCAGGCATGTTCACGTAAGGCGTGTGTCTACGTCTGATTTCGCGGGCAAGCTGGCAGGTATCAGTGGCCAGCCATGACGTTCAGGTTCGGTGTTGGTATCAGACGTGGTGGGTGCCGCTTCGTCCGCGACAGCACGCGCCAGCGGCACATCGAGCTGGCAGACCAGGCCCGTCGGCTGCCATGACTTCGTGACCGACCCGCCAAGCTGGTTACGAATTGTCGCCTCAATCACCCGCGAGCCGAAGCCGCGCCGCTCAGGTGGAGCCTGGATGAGTGGTCCGTTGTGCTCAGACCAGCGTAGCCGGAGCAGGCCGGCCTCGCTGTCCAGGGACCAAGCCAGCCTCACTCGCCCACCGAGCACCGAGAGGGCCCCATGCTTGGTCGCGTTGGTAGCCAACTCATGCAGCGCCATCGAGAACGCCTGCGCCGCTGCAGGCAAGAGGGTTACTGCTGGCCCGTCCAGTGTGGCACCGAGCAGGAAGGCACCCATTTCGGCCTGCGCCAAGGTGCGGAGGTCTGCCCCAGACCAGCGCGCCTCGGCCAGTAGGGTGTGGGCCCGCGCCAGCGCTGCGACGCGGCCCTCCACTGCTGAGGCGTATGCCGCTGCATCGTCCTTCGGCGTCAGTCGCAGCGCTGCCTGCACCACCGCCAGCGCGTTCTTGGCGCGATGGTCGACCTCGCGGGTCAGCAGTTCCCGGACCTCCTCGGCACGTCGACGCTCGGTCACATCCTGCACGATGCTGACGGCCCGCAGCGTGCGGCCTTGCGGGTCACGAGCGGAGATAGCGGCGTTCGCCTGCACCCAGACCACGGCGCCGTCGGGACGAAGGAGGCGGTACTCCCCTTCGGGTTCACCCCCTTGGGTGATGGCGAGGAAGGCCGCGGCTTGACCGCGGTCCGTCGGATGGCAGATGTCGTCCGGGCCGAGCCTTCCGACCAGGTCTGCCTCCGAACGGCCGACGATCGCGCAAAAGCGACGGTTGGCTCGCAGATAGAGCCGGGTCCGCGCGTCCACCTCCACGACGCCCGCTGCCGCGGTGTCGAAGATGGCGCGGAATTCGGCTTCGCGCGCGGCAAGGGAGTGCTCGGCCTGTTCGCTAGCCAGGCGGAGCGCCTCGAACTCGGCCACCCCGGCCGGTGGCACGGTAGGTGGCGGCATGCCTCGCCCGGGCTCGTCCGCGGCGATTGCCTCGGCCCGACGGACCAGCGCTGCCACCGGGCGCAGGATGCGGCGTGCCAGACCAGCGGCCACGGCTAAGCCAAGCGCCATGACCACAGCCGCGCCCGTGGCGAGGACGGCCAGCGGACCAAGCCAGTTTGCCCGGTAGCGGGCGTAGGGCTCGGCCACCACCACGCTCCAGCCGGGTGCGGTCTGAAGTGGCTGGGCCGAATACAAGGCGGGCTCGCCGTAGACAGACTGGCTCCAAAATACGCCCCTGGCGCGCTCGGCTTCCGGAACGCTCCGGCTCGGCGGTATGGTCCCGGCGAAGCGCTCGTGGTCGCGCGAGCGCGCCACGATCCGGCCTCCACCGTCGGCAACCGAGACGAAGGCCCCGCCGGATGGGCCCATGGCGGTCAGGCGGGCTGACAGGCGGCCAGGGTCGATGACCAGGACCACGACCCGCGTGACGCGCGCTGCCTGCAGCGCAGGGGCCGCTACCGCGACGATGGGACGCCGCGTTCCGCGCCCGACGAAGAAGTCCGAAACCGCGGGCCGCCCGGTCTCGACGGCGCGCCGGATGACATCCCACGCCCCCTCGCCTGGCGGGGAGGGCGGCGGCAATGGCTCGCCCTCCGGCAGGGCCGTGTTGAGGAGTTGGCGATGCCCCGGTGCGGCATCGTTCAGCACGACCCAGCTGCCCACCGACTGCCCGACGCTCCGTGCCCAGGCGTCGAATGCAGCAAGATCGTCGCGCTCGAGCAGCGGCGAGGAGGCGAGCGCGACGACCGTCGCAAGGTGGGTCTGAACCTCGCTGTCGAGGAAGAGCGCCATCGCGCGGGCGGTGTCCTGGAGCCTTGCCTCGAAGGTGCGTCGATAGTTGTCGGCAAGGTGCCAGGCGGCTCCAGCTGCGACCGTCAGGGCGGGCAGCAGCACGGCGAGGACAAGGGCAATCAGGTGGGCGCGGAGGCGAGGAAGGAAGCGCTTGGCCTTCCCGATGGTCGCGTTACGAGGGTCCACGGCGCCGCACCACCTGCCGCGCCTTACCCTGCGCGCCCTTCCTTTGCAGGCCGGGACACGGCCGGTTGGTGGAGGTGGAGTAGTTCATTGTCCTTGGTCGTAAAATGCCTGAAGCGGTGAGGCCAGCATCATTCTGTGTCTGGCGACCGGAAACGCGAAAAGCCCCCTGACCTAGGTCTGAGGTCAGGGGGCTTTTGCGTGCCCTCCGCTGGGGAGGGGAGAGAATGGCGGCTAGTCCGGCGTGTCGACGCGGGCTCGCTCCTGGCGGCGGCGCTCGAAGACGGCGCCCTAGAAGGCGCGGAACTCGGGCATCCGCAGGAATCGGACGAGATAGCCATCGTGGGTCAGCTCGGCATGGCAGGCCGCGCAGACCAGCCAACCATGCTCCGGCCGGTTCAGGCCGCGATGGAAGAAGTGGTCGTACTCGGCGCCGCGCACCGGCCGGCCGGCCTCGGTGAGAACGGGCTCGCGGCTGCAGCAGGGGCACTGGCCATCGAAGGGCTCGCCCGCCACCGCCTTCAGGATGGTGGCCCTGGTCAGCCCGGTGAACTCCAGCCGGTTTCCGAGCACCAGCTCCTGTGCCGAGAGCAGCAGGAACATCAGGTCCGCCGCATGCCGGTCGACGATGTCGAACCGGCTATCTATGCGGCGGAACTGCTGGGCGAGGTGCAGCAGCAGCGGATCGTTGTCCGCCGTGGGCGGGCCGGCGCGCCACTCCATGGCGCTGGCGGACCACCGTGTTGCACCAGAGGTGGAACTCCGGGGAGAGGTAGCGGGCATAGGTCAGGGCGAGTTGCCAGTGCGCCCAGGTGCCGCCATTGCGGCCGCGGGCGGTGGCAACGAAGCCGTCGGGGTCGAGGCGGATATTGTGGTCGTGGGCCACATTATCATCGCCGGCGGGCTCTTCGAGCTCGGTCCAGTGCGCCTGGGCATGGGCGCGAAAGCGCAGGGTATCTTCGAGGATCAGCCAGCTGGTGGGGCGCCTGTGCTCCGGGCAACCTGCCGCCCGCCACATGTCGGTCAGGTTCAGCATGGCGCCGCGGAGGCGGATGGGGGTGCCCTGGTAGCTGATGGTGCTGGTGGGGGTCATGGTGATCTCCAACAGGGTTTCGGCCTTGCTCAAGGGGCCGCTGCGGTCGGCTCGGAGCTGCCGAGACCGGTCGGAGAGGGGTGGGCACGCCTGCAGCCCCGCGGCCTGCGAGAGGCCGCTGGGCTGGCGTGGACCTCGGGGATGTTCGAGGTCCGGGTGGCACCGCTGGGGAGCTGGCACGAACGCCGCGGCACGGGCCCGCTCGGGGCAGCCGCCGCGGATGGCCGGCCCGATGTGCTCGACGCCCAGCCGGCCAGGATGCCTGGCGCGGGCTGTGCCGCGCCGGTGGCGAGGCTGTCCCGGCACATGGGCCTGGGTTGGTCCAGTGGTGCCGGAGAAGGTGGGAGACGGGCTCGTCGTCGCGCCACCGTGCCACCGCTGGCAGGGTCAGGGTTCGCAGAAGCGGCCGGCTCAATGCCGGATGCGCGGTGCCGGGCGGCCGCGGCGCCGGTGAGGACGCCGCGGGCACCCGCCGAGGGGCGATAACGAGGAGGACGAGAGGCCGACGGTCCGGTCCCTGGGGCCCTGGCAGGGGCGGCGCGGGAGGGGCGCCGGGCATCACCACTGATGCACCGGGGCGGTCCTGCGGCCGGCCGGCTTTGGCTCAGCCCTCTGGAGAGTTGGACTGCGTTGCTGTTCAGGGGAGCGGGGCTGCCGGCGGGGCCGTTCCTCTCGTCCAGCATAGATGGGGGTGCTGGCTTCATATTTCAATATCAGAACGTAAATGACGCCCGAGAGTGGCCCGGCTGATCGTTCGTCCGCCGCCGAAGGGTTGAGGTCTGCCGTCACGGGGCACCGTGCCGCATCATCGGCCGATGACCCTGGCCGCCCCGCCGCAGACCGCGCCGTCCGAACTGCGTCAGCACTGGCCCGCGGTGCTGGCCTGCTTCGCCACCGCGACCTTCGCCTGGGGCTTCGGCTTCTATGGCCAGTCGGTCTATCTGGCCGAACTGCAGCGCCTGCGAGGCTGGTCCGCCAGTACCATCTCGGGCGCCAGCACGCTGTTCTACCTCGCCGGTGCCCTGGCGCTGGTCCGCGTGCATGCGGCGCTGGCCCACTTTGGGCCGCGCCCTGTGCTGGCCGGCGGAATCGTGTTGCTCGGCCTCGGTGCCTCGGCCTTCGCCTCCAGCGGCACTCCCTGGCAGCTCTATGCCGCCGCGCTGCTCATGGCGCTCGGCTGGGCCGGCAGCTCGACCGCGGCGATCTCGGGCGCCTTGGTGCCGCTCTACGACCGACAACGCGGGCTGGCGATCAGCCTGGCGCTGAACGGCGCCAGTGCCGCGGGCTTCACCGTCGCCCCGGCGCTGATCCTGCTCTCCGGCTGGCACGGGCTCGGCCGGGCGGTCCTGGAGGCGGCAGGCCTGCTGCTGCTGGTCGTCCTGCCGCTGATCGCGCTGGGGTTCCGCAGGACGTCCGCTGCCCGGGCCGGCGAGACCTCGGCCCCCGCGACGGGTGGGTCAGCGCGTGTCGCGCCGGGCACGGCCGCCGAGGCGCTACGCGTCCGGCAGTTCTGGACCACCGCCGGCCCATTCGCCCTGGTCCTGATGGCGCAGGTCGGCTTCGTGGTGCATCTGGCCGCCTTTCTGCAGCCCAAGCTCGGCGCGGCCGGCACGGCGGGAGCGCTGTCCGGCGTGGCGGTCGCGGCGATGCTCGGGCGGCTCACCCTCGGCTTGGCCATCGACCGCCTAGACCAGCGGTGGGCGAGTGCGGCGAGCTTCGCCAGCCAGGCCGCCGCCCTCGGGCTCATGCTGGCCGTTCCCGAGCCAGCGGCGCTCTATGCCGGCTGCGCGCTGTTCGGCCTGTCGGTCGGCAACGTCATCACTCTGCCCGCCCTGATCATCCAGCGCGAGTTCGCGGTGCGATCCTTCGGCCTGGTGCTCGGGCTCAGCACGGCGCTGGCGCAGGTCACCTTTGCCTGCGGCCCGGCGCTGCTCGGGGCGATCCGCGACGCCGCCGGCAGCTATGGGCCGGCGCTCGGCCTGTGCATGGCGCTCCAGACCAGCGCCTCCGTCCTGATCCTCATGGGCCGGCCACGCCGCTGAGGTCGAACCTCGCCGGGACGGCAACACCCCAGGGCCATAGTGAGCCCTTGATCTCGCGCGCAAAGGTCCTGTGTGGGGGCGCAAGGGGCAGGACTTGGGCGATACGTTCAGGCGTCGGTCATACGCCGCCGAGGTGCGTCAGCCTCCCCGGTTTTGGCTCGATCGATGATCGCCCGCACGGTCGATGCAAGTCTGAATAGCCCTCGGGCTTGCCAAGCCGTGCTGTCGGTCCACCCAGACCACGCAGATCGGCTTCTGGAGCGTCGGCGCCGAAGCCCGAGATCACGACCACCGGCAACTCTGGGAAGCGGCTCCGAAGCTGGCGAATGACCCGCTGGCCGGCCAGCGTACCGTCGAGCTGCAGATTCACGATGGCCAGGTCGATGCGCGCCATCCCGACATGACGGGCGGCTTCTGCTTCAGTTGCGGCATGCAGGATGCGGAAGCCCTCGGCGCTGAGAATGTGCTCAACCAGGAGCCCGAGCACTGCTTCATCCTCCACCACCAGCGCGAGTGGGGCGTCCTGCTCATCCATGAGCGCTCAAGCTCTATTTGTTGCAAATACATATTTAATCAACTCCGAACTGATCCGAAAGAGCATTTCGCTGTAAAATCGAGGGAGGCTCTCACACCGACACCGACCAGGACGTAGTCGTTATCGAAAGGCGCGATCTGGCCAAGACCGAGCGGCGGGATTTCGCGCACCTCGGCCACGCCGGTAAACCACAGCCCCACCGAGCCGTATCCCGGCGTTCCCCTCGGAACGTACCACAGCAGGTCGGTGTGACCGTCGCCGTTGAAGTCGCCGAGTGCCTGGATCCACTGGTTGGCACCGACGCTCCCGATCGGCTGAACGCTGATCACCTGGTTGTCGCGCACGGTCCAGGTCTCGATGGCGCCGACCGCGCTCTGCCAGATCAGGTCAGTCGTGCCGTCGCCGTTGAAGTCGCCAATGCCCTTGAGGTGAAGGTTTCGGCTAACGCTCGGCGCGAACAGCCCGGCGATGCCCGAAAGCCCATCCTGGCTCATGTTCCAGGCGGCGATGGTGCCGGTGTCCATGCCGCGCCAGAGCAGGTCGGTGAAGCCATCGCCGTTGAAGTCCGGCTTGACTGTGTGCGTCCACAGGATGCTGGGGACCGTGAAGAACATTGCCCTCGATGCCTCGTGCGTCTTGTGCAGCAACGTTGCAGTGTTACGCGGGAGACCACTGGGCGGGATGCACGACGAGCAGAGCAATCGCCACTGGGACCAGGCCTCTGACGGCTGTGACCGAGGCCGAGGTGCTTCAGCTGCTCTGCGGCCAGCCAGGCGTCGGTGACCTGGGCGCCCGGATCAGCGGCACCTGGCGGCTGGACCGTCATCGGCGAGCTGCAGGGCCGGCAATCCGGCTCGGCGTCATCCTCGCCTGTCTCCGCATCAGCGCCAGCGCGCCGGGCGGCGGCGGCCCGGCGGTGTGGAGCGACACAGGATGAACGGCCAACATGCCGGCGGCCGAAGCGACCAAGCTGCTGACCCGGCATCTGTGGCACGAGGGCGATGTAGCGCTGCTCGAGGCGGCAGCCGGACGGCTAGGGGTGCTGGTACCACCCATAACCGGGATCTAGGAGCTCGTCCACGTAACGGCTGAAGAGGCTCGACAGGCGGATCGTGCGGTGATTCGCTCGGCGGCATGACGAAGAGCTTTCGGCCCTGGAAGGTGGACGAGGCCTGG
>NZ_SMSJ01000124.1 GCF_004355005.1 Dankookia rubra
GCTCGGCGTCATCCGCGCCGAGACCTTCGCCGACTTGCTCGACATCCCCGGCGCCTTGGCCTGCGGCCGGCGTGCCGCCGGCCGGCGGGTAGCAATCCTGACCTCGACCGGTGGCGCCGGCACGCTGGTCGCCGATGCCTGCGGCTTGGCCGGCTTCGAGGTGCCGCCGCCGGATGCCGCGACCATCGCCAGGCTGGCGGCGGTGCAGGCGGGTGGCCAGGCCGCCGCCGACCGCAACCCGATCGACGTGACGCTGGCCGGGCTGCAGCCGGCGCTGTTCCGCACCGCGATCAATGCTTTGCTGGACAGCCCCAGCTACGACGCGCTGGTCACCATCGTCGGTTCCTCGGCGCTGGCCCAGCCCGACCTGGTGGCCGATGCCGTGGTGGAATGCCAGGCGCGCAGCGACAAGCCGGTGCTGGCCTATGTCAGCCCGCACGCGCCGCACATCGTCCGACTATTAAATCAGCGCGGCATCCCGGCCTTCGCCGCGCCGGAGGCCTGCGCCACCGTGCTGGCGGCGCTGCAGTCCCGGCCGGTGCCCGAGCCCGTGTCGGTTACCACCGCAACCGATATCGCGCTGCCGTCGCTGCCCAGCGGCCCGCTGAACGAGGCGGAGAGCAAAGCGCTGTTCGCCCGCTTCGGCGTGCCTGTCACCCGCGAGATCGTCGCGCTGGATGCCGCCGCTGCGCAGGCGGCTGCCGAGGCGCTGGGCGGCCGGGTGGTGCTGAAGGTCCTGTCGCGCGCGATCGCCCACAAGAGCGACGTCGGCGGCGTGCGGGTCGGCGTGGCGGCGGCGGATATCCCGGCCGCCTGCGCTGCTATGCTCGACAGCCTGCGGCGCGCCGGCGCGCCGGCGCCCGAGGGCTTCCTGGTGCAGGAGCTGGTCACGGGCAGCGCCGAGATGATCCTCGGCTTCCACCGCGACCCGCAGCTCGGCCCGGCCATCCTGCTGGGCATGGGCGGGGTGGCGGCGGAGCTGTTCCAGGATACCGCCATCCGCCTGCTGCCGCTCGGCCGCGCTGATGCCGAGGCGATGCTGCGTGAACTCAAGACCTGGCCGCTGCTGAATGGCTTCCGCGGCGCGCCGCGCTGCGATGTGGCCGCGCTGGTCGATGCCATCCTCGGCTTTGCCGCCATGGCGGAGACGCTCGGCGACCGGCTGGTGGAGGCGGAGATCAATCCGGTCTTTGTTTTGCCCGAGAGTCAGGGTGTGCGGGCGGTGGACGGTCTGGCCATCCTCGCCTGAGGCCACCACCAACGACAAGCAAGAACAAAGGAAACTGCCCCGTGACCCACCCTGTTTTCCGCCTGTCGGCGCCCCGGACCATGCTGTCCCGCCGGCAGTTGCCGGCCCTGGCCCTCGCGCTCGGCGCGGTGCTGCCCGGCCGTGCCCGCGCCGCCTATCCCGACCGCCCGGTGCGGATCATCGTGCCCTTCGCTCCGGGTGGCGGCACCGACATCATCGCTCGGGTCATGAGCGAAGGCATGGCGCGCGAGCTCGGTCAGCCGGTGATCGTCGACAACAAACCGGGCGCCGGCACGATCATCGGCAACGACGTCGTGGCGAAGAGCCCGCCGGATGGCTACACGCTGCTGCTCGCGTCCTTCGCCTTCGCCGTGGCACCCGCCGTCCAACCGAAGCTGCCCTATGCCGGCAACGCGGCCTTCGCGCCGGTGACGCTGATCGGTCGGTCGCCCAACGTGCTGCTGGTGAACGCGGCGGGGCGCATCGGCAGCGTCGCCGACCTGCTGGCCGCGGCGCGGAAGGATCCGGGAGCCATCACCTATGCCTCCTTTGGCAACGCGACCTCCGCCCATTTGGCCGGCGCGCTGTTCGCACACCTGGCACAGGTCGAGCTGACCCATGTGCCGTATCGGGGCAGCGGGCCGGCTCTGACCGACCTGCTGGCCGGCCGGGTGGATATGCTGTTCGCCACCGCGGCGACGGTCGCCAGCGCGACCTCAGGTGGCCGCTTGCGGGCCATTGCCGTGACCTCGGCCGAGCGTTCGGCGGCCTTCCCCGGTGTGCCGACGGTCACCGAGGCGGGCGTGCCGGGTTATGCCTCGGAAGGCTGGTACGGCCTCTACGCTCCGGCCGGCACACCACCCGAGACAATCGACCGGCTGAACGTCGCAGCCAACCAGGCCATCCGCACGGAAACCTTCCAGCGTCAGGTCGCTGAGGAAGGCCTGACCACCGTCGGCGGGCCACCGGCACAACTGGTGGAGTATGTCCGTACCGAGGAGGCCCGCTGGCGGGAGGTGGTGCAGCGGGCCAACATCACCGCCGAGTAAGTGGTGCCTCTGCGCGCTCGCTCTTCCCCGGCGGCGCGTAGCCTACCGGCACATTGATGTGTGATAGTGGACTTCATCTTGCGCGGGGAGGGCAGCATGACGAGCGTGGGGACAACCATGCGGCTCGAGCTCGAGGACGGAGCGTGGTCAAGAGAGGAGCTGGACGCGACGCTCTCGCCGGGTATGCGTCGACTCTACCAGGAGAGCCTCCAAAAGACTGACGATCTCGCTACGCGCGAGAAGCTGCGTGCGCAGCTCGCTAAGCCCGCCCGGAGGGATGACGAGTTCGATGCCGAGTTCTTGGAGGCCGCCCGCCGCACGGGCGCCCCACTGCAGCACTACGAAACCGAAGGCGCCGTGCCGTCGGTCGGAGATTTCTTGGTCCCGCTCGCGCAGGTGGTCGTCCCAGCGCTGGGCGTCGTGCTGGTCGGGTGGCTGCAGGGCCGGGCCGGGCGAAAGGTGCGCGTGAAGTTCGGCGACACCGACGCCGAGGCGCGCACGCCTGAGGACCTTAAGCGCATCCTTGTGCTCGTCGAGGAGCACAAGGCGAAGGTGCTGAGCGAGGCGAAGGACGAGAAGCCATGATCTAGCGGCGCCGCAACCAAACTTTGCGCGCGACCGGCATCACCACCTACCTGAAGCACTGCGGCACGATAGAGAACGCGACCGCTATGGCTAACCATGCTAGCAGCCGTGCCTGACGGCGCGCAGTATCTGAAAGAAGCGGCTGGTTCGCTAGCGCTTGGTGGCAGTTGATCGCGACGAGATCGACCGTATACGCTGCGATGATGCGACTGCGAGGAACCAGAAAGGTCTATCATGTCGAGGCAGATCGAAAGGATTGATCCCGCGAAATCAGCGATGATTGTCGTGGATATGCAAAACGATTTTGTCGCGCAAGGCGCTCCCCTGGAATCAGCAGCGGCCCGCGCCATGGTGCCGAAGCTCGCGGAAGCCCTGCAAGCCTGCCGAGACTACGGCATTAAAGTCATCTACACCGCGCATGTGCATCGGCACGACGGCAGCGATCTCGGCCCACACCGGACGAACATTGCTGGCCGGACCGTGCTGTTGGATGGGACGCCAGGTACCGAAATCTATCCAGAACTCACGCCGCAGCCGGGCGAACACATCATCAAGAAACACCGCTACAGCGCATTCTTCGGCACCGATCTCGACATGATCCTGCGCCAATGGGGCGTCGAGACCGTGATCATTTCCGGCACGACGACGGAGAACTGCTGTCAAGCCACCGCACGGGATGCGATGTTCCGCAATTACCGCGTAGCATTTTTGTCCGACGCCACGGCGACCCGCGACTATCCGGACCTGGGGTTCGGCCCGATGCCCAATGCCGAAGTACACCGTGCCACTCTGGTCATTCTAGCGGCTTCGACAGGCCACGTGATGTCCGTGGTCGACATGAAGCAGCGGATTGTCCGCAGTGAGGCACGTGCGGCCGAATAGTCCGGTCCGAGGCGACCTCCGCTCGCACCAGAGGAGTGACGGCCATGGACTTTCCCTCCGACGAGGTGCGCTTCGCCGCCATGCTCGCCGAAAGCGGGATGCGGGTTCCCCCCGAGCAGCTGCCCTCGCTGCTCGAAGGCTACCGCCACATGCTTCGCTTGATCGCCGTGCTCGGCGCGCCGGCGACGCTTGAGGCGGAGCCCGCCCTGACCTTCACCCCGGACCAGCGGTGATGTGCCCAGTCCCTACCATCGCCGAGGCTGCGCGTGAGATCGCCGCACGCCGCGTGTCGCCGGTCGAGCTGACGCGCGCCTGCCTTGACCGCATTGCTCGCATCGACCCCGGCCTGCACAGCTTCCTACTCGTCACCGAGGAGCGTGCCGTGGCAGATGCGCGCGCTGCGGAGACGCGCATCATGCGCGACGGCCCGAGGGGGCCGCTGGACGGCATCCCGATCGCTCACAAAGACCTCTTTGACACCGCGGGCATCCGCACCACCGGGCACTCCCGCCTGTTGGCCGACAACGTGCCGGCTCGGGACGCAACGGTGGTCGCGCGTCTTGCCGAGGCCGGTACCGTGCTGCTCGGTAAGCTGGCCGCGCATGAGTTCGCCATGGGCGGACACTCCTTCGACCTGCCCTGGCCGCAACCGAACAACCCCTGGGACCTGGAGCGCACCACGGCCGGGTCGTCGAGCGGCACCGCCGCGGCCGTCGCGGCTGGATTGGTCCTGGGCGGCACGGGTACGGAGACCGCCGGCTCGATCAATGGCCCCGCGGCGCTCTGCGGAATCACCGGTGTCAAACCGACCTATGGGCGGGTGAGCCGCACCGGGGTCCTACCGCTGGCCTTCACGCTCGACCACGCCGGTCCGATGGCGTGGACGGCGGAGGACTGTGCCGTCCTGCTGCAGGCCATGGCGGGGCGTGACCCGTCGGATCCGGCTAGCAGCCGCGAGCCCGTGCCAGACTTCCGAGCCGATTTTGAACGGGGCGTACGGGGCCTACGGGTCGGGGTGGTGCGGCACTTCTTCGAAGCTGACAACCCGGCGAGCGAGGCCACCCGGAAGGGGATCGAGGACGCGCTGGCGTGGTTCGCACGCGAGGGCGCGGAGGTGCACGAGGTGAGGCTCTCGCCGCTCGAGATCTATAGCGCCTGCACCTTCGTGATCCTGATGGCCGAGGCCTACGCGATCCATGAGCCCTGGCTGAAGATGCGGCGAGGCGAGTACGGCGAGATCTTCCGCGACCGCGCATCCCTGGGTGGGCTGATCCGCGCCCGGGACTACATGCAGGCGCTGCGCCGCCGGCGCGAGTTGTGCCTGGAGATGGTCGGGGCAATGGCGGACCTCCACCTGCTGGTCAATGCGTCGCAGGCCGGCGAGGCGCCGCTGAGCACCGGACTGTCGAAGTGGGCCTTCTTCGAGCGCCCCGCGCTGACTACCCCGGCTGCCCTGACCGGCTTCCCGTCCATGTCGGTCTGCACCGGCTTCGGTGCGGGTGGGCTGCCGATCGCTATGCAGCTGATCGCACGGCCATTCGACGAGGCCACGTTGCTCCGGGCGGCGCACGCCTACGAGCAGGCACATTCATGGCGGGACCAACGCCCGTCCATGGCCCAGCAGCAACTAGGACATGCACCACGCAGCTCTTCAACCGGCGGCGTGCGAGATCAGCCTTGAGAAGGGCGAGCGACTCAGGGTGAGTGCAACCATGGCCCTGCGCACAAGCAAGCGGCGCTTTCATAACCGCGCCTTATGCGGCGAATACGGGTCTGGAGTGGCACAAGGTACAACATTCGCAGCCAGCCCTCTCCGATGTACGATATCTCCAACGCGGTTCGGCGGGTCAAACCGACACTCGGCACGATGGACGGTGTAGGATGGGGCCCGTTGCTGGCCAGCTTTGGCCGGCAGCGATGAAAGCCTGCTCAGACATAAGTAGGTAAAGAAAAGAGTGCACCCCTCGTTTCGGTGCGGCGAAGTGTGTGTCCTACCTTGCTCCGCGCTTGGTGTGTTATAAAAGAGCGGGGTCAAGGTTCGATGCCAACAATCAGCTTGGCCAGATTTCGCCGTGCCCTTATGGCGGCGAGTTGTTTAACCGCGCTTTGTACATCACCGGAAGCTCTAGCTCAGCCCAGCCTTCCCGCCTACATGGACGTGATCACCGGTGCGACAATACCAGCACCGGATCGCGTGGCCTTTCAGAACCTGCTCGCGCTGAACACGGGCATGTTCGAGCTCTATGGCAGCGCTGGCCAGCTTGTACAGGGCAGCATTCTGGCACAGCATCCGGTCATCCTCGGCCTGTTCTCGAGCGCTGGCGGCCGCATGATCCTCTACAGGCCGGGCCAGCCTGTGTTGGAAGGGCCACAGGTGCCAGAGCGGTACCAGATCCTCAAATCCGTCGGGCACAGCGTCATGGCGCTCGGCGTGATCGTTGGGCCGCACATCGGCAAGGTGGACGACCGTTCCTGGCAACCGGCGGTTGCCGCCTACCGAGTGAAGCTGCAAGCGGCACTCGACAGTGTCGGGGCGACCAGCCTGCCGGCCGAATGGCGCGCCAACAACCAGGCGCTCATCCGCGAGAATATTGCCTTCATCGACCGCGTCCTGACCGAGAAGGTCGTCTCCTTCGCCACCGTGCAGGATTTTGCCGAGAAGCAGAAGGCGGCGCTCAAGCGCAATATCCAGTGGGCCGCTGACACCCAGGTGACACATTGGATGAGCGTGCTCGCCGAGTGGAAGCGCATGCTCGGCACCGATTGGGCCAAGGTCTATGCCGCCAGCAACACCATCTACGTAGCCCGACAGAACAACGTACTGTTCAGCGTTCTGGCGCAGTTCTTCGAGCCGCAAGACATCAACTCGCGCCTCATGCTGATCGAGACCATCTCCTTCACCACCACGCCCGCCGACATGCTGGATGCGCTCACGCGAATTATCTCCGACCGCACGGTGGGAGAGACCTTCTTCGGCAGCCGCTACCTGATGGATTACGAGCTGATGGGCGGCGATGCCCGTGCAAGCATCGAGCGGATCACCAAAGCGCAAGGCATGACGACGCACCTGCCACCACGGGTGCCCTTTGGCTCGCACCAATGGCCAACGCTTGTCACGCCCGGCGAAGGTCCCGCCTCACTCGCCGACCTGCCCTAGGAGGCGGCCCGTATGGATCTGCACACCATCACCGCGGTGAAGCGGCCCGCCTCCCCGGACGAGCTTGTCGGCTGGCCGCAAGGCCATGCCTGGCTCGGCGGTGGCACCTGGCTCTTCTCCCAGCCACAGCCGACGCTCAATACGCTGGTCGACCTCGCGGGCTTTGACTGGCCCGCGCTGACGGTGACCGAGGCGGGGCTCGAGATCGCCGCCACCTGCCGGATCATCGAGCTCGACCAATTCAGCCCGCCGGCGTCCTGGCTGGCCCGGCCACTGCTGCGAGAATGCTGTCGCTCGCTACTGGCCTCCTTCAAAGTGATGAACACGGCGACTATCGGCGGCAATATCTGCATGTCGCTGCCAGCGGGCGCGCTGATCGCGCTTACCGTGGCACTTGAGGCTCACTACACGCTCTGGCCGCGGGGAGGCACGCCGCGCGTGGTCGATGCGGCGGAGTTCGTCACCGGGGATCATCGCAACATTCTGGCACCCGGCGAGCTGCTGCGGAGCATCGCCATTCCAGCCACAGCCCTGGCGAAGCGTTATGCCTTCCGGCGAATGACACTGACCCATCTCGGCCGCTCCGCCGCGTTGCTGATCGGTACCCAGTCGCCTGGGGCGGACGACCTCACCCTCACCATCACCGCGGCGACGCCGCGCCCAGTGCGGTTGTACTTCCCCGCCATGCCAGATGCCGAAGGGCTGCGCGCGACAATCCGTAGCAGCGTCTCAGATGACGGCTTCTTTGACGACGTGAACGGCACGCCGGCCTACAAGCGTCACCTCACCTATCATTTCGCCGAGCAGATCCGGCAGGAGCTGGGAGCGGGCGCATGAGCTGCACGATCGACGGCAAGCCCATCGCCGCCACGCCTCGGCCCGGGCAGTGCCTACGTACCTTCATCCGCGACCAGGGTGTCTTTGGGGTCAAGAAGGGCTGCGATGCGGGGGATTGCGGCGCCTGCACCGTATGGCTCGACGGGACGCCGGTGCATTCCTGCTTGGTACCCGCCTTCCGAGCCGCAGGGCACGCGGTTACGACCATTCAGGGTCTGGCGCCGGCCGAGGGCGGACTGCACTCGATGCAGCAGGCCTTTCATGACGCTCAAGCCTTTCAATGCGGCTTTTGCGCCGCTGGTATGATCATGACTGCCGCCGCGCTCGATGAGGAGCAGCGGGCGGACCTACCACGGGCGCTGAAGGGCAATCTTTGCCGCTGCACTGGCTACCGCGCAATCCAGGATGCGATGGATGGTGTCGGCTCCGTGCAGCCGGATGTCGCTGGGGAGGCTGGGGGCGCCTGCCTCGCTAACCCCTTCAGCACCAGCATAATCACCGGCCATGCCTGCTACACCATGGATGTCGCGCCAGAGGGAGCACTGAAAGGACTGCTGCACCTGAAGGTGCTACGCTCGCCGCATGCCCATGCCCGCATTGTCGGCATCGACCGAGGCGCGGCGCTGGCGGTATCCGGCGTGGTCGAGGTCTTCACCTGGGAGGACGTGCCGCGGCGCCTCTACAGCACCGCGACGCATGAGGATCATCTCGTTGATCCAGACGACACCTATATCCTCGACAATATCATGCGCTTCGCCGGGCAGCGCGTCGCTGCCGTTGTGGCGGAGACCGAGGCCGCCGCTGAGGCCGGCTGTCGTGTCCTCCAGGTCGAATACGAGCTGTTGCCTGCGGTCTTCGACCCAGAGGCGGCGATGTCGCCTGACGCGCCGGTGCTGCACCATAAGGGCGGCGAGCGAAGTGGTAACATCTATGCCGATATCGCGGGTGAAGTTGGCAGCGTGGCTACTGGCTTCGCCGAGGCTGATCTGCTGCACGAGCGAACTTACTCCACCTCCCGCGTACAGCACGCTCATCTCGAGACGCACGGCTCCATCGCTTGGCGCGATGCTGAGGGGCGAGTGCATGTCCGCACCAGTACGCAGGCACCCTTCATAACTCACCAGAAGCTGGTCCACCTTTTTGGCCTTCGGGCGCGGGACTTGCACGTGTTCACCGAGCGGGTCGGCGGTGGCTTTGGCGGTAAGCAGGAGATGATTACCGAGGACCTTGTGGTGCTGGCTGTGCTGAAGACCGGCCGCCCGGTGAAGCTGGAATTCACCCGCGCCGATCAGTTCGTCGCCGCGACCACCCGGCACCAGATGACAACGCGAGTGAAGCTTGGCGCCCGGCGGGACGGCAGGCTGACAGCCATCGAGATCCGCGTCGTCTCCAATACCGGTGCCTACGGCGGCCATGCCAGCGAAACCCTCGCTGCAGCACTGGCCAGCCCGATGAGCCTCTACCGCTGTGCCAACAAGAAGGCCGAGGGTTTCGCGGTCTACACCAACATGATCCCGGCCGGTGGCTTCCGCGGCTATGGTGCCTCTCAGTCCACCTTTGCCATTGAATGCGCGATGGACGAGCTCGCGCAGGCGCTCGGCATCGACCCTTTCGCCTTGCGACGGATGAACATGATCGGGCCGGAGGACTGGATCGAGAGCGTCTGGAAGGATGTCTCCGATGTTGGCTTCGGCAGCTACGGGCTCGACCAATGCCTCGACATGGTCGAGCGCAAGCTGGCCGACGGCTCAGGGCTTCTGGCGCCCGAGGGCGCTGATTGGGCTATAGGCACAGGCTTTGCCATGGCGATGCTTGAATGCGGGCCGCCCACTGAGCACCGCTCCGGCGTCGAGATGGCACTGCTGCCGGATGGCCGCTTCCAACTCGCCGTCGGCTCGACCGAAATGGGCAACGGTTCGGTCACCGCCCATGGGCAGATCGCCGCGGCGCAACTCGGCGCCCGGATGGCCGATATGGCGCTCATCAACGCCGATACCGACCGCACGCCCTACGATACCGGAACCTTTGCCAGCACCGGTACGGTGGTAGCCGGGCAGGCGGTGAACCTCGCCGCGCAGGGTCTCCGGGAGAACATCCTGGGCTTCGCAGCTCGGCATACCGGCATGGCCGCCGCCGGCTGGAGGCTTGAGGCTGGGGTGGCGCGAAACGGCGAGATGCGGATCACGCTCGCCGCCCTCCACGCCGCTGGCACGGATGCTGGCCACCGCTTCCAGGTGAAGCGAAAGGCCTACCTCTCGCCGCGCACCGTCGCATTCAACGTCCAGGGTATCCGCCTCGCCGTGCACCGCGTTACCGGCGAAATCCGCATCCTGCGCAGCGTGCATGCGGCGGATATCGGTCGGCCGATCAACCCGCTCCAATGCCGTGGACAGATCGACGGCGCGGTGGCCATGGGTCTCGGCTGGGCGTTGACCGAGCATATGGTGCATTCAGCGGATGGGCATGTGGTGAATGCGGCGTTCCGCAACTACCACATTCCCGCCTTTGCCGACGTTCCGCGTACTGAGGTGCTATTCGCGGACACCTACGACAGCATCGGCCCGCTCGGCGCCAAGTCGCAGGGCGAATGCGCTATCAACCCGGTGGCGCCAGCGGTGGCCAATGCGCTGGCCAATGCGGTCGGCACTCGCTTCGCCGAGTTGCCGCTGACGCCGGACCGCATTTTCGCTGGCCTCGGCGCCGCTCAATGAACGGGTCGGGAGGCACGACGATCGTCACCCAGACCACGCCCCTGCCCGATCGCATGGCGGAATTCGCCGAGTGGCAGCGGCGAATGAGCGAGGCCATCGCCGGTGTTCCCGGCTTCCTCCGCCAAGCCGTGATCCCGCCGCATCCACCGACCCAGGTAGATTGGGTCATCCTGCAGCATTTCGCCGACCGCGATACGGCCGTCGCCTGGCTGCACTCCCCGCTCCGGTCCGAACGGCTGGCCGAGGCGCAGCCGCTGATCTTGGGGCGGGACGATGTTCATCTTGTCGCCGGCGAGGCAGTAGAGGCACCGCCCACCCCGGTTTCCCTAGTCGTCTCGACCCAGGTGAAGTCAGGCCAAGAGGCCGCCTTTCGCGCCTGGGAACGCCGGATGGCGGCGGCCCAGGCGCGGGCGCCGGGCTTTCAGGGCTATCGATTGGAGCCGCCGATCCCGGGGCTGCAGGAGGACTGGTTGGCCATCGTCACCTTCGCCACCGAGGCCGATCTCAAGGCCTGGCTCGCCTCACCCGAACGGGCCAGACTGCTGACCGAGGCGGAGGGTTTCACCCAGGAATTCCACACCCGCATCGCCCGGACCGGTTTCCAGCACTGGTTCGACTCTGGCCGCACCGCAGTCGGCGCAGTTCCGGCTTGGAAGCAGAACATGATTGTCCTGCTGCTGCTCTACCCGGTGGTCTTCCTCTTCGGCAGCTTCGTGCAGGCGCCGTGGCTGATGGGGCGCCTGGGGCTGCCCTTTCCAGTTGCGCTCTTTCTCGGCAATGTCGCCAGCGTATTGCTGTTGAACAGCTTGGTACCTTGGACGAGCAAGCGTTTCGACTGGTGGCTTAGCCCTGTCCGGGTGCGCCCCACCTTTTTGGGCGTCGCGCTCCTGCTGGCGCTCTACGGCTTGATGATTTTCGTCTTTACACACTTGCCCTGAAGATCAGCCACACCGCCTCACTGGAGAGCCGACCCGGCGCGGCGGTGCCGCACCGGTTTTGGTTGACACTATGTCGGACCAGCCGAGATCGTCCAATCGGACCATGAAACCGAGATAGTCAGCGATGGCTTGCAGCGCCTCGACATTGCCCTCGCGCCAGTGCCGGCGCGTCAGCAGCCGTACTGCTTGGGTTGGGAGCAGGTTGGTGGCGGCGCTGATCGCCGCCGGCGCGACGAGGCCGTGGTCCTCGAGATGGGTGTTGATATTGTAGTGCAGGCGAATGGCCTGTAGCCGTTCGACTTCGTGCTCTCGTCTCACGCTGCCCGGCATGTTCCCTGCCCTGTCGCCCTCTCTGTCGATAGCCGGGCTAGGCCCCGTTAGCGCCTGAACGCTGCGGCGTTGATGGCGTTGGGCCGCCTTTGTGAAGGGGCGGCAGTGGTTCTCACGGATGAGCAATGGGCGGTGCTGGAGCCGCTGGTGGAGGCGTGCCGCCCGCACGCGAAGGTCCCGCCGAGCAACCTGCGGCGGACGATCTCGGCGATCATCTGGCGGCACACGAACGGGGCGAAGTGGCGCGCCGTGCCTGAGGCGTTCGGGCCGTGGTGGATGGCGGCGCAGACCTTCATTCGCTGGTCGCGCCTTGGCGTGTGGGAGCGACTGCTCGCCGTGGCGCAGGCACGCGGCGTCGAACTCGGCATGGCCTTCCTCGATGGCACCTCGATCCGCGCCCACCAGAAGGCGGCGGGGGCGGCCAAAAAGCCGACACTCCGGCGCAGCGGAGCGCAGGTGAGGCGCTTGGCCGTTCTGTAAGCGTCCGGTGACGCGGCGATCGACCGTCAGGTTGCCGCGGCGTCTGCGTCGCTTGGCAGGTTCCATGGCAGAAGCTCGGCGACACGGCTGACGGGATGGTCGGCGAT
>NZ_SMSJ01000125.1 GCF_004355005.1 Dankookia rubra
GGCACATGCGCAGGCTATCGAAGCTGCCCGACCGCGTTCGCAGCTTCTTCGGGCACAAGACTTTTCGCTACGCCGCCTGATTCAAGATCGCCCAGGCCGGATCAATAGGGCAGTTCGATCGGCACGATCGGGACCACTAGCAAGAGATCGAAGGTTCCCGACTACTTGTCCTCACCGCTTCGCTCCCTTCCAACCGCGGCCGAGCGGGTCGCCCTTGGCTGTCGGATGCGGGATCGGCGAACTGTGCTGTCCGATTGATCCCCGGCCTCGGCCGGGGCCTCGCCCGGTGCTTCTGCGACAACTGGCGCGTCCACTGTCGCGTGCTCGACGCGAGCCGTCTCGGTACCGCCGCCTGCGGCTTTGTCGCGTTCGTGGCTCAGTGCAACCTTGGCACCGGTACGCCGCCGCCGAGGGGGCCTTGCTTGGGTGCGGGCGATCTCCTCGGGCGTTTTGGCATCACGGCTGGGAGGTTCGGCAGCTTCCTGAACCGGGCTAAGCGGAATGATGTTGCTCAGGGGCGCCTGCTCGGGCTGTGGCAGACCTTTAAGCGCTTCCGAGGACTGCCGCGGTGCTTTTCCCGCATGTTCCTCAATAATCTTCAAAAAGGTCCCGTGCGTCTCCCAGAAGCCGCCGTCGCGGGTCGCCATGAAGGGCTTGCCGCAAAGCCGGAAGATGCGCTTCTGCATAGTGAGACGCTGTACCTGCGCCTCGGTAGCGGGGAAGAAGGCAATTCCGCAAGTGCGGGCGGCCTGCTGCTGGTCGGGGGTCAGTTCCAAGGTGCCGAATCCGGTGATGGGGGTTGGCGAACGCTCGACGTGACTTCGCGCGGACGCGTCGCTGGTGGTGCAGCCCAGGCGCTCGCCAATGCAAGCTGCCGGTGTTCGGCCAAGCGATCACTGAAAGATAAATAGCTTCGGACAAACAAGAAAAGGAGTCCGGGGTGACCGAAAAAATCTACGACGCCGCAAGAGAGCGCGGTCTGGTACGCTCTAAGCGCGACTTCTCTCAAAGACTGCTCGGGATGGCCGCCAACTACGCGGCTGACACCGGCCTCGGCCGGTGCAGCGCCGCGGCATTGTTGAACCTCTACCGCAGGCTTGGTGAGGAAGGGCAAGCGGACCTACAGGCAATGACCTTCCGACTGCTGCTGGCCGCGGAGACGCAGCCGTGAGTGCCGGATGGATCAACGCAGTGGCTATCGTGGAGACCGCCGACACCCCGAAGTTTGTGCGCGTCTTGGAGCGCCATGTGTCCGGAGCGGATGCGAGCTACTGGTTGGAGGAGCACCTGTGCTTCGTCGCCGACACCGAGGAGGACGAGGTGTGGTTCCGCATCGCAGCGCTGGACGAAATCACGATCCCCGACATCCAGCAGGTCGGCGAGTGTGGCTACCTTCTGCCACCGCGCCTCTCGGGTGAAGTACACCGTTGGCTCGACGAGGGCCTGTTTGAGGGGAGGGCCGTCGCACTGACGGTGGTTGGGCTCGAACTGCGGGATGACGGTGTGCTCCGGCATCTCGGGGCTGCGCTCCATGCGGAGCGTGCGTCCTTCATGGGCCAGCCTCCGCAACTCTGCTGCGCTTGAACACGCGGCCAGCACCCTTCCACCCGGCTAGCCCCCGAGACTGTCGGGCTCGGGTACCTCCTTGTCCGCCAGCATCACTCCGTCCATGGCGGCGACCTGCACCCGGGTCGCGGCCAAGCCCGGCCCAGTGGGACCGTCGTCCGGGGGACGCCCGGGCGGACCGTCGTCGTGCGGCAGTGCGGTGCCCTGCCGCGCCTCCACCGCTGCGGCTGCGGTTGAGCGCTGGTAAGCGAGCAGGTCGAGGACGGGCGTCGCCTCGCGCCCGAGCACCAGCCCGACGAGGTGGTGGGCCTGCCCGCGGTGGTGGGTTTGATGGTTGAACAAGTGGGCGAGCACGTGGTGGAGCGGCTGCGACTGCGGCGCACCGCTGCTCGTGGCGTAATCGAGGCGCGCGGCGAGGCGATCTTCGCTCAGCCCGTGGACGTAATCGGCGAGCCTCTGGTCCTGCACCACCCGCGCCGCGCGAAGATCGGAGAAGTCGTCGTGCAGCATCTCGTCGAGCCGCATGCGGGGGCTCTCCCCTTCTAAGCGGGCCATCCACCCGCGGTCGGTGACGAGCAGGTGGTTCAGCGTCCCTAACAGGGAGCCGAAGAAGGCGCCGCGTTCCTCAGCCAGCGCCTCGGGCGCGATCCGCCCGGCGGCGTCGTAGAGGCGAGCGTTGGCCCACTGGTTGTAGAGGGCCAGCATGCGGAAGTGCTCCTGCCGCGGTCCCATGGCCATCTCCCCGATTGTGCCTGCCGGGTCGTAATCAGCCTATCACCCGCCGGGCTGGCTTCACCAGATGATTGGCATGGACTCTGGCAGTGTGGCCTACCGGCTTACAGTTGGCCCAGCCGGTAAATGGCGGTTCACCGCACGACCCTCGCCAGATTCCCGGATTGAGACTGACGAGATGCAGCCGGGCGCCCCCGGCCGTCCAGCGCGGCCAGTTCGGCATGCCCGAAAGTTCGCGCCCGGTAGTCGGGCCGCAGCTATACGGCGAGTTTGTTGCGAGGTCGTAAAGCGCACAGGCTATGCCTAGCCGCTGAGGTTCGGGCTCAGACGGCCACCTTGATCCAACTCCTGCTACCCTTGGGTTTGTTGTTGCCGGTTAGACCCCGTGGGCAGCGCACTCGCGCTTTCTTGCCAAACGGGAGCGCAGCAAGAGGATCGTCTTGCGGACGGGCCAAACTGCTAGATTGGGAACGCCGCGGGGAGGCTGAGAACACTCCTCAAGCGGGAGGACAATCGTCATGCAAACGAGAAGGGGCTTTGGGGCCTGCGCACTCTGCTCCGTGCTGGGTTTGACCGCGACGGCCGTTGCCGCTCAGCAGCTTGGCGTACCGCAGAGTGCCGGGGGAGTGACGCGTACGATTCTCCAAAGGACGGACCTCGACGAACGGCACGTCGTGCTTCTTGTCATGGCGGAGATCGCGGCAAGAACCACCGTCGCGCGGCATACCCATCCGGGGGTCGAATCCGCCTACGTGCTTGAAGGCGGTTTTGAAGACTTTTCTGTCCAGGGACATCCGGCGAGGGCGGTCAAGGCCGGGGACGCGTTTCAAATTCCGGCTGCCACGCCGCACGGCAGCAAGGGGACGATGGGCGACACCAAGCTGATTATCACTTACGTGGTGGAGAAGGATAAGCCGTTAGCCTCACCCGTTTGATGGCTGTGTTGGATCGGCGCGCAGCTTGAGGACCGGTGCTCACCCTGACGCTGCCCGAGGCAGCCGAGGCGCGGCCATGCCTAATCGAAGTCCGGGGCTGAGCGCCCCTGCCGGGGCAGGATAATGGAGCAGAATATGCAGACGGGAAACGGTGCTGGCGCGGTAGCACAGCCGATAGCGCTTACCGTCCGCGGTTTGACTGAGAACGACCTACCAGAAGCGCAGTGGATTGTGCGGCGCGCCTTCGCCACCTTTGTTGGTGCGCCCGATCCTGAGACGTTCTGGACTGACCGCGAATATGTACATAGTCGCTGGGCCGCGCCCCACGTCACTGCGTTTGCGGCAGAGGTCGAGGGCAGACTTGCAGGCGCCAACTTTGCCACGCAGTGGGGTAGTGTCGGCTTCTTCGGGCCGCTGGCGATTCGCCCCGACCTCTGGGACCGCGGTGTCGGCCAGCGCCTTGTCGAGGCTGCGACCATCGATCTCGAAGCACGAGGTGTCCGCCATGCTGGGCTGTTTACCTTTGCGAACAGTCCCAAACACATGGCGCTCTACCAGCGCTTCGGCTATGCGCCCTGCTTTCTGACAGTCATCATGTCAGCACCCGTGAACAAGAGCGCCGCGGATCGGGTGCGCTGGCTGCGCTACTCTGCGCTGTCAGAGGCCGAGCGGGCTAGGGCTCGGGACGAGTGCCGTGACCTGACGGACGCCCTGTACGAAGGATTGGACCTCGGGGACGAGATACAAGCTGTGCATACGCATGGGCTCGGCGATGTGGTTCTACTTTGGGACCGTGCCGACAAGCTCAACGCCTTGGCGGTGTGCCACCACGGCCCCCGCAGCGAGGCTGGACAGGGAGCGTGTTTCGTCAAGTTCGGCGCGGCGCGGCCGGGGCCGCAGGCCGAGGAGTCGTTTGCCGCTCTGTTGGACGCCTGTGCTGGCTTGGCCACTGAGGCCGGAATGACGAGCGTGCTCGCCGGGGTTAGTACGGCGCGACGTGAAGCCCATCGTCACCTCGTCGCACGCGGCTTCCGCACAGAGGTCACGGGGGTGGCGATGCACAGGCCGGATGAGCCCGGCTACAGCCGCCCTGGTGTGTTCGTGCTTGACGACTGGCGCTAGAGCGGAGGAGCCATCATGACCAATGGTTCTGAGGGCTATGTTGTTGCGTCGCACGAGGGTCCAGCCTGGAATATGGAGCCGGGTCGTCCTGCAACCTTCAAGCTCTTGTCCCAGGCTACCGGCGGCAAGGTTGCGGTGTTCGAGGAGGTGGTACCTCCGAACGCGGGCACGCCTTTGCACATTCACCACACGAGCGATGAGGTGCTGCACGTTCTTTCTGGCGAGTTCACCGTCCGACTCGGGGGGAAATCTCACCGCATCTCGACCGGTGCTTGGGTATTTGTCCCCCTTGGATGCGTGCATGGTTGGCGCAACAGCGGCGGCCAGGACGGGCGAATGTTCTTCGTTTTTACCCCAGGCGACGGAGCGGAGGCATTCGAAGAACTGCGCCTCGAAGGAAGGTACTTACCGGAGATCAACCCGTCTACACGCGACGCGATCTTTGCGCGCCACGGGTATGAATTCCTCACGTGGGATTGGGAGTGATTGGCCGATGTGGCCGCGAACCTGCAACTCGTGACCATAATGGCGGCGTAGCGGACCCCGATCTTGGCTCGGCCAGCGACATCGGCATCTCGGAGGCACCCGCGACGGAGATGATCGGCTGGCGGACAAGCACACTCTGAGGGCCTGTCCAGTCACGGCGCCCGGCCCGCGTCAGACTGGCACGCCTTCAATCACTGACAGGCGGGCACCCACTTCAATGATCCGCTCCATGCGGAACCCCGCCGCAGCAAACAAAGCGGCGAACTCGTCACGCGTGCGCTCCTGCCCACCGGGAGAGACCAACATGTTATAGAGCCGGCTTGGGTGCACTTGGATGAGTTTGCCGGTTTTACAGGTATTATCCCCGTGCGACCCGGCGCCGGCCTCAAGATGGCCCAAGCCGGCTCTATAAGATCGGATATCTTCGTCTCCGGTCCTTCGTTGGGCGGTCCGACGATCCGCTCCATGACCAGCAGCTTGCCCTCCGGCCTGCACGCCCGTCGGCACGCCGCGAGGATCGCCACCGACGCGGGGTCGTCCCAGTCGTGCAGAATGTATTTGAGCAGATAGGCATCAGCGCCTTCGGGCGCAGCGTCGAAGAAACTGCCGCCGACCACCTCGCACCGGTCAGCGATGCCCGCTGCTTCCAGCACCGGACCGGCTTTGGCGACGACCTCTGGCCTGTCGAACAGGACGCCGCGCATGGTCGGGTGCGCGGCCAGGATCGCGGCCAGCAGCGCGCCTTGTCCACCCGCTACGTCTACGACCCGCCGAAATGGCGAGAAATTATAAGCTGACATAATCCGCTCGGCGACACCGCGCGAGTTGCCGGTCATCCCAGAGCCGAAGATCGCTCCTTCCTCGGGGTGGGTGGCGAGGTATTCCCAAACACCTTTGCCATGAACGTGGTGGAAGGCATTCTCGCCGGTTCGCGTGCTGTGCAGGAGGGCGCCCCAAGCCTGCCAGTGGTGCTGGCGCCCGACGAAGGTCGCGTAAGGGCCAACCGGTCGTTCAGCGTCGGAGCAGAGAGATCGGCCCATTCGCGCGAGGGAGAAGCGTTGGTCCGCCTCCTCGCGGAACACTCCGACCGCCGCCAGCGCCCGCAGCACTCGGTACAGGGTTCGTGGGTGGGAGTTCGTTGACACCGCGAGATCGTCGGCCGAACGCGGCCCCGCTTTGAGCAGATCGGCGACCCCGAGCGTGGCGACGACATGGATGGCCTGCGACACCCTGTAGCCATTGACCAAACGCATGAGTTCAGCGGAAGGGTCACGCGCGACCATGGTGCTCCTCCTGCTTCATAGACCTGCCAATTATCTGGCCCGAACTCGATGGCTGACCATTGCGGGCTAAACGGCGGCTTTTCGACACCGGACCGCGCATTTACGTGCGTCAAACCACGTGAGCCAAAGCCAGCACCGAGAGGGCACAAAATCCCTCAAGGTCTCTGCGGTGGAAGTGAGCGCAAATAGGCGACGAGGTCGCTTAGGTCACGCTGTGACAACTGAGCCCAGACCGAGGTGCGGCCGCTCATAGGAGGTGCTAGCCGCCTTCCATCCGCGGAGACGCCCTGCAAAAGTGCCCGGATTATCTGCTCATCGGTCCAGCCCCCGATGCCGTGCTCCCTGTCAGGGGTGATGTTGCGCGACACCACCACTCCCCAGGGTCCCTCGAAGGGTACGCCGCCCGCACCCGTGCGCGACCAGTCACGCTGCTCATTGGCCAGCGGCGGTGTGTGGCAGTCAGTGCAGTGCGCCAGCGGCCCGGCAAGGTAGGCGCCGCGGGCCACAGGGTCGTCCTGCGGCGGGTCGGGCACCCTGGCTGCCGGTGGCCCGTGCGACGCGAGCGGGAAGGGGTAGGTGGAGGGCTCAATGACGGCATGGCGCACGGGCGGCACGGTCCGGAGGTAGGTAACGATGGCGGCGAGGTCGCGGTCGGAGATGTGACGGTAGACATCGATCGGCATTGGCGGGCCGATGAGTGAGCCGTCAGGTCGCCGCCCTTCGCGGATGGCTGCGGCGACCTGCGTGTCGGTCCAGCGGCCGATGCCGGTCTCCGGGTCGGAAGTGATGTTGGGTACCACGGCGCGGAAGCCGCGGTCAGCCATAACCCGTCCTCCGGCGAGACCCATCCCGGACAGGATCGCGCCGTCGGGGCCACGTGTTGCATGACAGGCGCCGCAGAACACCGCGACCTCGACGAGGTAGCGGCCGCGCTCGGCCAAAGCCGGGTCGGTTGGCGCTCGGCGTGGTGTCTCCTGCGCGGCAGCAATGGATGTTGCGAAGCACAGGGCAAGGGCTGCAACTGCTCGGGACGCGTACGCCATGATCGCCTCGCTCGGCTCAAATACCACTGTGCATCCAAGCACCACTGCCTGCTCTTTGTCAGCGAGAAGTATAACGGCTATCTACACGTAGAACGGGTAGCCCTCGGCGCAAATTCGAAGCGAGTGCGAATTGCGGCTCCCTACCTTGTGGGCGATGGGCGCTTGCTGCACGCACTCCGGGCAGCTTCGAAACAATCTTGTCGTGCCTGCGTTCTGATGCGATGGACCCTTCGGACCTCCTGCCCAACACCCGGCAACTCGCGTTCCTGCCGCACATCCGCGATCTCACGATAGCCTACGTGCTCGCCTTTCTGATCGGCTGGAACCGCGAGCGCGAGGACCGCAGCGCGGGGCTGCGCACCTTCCCACTCGTGGCCATTGCTGCCTGCGGCTTCGTCCAGGCCACGGAGGGGATGCTGCGTGGCCATCCGGAGGGTGCGGCACGCATCGTCGAAGGGGTGATCACCGGCATCGGCTTTATTGGCGGTGGCGCCATCCTGAAAGGTGGCGGTGAGGTGCATGGGACAGCAACCGCCGCGAGTCTTTGGGCGACGGGAGCGATCGGGATTGCAGTTGGTCTGGCCAACTACGATGTCGCGGTGGTCATTTGCCTGTTCACGGTACTCACCCTCTACGTGCTCAGCCGCCTCAAGCCAAAGAACCAGCCCTGAACGGAACACACCGTTTCTGCCGCCTACCCAAGTCTCTCGACCATCACAACGGTAGCGTGTGTCGTTTCGGCGACAGTTCCCGCGTGCTTCGCTCGCACAGAGCACATTAAAGTCGCGCGGCGAAAAGGAGGCGGCCATTCCGTCCCAAACTCATGGGTGGGCGTAGCAGCAGAGATCGGGAGTACACAGAGATGCCGCTCGTCGATTGGAGCATTGAGGGTCCGGAGTACGTCAACTGCAACTGCGCCTGGGGCTGCCCGTGCCAGTTCAATGCACTGCCGACTGACGGCACCTGCCGCGCCATGTCGAGCATGCGCATCGAGCGGGGCCACTTCGGCAGGACGCGCCTCGACGGCCTCCGTTGGATCGGGACCTACGCATGGCCCGGCCCCATCCACCTCGGCAACGGCACATGGCAGTTCTTCATCGATGAGCGTGCCGATGCGGACCAGCGCAAGGCGCTGATCGAGATACTGCACGGCCGTGAGACCGAGCCGGGTGCCACGATCTTTCAGGTGTTTTCGACCGTGGTGTCTACCAGTCTCGATCCGCAGTTCGTGCCCATCGAGCTAGACATCGATCCTGACGCGTGCCGGGCGCAGGTCGCCGTGCCCGGCGTGATCACCTCCACGGGTGCGCCGATGAAGAACCCTTTCAGCGGGCAGGATCACCGCGTGCGCGTGGCACTGCGGAGCGGCTTCGAGTACGCCGAGGCCGAGTACGGCAGCGGCTCAACGGCGGCGACCGGTGCCGTGAAACTGGATTTCAAGGACAGCTATGGTCAGTTCGCTCGCATCCACCTGACCCAGAACGGCATCCCGAAACGTCCGTGACGGATCGCCGCAGCCCAGTCGAACGCGTTCTGGCGCGGGATCGCTTCGCGGTCCTGGCCGCGCTAGTTGGCCTGACCGGCTTATCCTGGGTCTACCTCGTCATGATGGCAGGGGATATGCAACGAATGGCCGACGCCCCTGCTATGCCGGATATGCCCGGCATGACGCAGGGCGGGATGAACATGCTGCGCGCCGCGCCTTGGACCGCGACCCATTTCGCCATGATGCTCGGCATGTGGGCCGTGATGATGGTGGGCATGATGCTGCCCGCCGCTGCGCCAATGATCCTGTTCTTTGCCACCTTTGCCCGGCGCAGCCGCGAGCAGGGCCACACCGTGGCACCCGTAGGTGCCTTCGTCGCAGGCTACCTCGTCGTCTGGTCTGCTTTCGCTCTCGCTGCCACGACTTTGCAGTGGGGCTTAGACCGGCTCTCGCTTCTCTCGCCCCACATGACCACCATCAGCCCCGTCCTGGGCGGCACCATCCTGATCGCCGCCGGGCTGTACCAGTGGTCGCCGTTCAAGGACGCCTGTCTGGGGCTGTGCCGCTCGCCGATTGCCTTTGTCATGGGACACTGGCGAACCGGGGCGAGCGGCGCGTTCCGTATGGGGGTCGAGCATGGGGCCTTCTGCGTGGGCTGTTGCTGGGCGCTGATGGCGCTGCTGTTCGTCGGCGGGGTGATGAACCTCCTCTGGGTGGCCGCGATCACCCTGGCTGTGCTGACGGAGAAGCTGGCGCCGCGGGGCAGGTGGATCGCCAAAGCATTCGGCGCCGCGCTGGTGTTTGGCGGTATCTGGATCGCCGCGGCTGGGCTTGGATATGGTCCCATGGGGTGAATGTCTTGACCATGGACACGACTGTGCGGCCGTCGAACCCACTGCGGGCGACCGATGCCGCTTCCCGTCCGAAGCTGGGGACTGCCTTGCTTCCGAAGGGGATAGTCATGCCGCCTCGCTCGTGCCCACGGCGCCGGAAGATGTGGGCAGCCACCGCCCCGGTCCTCCGGGTCTCGTTTACCCGCGTGGTGGCACGCGGGCTGCGCCACTGCTGACGGTCCGGGAAAGTCCGGCAAGAGCTTCTGATTGATACTCCGCTCCGTTGGGTCCGCAGTTGCTCTGCCGGGTACCGCTCAGGAGGCAATGGCCATGAAGAACATGGATCGTCGGTCCGCCGTAGCGTTGGGTTTGCTCCCGGTATTGACCCCGGCCGTCCTGCGACCCGCAGCGGCCCAAACCTCGGACGAGGAGGCGGTGCGGGCAGCGGTCGCCGCCTACTACGCGGCCTTTTCGTCGCGGGACCTCAAGGCGATGGAGGTACTGTGGGCGCACACTGCCGCGGTCACGGCCATCCACCCATTCAGCCAGACGCCCCTGTTCGGCTGGCAAGCTGTCCGGCGCAGCTACGAGGAGACCTTTGCGCGCTTCGCGGATGTCTCGATCTCGACTGCCGAGCCGCACATCGCGGCGCACCAGGGCGTCGCCTGGGTGGTCGGCACGGAGACGCTGCGCGGGCACCGTCCTGGCGGGGAAGCCATGGCCAACTCGTCCATTGCCACCAACATTCTTGAAAAGCAGGGCGACCGCTGGCTCATGGTCCTCCACCACGCCTCCGGTACACCGCGGCATTAAGCGAGCGACGCGCGCCGCGCCGTCCGCGAGGCGGCCCAGTGCGACCTCAGCGACACGGGCGGGCCGGTGGAGGTCAGGATCGTCAGCGGGCGCCGAAAGCGGCGCTGCCCACATAGGTCGGACCACGGCCGAGGGGTGCTCGCCCGTAAAACCTTTCGACGAAGCCGCACGCGCTCGACGTACTCCGCCCACAATCCGACGGAGCGGTGCACGTCCGATTTGGGGCACCGAGCGATCGGAGTGAGGGAAAAGCGTTGGCCCACCTTCTCCCGGAACACGGAGACGGCTGCGAGGGCACGCAGCAGCCGACAGAGCGAGCGGGGACGGACGCCCACCGCTGCCATGCGGTCAGCAATGCTGCGCGGTCGGTCCCGCAGTAGGTCGGTGATGCCCAGCGCCGCGACGACGTGGATGGCCTGCGAGGCGTGACAACCGTTGACCAGACGCATGAGTGCAGTGGACGGGTTGCGTGCGGCCCTAGGCGGGCCTTCTGTGTGGTGACTACCTCCTCACCTCTGGGTGGGAGCTTGTTCCGGCAGCGCAGAGGAGTGGTGGTCCACAATCAGCCAACTTCCGTCGGCCTGCCGGATCAGAGTCATGCTGAACCGGGCCGGTCCGCTGCCGGGCTCGCCGTTGGCGCGGACGCGGTGATAGTCGTTGCGACCCGAGGCGACGGCGGCGGAGCCGTAGACCCGCACGGCCCGTTCGCCCCACTCCACCGACCGCGACCGCATCCCTTCGCCAGTCCGGAAGTAGTAGGTGCGGACCGCCTCGCGCCCGACGATCTGGCGCAGTGACGCGACACCCCAGAACCGTGCGTCGGGCGCATAGAGGGCGGCGATCCGGTCGGCGGCGCCCTCGCCGCGCTCTGCAAACAACTCGGCCCAGGTCCGCAGAACGGCCTCGACCTCCTCCTCCGCCGTGGCGGCTCGCGGTGTCGCGGGTGCGGCAACGATTAAAGCCGGAACGATAGCCAGGGTTAACGCGAACGGGCGCATGGCGCTTTCTCCTCACTCGCGGGGGACAGAGGTTAGGTCACGGTTCCGAGCCAACGCCAGCCAATTTCACTTCGCCTGCGAGCAGGTGAGGACCCAGGGGAGAGTTCAAGCGGTTCCGGCGCTCCTCGGACGCCGGACGCTGCATGCACGCCACCTTTTGCCCGGACTGTGGTTCAAGGGTGTTCTGGGAGTTGGAGGCGCTTCCCGGTCGCGTTGCGGTGGCGGCCGGAGCCTTCGCCGACCCGGGCTTCCCCACGCCGCATCTCGCGGTGTGGACGGAGAACAAATACCATTGGGTCCCGTTACCTGAGGGCGTTCAGGCGCTCCCGAAGCAGCCCTGAATGAAGCGAAGTGAATGGGATCATTATCCACCAAGTTACAGGATCGCTTAACGGCTGCTCTCGTCGGCACGACCTCCTCTGGCCGAAATGCACCACCGAGAAGGACCCGGCCCGCCGCAGGACGGCCTCAATCTCGTTAGGAGTCGTCTGCCGATAACCGCATCGGTCGGACGGACATTCGCTAGCCATTTAAAGCCGCCTGCCGAAGCGGCGTCGAGCAGTAATCCGCGGACGGCCCCTTAAAGGCTGTTTTGAAAGCTACGGGGCAGGAAGTCGCTTGCGGTTCGGGTGAGCGAGACGGTGGAGCATGAGACTGATCATGGCGAGGGTGACCATCGCCTCGGCGACCTCGGGCCGTTGCTCGTAATCCTTCGACAGGCGCCGCCATCGGCCGAGCCAGCCGATGGTTCGTTCGACCACCCACCT
>NZ_SMSJ01000126.1 GCF_004355005.1 Dankookia rubra
GCTGGCGCGCAGCCTGCTCTCGGCCACGGCGAAGGATCTCGAGCCGCTGCTGCGCGAGGTGGCCGGGGCGGTCGGCGTGCCGGTGCTGGGGGTGGTCAGCGACGGGCAGACCTCGATCCGCCGGGCGGTCGAGCGGGCCCTGCCGGGAGTGCCGCACCAACTCTGCCAGTTTCACTTCCTGCGCGAGGCGGCGCATCCGGTCTTCGAGGCAGACCGGCATGCCAAGGTGCGGCTGAAAGCCGAGGTGCGCGGGGTCCGGCCGATCGAGCGGGCGCTGGAGGGGCAGGACGACACGGCGGCCGAGGTGGCCCGCGGCTACTGCGCGGCGGTGCGCAGTGCCATCACCGATGATGGCCGCCCGCCGCTGGCCGCCTCGGGGCTGCGGCTCAAGGCTCGGCTGGAGGCGGTGGCGGACAGCCTGGACCGGGTGAGGGAAAAAGGGGCGGCTCGGCGCCGCTCACGCATTTGCGCCAACTGATCGGCCGCGGCCTGGAGCGCACGGCCGAGCTCTGGCCGGACATCGCGTGCGCCTATGACTGGGTGCACCGGGCGGCGCACATTCTGGGCAATGAGGCCGGCGAGGATGCCATCAAGGTCCAGCGCCGCTTTGACGGCCTGGTCGCCGCCATGGCCCGCCATCGCGCCAAGGCTGGAAGCCTGGCTGGGGCGATCGAGCACTTCGGCAAGGTCACCCGCAGCTACCGGCCGGGGCTGTTCCACTGCTACGCCATCCCCGACCTGCCGCGGACCGACAATGGCCTCGAGCAGCTGTTCGGCTCACAGCGCTACCACGAGCGCCGTGCCACAGGACGCAAAACGGCCTCGCCTGCCATCGTGTTGCGCGGCGAGGTCCGGGTGATCTCGGCTATCGCAACGCGGCTGCATCCGCCCACCGCCCGCGAACTCGGCCGCGCCAGTCGAACGCGATGGGCCGACCTTCGGCGCCGGCTCGCGCCACGGCATCAGGCGCGAATCCTACGCACCCGGTTTCGGCGCGACCCCAAGGCCTACCTCGCCGAGCTGGAACAGAAAGCCTGCCAGCCAGCTTTGCCAGCCTAGAAAAAAAGGCCTAGAGCGGTGCCGCGCTCACCCTTGAACGCAAACCGCCGTAGAGCGCGATCATCCTGAGCGGGAAGGCGCGGCGTGGATCGCCTGCGCGACGCAGGCCAGCCCGGTATTGCCCTGAAACGACAGGGCGATGCCGGTCCAGACACCCGGGGCAGGGCCGGGCGTCACGGCGCCAGCCCTAGCGCCTGGTTCAGCCGGCTCCGCGCCCGCCCCACGTCCACCTGAGCCCGCGCATCCACAGCCAGCGCCTCGATCTGCAGCTGCCGCACGCGGAACAGGTCGAAGGCGCCGATCTCGCCGGCGCGGAAGGCGGTGCGCGCCGCGCCCGCCTGCCGGTCGGCGACCGCCTTGCGGTCGCCGGCAAGCTGCCGCGCCTGCTCGGCCGCCTGCACCGCGAGCCGGGCCAGCCCGACCTCCCCCGCCACCACGCGGCGGGTCTGGATCAGCTCGCCCTCCGCCCGGGTCCGCTCGAACTCGGCATCCGCCCGGCGCGGCGCGTTGCGCGCCTCGGTCGGCAATGGGATGCGGACGCGGAGGCCGAGCGAGGTGCCGTTCTCGGTGACCGGCCCGCCCTGGCCGCGGGTGAAGAAGCCGAGCTCCGGGTTGTCGATCGGCGTCGCCGCCACCAGCCGGCTGCGGGATTCCGCGGTGGCCAGCGCGGCCTCCGCGGCGCGCACCGCCGGATGGCCGGCGCCATTGGCCAAGGCCGGTCCCAGCCGCCCCCCGCCGGCCGGCGTGGCGGCGGAGTCCAGCGCCACCTCGCTGCCGCCGGTCAGGGTGCGGTAGCTGGCCCGCGCCGCGGCGACCGCCGCCTCGGCCCGGGCATGGTCGAGCGCGGCGGACAGCTCCTCGTTCCGGGTCAGCAGCGCCTCGGTCTCCGGGATGTCGCCGAGCTCGACCCGCCGCTGCACGTCGCGGCCGATGTCGCGCGCGGTCGCCAGCCGGTCGCGCGCCACGCCCAGCTCCGACGTCGCCAGGCCGACCGCCCAGTAGGCGTCGCGCAGCAGGCCGGCGAGCTCCAGCCGGCGCAGCGCCAGGCGGCGGTCCTGCTCCTCGACCCCCGCGGTAACGGTATTGGCCAGCGCGCCGCGCTGCCCGGGCAGCCAGATCGGCGCGCCGATCTCGACATCCCATTCGTTGGCCAGGCGCGGCCCGCGGGTGTCGGAGCGGAAGGACCCGCCGAGCGCCGGTGAGCCGGCGATGGGGGAGCGCACCTGCGCGTCCCGGGCGCGGATCGCGTTGCGCTGGCCGAGGATCGCCCGCGTCCCGGCATCGATGGCGAGCGCCGCGTCGAGGTCGCGGCCGAGCGCCGCGCTTTCGAGCCGCAGCTGGACGGCGGGGCCGGTGACCGGCGGCGGGGCACGGCGGGCGCGGAGCGAGGGCGTTTCCTCCCGCCGCGGCTCGGTGCGGCGCGGCGCCGGCTGCGGCTGCGCCACCGGCGGCAGCGGCGCCGGGTCCTGGAAGGTCGAGAGCGGCGGACGCGAGAGCGGCGTCTGTTGCGCCCCCGCATCGCCGGCGGGTATGGCGAGGAGCGCCGCGGCGGTGGCCGCGGCGAGGAAGGCGCGCTGCATCGGCCTCACTCCGCCGCCGCCGGGCGTGCCGCAGGATGCGCCTTAGGTGCCGGTGTCTGTGCCGGTGCGGGGTGCGCCTCCGCCTCGGCTTCTGCCTCCGCCCGGCTCAGGGCGAAGCGGTCGTAGAGGATCGGCAGCAGCACCAGGGTCAGCACGGTCGCCGTCACCAGCCCGCCGATGACGACGATGGCCAGCGGCCGCTGGATCTCGGAGCCCGGGCCTTCGGCGAAGAGGAAAGGCACCAGGCCGAAGGCGGCGATGGTCGCGGTCAGCACCACCGGCGTCATCCGCCGCCTGGCGCCTTCCCGCACCGCTTCGTGCAGGGACATGCCGTTCTCGGCGATCAGCCGGTTGATGTAGGAGATCAGCACCACGCCGTTCAGCACCGCGATGCCGACGAGGGCGATGAAGCCGACCGAGGCGGGGACCGAGAGGAACTCGCCCGAAAGGTACAGCGCGATGACGCCGCCGATCGCCGCGAAGGGCACGTTGCAGAACACCAGGAGCGCTTCCCGCACCGAGTTGAAGGTGAAATAGAGCAGCAGGAAGATCAGCGCGAGCGCAATGGGCACGACGACCGCCAGCCGGGCGGAGGCGCGCTGCTGGTTCTCGAACTGCCCGCCCCATTCCAGGCGGTACTCGCCGGGCACCTGCACCGCACTGGCGACCGCCGCCTGCGCCTCGGCGACGAAGCCGACCAGGTCGCGGCCGCGGACATTGGCCAGCACCGTCGCGTAGCGCTGGGTGCCCTCGCGGATCACCTGGATCGGGCCTTCCTCCTCGCTGACATGCGCCACCTGGGACAGCGCCACGGTGCGGCCGCCGGGGAGGGCGAGGATGACGCGCTCGAGGTCGGTGGCCGAGCGCCTGAGGCTGCCCTCGCCGCGCAGCACCAGCGGGATGCGGCGTTCCTGTTCCAGCACGATGCCGAGGTCGCGGCCATCCACCCAGACCCGCAGCGCCTGCTGCACGTCGCGCACGCTGATGCCGAGCCGCCCCGCGGCGAAGCGGTCGATCTCGACCTTCAGGTACTTCATCCCCTCGTTGCGCAGGGCGAAGATATCGGACGCGCCGGCGATGCCGCGCACCGCCTTCTCCACCTCCCCGGCGATGCGGTTGAGCTCGTCGATCGAATAGCCGAAGACCTTGATCACCACGTCGCCGCGGGCGCCGATGATCATCTCCTGCACCCGCATGTCGATCGGCTGGTTGATCGCGTAGGAGATGCCGGGGATGTGGTCGAGCACCTTCCGCACCTCGTTCACCACGAAGTTGCGGTTCTTCGGCTGCCGCCATTCCTCGCGCGGCTTGATGTCGAGGAAGAGGTCGCTGTCGTTCAGCCCGACCGGGTCGATGCCGAGCTCGTCGGCGCCGGCCCGGCCCATGATCCCGCGCACCTCCGGCACTGCGGCCATGATCTGCCGCTGGATCATCAGGTCGGTGGCGGCGGCGGCATCGACGCCGATGGTCGGGTGCTTGCGCAGCGTGACCACCGGCGTGCCCTCGTCCATCACCGGCATGAAGGTGGAGCCGATGCGGGTGAAGAGGAAGCCGGCGAGGACCAGCCCGGCGACGGCGACGGCGCCGACCGCGAGCGGCTTCTTCATCGCCCAGCCGAGGAAGGGGTCGTAGCCGCGGTGCAGCAGGCGCACCAGCCAGGGGTCGCGCGTGCCGCCGCCCTGCTTCAGCAGGGTCGCGGCCAGCGCCGGCACCACCGTCAGCGAGAGCAGCAGCGCCGCGCAGAGCGCGAAGGTGATGGTCAGCGCGACGGGGGCGAACAGCCGCCCCTCCAGCCCCTGCAGCGACAGCAGGGGGAGGAAGACGGTGACGATGATGACGACGCCCGAGACCAGCGGCACCGCGACCTCCCGCACCGCCTCCCCGGTCATCCGCATGCGGGTGCGGAAGTCGGTGCGGCCATGCGCATGGGCGAAGTGGTGCGCGGTGTTCTCGACGACGACGACAGAGCAGTCGACCAGCAGGCCGATAGCGATGGCCAGGCCGCCGAGCGACATGATGTTGGCCGAGATTCCCGTCAGCCGCATGACGATGAAGGTCGAGAGCACCGCCAGCGGCAATGTCAGGGAGACCACCAGCGCCGCCCGCAGGTTGCCGAGGAAGAGGATCAGCAGGACGACGACCAGCGCGATCGCCTCCAGCAGCACCTTCTGCACGGTCCAGACCGCCTTCTCGATCAGTTCGTTGCGATCATAGAATATGTCGACCGTGACGCCTTCCGGCAGGGTCTTCTGGATCTGCTCGAGCTTCGCCTTGGCGTTGTTCACCACGGTTTTGGCATTGGCGCCGCGCAGGCCGAGCACGATGGCCCAGACCGCCTCGCTCTCGCCGTTCGTCGTCACCACGCCGTTGCGCGCCAGCGCGCCGAACCGCACGTCGGCGACGTCCGAGATGCGCACCACGCCGGTCGGGTGCGCCGCGACGACGATGGCGCGGATGTCGTCCATGGTGCGGATGCGGCCCTCGGCGCGGACCAGCAGCGCCTCCTCCCCGTCGCGCACGCGGCCGGCGCCGTCGTTGCGGTTGTTCTGCTGCAGGGCCTCGGCCAGCATCGCCGTGGTGATGCCGCGCGCGGCCATGGCGGAGGGGTTTGGCGCCACCTCGTAGGTGCGGACGAAGCCGCCGAGGGTGTTGACGTCGGCGATGCCGGGCAGGCCGCGCAGCTGCGGCCGGATGGTCCAGTCGAGGATGCTGCGCCGCTGCTGCGGCGATAGGCCGCCGCCGGTCAGGGTGAACATCAGCATCTCGCCGAGCGGCGTCACCACCGGGGCGAGGCCGCCCTTCACGCCGTCGGGCAGCTGTTCCTCGAGGTCGTCGAGCCGCTGGTCCACCTGAGTGCGGGCCCAGTAGATATCGGTGCCTGGGGCGAATTCGAAGGTCATCAGGGCCACCGCGTAGCGCGTGATGGAGCGGATCCCGACCAGGTTCGGGATGCCCTTCATGGCAATCTCGGCCGGATTGGTGACCTGCGCCTCCAGCTCCTCCGGCGGCAGGCCGGGCGCCTGCATAGCGACCAGCACCTGCATCGGGGAGACGTCGGGGAAGGCGTCGATCGGCAGCTTGCGGTAGCTGTCGACGCCCCAGGCGATGATGCCGATGGTGGCGAGCAGCACGATCAGCCGGCGCCGCAGCGACCAGGCGACAAGACGTCCGAGCATCGTCGGTCAGCCCCCGTAGATGTCGGTGAGTTCGGCCAGCAGCGCGAGGATCCCGCGCGAGACGACCTTGTCGTCCGGCGCCAGCCCGGCGCGGATCGAGGCGCCGGAGGCGGTCTCGGCGATCACCGTCACCGGCTTGGCGCGGAAGCCGTCTGAGACCTGGACGAAGACCCAGGACCGCCCGGCATGGCGCACCACCGCGCCCGCCGGCACCCGCCATTGCGGCGTGCCGTTCGGCCGCAGCGCGACCGCGGCGGTGACCACCTGGCCGGGCCGCAGCGTCTCGGCGCCGTCGGTCACCTCCACCACCGCGGTGACGCTCTGGGTGGTGGGGTCGACGCTGCGGCCGAGCCGCACCACCTCGCCCTGCGCCGGGGTGCCGGGGACGCTCATGCGCGTGCCCGGCTCGATCACCATGGCCTGCGGCAGCGGCACCTGAAGGTTAACCCAGAGCGGGTTCAGCCGGGCGATGGAGAACAGCGGGGCAGAGGCGGCGACGCGTTCGCCGGCGCTGGTCCGCGTCTCGAGCACCACGCCGTCCTCGGGCGCGGTGACGACCAGCGCGGCGGCCATCCTCCGGCTCTCGCGCAGCGCCTTGATGTCAGGTTCCGCCATGCCGAGCAGCGCCATCATCTGCTCGCGCTCCTGCAGGGTGGTGCGGGCGAAGTCGTAGTCGGCGCGGGTGGTCAGCAGGCGGCGCTCGGCGATGATCCGTTCCTTGAACATCTGCTCGTCGCGGGCCAGGCGCTGGCGCGCTAGCGCCTCGCCCGACAGGGCCTGCAGGTAGGTGCGCTGGGCCTCCAGCAGGTCGGTGCTGCGCAGCCGGGCGATGGGCTGGCCGGCCTTCACCGGCTCGTTCGGCGCAACCAGCACGGATTCCACCAGGCCGGCGGCGGGGGCGGCGACGATGCGCAACTGCTGCGGCGGCACCGCGACGGTGCCCGGCAGCATGGTCTGGCTCGTGCCGCCCTCCGCCTGCACCCGCGTGATGTCAATGCCGGCCGCGCGCGCGCGGCGTTCCTCCATGCGGATCAGGACTTCGTTGGCCTGCGGTTCGGCGGCCCGGGCCGGGAGCGGCAGCAGAGCTGGAGAAGCGAACGCATGGAACAGCACGCACAGCCAAAGCCGCACGGTCTTCACGGGAAACACAGGGACAGCCCCCAATCGTTGCGAGACAGGAGGCGCATGGCTCAGCGCCCAGATCTTGTACGCCCGATATCGGGGCGCACGTCGGCTCAAGAGGCCCTTTGCAGGGACATGCCGCCTTGAAGCGGTCTGCAACGCCGGCCGACCGTCAGGATAATGGACATTTCGTAAGGTGTTTCAACCCCTGACGCTTTAACTTAGGGATCACGCAGACGCGAAGGAAACCCCGCATGATCGTCCTCGTCACCGGTGCGACTGCCGGCTTCGACCTGGCCATCGCCAGCCGCTTCGCCGCCGATGGCGTGCGGATCGTGGTGCTCGGCCGCCGGGCGGAGCGGGTGGCGGCGCTGGCCGCCGAGCTCGGGCCGGGGCGCGTCTACCCGCCGGCGCTCGACTTCACCGACCGCGCCGCTGTAGACGCCGGCCTGCCGCCGGCCCTCGCCGAAGTCGATGTCCTGGTGAACAACGCCGGCATGGCGCGCGGGCTGGAGCCGGCCCAGGCCGCCGACCTCGATGATTGGGACGCGATAATCAACACCAATGTCAAGGGCCTGATTTACACCGAGCCGCCTAATTGTCTGGTCGCGGAGCATTGTTGGGACCCGCTTGGGCTGGCCATCGTAGACCATGCCTACCGCTTTCCTACCGCTTTGAGCACCTCGGCGCTCGTGCATCTGGACGAGGGTAACCCATGTTGCAGATCCACCCCAATACCCGCACCTGTAGAAGTATGGACTTAATCTGACGGTCACCTGATCGGCGGGTGGGCGTGTCCGATCTGGCGTGATTGTCCGCGGCCTACTGTGCCTGCAGCATCTTCTCTCGGGCAAGCGGCAATGAGGCCATGAAAGTCTGCATCGGGGTCTTGCCGTAGCGCTACCTGCCGTGATGTGGCCTGAAAGGCTGTTTTGAAAGCTACGGGGCAGGAAGCCGCTTGCGGTTTGGGTGAGCGAGGCGGTAGAGCATGAGGCGGATCATGGCGAGGGTGACCATCACCTCGGCGACCTCGGGCCGTTGCTCATAGTCCTTGGAAAGGCGCCGCCATCGCCCGAGCCAACCAATGGTTCGTTCGATCACCCACTTGCGTGGCAGCAGGACGAAGCCCTTGGTGCCTGCGACGCGGCGGACGACGATCAACGTCAGACCGAGCAGAAAGCAGGCGCGCAGGACGGCGAGGCGGTCGTAGATGCTGTCGGCGAACACGGCCCGGAGCCAGTTGTAGAGGGGCTTGATACGCCGGAGCAGGTCGCCCGCGCTGTCCGCGTCCTGGATGGACGCGGCATGCACGAGCACGCCGAGCAACAGTCCCTGCGTGTCGACCGCGACGTGCCGCTTGCGCCCCTTGATCTTCTTGGCTGCGTCGTAGGCGCGAGGCCCACCGCTCTCCGTTGTCGTCACACTCTGGGTGCCGGGGATGGCCGCGGTCGGGCCTGGCTCGTGCCCCGCGCCCTCGCGCAGCATGCCGACGATATGGTGGCGTATGCTCTCCCAACCCCCGTCGCGGAAAAAGGCGCGCACATGGCCGTAGATAGTCCGTTCGCAATCGACAAAAGGGGTCTCGTTCGCCATCCTGTCCAGTGGGGATCACGTAGCGGATTTCGACATCACCATCTGTGACGATGACGCGGTCGACATCTGTGACGATGACGCGGTCGACATCTGTGACGATGACGCGGTCGACCAGCAACTCGAGCAGTTCGCGCTTGCGATCAAAATCGGCCTGCTCCAAGCCTTGTCGCACGCGTTGACAGAACATCTCGGCCTGGGCCGCGAGCCGGGCAGTTTCGCCCTGGCGGTCGGCGTCTTGCAGGAGTTCGCGCTCCTGGCCATCGAGCGCCAGCAGCCGGGCTTCGGTATCCCGGCGACGCCGCTCGTACTCGGCCAGTGGTACCACACCGGCCATGTAGGCTTCGGTGAGCCGCTCGATTTGCTGGCCGAGCGCTACCCGGCCTCGGCGAAGGTTGGCGCGACGAGCTTGCAACTATTGCGGCAGCCAGTGCCCACCGCGGGCCCGCTGCATCGCATGCGCGATCATCTCCGGCGCGGCGAGGACCTCACACAGGTCGCGCCAGACCAGTTCTTCCAGCGGCCGGACCGGGATATAGCGAGCCGGACACCGCTCGCCTGGCATCATCACAGGCAGCTGTGTTTTGGTGCGGCAAAGATAGTAGTCGTAGCCCTTCGGCATATGACGCCCCGTGCAGCCACGCCGACATTGGCCACAGCTGACCACGCCGCGCAGGAGAGCTACGCAGGAAACTGGGTGACAGCCAGCCGATCAGGCGGCGGTCTGTGTTGGCGTCTCCTTGACCTCGACGCCATTTCGGAACCTGACACCCTGGATGACCTTCGGCAACTGGTTCTCGCCCTTGAGGCGGCGCCACGTCTTGGCCGCGGCCATGACGAGTTTGGAGACCATCAGCCGGGCGGTGTTCTGCGACAGCGCACCTTTGGTTCGGACCGTTCGGTGCAGCACCGTGGCGAACACGCTCTCGATCGGGTTCGAGGTCCACAGATGGTCCCAGTGCTCAGCTGGGAAGTCGTAGAAGGTCAGCAGCGCGTCACGGTCCCTGAGCAGGCAGGTGACCGCCTTCTCGTACTTGGCGGCGTACTTCTCGGCAAACGTGCTGATCGCTGCCTCGGCGGTGGCGCGATCGGGCGCCTGCCAGATCTCGCGAAATTCCTGCTTGACCGCGGGCTGGACGGACTTGGGCACCTTGTTCAACACGTTTGAGGTTTTGTGCACCCAGCACCGCTGATGCCGGGTGCTGGGGAAGACCGCCTCGAGCGCCTTCCAGAAGCCGAGCGCCCCGTCGCCGGTGGCCAGCTCGGGCGCGATCGCCAGACCACAGGCCTTGAGGTCGACCAGCAGTTCGCGCCAGCTCTGCGCGCTCTCGCGTACCCCGACCTGAAAGCCGACCAGCTCCTTCTTGCCCTCCGGCGTCGCGCCGATCAGCACCAGCATGCACTCGGCCTGTGGCTCCATCCGCGCCTGCAGGTAAATGCCGTCAGCCCAGAGGTAGACGTAGTGCCGCGCCGCGAGGTCGCGCCGCTGCCAGCGGGCATAGTCGGCCTGCCAAGTGTCCCGCAGCCGCGCGATCACCGCCGGCGACAGGTTTGGCGTCTCCTTGCCCGGCAGGGCCGCCAAGGTCTCCTGGAAGTCGCCCATCGAGACCCCACGCAGGTAGAGGATCGGCAGCAGCGCATTGAGGCTTGGGGTCCGCCGTGCCCAGCGCGGGAGGATGTTCGAGGCGAAGCAGATCCGCTCCCCTTCCTGGCCAGCACCGCGGTAGCGCAGCTTGACCCGCCGCACCGGCACCGGCCCAATCCCAGTCTGCACCAGGCGCTCCGGCCCGTGGCCATGCCGAACCAGCCGCTCGCGCCCGTCCGGCAGCCGCTGCCCCCGCATCTCAGCCAGGAAAGCCTCGGCTTCCGCCTCCACCGCCTGCGCCAGTAGCCGGCGGGTGCCGCTCCGCAGCACCGCCGTCAGCGGGTCATCCACCGCCTCCGGCTGACGCAGGGCAACCACCGTGGTATCGCTCGTCATGGCGTATCGCTCCTTCGGGAGGTCCTGGCAGGCTCGTCACCCGCCTCGATACGCCGCCTCTCTCAGCCCGCCATCACCCAGTTTCGGCCATAGCTCCGCGCAGGAGGTACTGGTGCACGCGGTTATTACGTCGTGCCATGCGTCGATTATAGCTCAACCGCTCCTGCGCGCGATCGAACTGCTCCTGGCTGACAATGGCCGGCACGGGCGCAACCGCGATCCATTTGGCCGGATCCGTCAGCCGCGCGCTGCCCTGGCCGCGGCCGATCGGCAGCAGGGCGGAACGTCGCTGCTCCGCCGGATGTCTGCGCAGCCGATTGGCGAAGACCTGCCCGAGATAGACGGGATTGGAGAGAACGCTGCGCAGAACGGTGGTGCACCACCTCCGATGTCCCCGAGGGGAGGGAATACCAAGGCGATGCAGATGCTGCACCAGGGCTGTCACTGGTGTGCCCTCGTCAGTGAACCGAGCGAACAGGTCGCGGATCACGGCGGCCTCCGTCTCGTCCAGCCGCACGCCGGTTGGATCACGCGGCCGTTCGGGGTCGAGCCGGTAACCGTAAGGCGGCCGCGACCAAGGTAGCAGGGTGCCGGCCTGCAGCTTGCGCAGGCGACCACGCCGCATTCGCTCGGTGATCAGGGATCGCTCGTACTCGGCTACTGCACCACGGATCTGGAGCAGTAACTGGTCATGCGGATCGCGGCTTATCGGCCGGTCGAGGAAGTCCACCACCGCCCCGTGCTTTTGCAACTCCTCAACCAGCAGCACCTGATGGACATAGTTGCGCGCCAGCCGATCCGGCGCGGTGATGAGGACGCGGTCCAGACGCGCGCTCGCTGCAGCATCGCGCAAGCGGTCCAAGCCTGGACGCTTGAGGCTCGCACCACTATGGCCATCGTCACGGAAAACATGCTCCGGCGCCAGAACCCAGCCCTGCGCCTCGGCATGAGCACGCAAACGGTCGAGTTGCTGCTCAGTGGTCTGCGCCTGAGCTTGGCGTTGAGTTGAGACCCGAGCATACGCGGCTACTTGCATGACGGCGTTCCTCCGAAATGCTCTGTGGAGCGGCCGGAGTGCCGATCGTGCTGGGAGGTAGGCCCGTCGACTGCAGAAGTAGCTGGTAGGCCCTGTCCCAGCGTCGCTGCGCCGCTGGGTGACCGACCTGCCGTCGGCTGACCGTCCACTGCCGGTGCCTCATGGCCCGCTCCGAGAGGGCAAACTCCTCCCGAAACAGCCAAACTCACCTCGCGCCGTTCGCGGTCAGCCCCGAACGGCCCGCGCCGCCACGGCAGCGCAAGCGAGCCACGCCGGACGAGGCAGAATTTGTCGTTTGTAAACAGACCATCTACGGCCATGTGTCGTAAGCGGGGCAAAACCTGTGGCGGTCAGGCGGGCTGGCACCGCGCTCTGACCAAGTCGGGCAGGTACGGGATGCCGGCCTGGCCGATGATGCCGAGCCGGGCACCGAGGTAGTCCC
>NZ_SMSJ01000127.1 GCF_004355005.1 Dankookia rubra
GGTTTTCCTCATCCTCGACCGCCTGCCGGTCCATCGCTCGGCCAAGGTCCGCGACTGGCTCGTCGGGCGTGAGGCCGAGATCGAGGTCTTCTACCTACCCGGCTACAGCCCCGAGCTGAACCCGGACGAGGGGCTCAACGGCGACCTGAAGCAGGCGGTGACCCGCAAGGAGCCGGCGCGCAGCAAGGCGCAGCTTAAGCGCGCCGTCGTCGGGCACATGCGCAGGCTCTCGAAGCTGCCCGACCGCGTTCGCGGCTTCTTCGGGCACAAGACTTTCCGCTACGCCGCCTGATTCAAGATGTCCCAGGCCGGATCAATAAAGCCTTGCCGGCCGATTCAAATTTGAAAGCCAAGCCGGAGCGGCCCTGGGGCAAACGCTCCTGTGCCGTCTCTCTAACCACCCGCTGGCCAAGCCTGCCCGACGGGGCGAAACCCTGCTGTATTATGGATACGCGCCGCAGGGCCCGAATGCGGCGAGAAGAAGTTACGCTCCTCCCTGGGCTGCAGGCCACCTGCGCCGGCGACGCTGCAGATCGCCGGCTTGCTCGGATCTTTTGGGTTAGCACCGGCAAGCGCGACGCCCATCCAGGCGCCGAGGACAGTGCCGATGCAGTTGGACGCGGACGAGGCTAGCCGTGCTGTCCTGCCGCGTTGTGTAAGCCGGCATGCTTGTAGGCGAGCACCAGCTTCATCACGACCCGCCGTTCCGCGGCAGGCATTGCCCGAAGCGCATCGAGCACAGCGCCTTCATCGCGGCTCGGGGCCCTGGCATCCGCTACCACACTCGCGCGCTGCTTTGCAGAAGCCGATCGCGGACGATCAACGGTCTTCTTGGTGGATCCACGTCCGGAAGTGCTGACCTCATGCGGCTTCAGGCGGAGCAGCTTGGCAAGCTGGACAGCCCGATCGGGCGGAGGCTTCGAAAGGCCGGTCTCATAATGGCCAATCGCAGCGCCCGTCACGCCCAGCCGATCGCCGACCTCGGCCTGCGACAAACCGAGCTGCAGACGCGCATCCCGCAACTTGGATTTTCTCACGCGTGTGGCCATGCATTGCATTCCTTCAGAGTTAGAGAAGGAGACCGGGTTGCTGAGCGTGCCGGGCAGATGGCGCTTGTGAGCCGCTTTTGCAGGAGGCACCAGGCGTCCTCATCGCACTTGCCCGTTCGATCACGACGTTGTAGCCGAGCATCTCATTAGCGAGCGCGAGTGGATCACCCATGAACCAAGCCGACCTCATTGCCCATGTTGCCGATGCCGTCGGCCTGTCGAAGGCTGATGCCACCAAAGCTATCGATGCGGTCCTCAGCGCGGTGTCTGACGAACTCATGACCGGCAAGGATGTGCGGCTGAACGGCTTCGGGATCTTCAGCACGACCGAGCGCGCCGCGCGCGAAGGCCGCAATCCCCAGACGGGCGCGGCCATCCAGATCGCCGCGTCCAAGGTCGCCAAGTTCTCGCCGGCGAAGGCGCTGAAGGATCGGCTCAACGGGGCGTCATAGGACGAAGCACAGCGCCGCTCGCCGGGGCACCTCGGGGTCGGAACCAGCCATGGGACACGTCGGCAATGACAGCGATCTCCGAGGCAAGCAGCTGCTTCGTGCTGATCATCCAAGGCGCCCAGCCCTGGGCCGGCGTGGTCGAGGGGATCGAAGGCGTGCGGGAAGCCCTCGTACAGGTTCTCTGGACGGACCCGGAACAGGCGCTGGTGCAGGATGTTGCGGCGGCACTCGCTTCGCTGGACGAGCCGGAGGCCTGGGCGTCGCATGGCTTGGGTGATGGCCGGCCCTATTGGCACTGGTGGCACGGGTACGACGATGGCTCCATCACCGTGCAGCGCCTGACGGAGCGGCCTTCCGGCATGACCGAAATGCATTTGCGTTCTGCTGTCGACGATGCCGCTCAGACGTTGACCGATCTGGCTGCGGATCTCCGAAAACTGGCAGGCACCCAGGGTCGCCAGTATGTCTTCGCCCGCAGCGATCCGGGGCAGACCAGCTGATCTGATCGTGGTTGCTGGTCTTCGAGGGCCGGGTGGCGCGGGACGACCCGCAGGCCGAGGTGCCGATCGCCCACCTCATCGTCGAGCGGCTGGTCGACCGCTCCGACCTGCTCAGCTGGCTGGTCGAGATCGACGGCACCACCAGCAACGGATACCCATAGCCGATCCGCGACGCAGGCACGTCGCCTAGAGCCGCGTGCGGGATGATCTGAACGCTTGGTGCGAGGTGGCGTTTTGGCCTTCCTTGGAGGCTGGAGCGGCATGGCCTTGTCGGTGGACCTTCGGGAGCGGGTGCTGTCGGCGCATGGGCGGCGCGAGGGCAGCCAGCGAGTGTTGGCGGAGCGGTTCGCGGTCTCGCTCGGGACGGTGAGCGCCTGGCTGAGGCTGGCGCGCTCCGGCCAGCGGGCGCCGCGCAGGGGCGGCAGCGGCCAAGCCATGCTCGGCGGCACCGATCCCGCGGTCCTGCGCGACCTCGTGGCCGAGCAGAACGACGCGACCCTCGCGCAGTACGCGGAGAGGCTGGCCGAGCGGACGGGCGGCCGGCGCTTCGACCCGAGCACGCTCAGCCGGGCGCTGCTGCGGCTCGGTCTGTTGCGCAAAAAAGACGCTGCACGCCTCCGAGCAGGACCGGCCTGACGTTGCTGCCGCGCGTGACGCGTGGCGCGGCAAGATGCTCGCCGGGGCCGATCCCCGGCAGTTGGTCTTCCTCGATGAGAGCGGCATCGACACCCGCATGACCCGCAGCCACGCTCAGGCGCCGAGAGGCAAGCGGGCCATCGGACGGGTGCCCGGCGGGCACTGCCGACGGCTGACCATCCTCGGCGCGATCGCCCCCGACGGCATGGTCGCCGCGATGACGGTCGCGGCGGCAACCAGCACCGCCGTCCTCGTCGCTTTCGTCGAGCAGGTGCTGGCACCCGCCCTGAAGGCCCGCCCCGGCGCCGTTCTGGTCATGGACAACCTCGCCCCGCACAAGGCGGCCGCCGCGCGGCGGGCGCTCGACCAAGCCGGTCTCAAGCGCCGTTACCTGCCGCCCCACTCGCCCGACCTCAACCCGATCGAGCAGGCCTGGGCGAAGATGAAGGAGCGCCTGCGCCAGGCCGGCGCCCGCAGCATCGAGACCCTCGACAACGCCGTCCCCGACGCCCTCTCCGCCATCACCCCAGACGACGCCAGCGCGTGGTTCCGGCACTGCGGGTATCGTTCAGCTTAGAATGCACGCCGCTCTAGCCGGCCTCCGGCAGCTCGACCTGTGGATCCCGTTGTGATTGATACCAATACGACGATCGCCGAAGTCCCGCCGCGCTAGGCCCGCCGCTCGCCAGCCACGTAGGCGTTGTGCAGATGAGGCCTTCCTCCAGGATCATGTTGATTCTGTCGTGCGATCCTCCCTAGCCTTTCGCCAAAGGGCGCGCCTGACGCGCCCCATACGGGGGAAGGTGCCATGCGCAGGCTGCTGCCGGCTGTTGTACTCTGCGCCTTGATGCTGGTGCAGGGCGGGCGAGCCGCCCTTGCCCAGGTACAATTAGTGATACCCTTTCTGCCGGCGGGGGCAGCGACATCATCGGTCGCCTGATCCAGCCCGTGCTGGCGGAAACGCTCGGCCAGCAACTCCTGATCCGCAACGTCGGCGGAGCCGCCGGCACCATCGGCACGGCGGAGGTGGTGCGCGGGAGGCCAGACGGCCAGACGCTGCTGCTGACCTCGCCCAACCCGATCGCGCTGATCCCGAGCTACCGTCCCAGCACGCCCTACCGGGCCGAGCAGCTTGTGCCGATCTGCATGGTGGCCAATGCGCCGTCAGTAATGATGACACCGCAGACCTCCGGCATTCGCACCATGGCGGATCTGATCGCTCGGGCACGGGCCATGCCGGGTGGTGTGCCGGTTGTCTCCACCCCGGGCGGCCAGGGTCACTTGGCCCTGTCTGCCATCGAGCGCCAGGAGCGTGTCCAGTTCAACCACATTCCATTCCGCGGTTCCGGTGACGCGGTGCTGGCCATGCAGCAGGGTACGGTGGTGCTGATGATTGCCGAAGCGAACCTGGTGAAGCAGTACGGGCTCCACCCGATCGGCGTGCTGGCGGAGCAACGCCCGCGCGACATGCCCAACGCCCAGACGACGCGCGAGCAGGGCTTCGATCTCAGCTTCGGCCTCTGGACCGGGATCTTCGCTCCGGCCGGCACGCCGGAGCCGGTGTTGGTCCGTCTCGAGACCGCCTGTCAGCATACCATGACGGTGCCGATGGTGGCGGAGGGCATGACACGCGTCGGGCATGCCATCGAATTCCGCGGCCGCGCCGCCTTCACGGAGTTCGTGCGAAATGAAGTTACCACCTACGTCAGGTTGCTGGACGATGCTGGTATTCGCGCGAACAACTGAGCACCGGCCTCTGCATCCAACCGCCGCCGGCGGCACCCCAGCGGCGCCGCGATTAGGAGACAAGCGATGGGCATGCTCGACGGAAAAGTCGCAATCATCACTGGTGGAACCAGTGGTATCGGTGCCGCGTGCGTGGAGCTCTTCATCGCTGAGGGTGCGCAGGTGGTGATCGCCGCACGGCGGCAAGTGGAGGGTGAGGAATTGGCGCGGCGCCATGGCCAGTCAGCAAGCTTCATCCGGACCGACGTCGCGCAGGAAGCGGATGTGCAGGCGATGTTAGCCCACTGCCTGTCGCGGTTCGGACGGCTCGATTGCCTGGTGAATAATGCCGGCACGCCTGGTGGCGCGGCCGGCATCGCGGAAGTCGACATCGACAAGTTTGACGACCTCACGAACGTTCATCTCCGGGGCACGCTCCTCGGGATGAAGCATGCTGCGCCAGTGATGCTGAAGCAGGGTCATGGCAGCATCGTCAATTTAGGGAGCGTTGCCGGACAGTTCCCTGGCATCTCGAGCCACATCTATTCGGCGGTGAAGGCAGCGATCATCCACCTGACCCGCTGTGTGGCGATGGAACTGGGTGAAGGCGGGGTCCGTGTGAACAGCGTCTCCCCGGGTGCCATCGTGACCGGCATCTTCGGCAAGGGTGCGGGGATGACCGACGCTGAGGCGGCACGGGGGTTTCCGGCGCTGGAAAGTTCTTCTCGACCTTGCAAGCCGTCCGGCGCCCTGGCAGGCCAGTGGATGTCGCCCGTACCATCGCCTGGCTCTCGAGCGATCTATCTGGCTTCGTCAACGGTGAAGACATCAAGACGGACGGCGCGATACCCGGAGGCTTCACCTGGTCCCGGATGCGAGAGTTGCGCGCAGCGATGGTGAAGCAATAACGCTTCCAAAGGTGACGACTGTGTCGAGGCTGCGATCGAAAACATACCGGGCTTGAGGCAACAGCACGCGCTGCGCTAGCGTGCGGTTCGGGTGAGCCGTGCACCGGGTGAAGGCCGCTGAAGCCGGCTCAATGCCGGGCGAAGGCGGCCCGCGCCGTCCCACTACTCCGCCGCGGCGCGTGGCATATGGCCGGGTACCGCGCTCTTCAGCGCCGGCATGACATCGCGGGCAAAGATCTCGATGTTCTTCATTGTCAAGGCATGCGGCAAGGTGCCGAAATGCAGCCCGGCCATGACGATGTTGAAGCCACCGCGCCGTTGATATTCCGCCAGCTGCTCGATCACCGTCTGCGGGCTGCCGCAAATGAAGGTGCCCTGCTCCAACATCTGCTCCATCGTCCGATAGCCGCTGGTGATGGTCTTGCGCGACTGAATCAGACCTTTCATCGACGCCATGGAGGTGTAGCCGGGCGGCAGCAGCATCTCCTGCGGCATGCGCAGGAACTTGTTGGCAAAGCTCTCGATGTGCGGCTTCGCCTCCTCCCGCGCGATGGCATCCGTCTCGGCCACATAGATTTTAATCGACCAGCCGAGCTGGTCAGGCGACGCCTGGTAGCCCTGCCGCTCCGCCTCGTCACGGTAGGACTGCATGGTCTTGAACAGCGTCGCTGCCGGTGCCGCGGTTTGCAGGTAGGTGTAGCGGCGCGCCGAATCGGCCGCGAACTCGATGGTCTCACGCGAGCCTTGCGACGGGATCCAGACAGGTGGGTGCGGCTGCTGGTAGACCCGCGGCCAGAGGTTCACGTGCGGGAAATGGTAGTATTTCCCTTCCCAGGGGAAGGGACCCGGCTGCGTCCAGGCTGCGATGACCAAGTCATGTGCTTCGTGGAAGCGCTCATGGCTCTCGGTCGGATTCACTGCCAACGAATGGTACTCGGCCCCGATGCCGCGCACAAAGCCGGTGATCAGCCGGCCGCGGGTAATGTTGTCCAGCACCGCGAATTCCTCGGCGACCGACAACGGGTTGGCCAGCACCGGAAGTGCCCGGCCCAGCACTGCGATCTTCGCCGTGTCGGGAATCTTCCTCACCAGCATGCCGGCGAAGACATTCGGGCAGGGCATGAGGCCATAGGCGTTCTGGTGGTGTTCGTTGACGCCGACGCCTTCGAAGCCGAGCTCGGCGGCATACTCCAGCTCATCCAGGTAGCGGTGGTACAAGGCGGCGCCCTTGGCCGGGTCGTAGTAGCTGTTCGGCAGCGTCACCCAGGAGGATGGGTGGATCTTGTCGTAATCCGGGTCGAGGTCCGCGTAGGGCATCAGGTGAAAGAAGAAGAACCTCATCGACCCATCCTCTCCAGGAAGCTCTCCAGGTGCCCACAAAAGTCCGCGGCCTTCTCTGCCTGCGGCGAATGGCCGCAGTCCGGCACCACTACCGCCTCGGCACCCGGGATCAGTCCGGCCCAGTGTTGGGCATAGACCTGCGGCAGGTACCGGTCCTCCGCACCCCAGACGATCAGAGTGGGCACGTCGATCCGGTGCAGCCATTTGTGCAGATGTGGGTCGTGCCAGCGCGGCGACCAGGCGAGCCGTGCGGTGGCGAAGCGATTCTTCAGCCTACGGTCGATCTCCGCCTCGTCCGGCACCACGGCCAGCATGGCATCAACCAGTAGCTGGTCGTGGAACAGCGCCCGCGTCGCTTCTTCCTCGGTCCAGAGAAAGGTGTCCGGTCGTGGAACGCCCTTCATGTGCAGCCCGGCCGGGCCGATCAGCGTCAGGCTCGCCAGTCGTTCCGTGCTCCGCACCGCAGCCTCCGCGGCCACCCAGCCGCCGAGCGAGGCGCCGACCAGATGCACGCCGCGCAGGTCGAGCGCCTTGAGCAGGTCGAGCACAAAGAAGCCGACATCGTGGATCGTGTCGAACCAGTCCGGCGTGTCGCTGCGCCCGAAGCCGGGCAGTTCCGGCGCGATGACGTCGTAGCGCTCCGCCAGCCGCGCCAAAGCGGGCGTCCAGCGCCCGCCCCCGCCAGCACCATGCAGCCAGAGCAGGGGCGGGCCTTTGCCGCCGCGCTGCACCAGCGTGCGGCAGCCCGCGACCGTGATGAAATCCTCTCTCATGCCGGCCGTATCCCTGTCTCTGCGATCACCGCCTGCCAAGTGGCACGTTCCGAAGCCAGCATCGCCGCCAGCTCTTCGGCGGAGCCGCCCACGGGTTCGAAGCCCAGCCCGCGCAGCCGGGCGCTGAAATCAGGTGCTGCGACGGCCTGCCGCACCGCCCGCTCGATCACCCCGGCGATCGCCGGCGGCGTGCCGAGGGGGAGGAACATACTCTGCCAGGGCGCTGGCTCGAAGCCCGCGAAGCCCTGCTCGCCGAAGGTCGGGATCTCGCCGATCACGCCCAGTCGCTGCCGGCCGCTGACCGCGAGTGCATGCACCATCCGGTCACGGATCGGCTGCATGCCGCTGGCGGAATCGACGATAGCGCAGCGGATATGATCGGCGACCAGGTCGCGGATGATGCCGGGCGTGTTGCTGTAATGGACGATGTCGCTCGCGAGCCCGGCCCGCTTGATCAGCAGCGCGGCGTTGACGTGGCTTGCGGTGCCATGACCGTAGTCGGCGATGGTGAAGCGCTCTGGCGTCGCCCGCACCAGAGCCAGGAACTCCGCCAACGTCCTCGCCGGCACCTGCGGCGGCACGATCAGCACCGTCGCCGCCTGGTGCAGCTGCGAGACCGGCTGGAACTGCCGTACGTCATAGGTGAGGTTTGGGTCGACCAGTGGCGCCAGCAGGATGGAGGAGATGCTGCACATCAGCGTCTGCCCGTCCGGCTTTGCCCGAGCCGCAGCCATGATACCGACCGCGCCGACACCCTGGTTCTGGTTGTCGACCACGACGCTCTGGCCCAGCAGGTCGACCAGCTTCGCCGCCAAGGCCCGGGCGATGACGTCGGCGCCGCTGCCGGGGCCGGGGGGCACAATCATCCGCAACGGCCGGTCTGGCCGCCATTCGGCCTGCGCCGTGGCCGCGTACGCCACCAGCGTACTACCTATTGCGCCGAGCAAGGGCCGGCGCCCCACCCTGCCTTGCATCGGTCCCCTCCCCCGAGTGGCTCTTACGGGAAAGTAGAGCAGCGCGGGGCGGCGTCGGCTAGCCTGCAGTGGATTGGCCGTCCTGTCCGAATGCCAACCCTCTCCACCAGCGCCCGAGCCGCGGCCATGCGGCGGTCCGCTTCGACCAAGCTCGAGTCGATCTCGATGGACCGATCCGGACCGTCTGGCGACTGCCGTATCGTTTATGGGACCTGCTACCAGCACGGAGGAGACAGCGGTGCCCTGCCTGCCCCATAGCCCGTCCCCGAACCAGACACTGCTCGCCGTCACACTGTTGGCAATGCTGGCCGCCTGTTCCGCTCCATCCCCCCTTACGGACCCAGCTGCCGTCGGGCCGGCACCGGTTGCAATCGCCGCCATCAGCCAGCCCGCGAATGTCGGCGACGCGAAGCGTGCCGCCAGGGCCTATCACGACAGCGGGGCATATGCGCGGGACCTTGCGGTGGTGGTCACCGAGGCGCGCAGCTGGCTCAACGAACGGACGCCACAGGTGAGCCGGCCCGCACTGGTGCTGGACATCGACGAAACCGCCCTGTCCAACTGGGAGGTGATCCAGCGGGACGACTTCGGCCGGATCATTGGCGGGCCCTGCCGCGCCTTGCCCGAAGGTCCTTGTGGTTGGGCGGCCTGGGATCTGCTGGGGCGGGATCCAGCCCTGCAGCCCACGCTCCGCTTGTTCCAGCAGGCGCGGGCCTCGGGGGTGAGCGTCTTCTTCATCACCGGCCGGCCGGAATCCCAGAGGTCCGCGACCGAGCGCAACCTGCGGAATGTGGGTTACGATGGCTACGAACACCTGTTCATGGTGCCGGACGGCCGAAGTTACGACTCCGCGGTGAAATTCAAGACGCCCGTGCGCGCTGGGATAGAGCGGCTTGGCCATAAGATCATCGCCAATGTCGGTGACCAACCCTCGGATCTCGAAGGAGGGTATGCTGAGCGAAGCTTTTTGCTTCCGAACCCTTTCTACCGCGTCCCATGAGGCGCAACCGTGCGGGCTGATGACCAGACACTCCTTCCTCGCGTGGTCATGGCGTGAAGCCCGGGCTTGGCATAGCCGATCAGGGTTGTACTGACAGTCGCCGAGCGCGGTGGGTCTCTCTAGCCGCTCTTATTCACCGCGGGCTTGCGACGAGGCTGGCGGGCGTGGCGTAAGCTGCTGATTGCGTTTGCGGACTTGGGTGTCGAGACCAACCCGCAGCACTTCAGGCCGCGCCACACCCGCCATGAACGACGATACGACCGAGCCGTTCGGCTTTCCAGCGATCGGCCGCAAGAAGGTGGCCGCCGCCTTCGACGGCGGGCGGCTGACCTCGGACGGCGGGGTTATGCTGCTGGCCGCGGCCGAGCGCCAACTCGGCGTCTGTGACCAACTGGCGGCGCTGATCTCTGACCCGCGCGACCCGTCGCGGGTGGTCCACCCGCTGGCCGACATCCTGCGGGCGCGGATCCTGGCGATCGCCTGCGGCTACGAGGATGCCGACGACCTCGACCACCTGCGCCGGGATCCCTGCTTCAAGCTGGCCTGCGGCCGCCTGCCCGACACCAGGCGGGACCCGTGCTCGCAGCCGACCATGTCGCGCTGGGAGAACGCGCCCTCCTTGCGCGAGGTGATCCGGCTGATGCGGGCCATGGTCGATCTCTACTGCGCCAGCTACCCGAAGCCGCCCGCGGCGGTGACGTTCGACATCGACGACACGGTGGACCTGGTGCACGGGCGCCAACAGTTGTCGCTGTTCAACGCCCACTATGACGAGCGCTGCTTCCTGCCCATCCATGTCTACGACACCGCGACCTCCCGCCCGGTAATGGTGCTGCTGCGGCCCGGTAAGACCCCCTCCGGCCAGGAGATCCGGGACCATCTCCGCCGCCTGGTCCGGCAGATCCGGCGCCACTGGCCAGGCACCCACATCACCCTGCGCGGCGACGGCCATTACGGTCGCCCGGAGGTGATGGCCTTCTGCGAGGCCGAGGGCATCGACTACGTCTTCGGCCTGCCGACCAACGCCGTGCTGCGGGCCGCCGTCGAGGACGCGGCCGACGACGTGCGGGTCCGCCGTGCCGAGGAGAACGCCCCGGTGCTGCGCCGCTATGCCGAGACGCGCTACGGCGCCAAGTCCTGGTCCTGCCAGCGCCGGGTGATTGCCCGCATCGAGGCCAGTACCCAGGGCCTCGACATCCGCTTCGTGGTGAACAGCTTCGCCCAGGGCAGCGCTGAGTGGGTCTACGACAGCCTGTACTGCGCGCGAGGACAGGCGGAGAACCTGGTGAAGCTGCACAAGGCCCAACTCGCCTCCGACCGTACCTCTTGCCGCTCGCCGTTGGCCAACCAGGTCCGCCTCGTCCTGCACACCGCCGCCTACTGGCTGCTGCTGACCCTGCGCGACCGCATCCCCAGGACGCACAAGTTGGCCGCCGCAGAGTTTGCCACGATCAGGCTTCACCTGCTCAAGGTCGCAGGCCGGGTCATCGAAACCGCCAGCCGGGTCCGCCTCGCCTTCGCCGCCGCTTGTCCACATGCCGTGCTGTTTCGCGGCCTCGCCCGTAGCTTCCATCCGGCAGGGCCGTGACCGACGGGGCCAAGCCCCTCCGTGCCTCCCGCCCAGCAACCTCCAACGCCGCCCGTCCGAGCTCAACAGTGCCGCTGCACGCGGATGCGAACCCGTGCCCGCCGCTCAAAGCAGCCCGCGGGCGCCCTACGAATCCCGCCCGGCGAATAAGAGCGGCTAGGCTGGTCGGGCCATCCTACTGGAGTTCGCCCCCATGCGACGCCGTTCCCTGCTGTCGCTGCCCGTCCTGGCCGCGTCGTGCCCCGTTCGGGCGCAGGCACCGCTGGCCCTCCTCACTGCGGGACCTGGTAGCGCCTTCCTGCCCTATGGTGAGGGGCTTGCCACCTTTCTCGGCCGGCAAGGCGTTGCAGTCACGGTACGGCGGACCACGGGGTCGCTGCAGAACCTCTCGTTGGTCGAGGACGACCCGAACGCGCTCGGCACGGCGTTTCTGGGCTCGGCCTCGGACGCACTCCAGGGCACACCGGCTGCGGGCGGGCGCCGGCACTCTGAGGTGCGGGCTTTGTTCCCGATGTATGAGACCAGCTTCCAGGCCGCGGCGCTGCGCGTGAGTGGCATCACCGAGTTTGCCCACCTCGCCAGGCGGCGCGTCGGCTGCGGTCCGGCACGAGGGCCGGCAGAGGTTTTCTTTCGCGCCGCCGCTGACGCGGCAGGCATTACTGCCGAGGTAGTCAGCGGTGACCCCGCGGTGCAGGCCGAGGCGTTGGCGGCCGGCCACATTGACGCCTTCTGGCAAGGCGCGGTGGTACCCATTCCCTCGCTGCTGCTGGCGCTCGGACGTG
>NZ_SMSJ01000128.1 GCF_004355005.1 Dankookia rubra
GTCCGCCACGCTCCAACGCCGACGCCGCTCGCGCCCGGTGATGATCTCGACCGTCCCGCTGCCCATGACCTTACAGACGACCTTACGCCCGACGTTAAGGCCGCCAGCCTCAACGCACGTCAGCGGCCAGGGAAGGCGATGGAGGCCGGACGCTTACGGTGATGGCGGCGCCAAGTACGACCACGGCCATGACAGCGAACGACCCCAGCGGGGCAGCACGGCGATTGTGAAGGTCAGGAGCAAGGGGGCAGGGATGCCGTAGAGCAGCCGGGGACCAGCCGCCACGAGGGCTCTATCGAACATGGCACGCCTCCGCGGGCATGCGGAGGGGAGAACACAGGGGGCAGACCGAGTGTGAACAGAACCGCCGCTGCATCAGGTACCCGTGGAACACTGAGACGTTCTACGGCACTGAGGAGCAGGTCGTGGCGCAAATGACGAAGCAAGTTGCTGAGCAGGAAGCCGCATAAGAACGAGCCCTACATCGTCAGTAGGCTGGTCGAGGTGAGGGACGGCATCGGGAAAGTTTATCCCGCTAGAAATACGGTGGCGCTGGGCCGCCATCCGGTATCTCAATTACTGATAGGCTTCCACGCTGCCATTTAGTCCATCCCGGAAGGAACGCCCAAGGATTGCGTGCGTACCCGGTGCAGAATCACCCGGAGGGACCTTCATGCCTGACACAGGCGCCGATTGGGAGCAGCGCATCCGCGAGCGCGCCTACTTTCTCTGGCACGCAGAGGGCTGCCCAGAGGGACGGAGCGCTGAATTCTGGGATCGAGCCCGAGCGCTTGAGATGGAGACGGCTCCTCCGACCGACGGTGAGAGCGTCCCTGCTCCGGCAAGGACCAGCATCAGACCGCTCGACAGACAGCATGAGAGCGGTGCGAGGCGCGACCATGGCGGAAGCCAGGGCCTCCCCTTCCGAGCAGGGCCGCCGACACCTCCATCCGGCGAAGGTCTCGCTGCGCGACGCGCTGCACGGCGGCCCTGGCCCCTACTAACGCTAGCGGTCTTTGCCGTGGGTGCAATCTGGCTGATGCGCAGCTTCGGCACAGATGGGCGCGGGCGTGTTTGATCAGGACGGCGATGTGCCGGATCACTTTTCCCAAGGGCGTGGTAGCGGACAGTCGGTAGTTTTCCGCTTGATACGGAAAGGAGCCAGACCAGCACGGCCGCGGGCGTTCAGCCGGAACTTGTCACCGGGTCGCCAGAGCCCAGTTGCGGCGGCGGTGAAGTGTACTCAGGTGCGGGATGCGAGTGGCACCGACTGATGCCTAGGAGAGTACGACGATGTTGATGGTCAGCGACAACCCGGCGATGCACCGCTTCGAGATGATGAGCGGCGACGCGGTAGCGTTTGTAGAATATCAGCGTGTCGGAGGCCACATCATACTGACACATACGGAAGTGCCGGAGGCGATGTCGGGGCAGGGGGTCGGGTCCAAATTGGTGGCCGGTGTGCTGGACAAAATGCCGGTGTGCTGGACAAAATAAGGTCCGAGGGCGCGAAGGTAGTTGCGCAATGCGAGTTCGTAGCGGCGTTCATGGAGCGGTATCCAGGGTACCAAAGTCTCGCAGCCGACAAATGAAGGCGCAACGTGACACGCGCTACTCAGCGCGCTCCGATACGCCGGAGCACCTTCGGGCGTAGTACTGGCCGGAAATTGCTTGCGCACCCCCTATCGGCCGTCGTAGTTGGCGCGCCGTGGGCGGAGACGGTCATGCAAACAAAAACAGAAGCGCCTGAGGGCATGCTGCGAGTAGCCGTCCGAGCCATGCGAGAAGGAGGTCGTGGTCTCTCTCAGGTGTTGAACGAGCTTCCGGCAGCGATTTACGTCACCAACGCGGAAGGCGTGATCACCCACTACAATCAGACCTGCATTTCCTTTGCCGGACGCAAGCCGCGTGTCGGCAGTGATAGCTGGTGCGTGACGTGGAAACTCTACACGGAGGAGGGGGAGTACCTTCCGCACGATCAGTGCCCCATGGCGGTAGCAGTCCGCGAAAGGCGAGCGATACGTGGAGCCCGTGCTATGGCCGAACGCCCGGACGGCAGGTACGTCAACTTCCAGCCCTATCCGACGCCCCTGTTCGATGATGCTGGCAAGCTCGTCGCCGCGATCAACCTGCTGGCGGAGGTGCCCAGCTTGAGGCAGGCGCACACCCTTCGGGCGCAAGCTGCGAAGTGTCGCCGTTTGGTGAACCTTTGGCCCGACCGTAAGGGCGTCGTGATCTCCATGGCCGCGGAATACGACAGGAAGGCGCTTGCAATCGAGCAGCGGCACTGACCGGCACTGAGCGCGCGGTTCAACACCCAGACGGTCGTCTTGCACCCGTGCCACCAGACGCGTCACGGCCCCTGTAAAGGCTGATCGGACTGTCTTGCTGCCGTCGCTCCCTGTTGACGAGCAGTCGGCAAGGGCTTCACCGCGTGGTCGATTGATCCACCACTGTTGCACTGCCGTGGACGATCCGGACTTCTGCCAGACAGCGCCGTCCAAGCAGCCTCGTCAGCGGCCCCAACAAGCCATTTGACCGGCTCACCCAAGGCGTCTCCATTCGGTGGGATTTTGCAACTTGCCCGGTGGACCCTCTGTGCCGGTGCTCCACGATGGGTAATGAGATCAACTGTGATGGTGAGTACGGAATCGACGACGATCTGAGTTCGGTAGAGCGCGCCGCTCTCGCCGACCGGCGCTATGCACACCATCCAGGGTGCCCCATCACCCGGGGTAGACCGTCCGATTTCCAGCCATGCGAGGTTGATGGGTGGCGAGTGTTCCGTGGACATGCTGCTTCGCGCGGCGCCTATGTTGCAGTGCAGCAAGCATGGAGATCGGCACCGAGATGGTCACGACTGTTCTGCTCGGTCTGACCTCACAATACATTTCAGATCATAGGTGGCCTCGCGCGGCTGAGGGAGGACGATCGCCGCACTCAACCCTACCCGGGACCGCCGCCCCAATCGCTTCATTGTGGGACAGCTTGTAAAGCACACCGACCTCCTCCCTCTGGCGTCCACGCTGCCGTTGGTGTCAGCGCAGCTTTGTACAATCCGAACCGCCGTTATCGCCTCCTGCCACGCTGCGCGGCGCCTAATCGCGTGGTAGAAACATTCTTTGCGCGAATGAACTCGCATGTTTTTCGCCCGTTCAGGTGCGGCGTGCACGAGAATCCGCATCACGCGAGTGCGGGACTGGGCTCCCAAACGCGAGGGGGACATCGGATGGATGTGCTGGTCGTAGAGGACGAACCGCTTGTCCGCGAGGTGGTTACGCACATGCTGCGGGAGGCTGGGTTCCGAATAGCCGAAGCTGCTACCGCTGATGCCGCACTGGCTTTGGCCGAGGGAGCCGCCGCCGCGAACGGACCACCGCCCGTGGTCGTGACCGGTCTCCACCTCGGCTCCGGCCCAGATGGCTTGGCTCTGGGGAGAGAGGTGCTACGGCGTTGGCCCGAGGTCGGCATGGTCTATATCACCTGCCATCCCGAGGCGCTGGATGGACGCCTTCTCGGCCCACGCGAGCACTACATCGTTAAGCCCATCGCACCGGAGACGCTGCTTCATGCTGTGCGGCGTCTCATGCCTGCCTGGGCGCCGGGCTGGACGCCATCTTGGGCGGGGCTGGGGCACGCAGTAGCCGTTGCCCTCGGCGCCGCGGTCACCCCGAGAGGGCCGTAGCAGGTCGCCGGGCCGCCGGTCTCAGCCCTTCGCCACATCCGCAAGCGCTCACTGCACGGCGGCGGATAGCCCGGCTTGGGCGTGGAGAATACAGCGGGCGCTGATCTCGACCCGCGAGGCAGGCGGCAACGCCGATTCAGCGCCAACATCCAGATATTCGCTTGTCAGCAAATGGCAGGAACCAAATTCACGCCCGCCCATTACCCGCCAACCGCAGGATGAAATAGCCCGCAGTGGCGCCGCAGGCCCCGGAAGGAGCGTTCCTCATGGATATAGCGACGCCGACCATCCCGCCGCCGAGACCCGACGACCTGAGCAGCGCTCTCCGGCGAAACATCCAAGCACTTGAAGATCGCCGCAAGCGGGAGGCTGCCGCTGCTCCGATGGAAGCGCGGGTCGCCGAGGCGATCACCCGCTTCACTGGCAGCATGCGGTTCGTCTACCTGCACCTTGCGCTCTATGGTGCCTGGATCGCGGTCAACCTCGGCATTGTGCCCGGCGTGCCCAAGTTCGATCCGTCCTTCGTCATCCTGGCGATGGCAGCGTCCGTCGAGGCGATCTTTCTGTCCACCTTTGTGCTGATTAGTCAGAACCGCATGGCGGCGGCAGCGGACAAGCGGGCCGACCTCGACCTGCACGTCAGCCTGCTCACCGAGCACGAACTGACCAAGCTAGTGGAACTCGTCACCGCCATGGCGGAGCGGGCTGGGGTGCGGGCGGACGCCGATCCCGAGATCGAAGAAATTAAGAAGGACGTAGCCCCGGAAGCGGTACTCGACGAGATCGAGACAAAGCAAGTCTCCGAGTAGGCGCGTGCTCATCGGCCGTTCAGTATCCGGGCTATGAACGCCTTTCCGTGTCGCCCCTCTCGCGCGCTCTCCGGTGGGTCATCCCGCGCCTCCAATGGATCAGTATGGGCGATAGTAGGGGCGGGGCCTGTAGTAGTGCGGCGATCTATAACCGTACGGACGGCCGTAGTAGCCCGGCCCTGCGGATGCTACGACGCAGCCGCCCAGGGCAAGGCCCGACCCGGCCAGCAGTAACACGGCGGTAAAGCGCCGCACGATCGGCCCCGTGCACGAGGGCTTGACCCGGGACATCCAAGTCACCGTCGTTCCTCCTCCGGCGGCTGCCCTGTCACCAGCCACGCTGGAAGCCCGGGGCATAGCCAAATCGCTGCTCGCGCCGCGCGTGCCGCCACGCCCGGCGGTGCTCGCGCTCTCGCTCAATCTGCCACGCCTCGCGCCGTGCGGCCTCGGCGATCCGGGCTTCGTCCCGCTGCTCGCGCCGCTCGCGCCAATGACGGCGGTGCCCCCAGTTGTTATCGGCCCGGTACGGAGCCGCACCCCAGTACTGGACAGTGTGCACCATCTCGGACGGCGACACCGGGACGGTGGTCGGAGCCGCGGAGCCGTTGGCCGGGGTGAAGGCAATCAGGCCCAGCGCGATGGCAGCCATCAGCGACATCGTGGTCTTACGCACGAAAACCTCCTGCGGGTGCTTCTCAGCATCGTTGGGTAGGGCAGGGACGTGTCGGCGTTCTGGCGGGACCGGGGCATCATCGTAGCACCGGCAATGTTCGACTGACCGGTCCTCGCACCTGCGCCAAGCTGGCCGTTGTACAAGGCGTGCCGCGCGAATCGAGTCTTGCCGTCGAACCGCCTTCTACGCGTCATGCCTTGGTCCCAGTTGGCCCGTACCCGCCCGCACGACGGAGCCGCAGCACTGCGGCCGCAGGCACCGGAGGGACCCGGGACGATGACGAATTCACAAACGATCGACTCGCTGCGCGCAACTGCCGCGTCGGCCCGCCTGCGGCACAAGGCCGAGCGCCGGGCTGCCCTGTTGGCGGTTCAGGCCGCCCTGCGGCGCTACGCTGGGACCTTCAAAGAAGCACCTGCGGAGTTCGCCGCGCGGGTGCTGCTCGAAATCGACACCGCGCTTCCGCAAGTCGGCCCGGAGCCGCAAGACCCTGGTCCCACGCGGGAGACCTCCCGGATGCTAGGCAGGGCCACAGCGGACCTTTGCCTTCTCCTCGACGACTGACAGACCCACGGCCGAGGGCATGCAGCGACGGCCGCTCACCCAACTACAGGAGTGGTGCTGGAAGCGCCGCGCGACGCAATTCCGCCCCGCCCCGGATCAAGGCGACGCATTACCGCAGTCGCGGGCTTGTCCTTGGTGAGCGCGGTAGGGCGAGAACGAAGAAGCAGCGCGTGCCGAACGGCTGCTTGCGTGGTCCGGCGACCGTCATAATGGCGATGCCGAGTTGCGCGCCAGCCAAACGCTCAAGCAGGCTCGACAAGCTTCCAGTACGAGTCCTTCCGCACCACCTTGCCGCCGCGGAACTCGAAGAAGTCGCAGCCGCGCACCTCGATTAGCTGGCCGGTAGCCGCCACAGTACCGCGAAGCGTCCACTTCGAGATACCCGTGTCGCCCGCCACGTAATGTGCGTCGTCTCCGTAGTGCACGTCCGGCATGCCGTCGAACCGCGACCGGAGCGCCGTCCGAGCGGCAGGTATGCCTTCGTGGCGGCTGCCCCACGGGTCCGGCCCGCGCGGCATCTCCAACACGCAGTCCTCTGCGAAGTAGGCCATCACGGCATCCACGTCGTGGCTGTTGAAGGCGTCGAGGATCGCCTTCAACAGGTCCAGTGTCGGCGTTGTCGTCGCAGCCATCCTCTCCTCTCCACCGGTTCCAAGCGCAATAATGCACCGACGCAGGCAACAAAGCTGAATCGGTCGGTAGCTCCCAAATGGCAACCGTTCCCGATGAGCCATTATGGGCAGGTTGAGATCGCAGCCGTCCCCGACTCGACCGGCGACATCTGAGCGCAGATCGCGGCCTCAGGCGCCTGGGTAACCCTTGGTCTCGGGTCCCGCTGCATGTCCGGCGCGACTGTGTGATGCGGGGCTAAACCTTCGCGCAATGCTCGTGAGGTACGTTCCTCCGATCCGCTCTCGGAGGCGAACATGCCCTACACTCCACCCCGGACGAGCACGACCTTGATCGCCTGCATGCTTCCGGGCCTTGTCATGGTTCTGGTGCTCGCGGCCCTGATCCAGCCCGCCCTCTGGGCCGCGATCGGCGTGGTAGGGACCGCCACTGCGGGTGTCTGGGTGGCAACCCTGCGGCGTCGCTCGAACAAACACTCCTGACCCCCGTGCGGCAGGCACCCGAGCCTGAGGTATCGGCGGGGCGGAGAATGCCAGGGCAGGCACACCAGTTTGGCGATGCTGCTCGGGAGCGCCGAGTAGGCATGACGACGACCGGAATGGCGCGCACTGGTGGATGCCGCTACGAAGCACCGATCCAGCGGGTACCGAATTATCGACTGGACGGTCTCGCTTGACCTCGCACCCACCAACTGGACCGTGGGGTGGATCGACTGGCCACAGCCATCCACGTCTGGCTCAGGCATTGCTAAGGCCAGCCCGGATGACGCCCCTCATCGGCACCGCGCCTAGAAGCTCGCCGAGACGGAGTTCAGGCTGGAAGCCGACTTCAACATCTGGAAAGTCGGCGTAGCATTCGTCCGCGGATGGCGTGATTTCGACATCGACGTACAAGCTGAACGGCTCGGCCAACGCCCATTTACCGAGCCTTCTTACGCGCCGCGATGCCTGCCTCGATGAGGGCGCGCGCCCGTTCGGGGCCGCCGCGGCCCACAGGCGTGAATCGACGCCCGCTCAGGGCGTTGTAGTGACCGAAGAACGCTTCAATCTCGTCCAGCAGACCCGGCCGCAAATCTTCGAGACGGTGGACATGGGCGTGCGTGCGGGCCTTGGTGGCGACCGCGAGGAGGCGGTCATTGCGTTCAATCTTGCCGTCCGGCTCCCGCTGCTCCGCCTCGATCACGCCAAGCGGCCGTGCTGAAAGCAGGCAGCCTACAGGGAGCGGCACGTCGAGGAGGACGAGAACGTCGAGCGGGTCGCCGTCCTCCCCAAGCGTAGAAGGGACAAAGCCGAAGTCGTGGGGGAACAGGTTACCCTCTGGCATCACCGCCTTGAAACGGAACGCGCCGAACTCCTCGTCGTAGGCGTACTTGTTGTGGCTGCCCTTGGGCGTTTCGATAACGACGTTGAGGTCGCCGTCCGGGTCGAATGCTGGGATTTCGGTGAGGAGTTTCATCGGAGGTTCCATTGTGCGCGAAGCCGCGGCGGACCGGGCAACGCTTAGGAACCGGAGCCGGTTCGGCGCGTGGGGCGGGGCTATTCGGCCGCACCATCCAGCCGGACTCGCTGTGCCTCGCCACTTCGCCGCCGACCATCACATGGGCGCTCGTCTGAGGTCGTCGGGTGGTCCAACAAGTGCCGCATCACGCCGGACAGGATGAAGTCCGCGATCACCGAGGTCGGCACCTCCGCGCTGATCGGCGCGACGGGCAGGGCCACCCTCCGGAGTTCGGCCGGGCGCGCCACGGAGTACGGGGACGGTGCCGCGGTCCACTTCGGTCAGGTCACTGTCAGCCCGGACCGCTCCGTAGCCCCTCCATGCGCCGGATCAGCGCTTCCGCCTCAGCCAGCGACAGCGGCGTCCTCGTAGCGACCGCGATCGGGATCACCTCGGCCAGCATCAACCCGGGTGAGGGCGTATCGGGCGACAGCACCATGATCTGCCAGAAGCGCAGCGCGGCAAGCATCGTCTGGTGTTGGTCCGTCCTCGACTATGAGGCCACTGCGACTGGCATGGGCTCCGCATAGTCGAAGGAGGCTCCCAAGTCGTAGTACATCGGGATTCCGCTGCTGATCACTACATCCATCGCGGTAGGCCGTCGGGATCAATGGTGCCGATGACCTCGTACAGCCGAGATCGAATATCTGAAATGTTCAGGCGACCTTTTGCGCAATGGCATCACGGAAACGCCACCTTCAAACCATCACAGCCATGGCGGAGGATCATCCCGATCGGGCGTACCGATGTCGTGCACGCGGGTGATCCGTTGGGGGTTCCACCAGCGCCCTTGCGCATCTTGATATCGCTCTGTCGGCCACGCGGACGGCGTAGAGGGCCGCGTAGGTTTGGGTGTGGGTGGTGGTGACGGTGCGGCTTCTCGCCGTGCTTCACGGCGTTCCTGGCGGCCACTGCGCGGCCGATAGGCCAGTGGGGTGACATCAGCACCGATGGCATGCAGGTGCAGCAGTTCGCTGCGCCATCCCTTGGGTGGCTTCCATGGCACACCCCATGCGGCCAACTGCTTCTCCGTCCAGCCCGGTCCGGCAGCAAGGACTTCCTCAGGTGAAGGAGCGGGACGTGGTGCCAGTTCGACCGGCATGTCATCCGGTGGTTCATCGCTCATGTCCGTCCCTCTCTGTCTCGCGCTCGAACGCTTCGCGCTCGACCGCGGGCTGCTACCTGATCTCTCTCGCTGTCGCTCGCTCCGATCAGGCGCAGCGAGGTGAAGAACAAACTCCTCAAGCCATGCTGAGATTCATGCGCTCGATCATCTGTTCACTCACCTCTTTCAGTTGTGGTGCCTTCTAATCCCCCCTGAACACCACGTAAAAAAATACGCAGTGTTCAAGGGAGATGATCACCTCTAACGAGCAGGGTGTACGACTAGAGCCGTAGCGGTGTTACCCGCGCTGGGGGTTGCCCTGTCCAAACATGTAAGCTCCGTATCATTGGACCAGCCGCCTACGGGTGCTCATCGGGGTTGTGGCAGGGTGTAATCGTTATGCGCGATCCCTTTCACCCCGCCGCCTTGCTGAGCCAGCGCTGTAGTGTCCTAAACAACGGTTAGCATCTCTCACGAGATGCAGCACATCAGGTAGGCTGTCGTACGACCCCTGATGCTGTGGGTCCTGAAAATAGCAACAGGTATCCCACATCTTTTGGTGCCTTGCACGGTCTGCTCGTCCGTCTCCGGCTACCGGCTGATCGCGGAGGGGCGGGCCGAAGGGAGGGTGGCTGCGCTACCGACCGGCGGTTTGATCCGTCCTGCGTCTCTCTCGGCGGGCCACCGAACTCGCTCTGCCCTGCGCACTATCTGTAGTCTCTACCTACTATTTAGCTTAACGGTCGGTTGAATGTCCAGCTTCCTGTGTTGCATTTCATGCTGCGGCAGTTGCAAACTTGCGAGGTATAACCACGATGTTGATAGAGCTAGGGCAATCCAGCATCACCGACAGCACCATCAGCATGGAGGCGATGCGCACCCTCTATCGCATCGCCGCCTCAACGACGCCCGCATGGGGGTTGCCCAGGCCGAGGGTGTCCGTCGTCGATGCTCCGAGACAGGCGAGGCGTTATCCTGGCGGAGGCTCTGGCTCATCCGAGTTGGAGGTTATGCAGCCTGCTGCTGATGCAGCAAGCGACGTTGTTGGTGGTCTGTCGCTTGATACGCGCACGTTCAGACAGGATCGCCTGACCGCGGCCGCAGTAGCCAGCGCGACCGCTGGGTAGAGCAATCGGCCGGGAAAGAGGGCCATCAAAGGGTCGGCCGCCGCGGTGGGATTTTCCAGCATCAGGGCCGCTTGGTCGAGGTGATTCAGCATCAGCGCAGGCGTGACGAGAGCGAACCAATCGACTCGGATCGCGCGGCGACCGAAGTGGCTCATGTCGGCGACCAGTGCATCGGGATCGAACGGCTTTCCCAAGACCGGCGCCGCCCCGTGCACGCCCCGTTCGCCATCCTCGCCATGACCGGTCGCAAAGAGGAACGGCACGCCGAGCGCGGCCAACTGGTCGGCAATTGGCGCGACCGCCATCCGAGGCGGTGGGCAAATGCCCTGCGGCACCTTCGCCTCGCCGAGATCAATTGAACTCCACCTCGGCCAGCGCGAACGGCCCGCTGTTTGTCGGGAATCTGGCATGATGATCCGGCCGAGGGTGAAGGGCAGATGAGGGTGTACTTGGCCCATGACGGGAAGCTCCGCATCCGGATAGGGCACGAGACCCTTGGCTCGGAGTCGCTCGGTCCGTGGTATGGCGGGACCGGTGCCATCCGTCTGCGGCAAGTGGCCGATACGTGGTTCTGGGCCTACCAACTTGACGACCATGGCTACCGTGGAACCTCGATCCTGTCGCCGTCGGAGTTCTGGCGCGTGCAGCAATGCGTCCCTTCGGCGCGGATCGTCGATGTCCGTGGCAACAACCTTGGCGTGAGGGTATCGGAGGCCGAACTTGCGACACTCCGAGGGAGGGCCGTCCCACTGACCACACGCGTGACGGTCCTCGGTAGAGGGGTCGTGGCGATGTTTGGTGATTTCGAGATAGCGCCCCTGGCCACGTCGGCGCTCGGTCTGTTCCACCTCGGCGGGAACCGCTTTAACGGCTTCCGCGTGGGCTCTCGCTAAACCGGCCTAGACGAGGAGGACATGCAGAGCATCGTCCCGCACATCCCCTCGGCCCGGCTCCTGCGGGAGGGGGCGAGTGCAGTCGTCGAGGTAGGTGACGCCGAGCTTACGATGCTGCTTGGGACCGCCCGGGAGGCACGATGACTGTCGGGATCGCACTTACACTGGTAGGTGCCGTCACAAAGTCTCGCTCACTTGAGCGCCGGTTCGGCAACTGGACAGTCTCGCTCGACCTCCGGCCAACCAACTGGACAGCCGGGCTCTGGATCGACGCCGGACCTGTCGTCCAGTTTTGGCTCGGCCCGGTCGGGCTCGGGGTCGCCAAGGTTAAACCGGACGACGGCCGCTGCTGGGACTGCGCCTGTACGTTGGCCCGGGTCACAGTGGGCCGCACCGAGTTCCGATTGGAGGTGGACGCCAACATCTGGCAGGTCGGCGCGGCGTTCGCCCGCGGCTGGCGGGACTTCGGCCTGTACCTCGGTCCGGCGTTGAACGTGCAAGTCGAGCACAATGTAGGATGGCGAGACCCACGTCCCAACCCACTGCTTCGACTGCTCGTGCCGATGCAGGCGCCTCGGTGGTCCATTTTATTGATCCGGCCTGGGCGGTCTTGAAGGCGAGTAGGATCCGTCCAGGTTGGGGGCATGAAGCATGTGGACATGCGCAAGCTGCCGGCGGCGGCGCAAGAGGA
>NZ_SMSJ01000129.1 GCF_004355005.1 Dankookia rubra
ACGGGCGGCGTCGCCGGCGCGCCGGGCGCGGCCGGGGCCGCCGGCGGCCGCAGCGCGTCGAGGTCGACGCGGCGCGAGGCCAGCGTGCCGTGCACCCCCTGCCGCATGCCGACCACATAGGTCAGGTCGCCCGCGGCATCGGCGGCGGAGGAGGCGAGCCGCAGTCCGGTCAGCACCGCCCCGCCGGAGAAGCCGAATCCGCGCTCTGCGAGCTGGAATCCGAGGGTGAGGTCCTTCACCGCCGGCAGCGGCGTGCCGGCCAGCGGCGAGAGCGCGGCAAGGTCGGGCGCGGCGAGCGCAACCTGCAGCGCCACGTCGCCGATCCGGCGCGGGTCGCCGATCCGCCCCTTCAGCGTCGCGGAGGCACCGGCGGCGGTGGCGACCAGGTCGACCGGCAGTGGGCCTTCGGTTCCCGGCCGCAGCAGCATGGGCGAGCCGGTGGTGCCCTTCAGCGTCACCGGCACCCCGTTGAGCCGGCCGCTGCCGTCGAGGACCAGCGGCGCCTCCGGCCCGGCCTGCTTCGCGGTAAGGCCGGCCAGCGCCAGGCCGGGCAGCAGTGGGTCGAGCGGCGAGGCGCCGATCGAGACGTCGAGGCCGGTCAGCGCCTGCCGCCCCGGCCCGGCATCGGCCAGGCCGACCCGGGCGCGGAGGTCGCGCAGCGGCGGCAGCGGCACGTCCGGCAGCAGCGGTACCAGCGCCTGGGTATCCGGCACCGCGGCGGAGAGCACCGCCTTCCAGCCGCGGCGCTCCTTCGGCTGGTCGATGCTGCCCTCGAGTGTCGCGGTCGCGCCAGCGGCGGCGAGGGTCAGGCGGACCGGCCAGGGTGTGCCGGGGATGGGATCGATCAGGCCGAGCAGCGGGCCGCTCGAGCCTTCCACCGCAATCGGCGCGCCGTCGAGGGTCAGGCTGCCGCGGCCTTGCACCGGGCCGCGATCGCCATCGGCCACGACCTCGAGCCCGGGAATGCCGAGGGTCCGGCTGGCGCCGGTCCGGCCGTCGCGCCAGGTGACGCGGCCGTCCTCGATCGCCACCCGGCCGACCGAGAGGTTCAGCCGCCGGCTGGCCATCTCCGCCGGGCGGGGCTCGGGCGCCGGGGGCGGTGTCGTCGCGGCGGGCTCCGGGCCGGCCGGGCGGCCGAAGTCCCAGTTCGGCCGGCCCTCGGCATCGGTCTCAAGCAGGATGTCGGGCGCGACCAGCCGCAGCCGGCGGATCTCGACCTCGCGCGACAGCAGCGGCAGCAGGGCGAGTTCCAGCTCGACCCGCCGGACCTTGGCCATCTCGGGCCGGCTGCCGCCCGGCATGTTGGCGAGGGCGGCGCCCTCCACCGTCAGGGTCGGGACGAGGGAGAATTTCACCCCGATCGGCCCGGCGAGCGTCAGGTCCCGCCCGGTCGCCTGCTTCACCGCCGCCTCGATGCGCGGCTTCTGGCCGTTCAGGTCGAAGCTGGCGAGGAAGACCCCGGCCGCCACCACCGGCACGCCGACCACCGCGGCCAGCACCCAGGGCCAGCGACGGTGGCGGCGCCGGGCGGGGGGCTCGGGCAGCGGCTCGGGGAAGGCGGTTTCGCGTGGCATGCGGCCCTAACGCTTCGAGACGGGGGCGAGGTGGCGAGGCTTCGGTGTCTTCGGCGCCTCGAAGCCGAAGAAGCCGAAGGTTTCCTTCATATGGGGCGGCAGGGGCGCGGCGGCCTCCAGCATCCCGCCCTCGGGATGCGGCAGCCGCAGTGCCCTCGCGTGCAGGTGCAGCTGGTTCGGCAGGCCGTCCATATGCGCGGCGATGCCGCCATACTTGCCGTCGCCGAGGATGGGCGTCCCCAGCCCCTCGGCGCAATGGACGCGCAGCTGGTGGGTGCGGCCGGTATGGGGCTTGAGTTCGAGCCAGGCGGCGCGGCGCTTGGCGCCGTCCAGCGTGCGGAATCCGGTGATGGCGCGCTGCCCCTCCTCGGGGTTGTCGACCGCCACCATGCGTTCGCCGCGCGGGCCGCCGACCTTGGCGAGGGCGAGCTCGATCCGTCCCTCGGCCAGCTCCGGCTGCGGCACCACCACGGCCCAATAGGTCTTCTCGACCTCCCGCCCGCGGAAGGCCTTTGCCAGCCAGGCGGCGGATTGCGCGGTGCGGCCGAGGATCAGCACGCCCGAGGTGTCGCGGTCGAGCCGGTGCACCAGCCGGGGGCGTTCCTCGGCCTCGAACTGCAACGCGTCCAGCATGGCGTCGAGGTTGCGGAGGATCCCCGGCCCGCCCTGCACCGCCAGCCCGTGCGGCTTGTCGAGCACCATGACGCTGGCATCGCGGTAGATGACCATGCGCTCGAGGTCCTGGGCGTCCTCCGGGGAGACCGGGAAGCGGCCGGGCACCGGCTTCGGCCCTTCCGGCAGCGGCGGGATGCGGACCTCCTGTCCCTCCTGCAGCCGGGTATTGGCTTCGGCCCGCTTGCCGTCCACGCGGACCTGGCCGGTGCGGAGCATCTTCTGCAGCGCACCCTGGGTGAGCTGGGGGAAATGGCGGCGGAACCAGCGGTCAAGCCGGGTATCCGCCTCGCCCTCCGCCACGGTGAGGTGAGTGATCGACATGCCGGACGCTATAGCACGGCCAAGGCCACGCGCATGGCACCAACGGCACCGGCCAGAAGCGGCAAGCTGCGGCGATCGCGGCGCGTTTCAGCACCTGTCCAGCCTGTTACCCCGGCGGTGCTTGCGTCAACGCGGCAGGTCGAGCCGCGCGATGGTCTGTCCGGGAACAACAGTAAAGCAGTTTTCTTTACTTCCGGTGAATACTTCGGGGACTGGGATACTTTGACTGGAATGTGGCAGGCCGGGGCCTGACTTGACACGCACGCAGATGTGGGGTCTTTGCAGCGGCATGGCACGCATACCCCCCCTTGCCGTTGCCGCAATGCTTGCGGTCTTCGGCCTCGGCGCCGCCGACCGGACGCTGCTGCCCGTGGCAGCGGCGGCCGGGATCGATGACGGGCATGCCCTTGACGGGCAGGCGTCCTACTACGCCCCGCAATTCTCCGGCCGGCCGATGGCCAATGGCCAGCGCTTCGACCCGGCATCCAATACCGCCGCCCATCGCACCCTGCCCTTCGGCACCCGGGTCCGCCTGACGAACACGGCGAATGGCCGCACGGCGGAGGTCGTCATCGCCGATCGCGGCCCCTTCTCGCACCGGCGGATCTTCGACCTCAGCCCGCGCACGGCGGATGAGCTCGGCATGCGCCGGGCGGGCGTGGCCCGCGTCGTCGCCCAGCCGCTCGGCCGGCAATACGAGGAAGTCGCCGAGGCGCGCTGAGCCGCGCGCCGACTTCGGCAGGGAACCCATGCCGGCGCCATGCGTCGACCCCGCCATGACCCGCATGATGATCACGGCGACCGGCGCGGCGCTCCTTCTTGCCCTGTCCGGTCCTGCCGCCCCCGCCGAGGCCGCCGGGGGCGCGCGCAAGGCACAGCCGCAGCGCGGCACGGCGAGCTACTACGCACCCAAGTTCAACGGGCGCCGCATGGCCAACGGCAAGCGGTTCAACCCGAACGCCAACAACGCCGCGCACAAGACCCTGCCGCTCGGCACCACGGCCAAGGTGACCAACCTCGACAACGGCCGGACCGCCGAAGTGACGGTCGAGGACCGCGGCCCCTATGCCCGCGGCCGGATCATGGATGTCAGCCCCAAGACCGCCGCGCAGCTCGACATGAAGAAGGAAGGCACGGCGCCCGTGGTGGTCGAGCCGGTCCGGGTACCGGACAGGGACGAGCGGCTGGCGGGGCGATAGGCTCCGCCCCGCTAACCCACCTTTTCCCAGGCCAGCTCGAGATGGTTCACCACGCCCTTCACCATCCGGAGTGGCGGCTGGAGCACGACGCGCGCGCCCTCGAACCGTACCTGCCGCACCTGATCGGTGCCGATCCTGTTGGCCGGATGCGCCGCATCCACCCGGGTCGAGAGCACCGTGCCGTCGAAATCCCAGACCCCCGTGTAGGCGACCCAGAAGCGCGTCTCGCCCGCGGCGGGCGGGCGACTGTCGCCGAGCGCCGCCATCATGCGCTCCGCGTCGAATTGCACGGTGCCGATGGGGGTCGGCCCGAATTCGGAAGGAATGATCCGCCCTTCCGGATCGCGGGCCGTCACCTGCACTAGGCGCCAGATGCCGATCATCTTCTCTTTCATCGTCTTCCCCCGCGTCACAGGCTGCGGCGCCCGAGCCAGAAGCACAGCGCGAAGGCGGCCAGGCCCAGCGCTAGGCTCGCCGCCACATAGACCACCGCCAGCCACCAGGCGCGCTGCCAGAGCAGGCCGGTTTCCAGCGAGAAAGCGCTGAAGGTGGTGAAGCCGCCGAGCAGGCCGGTGACCAGCAGCAGCCGCCACTCGCCCGAGATGCCAAGGCCGCCGAGCGCGCCGATCGCCGCACTGCCGAGCACGTTCACCGCCAGGGTGCCCCAGGGAAAGGCGGTGCCGAGCGTTTCGATCGCCAGGATCGAGATGCAGTAGCGCAGCACCGATCCGGCGGCGCCGCCACCCGCGACCAGCAGCAGGGACGGCCAGCCGAGCGCGCTCAACGCTTCACTTTCCTCGCGCGGATGGCCGCCCAATGCTGCATGCGCTCGCGGATCGCGGCTTCCGCGCCGCGATCGGTCGGGCGGTAGAAGCTCGCGCGCGGCATGCCGTCGGGGAAGTAGTTGGCGCCGCTGAACGCCTCCTCCTCGTCGTGGTCATAGGCATAGCCGGCGCCGTAGCCGAGCTGCTTCATCAGCTTGGTCGGCGCGTTCAGGATATGCGCCGGCGGCATCAGGCTGCCGGTTTCCTTGGCCGCCCGCTGGGCGGCGCCCCAGGCGGCATAAACGGCATTCGACTTGGGCGCGGTGCCGAGATGGACGACGAGCTGGGCAAGCGCGAGTTCGCCTTCCGGACTGCCGAGCCGTTCGTAGGTCTCCCAGGCCGCGATCGCCAGCGGCAGGGCGCGCGGATCGGCCATGCCGACATCCTCGGCGGCGAAGCGGGTCAGGCGGCGGGCGATGTAGCGCGGGTCCTCCCCGCCCTGCAGCATGCGGGCGAACCAGTAGAGCGCGGCATCCGGGTCGGAGCCGCGCAATGATTTATGCAGGGCGGAGATGAGGTTGTAGTGCTCCTCCCGGTCCTTGTCGTAGAGCGCGGCGCGGCGCGCCAGCAGCTCGGCCAGCGCGCCCGGGTCCATCGGCGCGGTGCCCTCCGGCAGCGCGGCAAGCTGCTCGGCCAGGTTCAGCAGGTAGCGGCCGTCGCCGTCGGCCATGGCGCGCAGCGTCGCGCGCGCGGCGTCATCCAGCGGCAGGGGGTGCCCGGCTTCCGCCTCCGCCCGCGTCAGCAGCAGGTCGAGCGCGACGTCGTCCAGCCGGCGCAGCACCAGCACCTGGCAGCGCGACAGCAGCGCGCCGTTCAACGCGAAGGAGGGGTTCTCGGTGGTGGCGCCGACCAGGGTGACGGTGCCGTCCTCGACCACCGGCAGGAAGCCGTCCTGCTGCGCCCGGTTGAAGCGGTGGATCTCGTCGACGAAGAGCAGCGTGCCCTGCGCGGCGCGGCGGCGCAGCCGCGCCTCGTCGAAGGTGCGCTTCAGATCGGCGACGCCGGAGAAGACCGCCGAGATCTGCACGAAGGCGAGGCCGGCGCGTTCCGCCAGCAGGCGGGCGATGGTGGTCTTGCCGACCCCCGGCGGGCCCCAGAGGATCAGCGAGGCGAGCGAGCCCCGCGCCAGCATGCGCGTCAGCGCGCCCTCCGGCCCGACCAGGTGGTCCTGCCCGACCACCTCCTCCAGCGCGCGCGGGCGCAGCCGGTCGGCGAGCGGACGCGGGCCGGCATCGGCGGAGGTCGGCGCCTCGCCGGGCGGCGGGCCGAACAGGTCGTCCGGCGCGGATGCGGGAGAGCCGGCCGAAGCGGATACGGGGGTCTGGCGGGGACGGGCGGCCATCGGGCCACGATAACCCGCGGCGGATGGCGAGGGCAGCCCCGGCGCTTGTCGCCGGCGCTCCCGGCTCCCCTGTCCGCGGAGTCCCTTCGGCACGGGCGTCACGCAGCGGCGAGCCGTGGCACCGGCCGCCTGCCCCTGCGTTGTGAAAACATGCAAAGCTTCAACGCGCTCGCGCCACATTGCGCCTTCATCCTGCTCGCGCTGCTGGCCGGCCTGGTCGCGGCGTTGAGCCTCGGCGGCCATGCCTTGACAATTCTGTCGCCACTCAACCTCGGTGCCCTCGTCTTCCTCGGGCAGTTCAGCACTTTCGTTGCCTTGGCCGGCCTCGGGCTGCCGCCGACCATCGCCCAGGGGGCGGCGCTGACGCTGGGCGCTGCAGCAGCCTGGACCGACGCGCGATAGCCCGCGATCACTCGGAGTGGCCAGATCCGGCCGGTGGATCGTTGGCTCGACACCGGCCCAAGCGACGGAGGATCGGCGGATGCCGGACAGCATGGACCTGAGCCGCTTCGTCACCGCGCAGGACCCGGTCATCGACCAGGTCCGCGCCGAACTGCTGGCCGGCCGCAAGCGCAGCCACTGGATGTGGTTTGTCTTCCCGCAGCTGCGCGGCCTGGGGCAAAGCGCCATGGCGCAGCACTACGGCCTCGTCACGCTGGCGGAGGCGCGGGCCTATCTCGCGCATCCCGTGCTGGGAAAACGGCTCAGGGATTGCACCGCGCTGGTCAACGCAGTGCAAGGCCGCAGCGCGGAGGAGATCCTCGGCAGCGTGGACGCGCAGAAATTCCGCTCCTGCCTGACGCTCTTCGCCGCGGCCGAGCCGGGCGAGGGACTCTTCCGCATGGCGCTTGACCGCTACTACGCTGGCGTGGAGGACCCAAGGACCCTGGAATTGCTGCAGGGCTAAGCACATTCGGATCGTTTGCAAAGCCGCTCCCGCTATCCGGACGGTGCCGCGCGATGGCGATCCGCTTCAGGCACAATTCGGCGCGAGCCCGCTTTGCAGCGCCGAACCGACCAGGGCCGCTGGCGTCACCCCATCCGGGACCGCACCGGATCGGAGAGAAAACGCATGCATCGCCTCGCGGCCCCTGCCCTGCTGCTGCTCGGCCTTGGCGCCTGTTCCACCCCGCCACCACCGGCGGCGCCGCAGCCCGAAGCTTCAGGCCCGCCGGCGCAGCGCGGCGAGGCTTCCTATTACGGGCCGGGCTTCGAGGGGAAGCGCACCGCCAGCGGCGAGCGCTTCGACCCCGGAGCCAATACTGCGGCGTCCAAGACCCTGCCGCTCGGCTCGGTGGCGGAGGTGACCAACCTTGAGACCGGGCAGTCGCAGAGGGTGCGGATCACCGATCGCGGCCCCTACGTGAAGGGCCGCGTCGTCGACGTGACGCCAAAGGTCGCCGAGAAGATCGGCCTGAAGCACAAGGGCACCGCGCCGGTCGAGGTGAAGCCGGTCTCGGCCCCGACCGAAACCGCGGCGCGCTGAGGTCGCGGCACCCGCGTCCTTTTCCCACGTCCGGACGTCGGCCGCCGCCGCGCGGCAAAGACCGCCGCTCAGAAACGACGGGTAGAACCTGGGGAGGATCGGATTTCCCTGCCCAGGCTGCTTCCCGGATCAGGCTTCCAGGCGCTCGCGATAGGTGCTCGGCACCATCGTCCTCACCTGCCGCGCCCGCTTCTCCAGCCAATAGGCGCTGGCAGGCGGGACGAGCGCGAAGCGCGGGTCGACGCCGAGCTTCTGCGCCGCGTCCATCGGCCAGTTCGGGTTGTACAGAAGCTCCCGCGCCAGCGCGATCAGGTCGGCCTCGCCCTTCTGCAGGATTTCCTCGGCCTGGTCGGCATGGACGATGAGGCCGACCGCCATCGACAGGATCCCCGCCTCCCGCCGCAACCGCTCGGCATAGGGCACCTGGTAGCCATAGCCGATCGGGCCGGCGCTGGTGACCGGCGCGCCGGACATCCCGCCGGACGAGCAGTCGATCACGTCGATGCCCCTGGGCTTGACCAGCTTGGCGAGTTCCACGCTCTCGGCCGGACCCCAGCCCACGTCGTCCTCGACCGAAAGCCGCAGGAACAGCGGCTTGTCCTGCGGCCAATGGCGGCGGACCTCCTCCACCACCTCGATGCAGAAGCGCATCCGGCCCAGTCCGTTGCCGCCATATTTGTCGTTGCGGCGGTTGGAGAAGGGCGAAAGGAATTGGTGGATCAGGTAGCCATGCGCGCCATGGATCTCCAGCACCTCGAAACCCGCCTCATGCGCGCGGCGGGCGGCTTGGCCCCAGCGGAGGACGAGTTCCTTCACCTCCTCCCGCGACAGGGCGCGCGGCAGCGGGTCGCTGTCCGGGGAGTTGACGGCGGAGGGAGCGACGAGGTCCCAGGCATCCCACTCGGCGGGCTCCAGCGCCTCCACGACGGCGTCGCGGGTCAGCGGCGCACCGCCCTCCCAGGGCCGGAAGCGTCGCGCCTTCCGGCCGGAATGGCCGATCTGGATGCCGGCGACGCAATCCTGCGCCCGGATGAACTCGACGATGCGCGCCAGGCCGGGGATGAAGGCGTCGTCCCACAGGCCGAGGTCGCCCATGGTGCCGCAGCCGCGGCGCTCGACCTTGGTGCTCTCCACCATCATGAGGCCGGCGCCGCCCGCGGCGTAGCGCCCGGCATTCATGAGGTGCCAGTCGGTGGCGAAGCCGCGCACCGCGGCATACTGGTGCATCGGCGCGACCACGACGCGGTTCTTCAGGGTCACGCCCCTGATCTGCATCGGCGTGAACAGCAGCGGTCCGGCCATTCCTGCGTTTCCTCTCGGCATTCGCGGGCCATGCTACAGGCCCGGGCGCAACTGGGAAGAAGGGCGGGCGGATGGCGGACAAGGTGGCGCTGGTGACGGGCGGCGCGCGCGGGATCGGCGCGGCGGTGGCGGCACGCTTCTCCGCGGATGGCTGGCGCGTGGTGATCGCCGACCGCGACCTGGCGCGCCCGCCCCACCCGGCGCGCTGCGTCGCGGCCGATGTGTCGGACGAAGCCGCGGTCCAGGCGCTGGTCGCCGGCATCGCCGCGGCGGAGGGACGGCTCGATGCCCTGGTCTGCAATGCCGGCTTCATGATCCGCAGGCCGCTGCGCGACCTCGCCCTGGCGGAGTGGAACGCCGTGCTTGGCACCAACCTGACCAGCTGCTTCCTGCTCGTGCGCGCGGCGGAGGCGATGCTGCGCGCCGCGCGCGGCGCGGTGGTGACCATCGCCAGCACGCGGGCGCACCAGTCGGAGCGGGATACCGAAAGCTACAGCGCCTCGAAGGGTGGCTTGGTCGCGCTGACCCATGCCTTGGCGGTGAGTCTTGGCCCCGAGGTGCGGGTGAACTGCGTCAGCCCCGGCTGGATCGAGACCAGGGGCGCCGCGCTCGCGGCCGAGGATCATGCGCAGCATCCCGCCGGCCGGGTCGGGCGGCCGCAGGACGTGGCGGCCCTGGTCGCCTGGCTCTGCGGGCCGGAGAGCGGCTTCGTCACCGGCGCGGAATTCGTCACCGACGGCGGGATGACGCGGAAGATGATCTACGCGGAATAGGCTTGGCTACAGCGGCTTGCCCTCGCTCTTCGCCCAGTTCGCCATCAGCGTGTTGCTGGGCAGTCCATTGTCCACCACCTTCCGCGCCGTCTCGCCGCCCGCCACCGGCAATCCCTTCGGATCGAGCAGGCCGACCTGCACCAGGACGGAGGCCTGGTCCCAGTAGATGTGCTCGTGCACCAGCTTGTCGCCCGCGAAGCGGACGATGGCGACCAGCGGCACCTCCACGCGCCGCCCGGTCGGCGGGATGCCCGGCAGCATCCAGTCGATCTCCGAGGTGTGGGTGAAGGAGAAGATCATCTCGTCCACCAGCTGGTTCTCGCCCACCGTGCGGCTGACCGGCTCCAGCGCGGTGTCGGGAGGGTTCGCGCCGACGAAATGGTACTTGTAGAAGCGCTTGAGCTGGTCGTGCCCGACCCCGCCGGTCATGGTCGGGATGTGGTTGACATAGGGCTGCGGCACCATCGTCGCCATGGTGGCGTCGACGTCGCGGGTCTCGAACTCGTGCCGGCAATGTGCCTCCCACAGGGCGGCGAGGTCGTGGGGCATGGCGTCCTCCTTCGGGGTGCGGCGCGGATTGCGTCGGGGCACCGGGCGGGCGAGCATCCTCCCACCCAAGGGAAGCACGCCGCCATGCTCGACAATCCGCCCCTGCTGAAAATTCATCGCGGCCATGCCCGGCCCGACCCGGCGCTGCTCGAGCGCTTCCGCGGCGCCCAGACCTCGCACCTGGTGGATGCCATGGACGGCCGCGGCGCAATGGACTGGCAGATCAAGCCGATGGACGCGGCGACCGCATCCTTCGTCGGCCCGGCGCTCACCGCCTTCGCCTATCCGGCCGATGTTGTCGGCGTCTTCGGCGCGCTGGGGGAGGCCGAGGCCGGCGACGTCGTCATCGTCGCCAATGACGGCTACCGCGCCACCGCCGTGGTCGGCGACATCGTCATCGGGCTGATGCGCAACAAGGGCATCGCCGCCTTCGTCACCGATGGCCTGGCGCGCGACCGCGCCGGCATCGTCGCCACCGGACTGCCGACCTTCGCCGCCGGCATCGTGCCCACCTCTCCGGCCGCCAACGGCCCGGGCGAGGTCGGCGCGCCGGTGGTCTGCGGCGGCGTGCACGTGCGCAGCGGCGACATCGTGGTGGGCGACGCCGATGGCGTCGTGGTGGTGCCGCAGGACCGCGCCGAGGCGGTGCTCGCCGCGCTCGACCGGGTGCGCGCGGCGGAGGTGAAGGCGGTCGCCGCGGTCGATGCCGGCGCCACCGAGACCGCCAAGCTGCGGGCGATCATGGCGGGCGCCACGGTGATCGGCGGCTAGACCCTCGCCTGCAGGACGAACAGCGCGCCGTCCACCGGCGCGCCCTTTTCCGTCCGCAGCACCGCGTCCGCCCGCGCCAGCACATCGAGCCCCGCCGCCCCGGCCAGCGCCGCCACATGCACCGGGTCATGGCGGTAGCGCATCGCCTCGCCGAGCGCGAAAGGCGCCCCCGCCCCGGCCTCCACCGAGAAGGCGGCGAACCCGCGCGGCGCCAGGGCGCCGGCGACCGCCGCCAGGGCCGGGCTCAGGTCGCCCAGGTAGTTCAGCACGTCGGCGGCGGCGATCAGCTCGAAGCCACCCGGCCGCCCCGGCAGCCAGTCCAGCAGGTCGGCCTCGTGCAGCGCGTCATACAACCCGCGCTTCCGCGCCTCCGCCAGCATGCGGGGCGACAGGTCCAGCCCCTCCAGCCGCCGCGCGAAGCCGGCCAGCGCCGCGCCCGAAAGTCCGGTGCCGCAACCGAGATCGAGCACCCGCAAGGCCCGCCGCGGCACGACCCCGGTCTCCGCCAGCAGCCCCGCCAGCAGCGCCGGGGTGCGATAATCGAGCCGCCCGGTCAGCTCGGCCTCGAAGCGCGGGGCGAATTGGTCGAAGAGGTCGCGCACATAGGCGGCCGGCGCCCGGTCCGGTGCCGGGGCCGCGCCCAGCGCCGCGAGCAGGAAGCGCGCCTGCCCGGCCAGGTCCGGCGCATCCCCGGCGCGGTCCAGCGCCGCCGCCGCCGCCGCGGCCGCACCGGCCGCATCGCCGGCCTCGCG
>NZ_SMSJ01000012.1 GCF_004355005.1 Dankookia rubra
CTGGACCCGCCTGGGCCTGTGGCGACGGCTGGGTCAACGTCTCGCGCTCGATTGGCGGCTGGCCTGCGGCGACGAGTTGCTGCCCTCGGCGGTGGTGGCCGACAGCCGCTCCCTGCGGTCGGCCCCGACCGCCTGGGTACGCGGCATCGATGGTGGCAAGCTGGTCAAAGGCGTGAAGCTGTTCGCGGTCTGCGACAAGCATGGGTCACTGCTCGATCTTGAACTGCAGCCGGCCAACACGGACGACCGCGCGGGTGTCCTGCCCATGCTGCCGCGGCTGGCCGCGCTCGGCTTCGAAGGTGACCTGCTCGGCGATAGCGGCTTCAAAGGCGCGCCCTTCGCCGCCGCAGCGATCGAGCACGACATCCATGTTGCGATCTCGCCCGGTGGCACACGCGACGGGCGCTTTCTGCCAAACGGGATCAGGTGGGTCGTCGAGCGGCTATTCGCCTGGCTCAGCCGCTACCGCAGGCTCAATATCGTGTACGACCGCGCCGCGGATCTCTTTGCCGGGCACATCTGGATTGCGATGATCTCCATCATCGCACGCCGTCTCGTCGCCCAAGCCCAGGCGCAGCAAGGGGTTTAATCGCGTACAGCTTCTTAGCGACTGCGTAGCGCGCAAAAAAAAGCCGCCCCATGCTCCCCTACACCGGGATGGCCAACGTCAATTAGAGATCGCTTTAAATGACCGAAGACGCCTTACTTCTTCGCTAAGCAGCCAAACACATGTCAAATTGTGATGGTTCTTTTTAAATAAAATCTATCGCATCAAGCGGGCTCAGGCTGCGGCAAGCGCGTAGAACGTATGCGTCTACGAGAGCATCACAAGTTCAAGGAAACTGCTCCCTCGGCAAACCGTTCCATAGCCATGTTCATCATGGGTGCTATGCCATGAGCCGGATTTGGACATTGCTGAAGGACACTGGAGAGGGCTTTGTCGCCGACGACGCTTTGACCCGGGCTGCTGGCATTGCCTACTTCACCTTGTTCTCGATCGGGCCGCTGCTGTTTATTGCCACTGGCATCGCCGGCTTCGTCTTCGGTCGCGACCAAGTCGATGACGCCATCACCGCCCAGATGACCAGCATGCTGGGCGACCAAGCGGCGCGCGAAGTCGGCCGGCTGGCCGAAGGCGCGATGGGTCATGCGCGCGGCGGCTGGGCACTGGCAATCGGCCTCGGCACCTTGCTGCTCACCGCCGGCGGCGCCTTCAGTGCTCTACAGAATGCGCTGAATGCCGTCTGGAAGACCGAGGTTCCAGAAGCCGGCTCAATTACCGAGACCGTCTCGCGCTTGGTAAAGGCGAAGGCTGCGGCGCTCGGCCTGGTGGCGACGACGGGCTTCATCCTGATCGCCTCCCTCGCGGTCAGCGCGGCCATCGCAGCATTCGGCTCCTGGCTGGAGGCCGTCTTCCCAGGCGGTGAGTTGCTCGCCTTGGTGCTGAGCATCGCGGTGACCATTGGCGTTCTGACGCTGCTGTTCGCGGCGATCTACAAGGTGCTGCCAGATCGAAAACTCGCCTGGCGCGACGTCCTCATTGGAGCCTTCACGACCGCCGTCCTGTTCACTGTCGGCAAGACTCTCATCGCTATCTATATCGGAAGCAGCGATGTCGCCGCCGGCTTCGGCGCGGCGAGCGCGGTCATCATCGTGCTGGTATGGCTCTACTACTCAGCGCTTATCTTCCTGGCCGGAGCTGAGTTCACCCGAGCCTGGGCTAACCTCAACGGGAGCAAGCAGGTGGTACCGGTTCCGGCGAAGCCGGCTGATGCGGTGCTCGCCCAGGATCCCGAGCGACGCAGGTTGCAGCTTCAATCTGCGTCAGCGCCGAAGCGCGCACCAAATGCCATCCTGCAGCTTCTTGTTGTCCTGCTTCCGTTCGTCGTCACCGGGATCGTACAGCGCATGGTGGAGCGTCGGTCGCGGGCGGCACGCAGACGCCGCTTAATGCCATACCGCGACTGAGGAGCCGACTATACGGCCCTGCCCTTCAGATCCGACTTAGGCAAGTCGGAACCAAACACGAAAAGCGCCGAGAGCGCGTGCAAATCCTGATGACCGGCGTACAGCCCGCTGCCGAACCTCTGTGTCACCGGGGCGACGGTGTATCGTGCGATGGCGTGGGCTGGGGCACCGGCGCCGGAGCGCCGGGCGCACCTTCCAGGACAACCCCGCCTCCCCTGTGGGCTTGGTTTGTCTCAGGCGAAACGGGACCCTGATCGATTAGCAGTCCGGGCGACTCTGATCTGGAGCCTGCCTGCGAAGCCCTAGACGAAGCTTGGCCAGAAACAGCCCGTGGTGCCTCAGGAAGAGGTCGGCGCGAGTTCGTGTCGCTTGGCGTCTGAGCGAGAGCGGGGCTCATCAAGATGGCGATACCGAAGGCGAAGAGCGTGACATTCCGCATGACGGCCTCAGGGCAGCTTTGGACGATACGCCACTCAAACGTCAATACGGCAGGTTGGTTGCTGTTGTGTGCCGGTCAGAAGACCGACTTCGTCAGAGGGAAGCTGCTCAGCATGCCCAAACCAGCGATCCGTGCAGCACACTGACTGTGACGATGAACACAGCGTCCTGCGGGCTGCGGCGTCAGACTCATAACATCCGGAGTGGACGACCCGTTTTGAAATTCCGCTTTTGATAGCTGCCACAGCATGTGGATCAGGAGACATTCGATGCGCACTCTGCCGGCCTTCACATTTGTTTCAACTATTTTTGTTTCAAGCCTTGCCTTCGCTCTTCCAAGCAAAGAGGTAGAAACTACATTTTTTTCTGATAAGACCATGCAGAAGGAGGTAGGATTTCAGTTATTGACCTGTTCGGGTCGGCTTATCAAAAGGGGCAAACACACACCGTTTTCAGCACAAAGTGAGTCTGATTGCGGGCGGAGAAGCTCACCTGCGACTCAATAGCGAACTCGATTAGCGCTAACTAAGCACTTATGGCTGCGAGCCGTACCTGCAGCCCCGCCTTGGTGAGGCCGAACCACCGCATTCGGCGCAAGCCGTAGCTCCGTTTCCAAGTGCCGAACACCTTTTCGATCCTGTGAAGGAGGAATGGCTAGAGCCCGACCAGTCCGGCCGGGCTCTCGCCGACGAGCTTGGCGCGGCGGACATAGCTGCGCATGGTGCGGATGTCGCGGTGGCGGGAGTGCTCCATGATGGCCTCATCGCGCACCCCGGCCTTGTAGGCCTCGGTGATGAACCCGGCCCTGAGCCCGTGCAGCGACAGCCGCTCGAGCCCTGACGCCTTGATCCCGGCCAGCGCCAGCCGCCGCCGCAGGATCCGCGGCAGGGCGTAGGGGTGCAGGGCGGCGGTCTCCACGGTGCCCCAGCGGTCGATCTTGCGGAACACCGGGCCGTAGCGGCAGTCGCTGGCCTGCAGCCAAGCCTCCACCGCGCGCACCGGGCAGGTCTCGGCTTTGCGGCCGCGCGGCAGGCCAAGCTCGGCCCCCCTGCCCTGCTGGTCGGCCTTGGCGCGCGGGATCAGCAGGCGCAGCCCCTCGGGTGTGACGGTCAGGTGCTCGCGTTGCACCGCGACCAGCTCGGATCGACGCAGCGCCGCCGCGAAGCCCAGCAGCAACAAGGCCTTGTCCCGCGTGCCGGTGAGGCCGTCGCTGCAGGTGGCGACGAGGCGGCGGATCTCGGCGGTGCCGATCGCCGCGGCGCGGCGCTGTGGCACACCGTGCTGGCGGGCTATGCCGGCGAGGGTGTCGCGGATCGCCGGGTGCGAGCCCGACCAGGGCTGGCCCGCCATGCAGTGGGCGCGTCCGATGGCGGCGAGGCGGCGGCGCAGGGTGGCGCCGGCGTGGGTGGTGGCCAGGGCGGCCAAGTAGGCCGCCACCGTCGTCGGCGCGGCCGGCAGCGCTGATACGCCGCGGCTCCGGCACCACGCCTCGAAGTCGGCCCAGTCGGCGGCGTAGGCGGTGAGTGTTGCCGGCGCGAGCGCATGGCGGGCGTAGCCAGCGGCGCGGGCGACCTCGGCGTCGGACAGCAAGGCGAGTTCGGACATCGGGCAATCTCAGCGGCTTGTCAGGATTGGGGCACGCTTTGTGGCAGGTGGTCAACAGGCTCCAGAAGGGCGGTTATGGAGCCTTAATCCAAGTGCTACTTGGGCGGAAAGCAGCAGCCGAAATGCGGCCGGAGCAGGCGCATGCCGGCCGCCTTGGCTGTCGCCAGCGTTGGCGCAAGGGCGGCTTGGGCCCTCACTGGGCCCGCCCCTTTCCGCGCAAGAGCTCGGTGTCCGGCAACACAACCTCCAGCCTGAGCCGCCCGGCCACGGCCTGCAGGGCGGCAACGTCACCTGCGCGCCACTGCCGGCGGGTCAGCAGGCCGACAGCCTCGGCCGCGGGCAGCCCAACCGCCACGCCGATCGCCGCTGGCGTGGTAACGGCCCGGTCCTCCAAATGGGTGTTGATTGTGTAGCGGAGGCGAATAGCCAGTAGCCGCTCAGCCTGTCGGGTGGGGTCACACATGCCCCTGCCCTACTGCCCCGCTTCGGTGACGACTAGCGACCTCTTGGGTCAGACCTAGATGTGATCATGGCTTATTATAGCGTGTTAGCCGGGCGTGCCACAATCATTCCCCGGCGCGCGGGACGAAAGCCGCTTATTCAGTCCAAACCGGCATTTAGCGCATTGGAATTCAAGGTAGACTTTGGCCTACGACGAGAGGGCGCCATGCAGAGGATTCCAGGCCTCAAGTTTCGACCCGGCGATGTGCGGGCAGCCGTGTTGGAAGCGGAGCGGCTTATCCGCAAGGCTGGCTTCCACTGCCCAGACCCTGCGCAGCGCTTCTACTCGCAGCTCGCCGACAAGGCTGAGGCGGATTTTGAGGCGGATGCCAAGGCTTGGCCGACCGCTGATCGCAGCGCCGAGGAAAGAGAGCAGTGGCAGGCGGAGGCGAGCCGGCGACTGAATAGGAAGTTCGACGGCATCAGCTGCGATCTCTTCCTGGTGACGGAGATGGTCGAGAGTCCGATTGAGGCGATGTTCGGCGCTGGGGTCGTGCTGTCCGGGAACGACGGCTACAACAACATCCAGTTCTCGTTCAGTCCGGAGACCCGCTTTGATCCTGAGTGGGGCACAAACTTCGCCCCTCAGATCACTGTTGCCGAGTATCGGGCCGACTTCCTGTTCAAAGTCTGCCTCGAAGGCTCCTTCCGGACGCTCGCTGTGGAATGCGACGGTCACGATTACCACGAGCGCACTGCCGACCAAGCCGCCCGCGACCGGAGCCGGGACCGTCGCTTACTGACGAACGGAATCCATGTCCTGCGCTTCACCGGGCGGGAGATCGTGCGCGACCTCGATGCGTGCATAGACGACCTCAGCGGTGCCCTCAGCCGACTAGCCGAGGAGTTGTTGGTCGAGGCCGGCATCGCAAAGCGCCGACCTCAACGGTGGATCCAGGAGAACATCGACCTCGTTGGGCCGCCACATCGGAAGAAACCGACGTGAGCTCCGGCCCATCACACAAAGGGCGCCAGCTAGCGAAGCTAGCTCTGCTATAGGTGCTAGCACCGATATTTGTCCTTGTCCTTCGCGCTGACCTTGGTGACGGACCGCCGGCAGGCGCTTGGGCAGATCGGAGCGACAATGCTGTCCAAGGGGCTAGCCAAGGCACCGGACTAGCTTTTGCTAGCCTGCGCTAGCATTGTTAGCAAAGGCTAGCGCGGCAGCGGATTGGCCAGCAGAACCCAACCACCCTTGCCGTCCTGACACGCCGCTCCCCTAACCTCTCCGAGCGTCTCACCACGACGGAATGCGTTGGCGGCAAGGTCGCGGCAGATCGCCTCCCCGTCCGGTGTGAGTCTGGGCTTGGCATCGTCATACGAAGCGGCGAAGTAAACCCGTCCCTGCTTGCCGTCGGCCCCCAGGCGACGCGCGAACCGTGCTGTGAACTGATCCACAACCGCAGCTAGTCCGGGATCGGCCGATAAATCTGCAACAGCGGGCCCAGCCAGAGCCAGACAGAGGACCGCGAGCAACCCCACGCCAGGAGTGCCGGAGGGCTGGTTCGCTCGTGAACGTCGCATAAGCTGTCCTATCGCCGGAAAGATTGGATCCCAATCCTGCCGTGAGGATGGTTTACGATCCGCTGCAGCACCCATCGATCTCAATCCCGCACCAGGCCGCCGCGGGGCTGTAGAACGCGGGTGCCTGTCCTCGCTCCGAGACGCGCCGCCTGGGCCTGCGGCATCCAGCTTGGAAGGATGTAGGTGCTGGGAACCGCCCGACACACCTTAGACATCTGCTGTACGTCGAGCAGATAGGCGTCTGATCGCTTGAGCTTCGGGTTGGCTATGCTGGGCGAAATCCAGATCTCGGACATCTGCAGCAGGTCGACGGGCGCTTCCGCCACCCACTAATCGTTCGGATCATCACCGGCCGCGCGGGCGCTTTCGTTCAGATCCTGCCCCTCGGCCGTCGAGTAGCCGGGGTGCTGCGGCCAGGGGAACACTGGAATGCTCGACACCGGGAATCCCAGGGCCACCCGATTGAAGGCAATTGCGTTAGCCGCGCCCTGCGGCCCCCTCCATAGCGCGGACCTCACCCGTGTCCTTGTTCGGCCCCTCGGCCTTTATGACCCGCTAGTTTGGCTATCTGCCGCTAACGGCGCTCGCCCTGCTATCGCACATTAGCGAAGCTATCAGATGCTAGCGTTGCTAGTCGTCGTAACGCCTACGGGTGTCTGGTGGATTGAGGTCGGCCGCCGGCACCTCGTGCCCGTCGTTTTGGAGCAGCTGAGCGAACAGGCGGCGTGTGCTGCCACGCTCGGCCGAAAGCCTGGAGATCAGCTTCGCCAAGTCCTTGCTGGCCCGGAAATTGATTTGCACCAGTTCCACCCGCGCTGCCGCCGAAGCAGGCACCTGGCGACGTTCCGCGCCCCGCTCAGGTTCGGTGCGGACTGCGGTGGTCGCCGGGAGATCTCCGGTGACCTCGGCCAACGCTCCAGCTAATTCCAGCCCAGTGGGTTTCCGTTTCAATCCTGCAGCCATAACGCTACTCCCGTTATCGGCGCTAGCGCCGCTATCGTATGCTCGCTGAGCTATGAGGGATAATCGGCGCTATCCGGCCGCGTCCTGCTTGGCGTCCAGTAGGTCGGGTTGGACTGGTATGCCTGCCGGGTAAGCCGACTTTGCTGGCACCACACCGAGGGTGGTCAGCTCAGCGATCAGCCGATCAGCTTCCAGGCCGATCGTTCCCCCAAGCGGCACCCGGCCCGTGTAGGACATTTTCTTGATCTCGGCCGAGCTGGAGATGTGCTGCTTGAGCATCGGGAGCTTGATACCGAGCCCGGCCTCCGCCTCAGCTAGATCCTCGAGCGTGGCGCGCTCCGCCAGGCCTCGCGGATTCCACGCTATAGGCACGAGGTAGTAAGGGATGGCGCGACGGGCCGATTTGCCACAAGCAATCACCTGCTTGGCCGTTTTGATTGCCTCACGCGCCGTGCCCCGATCCGCCATGCAGGGAATCAGGACTGCATCGCTTGTGGCAATCGCCATGGCAGCCGTTTGGTTCTCAAATCCGGCGGTGTCGCACAGGGCTAGGTCGTGGGTTTCAGCCTGAGCCTGCAGCATGTCCACGACCTCGACGTGCCGGATCTCCGTTTGGCACGTTATGGCTGCCCCTTCGTAGCCCAGCTTGTACCAAGTAGCGAAGGAGGCATTTCGGTCCGCGTCCGTGACGCTGATCCGGAGGCGCGGCGCCAGATTGGCGGCAAGAAGGGTTGTGAGAGCGGTCTTCCCACCTCCTCCTTTGCTCGTGGCAATCGTAACGATGCTGCCCATGCTAACCCCCGATAGCTCTGCTAGCGCCTCTAGCGGCGTACCCGAACCCCACCTCTGTATGCTACTCCTGCTAGCATACGCAAGCGCCGAAAGCGGACGCTAGCTAGCTATCTCCGCTAGCGTGCGAAAGCATCTACTATCCCGGGCGCGGCGCAGGAGGGGAGGGGGGGGAGCAATCTGCGGCTAGCAATTTGTTAGTTTGTTGGTTTGTAAGTTGGTTCGGACAAACGAACTAACTTACGGAGCTAGTTACCCATGAGGCCTGCGCTCGTGACGGACGTAGAGGTATTGGAAGCCGCGCGCCGAGTTCGCGCCCGTGGAGAGGAGATCAACGGCTGGTCGATCCGCCGTGAGGTTGGCGATCGCGGCAACCCGCGCCGTTTGCTGGCCGTCTGGACGGCCCAAGGGGATACGGCTCCGCCAGCTCAGGCCGAACCGGCCCACACTGTCAGCCTGCCAGCTCCCGTGCTCGAGCTCGTAGCCGCGGCGCGGAGCAGCCTCGCATCGGATCTGGATACGATTGTCTGCACGATCCACCGCCATGCGCGAGAGGATGCAGATGCGACATACCGGCGCATCACAGACGATCTCCAGGCGTCCCAGCTGCGCATCAGTGGCGAACTGGACCTAGCAGAGGCAAGTGTGGGCGCGACGGAGGCGGAATTGAACCGGCGAGGGGAAGCGATAGCCACTCTGGAAGCCGAGGTTGGCGAGGCTCGCGTCCAGATCGCCGGCCTGACGGAGCGAGAGCGCCAAGCCCTGGATCGTGCGCAACAGGCGGAGGCGCAGGCCGCCGATCTACAAGGCGAGCTGGAAGGTTTTGGGCGGGCGGCTCAAGCCGCGGCCGAGGCGCGGGCTGCAGCTGAGGCCCAAACAGCCGCCATGCGGGATGAAGTGGCGCACCTCCGCACGGCGCTGGAGCGCTCCGAGACGGCAAGGAACACGGAGGTCAGCCGCCTTTCCGCCGATCTCACTAGAGCGCAGCAGCAGATCGACAAGGCGCGGGCAGCGCATCAGGCCGATGCTGCTACTGCCCGGCAGCAAGCGACAAACGCTCAGGCAGCGCATCGGGAAGAGGTCAATCGCATCCAGCAGGAGCTAGCGAAACACCAGGGCGAGGTAACGCGCCTCCTCGCCGACTTGGAAGCCGCAAAGCGGCAGCAGGCGGAAGCGGAAACGGTAACGCGCGAGGCCCTCAGCCGGGCAGGGGAGGCGGCAGGCCGCGCCACGGCACTCGAGGAGCAACTGCGAGCACTGCAGCCGGCAACGGCCGTCGCGGCACATAGCTAAACACCCTCTCAGCTCGACTTTGGCCAATTTCGCCCGTCATCCTGCGTATTCCAGGTGATCGCGGGCACTGATTCCACGGGATCGTGGGCAGGGTTTCCACGGCAAGGCGGGCAGCGATTCCACGGGATCGCGGGCACCTGAGAAGGGGTGCCCAGCGCTGGTCTGGCGACAGTCTGAGCGGGCTAAGGCGGCTTCGTCCCTGACGAGGTCCGCTGGATGCCAACCGAGAGATTGTCGATGCGCCGGATCCGAGACGTGTTGCGGCTGAAGTACGAGGCCCGGCTGAGCGAGCGCGCCATGGTCGCCGCGCTGGGCATCAGCAAGGGGGCGATCGGGTCCTACCTGAGCCGGGCCCGGGCGGCTGGGTTGTCCTGGCCGTTGCCGGAGGGGCTGACCGACACCGAGCTCGAGCGGCGGCTGTTCCCGGGACCGCCGGCGACCGAGACGGTCGCCAGCCGGCCTGTGCCGGACTGGGCGGAGGTGGAGCGGGAACTGCGTCGCCGCGGCGTGACGCGGGCGCTGCTGTGGCAGGAATACCGGGCGCGGCACCCGGAGGGCTTTGGCTATTCCTGGTTCTGCGAGGCCTACGAGGCCTGGAAATCCCGCCTGTCGCCGCGCATGCGCCAGAGCCATGTGGGCGGCGAGAAGGTCTTCGTCGACTTCGCCGGCGACAGCATCGGCGTCACCGACCCGGACAGCGGGGTGGTGTGGCAGGCGCGGCTGTTCGTGGCGACGATGGGCGCCTCCAACCTGATCTTCGCGGAGGCCCGGGCCAGCGAGGGGCTGGCGGACTGGATTGGGGCGCATGTCAGCCTGTTCGCGGCGCTCGGCGGGGTGCCGAAGTTCGTGGTCTGCGATAACCTGAAGTCGGCAGTGATCAGCGCCGACCGGTACGAGCCCGGGCTGAACCGCTCCTATCTGGAACTGGCCGAGCACTACGGCACCACCATCCTGCCGGCGCGGCCGGGCAAGCCGCGCGACAAGGCGAAGGTCGAGCAGTCGGTGCTGCTGGCCGAGCGCTGGATCCTGGCCCGGCTGCGCAATGCCCGGTTCTTCTCCCTGGCCGAACTGAACGGCGCGATCACCACGCTGACCGCCGACCTGAACGCCCGGATCATGCGCGGCTTCGGCGCCAGCCGGGCGGAGCTGTTCGCCGCGCTCGATGTGCCGGCGCTGCACGACCTGCCGGAGCGACCCTATGCCTTCGCGCGGTGGAAACGCTGCCGGGTCGGGCCGGACTACCACGTCGAGGTCGAGGGCCACTGGTACTCGGTGCCGTTCCGGCTGATCCGGCAGTTGCTGGACGTGCGGGTGGCCGAGGGCACGGTGGAGGCCTTCCACCGCGGCGAGCGGGTGGCCAGCCACCCGCGGGCGCTGCATCGGCGCGGGCACAGCACCGTACCCGAGCACATGCCGAGTGCGCATCGCCGGCACGCTCATTGGACGCCCGCCCGGCTGCTGGAGGAGGCGGCCCGGATCGGCCCTGCGACGGTGGCGCTGTGCGAGGCGGTGATGGCGGCGCGCCCGCATCCCGAGCAGGGCTTCCGCACCTGCCTCGGCATCCTGGCCTTGGCCAGGACCTATGGAGCCGCCCGGCTCGACGCCGCCTGCGGGCGCGGCGCCAGCATCCGGGCGCGCTCGGTGGCCTCGATCCGCTCCATTCTGCAGAACGGCCTCGAGCGGGCCTTCCTGGAGGAGGAGATGGAGCGGCGGCCTCCCCCGCCGCACGGCAACATCCGTGGCGGGGGCTACTTCCACTGACCCGCAGCAGAGAGGACCCCATGCTCGCCCACCCCACCCAGGAGCAGCTGATCGCGCTCGGCCTGACCGGCATGGCCAAGGCACTGGACGATCAGCGCCGCTCCCCCGACATCGTCGCCCTTGGTTTCGAGGAGCGGCTCGGCCTGCTGGTCGACCGCGAGGCCGCTGAGCGCGAGAGCCGGCGCATGGCAACGCGGCTGAAGTTCGCCGCGCTCCGGCACGACGCCAGCATCGAGGATGTCGACCTGCGCGCCCCGCGCGGCCTCGACCGGGCGCTGTTCCAGCGCCTGGCCGCCGGCACCTGGCTGGACCGCCACGAGGGCGTCCTGATCACCGGCCCGACCGGGGTCGGCAAGAGTTGGCTGGCCTGCGCCCTCGGCCACAAGGCCTGCCGCGACGGCCGGCGCGTGCTCTACCACCGCATCCCGCGGCTGTTCGAGGCGCTGGCCCTGTCTCGTGCCGATGGACGCCACGCCCGCATGCTCAAGGCGTTGGCCCGGGTCGACCTCCTGATCCTCGACGACTGGGGCCTGGCCGTCCTGACCCAGGCCGAGCGGGAGGACGTGCTTGAGATCCTCGAGGACCGCCACGGCCGCGGCTCCACCATCGTCACCAGCCAGGCGCCGATCGAGGCGTGGCACGAGGTGATCGGCAGCCCAACCCTGGCGGATGCCATCCTGGACCGCCTCGTCCACAACGCCCATCGGATCGAGCTGAAGGGGGAGAGCATGCGGAAATTGCGCGCCAAGCGGACGCCGGCCAGCGAAGCGCTTGACGCCGGCCAGAAGGCCTGACTCCATCATCGCGTCGGCAGATCAGCCTGCCCGCGATGGCGTGGAATTCGCGCCCACGATCGCGTGGAACGGCTGCCCACGATGCGTGGAATACGCAACCAGCCCCGCATGCAGGAGCTGCTGCAGGTGGAAGGTCAGCGACGACGGCGGAATGCCCAGCCGTTCAGCGATGACGCCCGCGGGGAGCCCATCCGGCCCCTGCTCGACCAGGAGGCGGAAGACCTGCAGTCTCGAATCCTGGGCCAAGGCCCCGAGCGCCGCGACGGCCTGCTTTGAATCCATCTGGCTGTCCCTACGACATTTTGATGTTGGTCGTAGGGTGGGTGGCCCGCCGGTTGGATTCAACGGCATTCATCGAAATGTCGCACCCGGCGTGGCTGCGCTGATTGGACCGAAGCCCGGTCAGACCGGCACCGAGCGTTCCTGTGCCTGCAAGGGCAGCATGAAGGTCAGCGCCATGCAGGTTGCCAGCATTGCCGCCGAACCCCAGAGGCATGCCTGCAGGCCGCCCCACTGGGTCAGGATGCCGGACAGCAGGATGCCGAACAGCCGCCCTGCCGCATTGGCGGCGTAGTAGAAGCCGACGTCCTCAGCGGCCTTCTCCGAGCCTGCGTAGGCTAGGATCAGGTAGCTGTGGAGGGATGAGTTGACCGCGAAGGCGAAGCCGAACACCGCCAGGCCGACGACCACGACCACATCCGGGCGCCCGACGCCGCCGGTGGCCAGCAGGAGGGCGATGGCGGCCGGGATCGCGGTCAGGGCAGCGGCCCAGAGCCGCGCCTCGGGGATCTCCCGCGACAGCCCGTCCTCGCTGCGGCGGACAACCGACGGCGCCAGTGCCTGCACCCCGCCGTACCCGATGGTCCAGGCGGCAAGGAAGGTCGAGACCCCGACGTAGTGCCAGCCCTGGCCGTAGAGGAACACCGGCAGGCCCACGACGAACCAGACGTCGCGGGACCCGAACATGAAGATCCGGGCCCCCGCCAGCAGGTTCACGCCCCGGCTCTTCGCCATGAGCTCTTTGAAGCTCTTCGACGCCTTGGCCTTGCCCAGCTCACGTGGCAGCGACAGCAGTACGCTTGTCAGAACGGCGGCCAGCAGGGCCACCAGCAGCCAGAGCGCCGGGCGGAACCCGACGAACTGCAGTAGGGCACCGCCCACGAAGAAGCCGAAGCCCTTCATGGCATTCTTGGAGCCGGTGAACCAAGCCACCCATCGGAACAGCTGACCGGCGCCTTGCTGCGAGGTCGCCTTGATGGCGGACTTGGAGGCGGTCTTGGTCAGGTCCTTGGCCACCCCGGAGACGCCCTGGGCGGCCACCACCCAGGCGACCGACATGGCCGCGCCCCAGGTCGGGTCGAGCGCCGACAGCATGAGCAGCCCACAGATCTGCAGGCTGAGACCGACGGAGAGCATGCGGGGGATGCCGAAGCGCGCCGCCAGCCAGCCTCCACCGAAGTTGGCGAAGATGCCCGCCGCCTCGTAGAGCAGGAACAGGAAGGCCAGCGTGAACGGCGTGTAGCCGAGCTGGTAGAAGTGCAGCAGCACCAGCATCCGCAGCGCCCCGTCCGTGAGGGTGAACCCCCAGTAGGCGCCGGTCACGACGAGGTAGTTGCGGATGCCTGACATCATGTCCCCCGTTCGATGACGATGTTGGCCAGGTCCACCATTCGGCAGGCGTAGCCCATCTCGTTGTCGTACCAGGCGTAGACCTTCAGCAGGGTGCCGTCGGTCACCATGGTGCTCGGCCCGTCGACGATCGCGCTGCGGGTGTCGTTGGCGTAGTCGGCCGAAACCAGCGGCCGGGTCTCGAAGCCGAGGATGCCCGCGAGCGGTCCCGCCGCCGCCGCGCGGAACAGCTCGTTGACTTCGGCCTCGGTGGTCTCGCGCTGCATCTCGAAGACGGCGTCCGTCAGCGAGGCGTTCAGCACCGGCGCCCGGACGGCGTGACCGTTCAGGCGGCCCTTGAGCTCGGGGTAGATGAGCGAGATGGCGGTGGCGCTGCCGGTCGTCGTCGGCTGGAGGGACAGCATGGCCGAGCGCGCACGCCGAAGGTCCTTGTGCGGGGCGTCCACAACCACGTTGGTGTTGGTCGGGTCGTGGATGGTGGTGATCTGGCCGTGCCGGATGCCGATGGCCTCGTGGACCACCTTCACCACCGGGGCAAGGCAGTTCGTGGTACAGGAGGCGGCGGTCAGCAGCCGGTGCTCCCTCGGGTCGTAGCGGTCGTCATTGACGCCGACGACCACGTTCAGGGCCGAGCCGTCCTTGACCGGTGCCGCCACGATGACGCGCTTCACGCCGCGGTCGAAGTAGCCCCGGAGCTGCTCCTGCTTAAGGAACTTGCCGGTGCATTCCAGAACGATGTCGCAGCCCAGGTCGCCCCATGGCACCTCGGCCGGGGCGGCTTCCGCGCTGAAGCCGATGCGCCGGTTGCCGATGGTGATGGCGCGGTCATTCTCCGCCCCGATCCGCTCGCGCCAGCGGCCGTGGATGCTGTCGAATTCGAGAAGGTGGGCAGTTGCCTCGGCGCCGCCCTTAAGTTCGTTCACATGGACGACGTCCAGCCGGCTGCCCGCGCGCGGATCCTCGTTCTCTCGGAAGACGCCGCCCAGGGCCGCGCGGAGCGCCAGCCTGCCGACGCGGCCCATGCCGTTGATACCGACGCGCATCTCAGCGGCTCCCGTCGAGCGAGACGGGAGCCTCGCCGAGGTCATTTATCCGGTGCCGCAGCGACATCCGGTCCAGCGAGGCGATGGGCAGGCTGGTGAAGATGCTGATGCGCCGGTGCAGGCCCGCGTAGAGCTCGTTCAGCAGCAGCGCCCGCTCGGTGGTCCCCCCGGCGAACTGGGCGGGACCGGGCAGCGGCCAGGAGGCCGTGATGGCGTGGTCACCGAAGTCCGGGCAGTGCTGGCCGCGCAGGGTGTCGCAGAGGGCGATAACGAAATCCATGCGCGGCGCCTCGGCATGTGTGAACTCGTTCCAGGACTTGCAGCGTAGGCCGGAGACGTCGTGCCCCAGTGCCTGGAGCTTCTCGACGACCTCGGGCATGGGCCGCGGCGCCGGGTCCGACCCGGCCGAGTAGGCCCGGAACCGGTCCCCTCCCACCTTGTCCAGGATGGCTTCGGCCATCAGGGAGCGCGCGGAGTTGCGCGTACACAGGAAGAGCACGTTGAAGGCCGGTGTCATGGATTTCCTCTCGACGACAGGAGCGGGACCGAGGCGGGCAATATCGCCACAGAGCTCGGGTTGGCCGGAGCAACAGGTCTCGGTCAGGAAGGCGACCAGTTCGCGGAGCGAGGCGAGCCGGACCGCGTGGATGATCTGACGGCTCTGCCGGGTGGACTGGGTCAGCCCGGCCCGTTCTAGGGCGCCTAGGTGGAACGACGCCGTCGAAGGCGGCAGGCCCAGGCGTTCGGCCACCTCGCCCGCAGGCAGGCCGTTTGGCCCGGCAGAGAGGAGGAGGCGTAGGACGGCGAGGCGGGTCTCTTGGGAAAGGGCGCCAAAGACCAGGGCGGCGTCTCTTGATTCCATTCTTCCACTATAACCGTTAGGTCGCATGTCGCACGTGACAGTTCTGGGTCACAGTTCACAGCGCCAACCCAGTGCCGCCGCGGCAGGGTGCGGTAATCCCTGCCACTACCGGCGGGTGACGAGACGCTGGTGCGCACATCCGACGACGCCCTCGGCCTCCCGGCGACGCTTCAGGCGGCTTTCTAAAGCCTTGGGCAACTCCGGGTCGGCCCTGCCGGAGCCGTCTGTATGAGGCGGGTGGCGCCATCAAAGGCAGCAGCGTCGCGGTGATCATTCGAGCGGACTGGAGCGTGCCCAGCGCAGCTCAAACGATTAACCTATTGAAAGTTCTCCTTTTCCAGTTCAGGTGCACCGCCGTTCACACGGAACTTTTGTTGGGAGCATAGACAGGAGCCATTGTTTAGTGGCTTGTATAGTCGGATGGATAGTCGGAGGAGGGCCAAGTGATGGAACGGCTGAAGTTCGCGCCGCTGCGTTACTCCCTCGCCCTCGTCCGGTTCCCACGCCTACTGAACATGGAGCAGCACGTCGGCAACTTTCAGGAGCAGATTCGGCACCGGTATCCGCTCGTAGACGAGCACATGAATCAGGGTGTGCTGGCCGAGGTCGGTCCCGAAGGGGTCCGGTTCAACCAGGTCTTCGACAAGCTATGGCAGTTCGCGGACCCGGAGCGCGCCTACGCGGTCGTCCTCGGTCCCGACTTCCTGCTCGTCCATGCGGGCACGGCCTACGAGGGGCACGGCCCGTTCCTGGATCGGCTCCGGGACGCCGTCTCCGCGCTCGTGGAGACCCCGGGGATGGGGATCACCCACGCCACCGCCCTCGGCTTGCGCGTCATCAACCTCGTGGAGCCGCGTGCCGGGATGGCGGAGACCGTCACCGAGTACCTGCGCCCCTGGGCCCTGCCCACCGCCGCGGCCGACATGGGCGACAGCGCGATCGAGATGCGCGAAGGGGCCTACCTTGCCTCCTTCGCGACGCCGCACGGTGCGCTGCGCTTCCAGGCATGGAGGCGGCCGGAAGGATCATTCCCGGCGGACTTGGCCAGCGCGTTCGTCCAGAGCAACGGCTGGATGCCGCAGGTCGACGCCAAGGACTTCGTGATCCTGGACATCGACCACTTCACCCCGCTCGAGCCGCCGGTGGAGCTCGACCCGGTGGCGCTGCGCGGGAAATTCGAAAGATTGTACCTGTCTTTGCGGAAGGTGTTCGAAGCCGCAGCGACACCACATGCGTTCGAGATTTGGGGGAGAGAAGAATGACGCTCGTCATCGCGCAGGGCCACGGTGCGCTTCTCAGGCTGCCCACAGTCTTCTCGCCGAGTGTCGCTAAGCTCCAGGCGGGGAGCTCATCGAAGCTCCAGGGGGGAAGCCCCTCGGCCAACTGGTTCGCCGGGGTCCTGGCCAATGCCGCGCTCCAGCTGGCGACCGCATTCGTCCCTTCGGTGGCCGCTCCGTTTCCAGCGCAGGCGGCTCGGGCGATGCCGGTCGCCGCAGTGCCCAAGCTGGCCGTCCGAACCGCCAGGGACATGGCGGACGTCTTGGTCAACAAGCTCGACTTCCCGATCACGGCGCTGTCGGACGTGCTCGATGTCGAGCGCAAGACGATTTACGACTGGCTGAAGAAGGGCGCCGAGGCCGGGCACGCGAACGCGGAGCGCCTGCGCCAGCTCGTGGGAGCCTTTGACGGGGAGGAGGAGGGCTCGCTGCGAGTGTTCCACCGCTTCTGGAAGCGCACGCTGCCGGACGGCTCGTCCCTGCACGAGGTGCTGATGGCGCCCGTCCTGGAGCCGGATCGGATCCGGCAGGCCATGGACGCACTGCGGCCTGCCGTGAACGCCGCCATCTCTTCTGATCGGGCACGCGGCGCGGTATCCTACGAAGCGCCTCATCCAGCGGATCTGCTGTCCGAGTACCTGGAGGTGGGCTCCAGATAACTTGGCTTGCAGGGACTTTAGCGTATGGCGGACGAGGATCCGGCGGCAGACGCCGCCGCCGAGGCTTGCTGGCGGCAGTGCAGCCTCTGCGAGCCGACCGACCCCAGCATCCTGCCGGGCACCCTGGCCTACGACTCGGGCAAGGACCTGCTCCTGATTGCCACGCAGACCTGTTCCCTGGTCGGCAAGGGAGCGGAGCCTGCCTTCGAGGTCGCCGCCGTCAGCCTCGTCGAGGGCTTCGACCCGCAGGCTCCCGAGGCCAAGGGCAAGATCACCCGCTACCTCCAGCTTCCCCTGGATGGCGATGCGCCAGGGCGCGGCATCCGCGTCGATGTCTCCCGCCGCGCCATCCTGCCGAGCGCATTGCTCCGGCAGATGCGGCCTGCCGAGATGCAGGTGCCGGAGGCCGCGCTCAAGGCGTTCCAGGGCTGGATCGCCCGCTACTACGCCCGGATTGCGCTGCCCGACGAACTGGACCGCCGCCTGCACAAGCGGCAGTTCCACAAGAAGGTCGAGAAGGCGTTCGGCCGGACGCTGCTGGACGGCACCGAGGACTACAGGGTGCACACCGACGTCGACAGGGTCTACATCGCCTGGAGGCCCGACAGGGAGCTTCAGGGCGACGAGGTCTACGGGGTCAAGGTGCTGATCGTGTGCCGACGGCCTGCCACCAGGGATTACCTGCTGCAGGAGCTGTCGGGCCTGGCCAGCGGGGTGAAGAAGGCACCGCTCGTGAACGGAGTGCGCATGGACGATCCTGACGTGATGCTCGCCAAGGACGTTACCCTCGAGCACACGTCCAAGATGACCAGGTTCACCGCCTTCGACGAATTCAGCGCGCTGGCGGAAGTCGCCAGGGCCATGGGTGACGACTAGCCAAGCCTTCCGCATCGGCTGCCTTGAAGAGCCGTCCAACTGCGTCGGGAGAGAACATGGGCCTGTACACGAAGAACGGGCGGCCGCTCGAAGTCTCCGGCGGCACCGTCTATAGCCGTTCGGGAAAGGCGGTCGGCCGAATCAGGAGCGACAAGGTCTACGGCCCAAATGGGCGCTACGTCGGAACTATCACCGGCGGCCGTCTCGTTCACCGCTCCACCGACAGCGCAGGCATCAGTTCGTCTTTCGCGGCGGCAAACCGCGCCGGGTCGGCACAGGCGCACGGCGCCGCGTCAGCCGTATGGGGCGATGAGCCCGACATCCCCGACTGAGCCAGCAGCCGATAAGCGGCGAAACACGATCGCTCCGCCTCCGCCCTGCCGATGCAGTTCACCGCGATCCTGGTGCGAGGTATTGCTCCGCCGCCTCATCTGCGTCTTACCGCCGCCATGTGGCGGCCGATCTCGCCACCTAGGTATGAGACGCATCAGAACGGGAAAAAATCCGTCATGCGTCGGGCCGCCACAATTGCCGCATTGGTTCTGCTCGCCTCGGGTCCAGCCTGCGCCCAGCCATATTACGGCGGCGCGCCCGTCTACCCAGGCTATGGACCAGCCCTCTATGCGGCCGCTCCGCGATACTGGGGCGGCAGCAGGCACCATCATCACGACGTACCGCCGCGCCAGCATCACCACCATGGTGGTCACCGTCATAGTGGCGGCCACCATGCGGGCGGACATCACCCTGGTGGCCACCACGGACGTTAAGCGGCGGCATCCTGCCCGGCCACGTCTTGCAACAAATGGATGCATCGCCGTGCACTCCCGCGACATGGCGGACCGACATCATTGCCTGTCGTGGCTGTCACCTCCTGGCAGCCAGCACAGGAGAATACACCGATGAAGCTCCACGTTGCTCTGGTTGCCGCACTGCTACTAGCGGCCACAAGCGCCCTGCCCGCCCTCGCGGACGATAGCGCCGGTCGGCTGCAGATCCTGGCTCAGGCCGCGGATCAACGCGACCGGGCGCCCCACTTCGATTCGACTCGTGGAGACGGCCCGCAGCCGCACAACCCGAGCGCCACGTCGAACCATTCTGGCGGCGCACCCGCGCATTTCGACGCCCCTCGAGGCGACGGCCCGCAGCCGCACCGCCCGGACGGCGTTGCCACCCAGTCACCCAACGCCGCACCCGCCCACTTCGACGCGACCCAGGGCGGTGGCCAGCAGCCGCATGCCCCCGGCCGCGGCGCGCCCCAGCCGGGGCGCTGAGCGCGGCCTCGTGCCAGGCACCCGCCTAACGCTACTAGGCGCCCGGCTTTGACGGCAGTTGGGCAGGCGTGACCGCCGACGTGGGAGGCAACTTGAGAACGGCGATTGTTCCCCCTCCCGGAGCGCTGGCGAGTTCCAGCGCTCCCCCGTGGGCCTCGGCGATTGCCTTAGCGGTCGGCAGGCCGAGGCCGCTGCCGCCGCCCGCCGCGCGCGCTCGGTCGCCGCGGAAGAACGGTTCGAAAACCCGGGCCAGATCCTCCGGCGGCACGCCGGGACCGTGGTCGCCGACCCGCACCTCGACCTCAGAGCGGTTCGTCAGAACCTCGACCCAAGGATTGGCGCCGTACTTGATCGCGTTTTCGACGAGGTTGCGAAGGACGCGCTTCAGGGCCACCGGCCGCGCCAGCACCGTAGCCTCGTCGAGGCGCCGCTCCTCCACATCTGCGCCGGTCTCGGCGAACTCGTCTACCACCACCTGCACAAGGTCCGTGACCGAGACCGGAACGACAGGTTCACCGCCGCCGTCCGCGCCGCGCAGGTAGGCGAGGACGTCGCCGACCATACCCTCCATCTCCGCGAGGTCGCGCTGCACCGTCCGGCGGAGGGCAGGGTCCGGCAACTCGTCGGCGCGCAGCTTCAGCCGCGCGAGCGGCGACATGAGGTCGTGCGAGAGCGCACCGAGGGCAAGCGAGCGCTGGCGCAACAGGTCGCGGACCCGGCGCAGGGCTCCGTCGAGCGCTTCCGTGACATCGCGCACCTCCTGGGGCCCGCCCACCTGAGGCAGCGGCGCGTCACCGTCGGGCGGCAAATGCCGAACCGCTCGCGCCAGCCTGGCCAGCGGCGCCGCCGCGACACGCGAGGCGAGGGCAACGCAAATTAGCAGCGCGGCTGCAACCGTCCCGACGGCAACCCGGAAGGCGGCGTCGTCCGCGGCGATCAGCGACACGGCCAGGACACGCGCGTTCACCCAGGAGCCGTCCACGAGCTGCACGCTGACAGCCACATTCCGAAGGGCACCATGCTCGGCATCGGACAGGCCAGGGGCGACGCGGATCTCCCTCGTCACCTCGGCCAGGCGGCCGACATGGGCCAGGTCCGGCGCCGCCCTGGCGCGGTCCGACGGCAGGTCCGGCGCATCGCCCCAGGAGAGTGCGAGGTCGGGGGCGGACAGAGCCTGTGCAATGCGGAAGCGATCAGGGCGCGCGACCGCGGCGATAGCCTCGGCCACCCCGGCAACGCGGTGGGCCGCGACCTCGGCCGCCCCCCGTTCGGCCGCCTGCCGCAGGAGGGATGCGTGCACGACAAGGCTCACCACCAGCAGAACCACGAGGGCGAACACGCCGGGAGCGAGGATTCTGACAAGGAGCGTGTCCGGCAGCCAGCGCCGCCGTGCGGCGGTCATCGCCATTCCACGTCGCAGGCAAGCATGTACCCGGCACCGCGAAGGGTTTTGATGACTCCGGCCACCTCGTCCTGTCGACCGCCGAGCTTGCCGCGCAGGCGGCTGACCTGGGCGTCGACCGAACGGCCAAGGCCGCCGAAGGCGCGGCCACGCGCGAGGTCGAGCAATTGGTCACGGGAGAGCACGCGCTGTGGCCGCTCGACGAAGGCGAGCAGCAGGTCGTACTCGCCGCTGGTTAATTCGACCCGCCCGCCGCCCGGCGAGGTGAGCTCGCGCCGCCGCGTGTCGAGCGTCCAGCCGCCGAAGGCGGCGCGGTCCCGAGCGCCGGTCTCGGTGGACGCCCACTCGCCGTCCCTGCGGCGCAGTACGGCGCGGATGCGGGCGACGAGCTCGCGCGGATCGGGCGGTTTCACGACGTAGTCGTCGGCGCCGAGTTCGAGGCCCACGACACGGTCGGACGCCTCGCCAAGTGCGGTGAGCAGAATGACCGGCAGGCCGCCCCGCGCCCGGATGTCGCGGCAGAGTTCGAAACCCGAGCGGCCGGGAAGCATGACGTCCAGAAGCACCAGGTCTACACCGGCCGCATCCGCCAGCACCTCGGCCATCTCGACGCCGTTGCGCGCGCCGGTCGCCCGGAAGCCACTCCGGCGCAACAGGGACAGGAGCAGCGGACGCAGCTCCCCGTCATCCTCGACAACAAGGATGTGGCGCCCCTCCCCAGAGAGGACCGGCGCCGGGTCGGCCGTGGTCATGCCCGCGTCCCCTCGCCTATTTGGCCGGGGCGGGACGGCCCGCTCGCGCGGCGACCTCGGGTTCCGGCACGGGCCGCAGCCCCGCATCCTCCGGCGGTGCGTCGGCGCTGCCGAAGCGGGCGTAGAGGGCGGGGAGCACCATCAGCGTCAACAGGGTTGCGGTGACCAAGCCGCCGATGACCACCGTGGCGATCGGCTTCTGGACCTCGGCACCCGCCCCGGTGGCGATCGCCATCGGCACGAAGCCGAGCGAGGCGACCAGCGCCGTCATGGCCACCGGCCGCAGCCGGTCCATCGCCCCCTGCCGGATAGCCTCATCCCGGCCCAGGCCCTCGCCGCGCAGCTGCTTGATGTGGTTCAGCATGACCAGGCCGTTCAGCACCGCAACCCCCGAGAGCGCGATGAAGCCGACCGCCGCCGAGACCGACAACGGCATGTCGCGCAACCAGAGCAGCGCGATGCCACCCGTCAGTGCCAGGGGTACCGCGCTGAACACCAGCAGGGCGTCGCGCGGCGAGCCAAGGGCCGTGTAGAGCAGGAGGAAGATCAGGAAGAAGACGCCGGGCACCACCACCATGAGGCGGGTGCGCGCCGCATCGAGGTTCTCGAACTGCCCGCCCCAGGTGATGAAGTAGCCGAGCGGCGGCCGGACCTCGCGCTCCACCCGCGCTTGCGCCTCGGCCACGACGGAGGCGATGTCGCGGCCGCGGACGTTGGCGGTGACCACGACGCGGCGCCTACCGTTCTCCCGGCTGACCTGGTTTGGCCCCTCGGTCAGGCGGAAGGAGGCGAGGCTCCGGAGCGGCACCGTCGCCGCGCCGCCCGCGCGCGCCTCCCCGGGCAGGGCCACCGGCAGGTTCCGCAGGGCCTCGAAGTCGGCGCGCACCGCCTCCGGCACCCGGACGACGATGGCGAAGCGACGGTCGCCCTCGAAGACCCAACCGGCCTCGCGCCCGCCGATGGCGGTGCCGATGACCTCCTGCACCGCGTTCAGGCTGAGCCCGCGCCGGGCGATCTCTCCCTTGTCCACAGTGATCTCGAGGAAGGGTAGCCCGGTCGCCTGCTCCACCCGGACATCCTCGGCGCCTGCGACGCCACGCAGGATGCCCGCGACCTGGTTGGCGGCTGCGAGCATCGGCCCGAACTCCTCGCCGAAAACCTTCACCGCCAGGTCGCCGCGGGTGCCCGCCAGCAGCTCGTTGAACCGCATCTGAATGGGTTGAGTGAACTCGTAGTTGTTGCCGGGCAGTTTTCCCACGGCCTCCTCGATGCGCCGCACCAGCTCCTCCTTAGGCAGCGCTGGGTCTGGCCATTGGTCGCGCGGCTTCAGGATGATGAAGGCATCGGAGACGTTGACCGGCATCGGGTCGGCCGCCACCTCGGCCGTGCCGGTCTTCGAGAAGATCACCGCGACCTCGGCGAAGCGCGAAACGGCATCCTCGATCCGGAGCTGCATCGCCTGCGACTGGGTCAGTGACGTCGAGGGGATGCGCAACGCGTGCATGGCGATGTTGCCCTCGTCGAGCTGCGGGATGAACTCCGAGCCGAGCCGGGAGCCGAGGAAAAGCGAGACAAGGAAAAGTAGCGCCGAGGCGCCGATGACCGGCAACGGGCGCCGCAGAGCCAGACGTAAAGCCGGGGCGTAGCCGCGCTTGAGGGCTCGCACCAGCCAGTTGTCCTTCTCCTGGACCTTCCCCGTGACCACCAGGGCGACCATGGCCGGGACGAAAGTCAGCGAAAGGACGAAGGCCACCGCCAGTGCAATGATAACGGTCAGCGCCATGGGCGCGAACATCTTACCCTCGACGCTCTGGAAGGTGAGCAGCGGCACGTAGACGAGGATGATGATTGCTTGGCCGAACACCGATGGTCGGATCATCTCCCGGGCCGAAGCGGCCACCGTCCGGAGGCGCTCCTCCAGGGAAAGGGCGCGCCCGAGCGCGTGCTGCCGTTCGGCCAGGTGGCGCAGGCTGTTCTCGGCAATGATGACGGCACCGTCCACGATGAGGCCGAAGTCGAGGGCGCCGAGGCTCATCAGGTTGGCGCTGATCCCACCCTCCAGCATGCCGGTGGCGGTCAGCAGCATGGTCACGGGGATGACCAAGGCGGTGACCACCGCCGCCCGCAGGTTGCCGAGCAGCAGAAACAGTACCACCACGACCAGTAGCGCGCCCTCGGCCAAGTTCTTGGCCACCGTGTGGATAGTCGCGTCGACCAGTTCTGTGCGGTTGAGGACGGTGCGCAGCTGGACGCCCGGCGGCAGGCTGCGGGCAATCTCCTTGACCTTGGCATCCACTGCGGCGGCGACTGTGCGGCTGTTCTCGCCGATCAGCATCAGTGCGGTGCCGACCACCGCTTCCTTCCCATCCGCACTGGCACTGCCCGTCCGCAGTTCCTTGCCAACCTCGACCCGGGCGAGGTCGCGCACTCGCACCGGGACGCCCTCACGCGTCGCCACCACCACGTTGCTGATGTCGTCCAGGGTCTCCAAGCGTCCGCCGGAGCGGACGACGTAGCCCTCGCCGCCGCGCTCGAGATAGCCCGCGCCGCGGCTGGCGTTGTTGCGCTCCAGCGCCTCCGCCACGTCAGCGAAGGACAGGCCGAGGCCGATGAGCCGGGCCGGGTCGGGCTGGACATGATACTGCTTCACGAAGCCGCCGATGGCGTCCACACCCGCCACGCCTGGCACGTTGCGAAGCTGTGGCCGGATGACCCAGTCCTGCAGGGTGCGAAGGTAGGCCGTGCGCTCCAGCTCCGTGGCGAGACGCTGTTCCTCCGGCGTCAGGTAGCTCCCATCCGCCTGCCAGCCTGTCCTGCCTTCGCGCGCGGTGTCGCCCTGCTTCCGCGGCGCCCAATCGACGGTCCACATGTAGACTTCGCCGAGCCCGGTCGAGATCGGACCCATGCGCGGTTCGGCGCCGGGCGGCAGCAGTTCCCGCGCCTCGGTCAGCCGCTCCAGCACCTGCTGGCGGGCGTAGTAGATGTCCGCGTCGTCGCGGAAAATGGCGACGACCTGGCTGAAGCCGTTGCGTGAGAGCGAGCGCGTGGACTGCAGGCCGCGGATACCCGCGAGCGCTGTCTCGACCGGGAAGGTGACCTGCTTCTCGACCTCGTAGGGTGAGAGGGCGGGCGCCAAGGTATTGATCTGCACTTGGTTGTTGGTGATGTCGGGTACCGCGTCGATGGGCAGCGACTGCAGCGAACGTAGGCCAAATGCGGCGGCGGCAGCGACCAGCAGCACCACCAGCCAGCGCTGGTGGACCGAGAAGTCGAGAATGCGTGCGATCATGGTGCGGCGGCCCTAGTGCGAATGCTCGGCCTCGGATTTCCCGAGCTCGGCCTTGAGGACGAACGTGTTCGCGGCGGCGTAGCGCTCGCCTGGGTCGAGGCCGAAGACCACTTCGACTCCATCCTGGTCACCACGGCCGAGCACGACCTCGCGCTTCTCGAAGCCTTCGGGCGTGCGCACGAAAACTACGCTCTCGCCTTCGATCTCCTGCACGGCGCCACGGGGCACCAGCACGTCAGCGCGCTGTTCCTCACTGGCGACCTCAGCCGTGGCGAAGCCGCCGGGCCGGAAAGCGCCCTCGGGGTTCGGCACCTCGACCACGGCGCGGGCCGAACGCGTCTGCGGGTCCAGAACCGGGCTGAGGAAGACGATGCGGCCCTCTCCGCGCACCTCGCCCTCGCTCCGGATGCGCACCGGCATCCCCTCCTTTACGAAGGTGAGGTCGCCCGGCGGCACCGCCATCTCGACCCAAACTGTGGACAAGTCGGCCAGGGTGTAGACCTCGGCGTCAGGCGATACCGCGTCGCCGAGCATCTTGGGACGGGCTGTGATCCGTCCTGCGATGGGCGCGTGCACCTCCTGGCGACGGAGCGCCTCGATGGGTTGGCGCGGCAGGGACTCGATCTCCGCTTGGCCCAGGCCGATGGCGGCCAGCTTCTGGCGGGCGAGGTCGAGACGGATCTGCGCCTCCTGCCAGTCGGTCCGCGCTTTCAGGAAGTCTTGCTCAGCGGAGATCTTGCGCTGCCACAGCCGTTGCTCGCGCTCGAAGGTGACGCGGGCGAGCTCGGTGGTGCGCAGCGCGGCGAGATAGTCGCCTTTCGCGGTGGCGATCTCGGCGCTCTCGACCACCGCCAGCACCTCGCCCGCCGCGACCGTCTCGCCCAACCGCTTGTTCAGGGCGGTGACGATGCCCGCCACCCGGGCCGGGACGTGTGCCAGACGGTCGGCGTTCGCGGCCACGGTGCCGGGCAGGGAGACGCGGCGTGCGATGGTGCCTGGCCCTGCCTCCGCCACCTCGATTTTGGCGCCCGCGATCTGCTCCTCGGTCATGCGGAGGGCGCCCTCGGGGGCCTCGTCGCCGTGTTCCTCCCCCGGTCCATGGGCGTGACCCTTGCCGTTGGCGGGCTCAGCGGCGCGGGCTGGGGCTGCCACCTCGACCGCTGGAGCGAGACCCAGACTGGAGCGCAGCGTGGCGGGCACGCCGGGTACCAGCACGGTGCCGCCGAGGCCGACCACGGCACCCGCGAGAAAGATGAGAACGGATTTCATGGTCACTGCCTCCCCGCGGGAGCGGAAGCTGGGGTGGGGGTGGCGGCGCGACCGCGCAGCCGGGCGATGTCGGCGCGCACTTGCTGCATCTCGAGTAGGGCGGCGTTGAGCTGCTCGCGGGCATCGGACAGGGCGCGTTGAGCGTCGAGCACCTCGAGCAGCGAGAACTTGCCCGCGGCGTAACCCTCGCGCGCCGAGGCAGCGGCCTCTCCGGCCGCCGGCAGGACGATGCGACGGAGGCTGTCGGCGGCGCGCCAGGACTGGTCCAGGCGCCGCTCGCCATCGGTAAGGGACGCATCGAGGTAGAGCCGTCCACGCTCCGCATCGGCCTCCGCCCGGTTCACTTCGGCACCGGCGCGGAGGATGTTGCCCTGATTGCGGTCGAAGACCGGAAGCGGCACCGAGAGGCCCAGGATGAAGGCGGTGCCGGTGGCGGTCTGGGAGGCCTCGCGGAGCCGGCTGACGGCCCCGTTTATGGTGACGTCCGGGACCGCGTTCCGCCGCTGTAGGTCCAGTTCGGCCCGGCGCTGGTCGACCAAGGCGTTCAAACGGGCCCGGTCGAGCTGGCTCGACGGAAGCGCCGGCTCGCGGGCAAGGTCGGGCCGAGGTCCGATGTTGTCGAACCAAGCCGCCCGGGCCGCAGAGATCTCCACCCGCGGTGCCGCCAGCAGCACGGACAAGGCGCGCAACGCCTCTGCGGCCTCCCGCTGTAAGCGCTCGAAGCCAACCGCGGCCGTCTCCCGCGCCACCTCGGCGCGTCGCTGCTGCACCAAGGGCTCGCGGCCGGCCTCGACGCGGGCGCGGGTGGCGCGCAGCACCTCGTCGGCGAGGCGCACCCGCTCGCGGCCAATCTCCACCGCCCGGGCGCTTGCCACAGCTCCGGCCAGGGCGCGCACAACCTCGCGGACCAAATCCAGGCGTGCCGCCTCCACGTCAAGGCCGGTCAGCGCCAGGGCACGGCCCGCGGTCTCGACGCGCGCTTGCCGCTTGCCGGCGGTCTCGATCCGCTGCGACAGACCCAAGCTCGTCTCGAGGGGGCTTCCGCCCCGGTACGGGCCCGACGCGATGAAGCTCTGGTTGTCGATCTTGGCCTCCGGGTTCGGGCGGAGCCCGGCCTGGACCAAGTCGCCCTGTGCCGCCCGGCGGCCTGCCTCGGCGCTGCGCAGGATGGGCGCGCGCGCCAGGGCGAGGTTCACGGCCTGCTCGGGGGAGGTCACCATGATTCTGGCGCCTACATCCGGAGGGGGCGACGTCACCGGGGCGGGCGCCGCCTGCGCCACGCGGCGCGGCGCTGGAGGGTCGGCCGCGTTGGACGGCATGGAGATTGTTACGAGGGCGGCTGCGCCCAGCAGGGCGAGTGGAAAGCCGGAAAGGAATTGGAAAATCATGGCACCCGGGGCTGACGGAACGCGAGGCGAGCCGCCTCCCCAAGTCTCTCCGGGGCGCGGCGGCTAGGGCGGCTCTAGTTCGGTCAGGCGCGGGGTGGGCGCGCGAGAGGCTCTGCTTCGAGCGAGGCGTGGGCGTGGTATGCGAAGGCCGGGCGGTCCACGGTAATGAAGACGCTGGGGCCGATGGGCTGCGGCGGCGTTAGGCGGTCAGCCACCTGGCAGGCGCAGTGGGTACCAGCGTGGGCGATGCCGTGCGGGCGCGACGGCGTGCCCCGGGAACCGTCTTGGTCCGTGGCAGCCGAGATGGTTACGGCGAGAACGGACGGTGCGGCCGAGTGGGCTGCCTCGGCGAAGGGCGGCACCAGTTGGAAGGCGAGCAGGAAGGCGACGGCGAGCATGCGGGCAATGACCGTCCACCGCCTCGTCAGCCCCTTCCTGCCCGCGCTCCGCCTCATCGACAGTTGCCCTCAGCGCACCGGGTCGACGTTGAAGCGGCCAGTCCCGAGGTCGCCGCCCGGGCCCCGCAGCGTCACGGTTGCGCGGAACTTGCCGTCCACCGGAAAATCGACCGGCGCCACCAGGCGGTTCCCGCCTGCAGGGCCGAATTCCAGGGTACGACGCTCATTGCCACGGGCCAGGACGACGGCGGTCGCGCTGAACGCCGCGGCGTCCACGGGCTGCTCCTTGTCGTCGACAATGGACAGGGTCGCTTGGCCGCCGCGGACTTCCAACCCCACCTCGTGACGGCCGATCTTGACCTCGTTCCCGCTGTGGGCATGCCCATGGCCTCCAGCCTGGCCCCATGCCAGAGCGGGCACCAAGGCCGCCATCGCCACCCAGCCGGTCATGGTCCGTCGCCGCACGATGTTTCTCCTCGCCCTTCGGTCCCGCTCATTGCCAGCGCGTGGCGGTTACCGGCAACGGCATGGCTCAGGGGTATAGAACCTACAGCGACTTGAGGTTCAAGCATGAGCTTGACCACCCGTGCATCATTTTGTGACGGCGCCCTCGGCCGCGGCGTGAGCGTGCGACAGGCAGTGACCATGGTCATGGTCGGCGAGGGTCTCGAGGACGCGGCACTCAGCGGCGAGGCCTTCAACGCAGCCGGTTTCCACGAGGCGGGCAAGCTCGTTCCGCAGGACGGCCAGACGTCGCATTTTGGCCTCGACCTCGGCGAGTTGCGCGACCGCCAGGGCATGGGCGTCGCCGCAAGGACGCTCGGGATGGGCAGCTAAGTCGAGGAGTTGCCGGATGGCGTCGAGCCCGAAACCGAACTCCCGCGCGTGCCGAATGAAGGCCAACCGCTCCCGATGGGCACGGCCGTAAAGCCGATGGCCACCCTCCGTCCGGGCGGGCGGAGGCAGGATGCCGATCTCCTCGTACCAGCGCACGGTCTGCACCTTGCAACCCGCCTCGCGGGCGAGTTGGCCAATGGGGATCACTGCAGCCGCGCGATCGGCGGCCTGCGTGGTGGTTCGCGCGTTCATGGAACCAAGATGGGGCCGACCCGCAGGCGCCGCAAACCGGCGTTTTCCCGTACACACCCGCAGGCTCATCCGGACGCCTGTCTGGGCCGCGACGGGGTAATGCATCCGACTCCCGTTCCCGTTCGTTACTATCCTGCCGTCGCGTATCCCCGCGAGCAGGCGAGGAGAACGGACAGATGGCAGGCGCTTCCGAAATCAAGGAACACATGGAGATCGTCGGTTCAGACGACCAGCACGTCGGCACTGTGGATAAGGTCGAGGGCGACCGGATCAAGCTGACCAAGCGCGACGACCCCGACGGGTCCGGCCAGCACCATCATTACGTACCGGTCAGCGCCGTTACCTCCGTAGACGGCAACCGGGCGCGACTGTCTATGACGGCGCAGCAGGCAAAGCAGGCGGCGACTGGCGGAGCATCCTCCTAACAGGTGGCTGACGTCGTCCGCGCGGCCCAGGCACACTGGGCCGCGCGGCTCTCGGCCGATTAGCAGACACCGCGCAGCGAAACTGGCCGGACTCCGGCCTCAAGCCTGCATGAGACCGACGCGGAACGAGGTGCTGCGGCACCCGTTCATGCTTCGGTTGCAACACCAAACGTGACCTGTGCAGCCAGGAGAGCCAGCCATGCCTTCACGCGTGACGTTGCCCGGGCGCGCATTTCCCGCGCTCCGTTTGTGACCTCTTAGATGGGCGCAGGACACAACCACGGGGCAGGCGCCAACGAGCGCGCGCTGCTCTGGGCCTTTGTATTCACCGGCGGCTTCATGATCGCCGAGGTCATCGGCTCCTTCGTCACAGGCAGCCTAGCTCTGCTCTCCGACGCCGCGCACATGTTTACCGACGCCGCAGCGCTCGCGGTGTCGCTCGCGGCCATCCGGGCCGCCCGGCGGCCCGCTGATCGCAGGCGGACATGGGGCTACCACCGCCTTGAGATCCTGGCCGCCGCCTTCAATGCTTCGCTGCTGTTCCTGGTCGCGCTCTACATCCTTTGGGAAGCGTGGCAGCGCTTCCGCAACCCGGCTGAGGTGCAGAGCCTCGGGATGCTCGTCGTCGCCGTGATCGGGCTGACGGTTAACTGGCTGTCCATGCGGATCCTGGCAGGCGGCAGCGAGCACAGCCTCAACGTCAAGGGCGCCTACCTCGAGGTCTGGAGCGACGTGCTAGGTTCGGTCGCGGTCATCGTGGGCGCCGGTGTCATCTGGCTGACCGGCTGGACCTGGGTGGACGCGGTGCTCGGCGTCGCCATTGCCCTCTGGGTGCTGCCACGCACCTGGACGCTGCTGCGGGAGGCCGGGAACGTCCTCATGGAGGGCGTGCCTGCTGGGGTGGACCTTGATGCGGTCGAGCAGGGCATTCTGGCCACGCCAGGCGTCCAAGGGATGCACGACTTGCACATCTGGGAGCTCTCCTCCGGCAAGGTCGCGCTATCGGCGCATGTCGTGGTGGACGCGACCCTGGCCCGTGAGGAGAGGCTGGAGGACACGCTCGGCACCATCCTGGCGGAGCGCTTCGGCATCACTCATGCGACGGTGCAGGTGGAACTGCCCGGCGCGCATGGCGGGCAGGATCCACATGCGGCCTGGTCAGTTGGCCACGACGCGGGCGGCCATGACCGCGGGCATGAGCACGACCACGACCACGGTCATGAGAAGGGCGCCGCCGCGCAACGTGCACCGAGAAGCTGAGGCCACCCGGCATGCGCAAGGAGGCTTCGCCCGTGACCTCGGCGTCAGCCGGTCGCCTCCTCGAGCAGGAGCAGGAGCAGGAAGCCGACGAAAAACGTGGCGGTGACCCAGGGCGCCTCGGGCCCCTCGTGAGCCTCGACCAGTAGTTCCTCCGTCACGAGGTAAAGCAGCGCCACGAGGGCAAAGGCGAAGAGACCCGTCCGCCAAGCCAGCGGCAACCCCGCCGCAGGCGCGCCGAGCAGGGCGCCCAACGGCAGCAGCATCGCAAGCCCGGCGACAGCCAGGACAGTCCGCGCAGACGAACCCAACGTAGGCCGCAGTTCGGTTGTCACCGACAGGCCGAGGAACAGCACCTCGACCGTGAGGGCTATGGTCAGGAGCAGGCCTTCGCGCGGCCCCGCGGCGAAGCCGAGGCCCAGCACGAGGCCGTCTATGAGGACGTCCACCCCGACCACCGCCGCGAGAGCGATGCCGCCCCGGGCACCTTCACCGAGACGCCGCACTAACAGCATGAGTGCGACGCCGATGGCACCCCCGAGTGCCACCGGCAGGGCCGCTCCCTCGTGCTTCAGGTCGGGCAGGATCTCGCCCGCCGCCGCGGCGAAGACCACGCCTGCGGCGAAGTGCTGAATCGCGGCGGCGACCCTCGGGCCAGGTGGCCGCCAAACAGCGATCGCGGCACCGAGCACCGTCGCCGAGGCAGGGATCAGGGTGTAGAGCCAGGCACCGGCCATCAGATGGGGGCGCCCGCCCCTGATGGCTCCGCGCGGTCCTCCGCGCGTTCCCGATTCTCGCCTAGGCGCTCGATCTCCCTGGCAAGGTGCTCGTAGTCGAGCCCGATCGCTTCGACACCCCCGTGTTGCGCTGAGCGCAGGGCGGACGCCTGCTGCCGGGTCCACGCCACGAAGTCCTGCTCATAAAGTGCAGCTGCCTGTGCCGCCGGGGTCGAACCCACCACCATGACCGCCCTCCTGCCTTGTGTCGTAGGCCCTGAACGGTGCCGGAAGCGTTGCGTTCGCGGATATTGACCGGCCTGCGGCGCTTCGACGCAGCCCTTGAACCTACAGTCGCTGTAGGTCCCATACATAGGGCGGCGATCACGGAGGCTGGCGATGGCGGACAGCAAACTGGCGGAGATGGACGCGAGGCCCCGGGCGGCCCTGCGGTACCGGGTCGAGGGCATGGATTGTCCCTCCTGTGCGTCCAAGATCGAAACGGCCGTTGGCCGGGTGGCGGGCGCCGAGGACATCAGGGTCAACTACGGCACCCAGATCCTGGCCTTCCGGCTAGACGAGGCAGCGACGCCTCGGATGGCTGTCGAGGACCAAGTCCGCAAGCTCGGCTACGGCATGTCGCCGGTCGAGGCGCCACGGGTGATCCCTGGTGAACCGGGCACCGCGGCCGAGGCCGAGGTTCGCAGTTCCGTCCGCCAGCCCTGGTGGAAAGGCGCAAAGGCTCAACTCGCCGCCGTGCTGGGCGGGTTGACTGCGGCCGGGTTCGCCGCCTCCCTGGCCGTGCCCGCCCTGGACCACTGGGCCTACCTGCCCGGCGCCTTACTTGGCCTCGCCTTCTTCGGCCGAAAGGCGGTCGCCGCCGCGCGGGCTGGGTCGCCCTTCAGCATCGAGATGCTGATGTCGATCGCAACGGTCGGCGCCATCGCCATCGGCGCAACCTCCGAGGCTGCAGTCGTCGTGTTCCTGTTCACTATCGGTGAGCTACTCGAGGGCGTCGCCGCCGGGCGCGCCCGTGCGGGCATCGAGGCGCTGGGCGCCCTGGTGCCGAGGACGGCGCTGCGCATCGAGGACGGCGCGGCGCGAGAAGTGCCTGCTGCCACCCTGAAAGTGGGAGACCTCGTCCTGGTGCGGCCGGGCGACCGCGTGTCAGCCGATGGCGAGGTGGCCGAAGGCGAATCCGAGGTCGATGAGAGCCCGGTGACCGGCGAATCTGCCCCCGTCTCCAAAGCCGAGGGCGCTCCCGTCTTCGCGGGCAGCATCAACGCTTCCGGCGCGCTCCAGGTCCGGGTGACGAAGCCCACCTCCGACAATACCATCGCCCGTATCATCCGGCTGGTAGAGGAGGCGCAGGAGGCCAAGGCGCCGACGGCGCGCTTCATTGAACGCTTCTCCTCCGTCTACACTCCCATCGCCGTCGCCGTGGCGGCCCTGGTCGCCGTGGCGCCACCGCTCGTGCTTGGCGCCGACTGGGACACCTGGATCTACCGCGGCCTGGCGTTGTTGCTCGTCGCCTGCCCGTGCGCACTCGTCCTATCCACTCCCGCCGCCATTGCTTCCGGCCTCGCCGTTGGCACCCGTCGCGGTCTGCTGGTGAAGGGGGGCGGCGCCTTGGAGACCATCGGTCGGATCCGCACCGTCGCCTTCGACAAAACCGGCACCCTGACCGAGGGGCGCCCGCGCGTCACCGACGTCCTCACCCTGACCGGCTCGGAGCGGACGGTGCTTGGCCTCGCAGCCACCGTGGAGAACGGCTCCAGCCATCCGCTCGGCCGCGCCATCCTGGAGTGGGCGGCGGCGGAAGGCATCCCGCTGCGCCCTGCCAAGGATTCACGCACCATTCCCGGCAAGGCCGTCGAGGCGGTCGTGTCCGGCAAGCGCGTTGCCGTCGGCTCGCCCTCCTACGCGACCGAGCAGGCGCCGCTCCCATCCGAGGCGGAGCAGACGGTCACGGAGTGGGAGAACCAAGGAAAGACGGTGGTGGTCGTGTCCGTGGACGGCACGCCCAACGGCCTGATTGCGGTGCGCGACGAACCCCGGCCTGACGCCGCCGCGGGCATCCGAGCGCTCGACGCCCTCGGGGTTCGGGCGGTCATGCTGACCGGCGACAATCCGCGGACCGGCAGGGCCATCGCTGCCGCGCTCGGCCTCGACGTCCAGGCGGGCCTGTTGCCCGAGGATAAGCTGCGCGAGATCGGCACCTTGAAAGCGCAGGCGCCGGTGGCGATGGTCGGCGACGGCATCAACGACGCGCCGGCACTGGCGGCGGCCTCGGTCGGCGTGGCGATGGGCGGCGGGACCGACGTGGCCCTGGAGACAGCGGACGCGGCCATCCTGAACAACCGGGTTGCGGACGTGGCCGCCCTGGTCGGGCTTTCGCGCGCGACGATGAGCAATGTCCGTCAGAACGTAGCCGTCGCACTCGGCCTGAAGGCGGTCTTCCTGGTGACGACGGTGGCGGGCGTCACCGGCCTCTGGCCCGCTGTGCTGGCCGACACCGGGGCGACGGTGCTGGTGACGCTGAACGCCCTGCGGCTGCTCGGATACCGCTTCAAGGGCGTGGCGGCGCATGGCTGACGACGCCAGCCGACCGACAACCTGACGGAGTTGGCAGGAACCAAGCCTTGCCTGCCCGGGGTCAAACTCCCATTTGTTGAGAATCATTCTCATTTGGAAGGCTTGGCATGGGGTCAGTTGCCGTAGAGGCCGCAGTCATCCTGCTGCGCGAGGGCTTGGAGGTCATCCTGGTGCTGGCGGCGTTGACCGCGTTCCTGCGCCGGGCGGCACCGGATCGGATGGGCGCCCTGCGTTGGGGCGCCCTGGCCGGGCTCGCCGCCAGCTTGGTCCTGGCCGTCACCTACGCCACCTGGAGCGGTGGCGCGCACGACGACAGGGTCGAAGGCGTCACCTGCCTCGTCGCTGCGGCGCTGATGCTTTGGACTGGCGGCTGGATGTGGCTGCGCTCCGACCCGCGCGCCTGGACCGGCGCCCTGAAGCGGCAGGCCGAGCGGGCGCTGGCGTCGGGGCGCGTCGCCACTGCCGTGGGCGGCATCGGGTTCCTCGCGGTTTTCCGCGAGGGCGCGGAGACGGTGCTGTTCCTGCTGGCACTCGGCACCACGGCGGTCAGCCTGGGGCCGATGCTGCTCGGCCTCGGCGTCGCCGCCCTGTGCCTCACGGTCCTCTGGTGGGTGGTCAGCCGCGCCACGTTGCGCCTGCCGCTGCGCCCTCTGTTCGTCGCAACCTCGGTGTTCCTCCTCGCCATGGCGGCACGCTTCGTCGGTGCCGGGATTCAGGAGTTCCAGGAGCAGGCGGTGGTGCCGTTCACGCCCGTCGAGATTCCGGACTGGCTCGCCGACCTCGGCGTTGCTCCGAGCTGGGAGGCGCTGGCGCTGCAGATCGCGGTCCTGATGGCGGTGGCGGTCTTCATCGCCCTGCCGCGCAGGAAGCCCCCCATGAGCGCTGCCGCCGAGTAGCGCTCCGATGCCTCCGCGTGCTCGCCGCCGCACGCCGCCGATGGCAGCCTTGCTCCTGGCCGCTGCACTCGCCTGGCCTTGGGTCGGAACCGCGCAGGAGGTTTGCGGCGGCGCGGTCGAGGCCGCGGGCGAGCCGGGGGCTACGCAGGGGCTCGCCTCGCCTGTGTCGTACCGCCCGGCTTAGTGGCGGTGGCCGTGACCCCCGAAGTGGTGATGGCCGCCGAAGTGGTTGTAGTGGCCGAAGTGGCGATGGCCCCAGCCGCCGCCGAAGAATCCCAGGCTCACCGCAGGGGCACCCCAGTATGGGCCGTAATAGGACCGGGCGCCCCAGTAGGGCGAGGCACCGTAGTAGGTGCCCGGCGCATAGGAGTAGGGCGAGACCGCCGCATAGGTTGGCTGACTGTTACCGCTAGCAGCCATGCACTGCACGTAGGCCGTGTCGTATCGCTGCTGGAGGCTCCCTGCCGACGCTTGGGCGTTCCCGGCGCCGACGGCCGAACCCGCCAGCAGGCCGCCTCCCGCGCCAAGCCCGGCGCCTGCGCCGGCGCTGCCAGCCGCCGCCCCAAGCAGGGCGCCCGCACCCGCGCCGAGCGCCGTGCCCACAGCGGCACTGCCGACCGCGCTCTGGTTCGCTGCATGCAGCGGCGAGCCCCCGCCGATCTGCTGCTGCGCGTAGCCGCGGCAGGCGGCGTCCTCCTGGTTGAACTGCGTGAGATTCTTCCCCTGCGGCGGGAACATCAAGGCGGTAGGTCCGGTCGGCGGCGCCACGGCGCACGCACTGAGGGCGAGCGCCCCGGCAAGTGCGGCGGTAGACCCGAAGCGTGGCATGGCGGCGTTGCTCCTACCCGCTTCGCAGCTGTGCCCAGCCAAGCGGGCTTGCGAGAAAAACGTCCTTGCTGCCTTCCCGTTCGGTCCGGCTGCAAGAGCGAGCGTCTCTGTCGGGCCACCAGCAAGGTGGGACCGCGACCGGCGAGGATTGCGCGAAGGCCGCGCGGGAGTCATTGCGGCGCTTGGAGCCGCTGAGGCTTCGGAGGGAGGAAGTGCCCGCAGGACTCCGATCCAGCATACAGTAACCGGCCCAGCCGGTTCCCGCGGCACGGCCGTACCTGCGATGTCGACCGACCCGCCGGGGATGGAGATAGTTGGCCACCCATTGCACCTAGCCTGAGCGCCGAATGCCAAGAATGGACGGCGCATAACCGCAGCTTACACGACCGGGCCTTCTACCTCGGCTCAACGAGGGCTATGTTGACGCCATGCTCCTCCGCCTTACCAGGCTGGTCATCGCTGTCATCACGATCGTCGCCTTCCTCGGCGCCAGTCTGATGCAGAATCTGCCGTCCGCGCAGGCGGACACGGCGGGCATGGCCATGATGGCTAACATGGGGGGCGACGGCGGGGCGATGCCCTGCCACGGCACACAGAAGTCGGATCCGTGCCAGGACAAGGTGCCCGGGTGCATGACCGACCTGGGATGCCTCTTCGTGGTCGGCATCCCGGTGCCTGTCGCGCCTGCGGTCTCGGACCCGGCTTGGTCCCGGGTGGCCTACTGGCAGTCCGTCCGCCTGGCCAACGGCGTCTCCCTCAAGCCATATCTCGGGCCTCCCATCCGCCTCGTCTGAGTTGAGCCGTCCGCGCCCACGCGCCGCGGCTTTCTCTGCCCTTTCGGTCCTCGGCGCACCCGGCCTCAACGGCATCGGGGCGCGTCCAGCATCGAGGGAGCGGAGTCTCCAGACGACATCGGCCGCCCGCCTTCGACGCGGGTGCGGCCCACGGAATGGGACACCACGATGCTCTCCAAGCTCCTACGCGCGTCCGTGCTCGGCGCCGCCACCATGCTCACGCCCGCCCTCCTCGCCACCGGCGCCTTCGCGGCCGCCAGCGACTACCGGTTCGAGGTGGTCAGCGCCCGCCCCGCCGGGCCGCACAAGACCGACGTAACCCTCCGCCTGGTCCACGTCCCGGACAACAAGCCGGTGCCGGACGCGGTCGTCTTCCAGACCAAGGCCGACATGGCGCCCGCGGGCATGCCGACCATGACCGGCGCCGTCGCCCCGCAAGCGGCCCAGCAGCCGGGCACCTACCGGTTCCAGGTGGACACCGGCATGGCCGGAGGCTGGGCGCTGACGCTCGCCGCCAAGGTCCAGGGCGAGGCGGAGACGGTGCACGCCACGGTCACCTTCAGCGCGGCGCAATGAGATGGCGCGTCCCGCATGGGGGGCCGCCCCGCCGCCGAGGCGCCCCGAGCGAGGGTCCGGCGTGGCCCTCGCGCTTGGCCTGACGCTCGCGCTCCTGGCAGGGCCAGGCCAGGCGCAGACCAGGACAGCGCAGCGGACCCCGGGGGGAGGACTCCCCGGGGCCACGCTGGAGAGCGCGCTTGCCGTCGCCCGCCAGCTCAGCCCCGAGCTGGCGGCCCGCGCGCTCGACACCGCCGCCGCCCGGGCGCGCGTCACCGTCGCCGGGTCGCTGCCCGACCCAACAGTCCAGGTGATGTCGGACGATGTTGACCGGACCTCGGGCCCGCGGCCGAACAAGATGGTCTACTCGTTCCAGCAGGAGATCCCGCTCTGGGGCAGGCGCGACCTGCGGCGCGAGGTCGCCCAGGCCGAGGTGGGCCAGAGGACAGCGCAGGCCCAGGCGGCCGAGGCCGAACTGGCCGAGCGGGTGAAGGTTGCCTTCGCCCGCTACTACACCTCATACGAGGCGCTTCATCGGACGGAGGAACTCCACCGGGCCATCCACGGCATCGCCCAAGTCTCCCTGGAGCGCTACGCCCAGGGGCGCGGCGAGCAGCAGGAGGTATTCCGGGCCGAGGTCGAGACCACGCGGGTGGCGACCGAGATCGTCCGCCTCGAGGCGGCGCTCCGGAGCGCGCAGGGGCAGCTAAACGCACTGCTTGTCCGCCCGGCCGACGCGCCGCTCGCCCGGCCCGAACGCCTGCGCCCGCTCCCTGACGCGCGGGCCCTCGATACCGCGCGGCTGGCCGAGCGCGCCAGGGGCACCAACCCCAACTTGGCGGTCGACGCCTCAGCCATCCGCGGCGCCGAGACCAACCGCAGGCTGACCGACCGGAACTGGTACCCGGACGTCACCCTGGGCGCGTCGGCCATCGACCGCTCGGGCTTCGGGCCGCCCGGCTACCAGGCGTGGGTCGCCTTCAAGGTCCCGCTGCAGTGGGGCCTACGAGAGGCGCAGGCGGCCGAGGCCGGTGCCCAGGCCGGGGCGGCTCGGGCCCGGCTGGAGACGCGCGAGCAGCAGATCCGGAGCGACCTCGCCGAGGCCGTGGCGGGCTTCGAGGGCAGCCGCCGAACCGCGGACCTCATCCGCCGCCAGCTCCTGCCACAGGGCGAGGCGCTCGTGCGCTCAGGGGCGGCTGGATACGGCTTCGGCCGAGTCGACCTCGCCACCGTTCTCAGGGCGCAGCACGACCTCGCCGACTTCCGCTTGCAGCTCCTCTCGACCGAGTTCGACGCGCAGCGCCAGCTCGCACTGATCGAACGGCTCGTCGGAGGCGACCTGTGAACCGGCGCCTCCTCGGCGGCGCCTGCCTGCTCGCCGTGGCGACTGCGGGGGCAGGCCTCTGGCTGACGGGACCGTCCCGGCTTTTCCTTGCCCCCGGCGCGGCGGTGGCGCAGCAACCGCCCTCACGCCAGCCGCTCTACTACCGCGACCCGTCGGGCGGGCCGGACTTCTCGCCGACCCCCAAAAAGGATTCGCAGGGCCGCGACTACGTCCCGGTATTCGACGAGGCCGAGCAGGCGCCGCCCGTGGCAGCACCGTCACCCGCGGCCCCGGCTCGCCAGCCGCTCTACTACCAGGACCCAACCGGCAGGTCCGAATACTCGACGACACCAAGGAAAACCGTCGACGGGCGCGACTTCGTCCCCGTCTACGAGGACACCAGCGCGCCGTCCCACTCCGCCACCGCGCCAGCGTCGGCGCCTGCCCCGACGCCCCCAGGCGGACGCGGCCGGATCCTCTTCTATCGGAACCCCATGGGCCTGCCCGACACCTCGCCGATGCCCAAGAAGGACTCGATGGGCATGGATTACATCCCCGTCTACGAAGACGAGGCCAACCAGCCCACGGGCACCGTCACGGTAAGCCCGGAGCGGGTGCAGATGCTCGGCGTCCGCATCGAGGCGGCGGCGGAGCGGACCATGACCCGCTCCATCCGGGCAGTCGGCACCATCGCCGTTGACGAGCGCCGCCTTGCCGTCGTGGCCCCGCGGTTCGAGGGCTGGATTGAGAAGCTCCTCGTCAACGAGACGGGCCAGCCAGTGCGCCGCGGCCAGCCCCTGTTCGAGGTCTACAGCCCCGAGCTGGCAGCGGCCGAGCGGGAGTACGTCATCGCCCGGCAGGCCGAGGGCACCATGGCGCACGCCGACCCCGCCATGCGCAGCGGAAGCGCGGGCATCGCGGCGGCGGCGCTGACGCGGCTGCGCAACTTCGACCTGCCCGCCGAGGAGGTCGCCCGCCTGCGGCGCACCGGCAGGGTCAGCAATACCCTGACGCTGACCGCGCCGATGGACGGCGTGGTTCTGGAAAAGACCGCGCTGCAGGGCATGCGGTTCGCGCCCGGCGATGCGCTCTACCGCATCGCCGACCTCTCGACCGTCTGGCTGCTCGCCGACGTCTTCGAGCAGGACCTGGGGCTCGTCGGGCCCGGCCAAGAGGCCAGCATCGCCATGACCGCCTACCCGGACCGGCGCTTCGCCGGGAGGGTCACCTTCGTCTACCCGACCCTGAACGCGGCCACGCGCACGGCCAGGGTGCGCATTGAGATCCCGAACCCGGAGGGGCTACTCAAACCGGACATGTACGCGACGGTGGAGATCGCGGCACCCCTCGGTTCGAAGCCCATGATCGCGGTGCCAGATTCAGCAGTGCTCGACAGCGGCACGCGGCAGGTCGTCCTCGTCGAGCGCGCCCCCGGTCGTTACGAACCGCGCGTCGTGACCCTGGGCCGCCGGGCCAACGGACAAGTCGAAATCCGCCAAGGAATCAGCGCGGGCGACAAGGTGGTGGTCGGCGCCAACTTCCTCATCGACGCCGAGAGCAACCTACGAGCAGCGCTCCAATCCTTCGCGGCGCCTCCACCGCCCGCTCCCGGCCAGGAGCAGCCCCGATGATCGCCCGCGTCATCCGCTGGTCGGTGGCCAACCAGTTCCTGGTGCTGCTCGCCACCCTGTTCGCCATCGGCGCCGGGGTCTGGGCGGTCCGCAACACGCCGCTCGACGCCATCCCTGACCTCTCCGACGTCCAGGTCATCGTCTACACGGACTACCCCGGGCAAGCGCCACAGGTGGTCGAGGACCAGGTGACCTACCCTCTGACGACGGCATTGCTGACGGTGCCCCGTTCGAAGACCGTGCGCGGCTTCTCCTTCTTCGGCTCGTCCTTTGTCTACGTCGTCTTCGAAGACGGCACCGACCTCTATTGGGCGCGGAGCCGGGTGCTGGAGTACCTTAGCCAAGCCGCGCGGCGCCTTCCCGAAGGAGTGACGCCCTCCCTCGGTCCCGACGCGACCGGCGTAGGCTGGGTCTACCAGTACGTCGTCACTGGGACGCAGCGCACCCTGGCCGAGCTGCGGTCCATCCAGGACTGGTTCCTGCGCTACCAGCTCGCCCGAGCCGAAGGCGTCGCCGAGGTGGCTAGCGTGGGCGGGTTCGTCCAGCAGTACCAAGTGGTCGTGGACCCGCAGCGGCTCCAGGCGTACCGCATCCCGCTCTCGCGGGTCACTGAGGCCATCCGGGCGAGCAACCGGGACGTCGGCGGCCGCTCGGTCGAGATGTCGGAAACCGAGTACCTCGTGCGCGGTCGGGGCTACCTCCGGGGCATCCCGGACATCGAGCAGATCGTGCTGGCCATGCAGAGCGGCGTCCCCGTCCTGCTGCGCGACGTCGCTCGGGTCGAACTCGGCCCCGAGGAGCGGCGCGGCATCGCCGAACTGAACGGCGAGGGAGAGGTAGTCAGCGGCATTGTCCTCCAGCGCGAGGGCCAGAACGCGCTCACCGTCATCGAGAGCGTCAAACGGCGGCTCGCCGAGGTCGCGGGCAGCCTGCCCGAGGGCGTGACCGTGTCGTCGGTCTACGACCGCTCGGACCTCATCGGCCGCGCCATCGAGACCCTGAAGCACACGCTGGTCGAGGAGAGCGTCATCGTCGCGCTGGTCTGCGTGGTGTTCCTGCTGCACGTCCGCAGCGCGCTCGTGGCCATCCTGATGCTGCCGGTCGGCGTGCTCATCGCCATGACCCTGCTGCACATGCTCGGTTTGAGCTCGAACATCATGTCCCTCGGCGGCATCGCCATTGCGCTCGGCGCCATGGTGGACGCGGCCATCGTCATGATCGAGAACGCTCACAAGCGCTTGGAGCACGCGGAGCCCGGGGCGTCACGGGTGCAGGTGCTGACGGAGGCCGCCGTCGAGGTGGGCCCGGCGCTGTTTTTCAGCCTCGCCGTCATCACCGTCTCCTTCCTGCCGGTCTTCACTCTCGAGGACCAGGAAGGGCGGATGTTCCGGCCGCTCGCCTTCACAAAGACCTTCGCCATGGCCGCAGGCGCCCTGCTGTCGGTGACCCTGGTACCGGTGCTGATGGTACTGTTCGTCCGTGGCCGCATCCTGCCTGAGCGCCGGAATCCGGTGAACCGGCTGCTCATCTGGCTCTACCGCCCCCTTATCGCCCTCATTCTACGGGCCAAGACGCTGACGGTCCTGGTCGCACTCCTCGTGGTCGGCGTGACCGCATGGCCGCTGGCGCGGCTCGGCAGCGAGTTCATGCCGACCCTGAACGAGGGAACGCTGATGTACATGCCGGTCAGCCTGCCCGGGTTGTCCGTCACCAAGGCGGCCGAACTGCTGCAGACCCAGAACCGAATCATCCGGAGCTTCCCCGAGGTGGCGAGCGTCTACGGCAAGGCTGGGCGGGCGGCGACCGCGACGGACCCGGCGCCGACCGAGATGTTCGAGACCATCATCAACCTCAAGCCGGAGGCGGAGTGGCGCCCTGGGGTCACGGTCGACATCTTGACCGCCGAGATGGACACAGCACTGCGGATGCCGGGCGTCAGCAACGCCTGGACCATGCCCATCAAAGCGCGCATCGACATGCTCTCGACGGGGATCCGCACCCCGGTCGGGGTCAAAGTCTACGGGCCGGACCTCGCTGGCATCGACCGGCTCTCGCGCGAAGTGGAGGCCGCCGTACGCGCAGTGCCCGGTACCACCAGCGCCTTCGCGGAGCGGGTTGAGGGAGGCTACTACCTAGAAATCGAGCCCGACCGAGCGGCGCTAGCCCGCTACGGCCTGACGGTCGGCGACCTCCAGGAGACCATCGCAACGGCGCTCGGCGGCGAGCCTGTCACCACCACGGTCGAGGGCCGCGCCCGCTACACGGTCAATGTCCGCTACCCACGCGGCCTTCGCAGCGACCCGCAGGGGATCGCGGCCCAAGTCCTCGTGCAGAATATGCAGGGCGCTGCCATCCCGCTGGGGCAGCTGGCGGCCGTCCAACTGCGGCGCGGCCCGCCGACCATCCGGACCGAGAACGCCCAGCTGGTGAACTACGTCTATGTGGACATGCACGGCCGCGACGTCGGCGGCTACGTGGCCGATGCGCAGCGTGCCGTCGCTGAGCAAGTGCGAATGCCGCCCGGCTACCACGTCGAATGGAGCGGCCAGTTCGAGTACATGCAGCGGGCTAAGGCTAAGTTGGCCGTCGTCGTGCCGGTCACGCTGCTCGTCATCTTCGTGCTGCTCTACCTGAACTTCGGGCGGCTGACGGAGACGCTCATTGTCATGCTCTCGGTGCCTTTCGCGCTCGTCGGCGGTGTCTGGCTGATGCTCCTGATGAACTTCAACATGAGCGTGGCCGTCGCGGTCGGCTTCATAGCGCTGGCCGGGGTGGCGGCGGAAACGGGTGTCATCATGCTGATCTACCTGGACCAAGCGCTCGACGCGGCGCGCGGGCGGTGCCGCGCCGAAGGGCGCCTCCTGACGCGGGAAGACCTGCGCCACGCCATCATGGAGGGCGCGGTCGAGCGTGTGCGGCCGAAGATGATGACGGTGACCGCCATCATGGCCGGGCTGGTGCCCATCCTCTGGAGCACCGGAACCGGCTCTGAGCTCATGCAGCGCATCGCTGTCCCCATGGTCGGCGGGATGGTGTCCTCGACGGCGCTGACGCTACTTGTCATTCCGGCTATCTACGGCCTTGTAAAAGGTTGGCGCTTGCCACGGACTGCGGCGGCAACGGCGCAAGGGACGGAATCGCTGGCGAGGGCGGCCGAATGAGCTGGCGTCCCTCACCGCGACCCGCGATCAGCCTCCCGAACTTCGGGTTCGGCGTCGGCGTCTCGCCCCTACCGCAGAGAGTGGTCGTGCCTACTACCGGCGGGTCGAGCGCGCTGCCTCCGTCCGGGTGCTGGAGCTTGGCGTAGGTTTCGGCCTGAACCTCGGCTTCCACGGCCCGGACGCACCCTCGGTCGTCTGGGTCGCCCCTAGCCTTTGGCCCGTGGCAAAGCCAGCGGACGACCGTCGCTGGCTTGTAGGCGGGACTCGTGGCCCAGCGCAGCGTGGCGACGAAGCCTCCTCGCAGCCTTGCGCTCCTCCGCTGGAACGCCGGCGCCTGCCACTCGCCTCGCCCCGATGATGTCGCCTAGCCGCCTCGAACGGGACACACCGACCTTCCATGTTCCAGGCATCAGAATGGGAGAAAACCCACATGCGCCGGGTCAACCTCGTCTTCGCGCTGGCACTGCCGGCCGCGATTCCCGCCTGCGCCCAACCCCTCCACTACGGGGCGGAACCCGCCTACCAACTCTACGGTCCGGCACCTTACGCGGTCGCCCCGCGCTACTGGGGTGGCGGGTGGGGCGGCGGTCACCGGCACGCAGCGCCGTCGCATCATCGCAGTGGTCATTACTACCCTCACCACGGCGGGCATCACCAGCGCGGTGGGCACGGCCACCACGGTGGTCAACATCACGGCGGCGGCCACCGTCATTGAAACCGTGTTCGCCTTGGCTGGCCTTTCGGCCGTGGCGCGGCTCTCGGGACGCGGCTGCGTGTGCACTCGGCAGCTCAGGCAAGCAGCTGCGGCGTCACAGGCGCCAGGCGCTCTCTCTGGGCCAGCGCCTCAGTTGCGGGACCGCCCCGGTGCCAAGTCCCGAGCCAGGGCGAAATAGGCGTCAGCCAGCACCGAACCCGGTGACGCGTCCCCGCAGAGCGCCTCCAAGGCACGCAGCAGGTGCTCAGCGGCCTCCAATTCGCCCTCGGCGACGGCCCGCTCAAGAGCGGCCGCAACCTGATCCTCGAGTTGCGATGCGTCCGACATCAGTGTCTTTCTCCCGGGCCACGGTGGGCCGCCTGCGAAGGTGGGGTCTGCCTCCGTGGGAGGGTCAAGGGCCGCTTTCATACTTTGTCACACGGCTCAGGCGCTCCAGACGGAGGCACCCGGCATCTTCCCGGATACGGTGGCGTTCCCGCAACAAGGCGGGCCGTCGGCGCCTGCTCGCGCCGCGGCTGACCGACGGCGGCGCACACGGCAACAAGGAGACTCGCCGGGATGATCAACACCAAAATGCTTCGCAGCACCGGCCTCGCGCTGGCGCTGGGCCTCTCGCTCGCGGCCTGTGCCCAGCAGCAGAACCCGCCGCCCGCCCAGCAGACCGGCGGCATGTCCGGCATGGGTTCCCAGGGCATGGCGGGGCACAACATGTCCGGCATGCAAGGCCACAACATGTCCGGCATGAACATGCAGCAGATGATGGCCCATTGCGCCGAGATGCGTCAGCAGACGCGGCCGGGCGCCACCATGAGCCCCGACATGCAAGCGATGATGACGCACTGCAGCCAGATGGACCAGCAGATGGGCGGGATGTCGGGCGCACGGACACCTGGTCGCTAATGGAAGGTGGGGAGCGGCCTGGAAGCCGCTCCCCTTCAACGAACACTAGGATTTACAGCCTCACCGCGCGCAGCCGCAGCGAGTTGCCGATGACGGAAACCGAGCTCAGCGCCATCGCCAATGCCGCAATGATGGGGCTCAGCAGGATGCCGAAGAAAGGGTAGAGCACGCCAGCCGCCAGCGGGATTCCGGCCGCGTTGTAGATGAAGGCGAAGAACAGGTTCTGCCTGATGTTCCTCATCGTCGCGTGCGACAACGTCCGGGCCCGCGCGATACCCGCGAGGTCGCCCTTCACCAGTGTCACGCCCGCGCTCTGCATGGCGACGTCTGTCCCGGTCCCCATGGCGACGCCGACATCGGCCTCGGCCAAGGCGGGAGCGTCATTGACGCCGTCGCCTGCCATGGCGACGACCTTCCCCTTGGCCCGGAGCTCCCGGACGATGCGGTGCTTGTCCTCGGGCAGCACGTCGCCCTGGAACTCGTCGATGCCGAGCTTCCGCGCGACCGCCTCGGCGGTCGTCCGGTTGTCGCCGGTCAGCATGACGATGTGAATGCCCTCGGCGCGCAGGCTGGCCAGCGCGGCGGGCGTCGTCGGCTTTACCGGATCCGCGACCGCGATGACGCCGCCTGGCCTGCCATCCACGGCCAGGAACAGCGCCGTGCCGCCTTCGCGCCGCAGTTCGTCGGCCTTGGCCGCTAGCTCACCCAGATCTACTCCGAGCTCCTGCATCAGCCGCGCGTTGCCCAGCGCGACGCGGCGTCCATCCACCGTACCGGTCACGCCCTTGCCGGTGACGGAGGCGAAGTCGGCCGGCTCCCCAAATGCGACGCCACGCTCTCTGGCCGCAGCGACGATGGCGGCCGCCAGCGGGTGCTCGCTGGACCGCTCAAGGCTGGCGGCGAGCGGCAGCACCTCGGCCTCAGTCAGGCCGGGAGCCGGAACCACGGCCACCACCTTGGGCTTGCCCTCGGTCAGGGTTCCGGTCTTGTCCACGACCAGAGTGTCGACCTTCTCCATGCGCTCCAGCGCCTCGGCCGACTTGATGAGCACCCCGGCACCGGCGCCCTTGCCGACCCCCACCATGATCGACATCGGGGTGGCGAGGCCGAGCGCGCAGGGGCAGGCGATGATGAGCACGGAGACGGCGGCGATCAGCGCGTAGGACAGCGCCGGGCTTGGTCCCCAAACGGCCCAGGCGACGAAAGCCAGGACGGCCACGGCGATGACCGCCGGGACGAACCAGCCCGCCACGGTGTCGGCCATGCGCTGGATGGGCGCCCGGCTGCGTTGGGCCTCCGCGACCATGGCGACGATGCGCGACAGCATAGTGTCGGAGCCGACCTTGTCCGCCCTCATAACGAGCGAGCCGGTGCCGTTCACCGTGGCGCCGATGACCTTCGAGCCGGGCGCCTTCTCGACGGGCAAGGATTCGCCGGTGACCATGGACTCGTCCACGGCGCCGCCGCCCTCGAGGACCTCACCGTCCACCGGCACGCTGTCGCCCGGTCGCACCCGCAGCCGGTCGCCGACCTGAACGTCCGCTAGCGGGATCTCCTCGTCCGAGCCGTCCGGCCGGATCCGGCGGGCGGCCTTGGGCGCCATGTTCAGCAGGGCGCGGATGGCGCCGCCCGTTGCCTCGCGCGCCCGCAGCTCCAGCACCTGGCCGAGCAGGACGAGCACGGTGATTACGGCTGCCGCCTCGAAGTAGACCGCGACCGTGCCGTCCATGCCCCGGAAGCCTTCGGGGAAGATGCCGGGCGCGAAGGTCGCGACCAGGCTGTAGAGGTAGGCGGCGCCCGTCCCGAGCGCGATCAGGCTGAACATGTTCAGGCTGCGGTTCACCACAGACTGCCACCCGCGGACGAAGAACGGCCACCCGGCCCAGAGCACCACCGGCGTCCCGAGCAGGAACTGGATCCAGACCGAGGTCCTGGGCGGGACAAGGTGGTGCAGGTTCAGGCCCGGAAAGTGCACGCCCATCTCCAGGACGACGACCGGGACGGTGAGCGCCAGCCCGATCCAGAACCGGCGGGTCATGTCGGCGAGCTCGTGGTTCGGGACGGCCTCGGCGGTCACCTCCAGCGGCTCTAGCGCCATGCCGCAGATGGGGCAGCTGCCCGGCCCCTGCTGCCGGATCTCCGGGTGCATCGGGCAGGTGTAGATCGCGGCCTTCTGCTCCGCCGTGGGCGCGGCGGCCTTCTCCGGCTGCAGGTACTTCTCTGGGTTCGCCTCGAACTTCGTCCGGCACCCCGCCGAGCAGAAGTGGAAGGTGGTTCCGCCGTGCTCAAGGCGGTGCTTCGAGGTGGCCGGGTCCACCTTCATGCCGCAGACCGGGTCGGTAACCAGGGTCGCATCGGCGACCACCGCGTCCCCGTGGCCATGGTGCGCGTGTCCGTGGTCGTGGCCGCATCCCGGGCCGTGCTGGTGCCCGTGCCCTCCGTGCTGCCCGTGTCCGTGCTGCTGACCGCTCATGGTGCCGTCTCCGCGATGGTCCGCCTTGGCGGGCCGGTTCTGGTCTGACGGATGCAACGTGGTGCTTCCCATCGTGGGAGGGTCAAGCCGGGAACTGGTCACACGCCGGCGGACATGTTTTGTCGCAATGTCGGGACGCGTTGCCCGCGTGGAGGCCGGCCCCCTGCCGGGAGACGCTGTCCGTGGACGGCGGCCTAAAACCACGGTCGCAAGGTGGTCAGGACGCCGGTCCGGAGTCCCCGGACCGGCGCATTCGAGGCTAGGCGAAGATGTACCAGGACCCGACGTCGCTGATGCCGTCCACGAACTGGGGCGTCGGGAACATGAAGTCGCTCTGCCGCAGCTCGTCCTTGGCAACGCCGACGAGCAGGATGGAGCCGTCGTCGCTGCCATCCTGGTCCATGTCCCAGGCGACCTTGGCGCCAAGGTCGGTGTCCTCCACCTTTACGTTCTTGGCGTCGATGTCCATGAAAGCGATGTGGTCAAACAGGCCCTGCGCTGGGCCAGTGGCACGGAAGTCGAGCACCACGTCGTTGCCGCTGTCCATGGAGACCATGAAGGCGTCGGAGCCCGCGCCGCCCAGGTAGACGTCGTCGCCCTTCCCGCCGTCGAGCATGCCGTGGCCCTCGCCCTCGGCGAGCCAGTCCCGGCCGTCGCTACCCATCAGCTCGTCGTTCGCGGCGCCACCAATCAGGGTGTCTCCGCCTTTGCCGCCCTCGAGCTGGTCCGGACCGTCCCCACCCACGAGCAGGTCCCTGCCGTCGCCCCCATCAAGGACGTCGTCACCGCCCTTGCCGAGCAGGACGTCGGCACCCGCGCGACCGAAGATCTGATCCCAATCGTCGCTGCCGCTCAGGAGTTCGCCCCTCTCGGTCCCGATAGTGGCCGCGTACATGTCGAAGGCGACAGTGTGGGCGCGGTCGCCGGAGCCGGGAACCAGGGTCTCGTCAGCTGCCGGAAGGGAACCGATGATTTCCGGCCCGGACATGCTCGGAGTCGGGGCCTCCTGGACGGGCCCGTCCGGCGCGCGGGCGCCCGGCGGCAGGTCCGGCTCGTTGTAGAACATGAAGTCGTCCTGCGAGAGCTCGGACTTCTGCACGCCCTCGAGCAGGACGGAGCCGCCCTCCCAGCTGATCTTCACCCCGGCGGCAGTGTCGTTGATGGTCAGGTCTGCCCAGCTGATCTCCTCGAGGGCGATGTGGTCGCCCACGCCAGGTCCAGCGGTGAAGTCGCGGATGACATCGTCGCCCGAGCCCTGGCGCACGATGAAGGCGTCCGGCCCCATGCCGCCGACGAGGGTGTCGTTGCCCTCCTCGCCGTCCATGCTGCTGTGGCCGGGACCCTCGTCGAGGTAGTCGTTGCCGGGGCCGCCCATCAGGGCATCCGCGTCCGCGGCGCCGTACAGGGTATCGTTGCCCCCGCCACCGTGCAGGTGGTCCATCCCGGGGCCGCCCGAAAGCAGATCAGCTCCCTCGCCGCCCGTCAGGACGTCGCCCTCGGGGCCGCCGCCGAGCTTATCCGCGCCGCCAAGCCCCCAGTAGTGGTCGGCGGCGTCGGTGCCGCCGAAGCTGTCCGCCCCGGCGCCGCCCACCGCGAGCTGGTGCTCCGGCATGCCCGGGATGGTCAGGGAGACCTGCTCTCGCTCTGTCCGCTCAAGGTTCGTAGTCTCGGTCCCGGTCCCGCTCTCGAGCAACCCGTGCACCAAGTCCAACAGCTCTCTCGCCATGCCGTGGTTCTCCATCCCATGCTGTGGCCACGCGATGGGACGGCGATGCAGACCCGAGCGCGCGGCATCCCGAGAACACGGCGTGCTCGGCAGGGGTTGGCCCGGCATCCATGACGTAGTGTGTCAGCATGTCGGTCCCGAACCGTTGATGTCGCGGCTGCAGATGCGGCCCAGCATGACGAAGTATGTCCAGGCGCCACTCACGCGTTGCGGGCGGCGGGCGAGGTCGGCAGCTTCCGGCACTAAAGTGGGAGCCTTGGGCGGCGCCCACGGCCGGAGGTGTCGGGATGACGAGGACGTTCGGGTTCAGGGCCGCGTTCCGGCGACTGTTGCTGGCCGCAGCGACGCTGCTGGCGATGGCTGCGCCCGCGCTGGCCCAGCGCTACGACCTGACGCTCGAGGAGCGCACGGTCAACATAAACGGCACCGACCGCCCGGCCGTCACCGTTAACGGCCAGTTCCCCGGGCCGCTGCTGCGCCTGCGCGAGGGCGATGAGGCGGTAATCCGGGTGACGAACCGACTGGACAAGGCCAGCAGCATCCACTGGCACGGCCTCATCCTGCCCGCGTCGATGGACGGCGCGCCCGGCTTCAGCACGGGCTTCGTGCGCGGCATTGCTCCGGGCGAAACCTTCGAGTACCGCTTCCCAGTCGTGCAGTCCGGCACCTACTGGTACCACGCGCACAACCTCGACCACGAGCAGCGCGGCCTTTACGCGCCAATCGTCATCGACAAGCGCGAGCCGGAGCCGTTCCGCTACGACCGCGAGCATGTCGTCCAGCTCTCCGAGTGGACGGACGAGCGGCCCCTGCGGGTGCTCCAGAACCTCAAGCGCGACCCAGGCTACTACAACTGGAACCGGCGCACGCTAGTGGACCTGGTTCGCGACCTGGGCCGCGCGCCGGATGCCGATGCGCGCCGGGCCATCGTCCGGAACCGTATCGAGTGGGGCAACATGCGGATGGACCCCACCGATATCGCCGACGTCACCGGCTCGACCTACCGCTACCTCGTTAACGGCTTCCGACCCGAGGTGCCCGCCACCCTGCTGTTCCGGCCGGGTGAGCGGGTGCGCCTGCGGCTCATCAACTCGGGTGCGATGACCTACTTCGATGTCCGCATTCCGGGCCTCAAAATGACCGTGGTGCAGGCGGACGGGAACAACATCCAGCCCGTCGTCGTCGACGAGCTCCGCATCGCCGTCGCCGAGACCTACGACGTCATCGTTGAGCCGCGCGAGAACCGACAGTACCAGATCCTCGCCGAGACCATGGATCGCACCGGCTGGGCCAGGACCCGGCTGGCTACAAGCATGGACGCCCCGGTCGAAGCCTTGCCGCCGCACCGCCCACGGCCGGTGCTGACCATGGCGGACATGATGATGAACCCGGGTCCCACCGGCCTTGACCGCGGCACCCCGGCGCCCGAGCAGGACCAGCCCGGCCACGTGGCGCCCATGGGCGGCATGGACCACGGTTCCATGCCGGGGATGGACTCCGGGCAGCCGGGCGGACAGGGCACCACCCCCGCATCGGACCATGCTGCCATGGGACACGGCGCCATGGCCGGGATGCCGGGCATGAGCGGCGGCCAGGGTGCAGCTCCCGCGATGGACCACGCCGCCATGGGCCACGGCAACATGGCGATGGGCGCCATGGATCACTCCGCGATGGGGCACGGCGCACCGCCGCGTGCTGGCGCGCAGGGGCCCGGCACCCCAGCCACGACCACGGCGGGCGGGATGGAGGCGCACGCCGGTCACGGCGGCATGGCGATGGCGGACCCCGTCATGCAGGACACGGGGGCGCCGCCCGGCGCCCGCGTACTGTCCTACCGCGACCTGCGCCCACTGCGCGCCGATCCCCAGTGGCGGCCCTACGACCGCATCATTGAGGTGCGGCTGACCGGGAACATGGAGCGCTACATCTGGTCGATGAACGGCAACGAGTTCTGGCGCGCCCAGCCCATCGTCGCCCGGCTCGGCGAGCGGCTCCGCATCAGGTTCACTAACGAGACCATGATGAACCACCCGATGCACCTGCACGGGATGTGGATGGTGCCGGACCTCGGCAACGGCGCCTTCAACCCGCGCAAGCACGTGGTCAACATCAAGCCTGGCACCTCGCTCAACGTCGACGTCATCGTGGACGCCGAGGGCGACTGGGCCTTCCACTGCCACCTTCTCTATCACATGGAGTCCGGGATGATGCGGATCTTCCGCGTCACCCGCGACGGCACTCCAGTCGCGTCCGCGCAGCAGCCCGTGCAGGCTGCCATGCCCGCCGGTCACCGCCACTGATGCCGCGGGAGCGCAGCATGACTTTCTCGATGTTCAAGGGCGTGGCGACTGGCCTAGTGGCCGCCGTGCTCTCCACCACCGCAGCCACGGCCCAGTCCGGCGCCGACCACTCCGTGCACGGGATAGCCGCTGCGAATCCTTCCGCAGTTCAGAGCGCCGGGGCAACACCAGCGACCGGCGCCGAGGAGCACACGGGCCACTCGCCCATCTACTTCGGCGCCGTGCTGCTTGACCAGAACGAGATGCGCAGCAACGGCCGCGGCAGCCCGATCTACGCCTGGGAGGGCTCGGCCTTCTACGGTACCGACTACCACCGCGTCTGGGTCAACACCCGCGGCGAGACCAGCCGCGAGCGCGGCGGCCTCGAGCGGGCCGAGGCGCAGGTGCTCTACTCGCGCCTGGTCGGCTACTACTGGGACCTCCAGGCTGGCGTGCGCCAAGACTTCCGCATCGACCCGCGCGAGGGCACGCCTTCGCGGACATACGGCGTTTTCGGCCTTCAAGGATTGGCGCCAGGTTTCTTCGAGGTGCAGCTGCAAGGATTCGTCGGCGGCAATGGCGTATTCCTTGCCCGTGCCGCAGCCTCTTACGACTTGCTCATCACCAACCGGCTCGTCCTCCAGCCCGAGGCGGAGCTGAACTTCTCGACTGGCTGGGACCGGGACGCGCTCATCGCGCCCGGCATCTACCGCACCGAGGTCGGGCTGCGGCTGCGCTACGAGATCACTCGCGAGTTCGCGCCCTACATCGGCTACTCCTTCGAGAGCTTCAACGGCGGCGCGAGCGGGTTGAACCGGCGGCTGGGCCAGCAGCCCTCGCAGTCCACGGTCGTGGCGGGCATACGCCTGTTCTTCTGACGCCCAGCCCAGGTTCCGGGGAAGCGCAAATGACAAGGATGCCAAAGCATCCGGGAGAGGCCGCGCCGTCCCGCGGCAACGGGGCCGCGCTGCGCCGCTTGGCTTCCGGCGAGTGGCACCAGGCGCGCGGGGCTGGCCACGGCCCGCCCGGGCACGCCCCGAACGCCGCCGACCTCTCCCGCACCATCGAGATCGCCCGCGTTCTTCTCGTCATCGGCCTCGTCTTCCTGCATTACGGCGCCATCCCGCCCGGCTGGGTGTCGCCATTCCGGGGTGTTGACCCCGCCTCCCCGCACCGGGTCGCTTCCTTCGTCAACAGCGCCGTCCTGTTCTTCTTCTTCAGCGCGGTGCCGCTGCTGTCGACGATCTCGGGCTGGCTGTTCTTCCGTTTCGGCGAGGACCGTCCTTGGCCCGCGCTCCGGCGCCGCATGCGTGCCCGCGTGCGGTCCCTCTACGCGCCCCTGGTCGTCTGGAACACGATCTTCCTGCTGGCCCTGCTCGCGGTCCATGCCACCGGGGAAGGTGCTTCGCTGACTCGGCAGATGAACATCGACCTCGGCCATGCGGATGCCATGGCTTACGTGAACGCGGTGCTGGCGCTGACGGACCACCCGGTGGCTTTCCAGTTTTGGTTCGTGCGCGACCTCTTCCTCACCGTGCTGCTGAGTCCCCTGCTCTGGTTGTCGCTGCGCCAAGCGCCCTGGCTGGGCGCCCTCGTGCTCGGCGGGGCCTGGGTCATGGATTGGAACCTGGTCGTGTTCTTCCGGGCCGACGTGCCCTTCTTCTTCTACCTCGGCGCCCTTGCGCGGCTCCGTGGCTACCTGCCGATGCCGGGCCGAGGGGCGACGTCGGCGCTGGTTACCCTCTACGTCGCGCTGGTCCTTCTCCGGGTGTCCGCGCCGCTCCTGGTCGACGTGGACGCGCCGGGGACGGCTTGGTGGCTCGACTTCGCCACCCGCGCCATGAGGCCGGTGGGCGTGCTGGCCTGCTGGGGCGTTTGCCTGCGGATCGCGGCGGCGTCCTGGAGCGGCACCGTCGCGCGCCACGGCAACTTCGCCTTCTTCCTGCACGCGACGCACTACCCGCTGATAGCGGCGGTGAAGCTCGTCCTTTGGCACCTACTGCCCTCGGAGACTGACGCGTGGCTGCTGGCGCATTACGCCGCGAGCGTGGCCGTGACCGTGCTGCTCTCCTTCGGCGCGGCGAAGTCGATCGCGGCCGCCTCGCCTGGCCTCTACACATTCCTCGCAGGCGGGCGTGACATTCGCGCGCCTTCTCGCGCCTAGTGGCAGGTCCTCGGGGGCTTGCGTCATAAACGGAGGATCAATGCTAAAACGGACAGGACTTTTCCTTGCGGCGGCAACCCTGCTAGCCGCCTGCGCCACGACGCCCGCTGGAACGCAGCGGGCGACCTCGCCCACCTTCGCCACCGGCGAGGGCCTCAGTAGGCCACCGGGCGGGAACGGCGCGGCACCGGCGGTGGCCCCGGGCACAGCCTCGGAGCACCGGCAACACTGAGCGGCTTTTTGATCCAGCGCAACGCGGCCACGGAAGGAGGCGCCTACCGTGCCATCGATGGAGGTCTGAGATGCAAGAGCGGACGCAAACACACTGGTGGCGGAGCAAGGGCGGCATCGCCCTGATCGGGTTCAGCCTCGTCGCCGCCTTCTACGTCCTGCGCGAGCACTACGCGCATGCGCTCGGCGCCTTACCATACATGCTCCTGCTGGCCTGCCCGCTGATGCACCTGTTCATGCACCATGGGCACCACGACCACGCTGCGGGTTCGGCGGAGCGGCCGGAAGCGCCCACTGGCCGGTGACAGCGGACGGGCACTGTCTCGGGACACCAGACTGGGTCACGGCGCTCCGGCGTCACCTGGGCGCGGTCGCCGTCGGGAACTTCGCCTGGGAGTTCGCGCACCTGCCGCTCTACACGCTCTGGCGGACCGGCACACCGGGCGAGATTGCCTTCGCGGCCCTGCACTGCACCCTGGGCGACGTTCTCATCGCGGCATGCTCGCTCGTCGCTGCCTTGCTGTTCCTCGGCGCGCCGGAGTGGCCGCGGCGCCGCTTCGCACCAGTCGCCGCTGCGGCTGTCGCCATCGGCCTCGGCTACACAGTCTACAGCGAGGCCGCGAACCTTGCCCGCGGAACCTGGGCTTACTCGGAGCTGATGCCGACGCTGCCATGGTTGGGGACCGGCCTCTCCCCGTTGGTTCAGTGGCTGCTTATTCCGACAGCGTCGCTGGCCTGGGCCTGTCGGCGGCGTAGGCGCCGGATGCCTTGATCAGTGCATCCGGTGCGCAAGGCCGGGTGGCGAGGTCGAGACCATTTCGGCGGCCGCGTAGAGCACCAGTAGGGCGACTACCGCCTCGAGGGCGACCGAGCGGGCCAGCCTGGCCCCCGCGCCCGGCGCACGTGCCGCCAGCGCCGGTGTCAGCCGGAAGCGGTGCCAGGCCGCGAAGCCGAGCAGGACCGCTACGAAGGCAACCTTGGCCATGAGCGCCCAGCCGTACCAGGAGCCGAGGAGCTGCCCGAGGTCGCCGACGATCCACCAGGCGAGCACGAGGCCCGCCGCCACCAGCATCGGCACGGCGACCGCTGCGATGCGGGCCCAGTCCTCGACGAGGCGGGCCGCGTGCGGGCCGTCCCGCCTCGAAACCCAAGCGAGCGGCGGCAGGCTGCCGATCCAGTAGGCGGCTACAACGAGGTGGACCAGCAGCAGGCCCGCCAGCAGCGGCCGCGGCACGAGCGACGTCGTGTGCCCGAGGAAGGCGTAGCTGGCGCAGACGAGGACGCCACCGGCGGCGGCCAGGGGCGCCCAGCGCGGGCCAAGGGCGAGCGAGGCGACGAGGAGCATGCCGAGCCCGCCCAGCCCGTAGGAGGCCCCGGCCGGGGACATGAGCACAATGCTCCAGCCATCCGGATCTGTCAGGGTGTCGCCGCCCATCAGGACGCCCACATGGGCGGTCAGGGCACCAAGGGCGGCCGCGATGGCGAGCAAGCTGGCGCCGGTGGCCCAGTGCCGCAGCCGCCGGGCGTCGCCCTCGTCCAGCCGGGCGCCGAACAGGAGCGCGAAGAAGGCGAGGCCCGCGCCGCCCAGGCTGCCAGCGTAGTAGGCGGCACGCAACACGACTGCGGCGGCGCCGTAGCCCAGCTCGCCGCCCTGGAGCAGGGCCAGGATCACCGGGCGGCGCGCTCGACCCGGAAGCCCACCGTGCCGCCGCCGACATGGCCGTCGGCCGAGGCGCCGCGCCACTCGACCCGGTAGGCGCCGGGCGGCAGCGTCTCCTGCACGGTCGCCCGCACCTCCGCGACGGCGGCGCCGCGCTCGCCCTCGCGGGTCAGCTTCCTCTCGCGCCCCGCCTCGTCCAGCAGCTTCAGTGTCATCACCCGCACCGGCATCGCGAACATCAGCGAGACGGCGGGCGGGGAGCTGCGGAGCACCGCGCCGTCAGCGGGCTCTGCGTGGTGGAGCTCGGAGTGCGCCAGGGCCGGACCCGCCGCGGCCAGGCCAAGGGTCATGGCGGCGGCCACGAGGGAGCGGCGCCGGGAAAGCGAAGTGGTCATGTCCAACCTCGGGTTTGTGTGCGGCACGGTGCCGGGCGACCCGGCCCGGAGCTTGGGTGGATCCCATCGCACGTGCGCGGGGCGGCGCGGAACCGTCCGGGCGGCGCCAGCAATCATTCGAAATCTGGGAGAGGGAGAGGTGTCGGAGGTGGCCCGGCGGCGGGTGGAGCCGCCGCCGGGCCGGTCACTCAGTGCCCGTGGCGCGCGTGGCCGCCCTGCCTCTGCGGCGCGGGAGCGGCGCCGTGACCGGCGGACGCGGCAGGCCGTGCGGTGGGCGCCGTGGCCGTCGCGTCATGGCCAGCGTGGGGGTCGGCGGCCGACACCTGCATAGACGCGGCGGCGCCGTGCCTGGCATGCGACATGCCCTCCATACCGTGGACCATGGAGGCGGGCACCTGCACGGCATCGGCATTGCCCGCGTAGGCGGTGATGGCGCGCCGCATCAGCGCGATCTCCTGGGTCTGGTCGGTGACGATGTCGACGTTCAGCAAGCCGAGGAAGGTGTTCCGGCCGTTCCGGTCTGCCTGGTAGGCGCGCGCCATGTCGAGCGCCCCCTGGTGGTGGATAGTCATGGCCTTGGCGAACTGCACGTCGCGCTCGGTGACCTGCGCGCCCTCCGAGAACACCGGCGCGAGGGGGCCGGGAATCGGGTACTTCATGAAGCGATCGCGCTGCCCCAACCCCTCCGTCGCGGCTGGCTGGACCGCGAGCCGGGCAAAGCCGAGGTTCACCACCCGAGCGGGCCGGTCGAGGTTCCGCGCCACCTCGTCCAGCAGGCTGATCTCGAACTTCTGGTTGTGGACGATGGCCTGCGCCAGCTCCCTAAGTGCCGGGCTGCTGGCGTTCGGGTCGGCCAGGTACTCCTCGGACATCGAGAGCGCGCCCGCGTGGTGCGCCCGCATGCCGGTCACGTAGTCCCGGTCGGCCTTGACCGCGGCCGCGAGGGCCTCCGGGGACATGACGGAGTAGGAGGTCGTGGTCACGGGCGAGGTGCCCGGCTCGTACTGCTCGCCCACCATCGCCCGGGCGGGCGAACCGACCGTCAGGAGCGCCGTGGCGGCGACCGCGGCGGCCAGGGTCAGGCGGAGCGGGAGGCGCTTGCTGGCGCGGATCTGGTTCGTCGAAGACATGTGCTTGGTCCTGTTGCTTTCCCCGCGACCGCGTGCGTCTGGCAACGCCGGTCGCGGCGCCCCCGGAGGGGCCGTGATTCCTAGGTTTCGGCATGGTGGCGCGCCGGGGCGACTCTCGTCGCCGGTCGGCACGACCGGACGCGCTGGCGCCAGTCAGGCCACCTGTCGAGGAGGCGGGAGCGACGGGGGCACCTCGGTGCCGAACCGCGCGTGCGCCGGGGCGAGGTAGCGGATAGTGGCGCCGGAGGACGGCTGCGGACCGGCGTGCGCGGGCGGGAGGGCGCCGACGGCGGACGGGCACTGGACTGCGACGCAGCAGGGCAGGCTCGGCTCGCCGCCGGAGTTGCCGCATGGCTGGCCCGGCTCTCTGGCGGAAACGGACGTGTGTCCCGAAGTGGCGTGCACGGGCGCCGCCTCCATCAGCTTGGCGGCGTCGCTATGTGCGACGCACTGCTCGGCGGCAGGCTGCTGGATGGGCATGGCCGCCGAGGCGTGCCGCATGGCGGGACCCGGCAATGCGAGCAGGACCAGTGCGAGCAAGCCCGCGACGACCCTTCTAAATGTGCCCGTGCCCCTCGGCATCCCTGGAATCCTTGCCCTCGGTTGATCTTACGCGGTGCCGTTAACCTAGTCCGCGTGGCACTCGGCCGGGAGCCCAGCGGCAGCGCCTTTCCCGCGGGGGACATCCTTTGTCACGGTGCCCCGGTGCTCTGGCGAGCGACCGCCGCCCTCAAGATCGTGCAGGATGGGGCAGTCGGGTCGGTGGTCGCCGTGGCAGGCATCGGCCAGCTCCTGCAGGGTGTCCCGCATGGCGGTGAGTTCGAGGATCTTGGCGTCGAGCTCGGCCACGTGCTCCGTGGCGACACGCTTGACGTCGGCGCTCGACCGCTCCCGGTCCTGCCATAAGCCGACCAGCAACTTGATGCGCTCGATGGACAGGCCGAGATCGCGGGCCCGCCGGATGAAGCGAAGCGTGTTCACGTCCTTGGTCGAGTAAACCCGATAGCCCGCCCCGGTCCGCGCCGCCTTCGGCAGAAGGCCGATCTCCTCATAGTAGCGGAGCATCTTGGCCGACACGCCCGAGGCCGCCGACGCCTGCCCGATGTTCATGCCTGCCTCCGTTCTCGACCGCCACAAAGCTGCGTCTGGTGGCCAAGATGGGGATTCCCATGGTGGGAAGGTCAAGGCCATTCTGACACCAGCTTGGCCTCAAACGGACCTTGACCCTCCCATGGTGGGAAGCCCCATTTGGAGAGCCTCCCCGAATTCAGGAGGTCGGCATGGTGGTCTTCAAGATTGCGAACATGAGATGCGGCGGCTGCGCCCGGTCGGTCACGTCCGCCCTGCGCGGCGTGGACCCGGCAGCCGAGGTCCGGGTGGACCTGGAGCGCCGGGAGGTCACCGTCGAGGGCGCGGCGGACGCGGACGTCCTGGCCCGGGCGCTGCGCGGGGGTGGCTTTGTCGCTGAGAGGATCTTCGCCTAATGGTCGGCCGGACTCCCAGGCTTGCCCCGGGATGAACGCGGCCCTCAGCGGCAGCCCGCCTGGCGAGCCGCCGGGCCGACGCGGTCTCGACCCGGAGGCGCACGTCCTCGTCGTCGAGGACGACGCCTCGATGCGCCACCTCATCGCCCGGCTGCTGCGCGAGAACGGCTTCCGCTCCACCGGCGTCCGCGACGGACGGGAGATGTGGGAGACGCTCAGGAACACCGAGGTGGACCTGATCCTGCTCGACGTCATGCTGCCCGGCCACTCCGGCATCGAGCTCCTCCGCGAGCTGCGGACCGAGCGGGGCGCGCTGCCGGTGGTCATGGTCACCGCCAAGGGTTCGGAGGCCGACCGCGTGCTCGGTCTCGACCTCGGGGCGGACGACTACCTGCCCAAGCCATTCGGGCGGCGGGAGCTGCTGGCGCGGGTCCGCGCGGTGCTGCGCCGGGCCCGTCCGGCGGCCGCGGCGCCCGCTGAGCCCGCGGCTCGCACCTCCGTCCAACGGGTGCGCTTCGACAGCTGGACCGTGGACCTCGCGCGGCGCGAGTTGCTGGGGCCCGGTGGCACGGTCGTTGACCTCTCCGGCGCCGAGTACGACCTGCTGCTGGCGTTCATCGAGCACCCGCACCGGGTGCTGGCGCGGAACCAGATCCTCGAGCTGTCGCGCGGCCGTCTGGCGGACCCGAACGACCGGAGCGTTGACGTGCTGGTCAGCAGGCTGCGCCGCAAGCTCGAGGGCAAGGAAGGCGGGACGGCGATGATCAAGACAGTGCGTGGCGCGGGCTACATGTTCCTGCCCACCGTGGAGCGCGTGGGTTGAGGCGCGGCCTGCGCTGGCTCGCACCTGCCAGCTTGGCGGGCAGGACCACCCTGATCCTGTTGACCGGGCTGCTGGTGTTCCACTTCGGGAGCGTGTGGCTTCTCCAGGAGGGCGTTCACGGGGCGATGGAGGAGGGCCGCGAGGTGCAGGCGGCCGAGCATATCTCCGCCGCCGCGCGCGTCGTCGCCTCCCTTCCCGAGGAGGCGCGCGAGCGTGCCGCGAGGGCGTTCTCTGCCCGGGGCTTCGAGGTCACCTGGGAGCGCTTGGAGCCTGCGGAAACCCTGGACGAGGCGTCCCTGGCCCCCTTGCGGGAGCGGCTGGAGGAGCGGGCGCCGGAGCTGGCGGGGATGCGCATCGGGTACGACCCGAACGCCCAGGGAGCCCAGCGGGTCATCAGGGGCAGCGTTCACCTCGCAGACGGCACCTGGGTCGCGTTCTCCGCCACTGGGCTGGAGGTGGCCTCGGTGCCAACCCACGCCTCGCTTGCCTCGCACAGCGCGATGGCCCTCGGCATCGTGCTCGCCTCGCTGCTTGTCGTGCACTGGATCACCAAGCCGCTGCGGCGCCTGGCCAAGGCGGCGGAGGCTTTCGGCAGGGGCGCGGCCCCGGTGCCGATGCCGGAGGACGGGCCGCGCGAGGTCCGGGAGGCCGCCCGGACCTTCAATGCCATGCAGGCAAGGATTCACAGGCTCGTCGCCGATCGCACCCAGGCGCTCGCCGCCGTCAGCCATGACCTGCGCAGCCCGATCCAGCGCCTGCGCCTGCGCGCGGGATTCCTCGACGACGTGGAAGCGCAGCAGGCGATCGACGGCGACCTCGACGAGATGGAGGCCATGATCGAGTCGACGCTTGCCTACCTGCGGGGGGAGACGGAGAGCGAGGAGCCGCGCCAAGCCGACCTTGCGGCTATCCTTACCACGCTCGTGGACGATGCCTCCGATCGAGGCGCCACGGCGACCTACACCGGGCCCGACCGGCTCCCAATGCGGTTACGGCCGGTTGCCATCAAGCGCGCCCTAGCGAACCTCCTCGACAACGCGGCAAGCATGGCGGCGGGGCGCACGTTGCCCTCGAGGAGAGGCCGGGATCCGTCACGGTGCGGATCGAGGACGACGGCCCCGGCATCCCGGAGGCGGCGCTGGAGACGGTATTCGAGCCGTTCCGGCGCCTCGACGCTTCCCGCAACCGAGGCACCGGCGGCACGGGGCTCGGCCTTGCCATCGCCCGCCAAGTGGTGAACGCACACGGTGGCAGCGTGGCCCTTGCCAACCGCCCCGGGGGCGGGCTGGTGGCGACCGTGCGCCTGCCACACCCGAACGAGCGCGACGGCGCGGCAGGCGTTGGCAAAGGCACTCTCCCGCCGGTGACGCCCCCTGACGTGCGTCAGGCCTAGCTGCCCCCGGCTGCGGAACGGCCTGTAAGGCGCCCCGCCCTTCCGCGTCATCTTAAGAGCCACGTTCGCGGCGCCGGACCAGGCGCCGACCGGACGCGACTGACTCAAGGAGTGAATGTCACCATGGCTCTGAAAATCGCACGGCTCGCCGCCATCGGCGCACTGGCCACCACGCTTGCCGCGGGCGCCGCGCTGGCGCAGCCTACCCTGTCGCCGCAGGGCGGTAGCGCCGGTCCCGAGATGGACCACAGCCGAATGGGCGGCCAGGGCCAAGGCCAGCGCCCAGGCGGAGCGGCTCCCACGCTGACCCCGCAAGGCGGCAGCGGCAACGCCGAGATGGACCACAGCAGGATGGGGGGCGGCAACATGGGCGGCCCGTCGGGCGGCACGATCACCGGCAACCCCGGCAGCGGTCCCGACGTGCGGCACGACCCCGCCTCGACCCCGGCGCCAGCGCCCGCGCAGCGGCGCTAGCCGACCGGGTGCCGCGCTCGCCGACCCCGGCGGGCGCGGCCTCAGTGGTGCTTGTACCAGCCAACGTCGCGGATGTTGTTCCACGCGTCGGTCTGGTGGCACAGGAAGCACTGCTCCACTTGCGCCTGCTCCTGGCCGGTGATGACGCGGTCCATCATTTCGAAGTGCACCATGTAGTGGCTCGGCGGTGCCTGGTGGCACTGCGCGCATTCTTGCGATCTCGGCGACGGGTGCCGAAAGCCGCCCACCGTCCAGGCGGTGGTGCCGTGGCAGCTCTGGCAGTCGCGCCCGAACAGCGTCTGGTGCGGGTCGCGGTTGGCGTGGCAGCCCGCGCAGTCGAGCCGGTTCGCCTCGGCCGCGGGAAGAGAGCGCGGCGCCAGCGTCGAGCCGATCAGGTCCGCACTGCTGCCGCCAAGGAGTGCCCGCAGCCGTGCCACGCTGTGCGTCAATCCTTCTCCGCCCGCCTGCGCAGCCCCGGCGTGGCCCGCCGAGACCAGCGCCGCGTGGTCCATGTTGATGGGACGGCGCCCGCGGCCAAGGTGCTCAACGTGGCAGCCGCCGCACGCGCCGATGGTGGTGTGGAACGCCGTCGAGGGCTTCGTGACCAGGTCGGGCGCCGCCCCAACGTGGCAGGTCAAGCAGGACGCCGCCTCGACCCCGCGGGTCGGCACGTGGCAGGACTCGCATTGCGTCCCAAGGAATTCGTGCCCGGCGGAGAGCGGTCCCGGGTTCGCCGCGGCGGTCCAGAGCGGGACGCCCTCCGACCCGGTACGATGCACCGCCACCGGCACCGCCACGGCCGCCGCTAGGCCGACCGCCGCCAGCGCCGCGTAGAGCAATGTCGTGAACCTCACCGGAGCCACCTCAGGCCGTAGTAGAATCCGCTCCAAATGTGCAGCGCGAGCAATGGGTAGAGCGCGATCGCCGCCGCGACGTGCAGCACCGTCCAGCGCGAGAGGGCGCGCTTCAACGCTTCGCGCCGGTCGATCGCGTGCTCGAGGTCTGCGATGCTCGCCACCAGCGCGTGCAAGGAGATGTCGGGCTGCCTCGCTACGGCGGCCGAACCGGCGACGAGCTGGTCGTAGCGGGCCCGGAGCGCCCCGAGCTCCTGCCGCTGATCGCGGACGTCGGTCCCGAGCTGAACGAGGTAATAGCGGCCGACGAAGCCACTGAGCACGACGGCGAGCATGACCGTGACCAGCGCGATGCCGAGCGGGCTCCAATAGTGGTGGCCGGTGTGGAGCATCCCGAGCGCGGCGCCGACCGCGCCCGCGTAGACGTGGAAGGAGAGCATCGCTCCCAGCGCGGCGCGCCGCCGCAGCCAGGGGACACGCCTCGCCAGCGTGTAGGCGAGCAGCAGGAGCATGCCCACGGCGCCGCTAATCCCAAGGATTCCTCCGGCCAGGCTGCCCGGGAAGCGCGGCGCCGCGTGCAGCAGGAAGCCCGGCGCGAACAGGGCCGCCATGGCCACCAGCAGGCTGACGGCGAGCCGCTCCCGGGCGTTCACGTCACGCCTCGACCGCGAGGTTGCCGACGGACTTCGCCTGACATGCAAGGATCACGCCGCGCGCCTTCTCCTCCGGCGGCAGCCCCTCCTCGACCTCCATCGTCACCGCACCCTCGAGGAGGCGCACCTTGCAGGCGCCGCAGATGCCGACACGGCAGGAGTAGTCGATCTCGACGCCAATGACCTCGGCCGCCTCTAGGACGGTCTGGTCCGGCGCCAGCGCTCCAGTCTTGCCTGACTTCGTGAACCGCACCTCGGCCGTGGCGATCCGCGGGATGGTTTTGCCTACGGGAGCCAGCCCGCATGACGGCAGCGGCGCGGCGGTTCCCGGCGCGACGCCCCGGGCCGGGCCAAACGCCTCGGTCTTGATCTGGTCCTTGGGCACGCCGAGCTCGGCGAGCGCCGCCCTGACCGCTTCCATCATCGGCGGCGGCCCGCACAGGTGGACGCGCCGCCTGGCGATCTCGGGGACGGAGCGCGCGATGAACTCCTTCGAGATGGGACCAGTAGCGCCCATCCAGGCCGTTCCCTCGGCGCGCGACATCGTCGCCGCCACGTGCAGGTTCGCGTGCCGCTTCTGCAGGTACTCGAGCTCCTCGCGGAAGACAAACTCCTCGGGGCTGCGCGCCCCGTAGAGAAAAAAGATCTCGCAGGGGTAGGAGCGGTCGGTGAGGTAGCGGGCGACACTCATCATGGGCGTGATGCCGACGCCGCCCGCGATTAGGACGATGCTGGCCTCCTCGCCCATGAAGGTGAAGACGCCCAGGGGCGCCGACACCTCCACAGACTCGCCGACCGCCACCCTGTCATGCAGGTGCCGCGAGATGAGGCCCTGCTCCTCGCGCTTCACCGTGACCTCGACATGGCTTCGCTGCGTCGGCGAGGAGGCGATGGTGTAGGAACGCCGCGCCGTCTTGCCATCGAGTTCCGCTGAAACGGTCAGGAAATGACCCGGCATGAAGGTGAAAGGGACGTCCCCGCCGCCGGGCTCCACCAGCCGGAACGTCTTCACCGTGGGCGTTTCGCGGAAGATGGCCGCGACCCGCAGCTTGCCCGACCACGGCCGCCGCGCGGCCGCCGTCGCCGCGGCGGCCGATGGCGCGGTGCTGGCGAGCGGGGCAGGGACCGTGCCGACCAGGGACGCCGGGAAGTCAGAGGGACCGCCGGTGGGCAGCGCGGGCGGTCTCGGCTCGGATGGCTCGCCGGGCGCGGGCGCCGGGCCAGGGGCGGGCCCACCTGCAGGGGCGGCCGAGAGCCGCTCGACGAGCGCGCTGACCCGCCGCATGCGCGCGTGCTGGATCAGTAGGGTTCCGACCAGGAACGCGACCAGGAAGATCATGGACGTCAGGTGGTACCAGGACAAGCCCCAGGGGCCTCCGTCCGCCGTCGGCGACGCCTCGGTGGGCGGAAGGCCGAGCTGGTCCCTGAACCAAGTCATGGCAAGCTGGCGCGGCGCCGTTCCCACCTCGATGGCGCGCAGCGCCGCCGTCCCGCTCTCGAGCAGCAGCAGGCCCTCGCGGACGCCTGCCGTGGCCTGCTGCACCGCCGCCGTGTCGTTGGTGGCCAGCGCATGGTGCAGCCGCGCCTGGCCCGAGGTGATCGCTTGCGACCCCCATCCGATGCGCCGCTCGGCCTCGGCCTCGATGACGCGCCGCGCCTCGGCCGTGAGCGCGGGCATGTCCAGCAGCGACGCGTAGAACGGCCGCCCCGGGCCGCTCATGCAGCCCATCATGCCGCCGCAACCCGCGCCTGCCGCGGGAGCGGGCATGGCACCGGGCATGGACGGCATCGCGGGGACACTCGCCGGTGGTGGCGCCGGTGCCGCGGTCCCCGCAGGCTGGCTCGGGTGGTGCGCGCCGTGGTCGCCCGGGTCAGTCTGCGCGACCGCGGTCCCGATCAGCGCCGCGCCGAGCAGCCCCGCGACCGTGCTCACGCATCCAATGCTTCGCCGCCGCACGCCTTCAGAAGGCCCCGATGAAGGGCAGCATGGTGGCGGTCGCCGTGCGCTTCTGGACGTCGTCGAGCTGGCGGTAGAGCGTGTCGAACGCCATCCGCGTCATGTGGATGGCCTCTGTGCGCTCCCGCAGGTGACTCTCGAAGGACGCGAGGCGGGCCATTGGGTCGGCCACCCTGCCACTGTCCTGCAGCGCGGCGCGGGCGGCGTCGAGGTGCTCGCGCCCGGCGCGAAGCGTGTTGGCGAAGGTGTCCCAGGCGGGCGCCTGAGCGTCTGTGATGTGGAGCTCCGTGCGGAGGAAGGCGATGCGCCCCTCCAAGCGCGCCGCGGAGCTGCCCATCGGCTGGTCGCTGCCCATCGAACCCATGCCGGACGTAGCGCCGCCCTGCTGCATCCCCTGCGGCATGGCGCCACGGCGCATCATCATGTCCCGCATCATCGCCATCATGTCGCACCCAGCCATTGGCTGCTGCGCCTGGCCCATTGGCATCTGGGATTGCGCCTGCCCGGGCGCGCCGCCCATCTGCGTCTGGGATTGGGCCTGCCCTTGCCCCGCCATGCCGCCCATCCGCATCTTGTCGTCGTCCATCATGCCGCCCTGCGCTGGCGTCCCCGTCTGCGGGCCGGGCATGCCGGGCATCGCCGCGCCCCCGGGGGGCGCCTGCTGGGCGCCGCTGCCCATCGGCATCATGTCCATCATGGCGAGCCGGATCGGCGCATTGCCGTCCGCCGCCGCTGCCCCGGGCGGAACAAGCGGCACGACGGCCGCGAGCGCGACCGCGGCGAGCGCTGTATGAAGTCTCGGCATGCTGGTGGTCCTTCCCCTGCTGGCGGCGCTGGGCGCTGGCACGCCGTGCGACCTGCGTCCCTGATAGACGCTCAGACCGAGCCCGGCTTACAGCGGAAGGATGGATGGCCGTGCGCCGGGATCTGCCGAGGCGACTATCCTGACGCCGTCTCCGGGCGGGATCTGTAAGGGTTCGCCGTGGCGAGCGTCCTTATGCGGCGGGGCCACCCTCACCGGGCCGGAGCAGCCTCGACCGGAGAGACCGATGACAGGGGCCCTGGGCGCCAGACCACCGGAACCCCGTCCACGCCGCCTCGGCCCGTTGGGCCGCTGGTTTGCGACAAAGCATTGCTCGGCGTCGCGCGGTCCCGCGAAACGGTGGCCTCGACCGCCACCGCCTCCTAAGCCGGTGGTGGCGGTCCTGCCACGCCCTGCCCGCCGTGGGCTTGGCTGCCGCCTCGTCGGCGGGTGGCCGGTGGAACGTCCCGCCGCCTCGCCGCCGAACGCCTGGCGAGGAGCATCCATGCGCGACCACGACGGACCCCTTCCCTGCGCCGAAGACGCCGTGCGAGGCGCCATCGCCGAGGCGCAGGCCAAGCTGCGCGGCGTGGTCCTCCGGCACCTGAACGGCGACCGCCACAGCGCGGACGACGTCCTGCAGCGCTTCGCGCTGCGTGCGCTGGAGCGCGCCGGGGAGCTGCGCGATGCAGCGCGGGTCCACGGCTGGCTGGGCCGCGTGCTGTCCTCCACCCTCACCGACCACGGGCGCGAGTTAGCGCGACGACGGGAGAGCCTCGAAGACCCGCGGGAGTTCGCGGAGACGCTGGTTGCCCCGGAGCCGGAGCCAGCCCAGTGGGCCTGCGACTGTATCGAGCCATTGCTGGGCGCGCTGCGGCCGGATCAGGCAGCGCTGATCCGACGCCTCGACCTCGGCGGCGAGCCGCGTGAGGTCGTAGCGATGGAGCTCAGCATACTGCCGAACGCGCTGCACGTGAGGCACCACCGGGCGCGGCGGTCGCTGGCCGCGCTGTTGCTCGCCGCCTGCGTCACCTGCCCGTCGGACAGCTTTATGCGCTGCGCCTGCCCGAAGCCCTCCTCGGTGGACGAGGCCCGGCGCGCCCGCGCGGCCGCCTGTGCGGCGCACGGCGAGGCACGCGATTGATTTGGCTCAAGGCCGCGTTGGCGCGAGTCCGACAGGATGGAACGGGCTCGAGCTCGACACCGCGCGGCGGTGGCATGGGTTGCCGCGAGGCAGCCGTTTTGGAGAGAGGAGAACCGCATGAAGACATCGAGGAACGCCGGTATGGGTCTGGCGGTGGTGCTGGCGGCGGGCCTCTCCGCCTGCGCGCCGCAGCAGCAGGCCGCGCCCCCGGCACCTGTGGCGTCTGCCCCGACCAGCGCCACCGCGGCGGCCCCGGCCTCGAGTGACCACCAGGCGATGATGGCTCACTGCGCCGACATGCGGCAGCAGATAAGGCAGGGCGCGCAGATGTCGCCTGACATGCAGCGGATGGCGACCTACTGCCAGCACATGGACCACACCATGGGTTCCCAGCGCGGCCGCTCCGGACCGTACTAGCGAGCCAACGACGGCGTTGCCCACCGGCCGCGCCGTCCACGGAGCTGCCCGCGTGGCTCGCCTAGAGGAGCTCGCGCGCGATGGCCCGGATCGGCTTCATGCCGTGGCCGAACCTGGCGATCGTCTCCCGATTCGCCTTGAGCTCGCCGTAGGGCAGGTAGCGCACCTTGAGGTCGGCGACGCGGCTGAAGGCGGGCCGCGCCAGCTGCTCGCGTACCTCGCCCTCGCGGCCGTCCGGCGCGACGAGGAACATGCCCTCGAGAGCGTGCGCCTCGGGCCCGATCGCGAGGTCGAGCATCCGCACGATGCCGGAGTAGATGGAGGTGGTGTGCTCCACCTCGTAGGCGGCGACGATGCGCTTCGAGTCCTTGTCAAGCCACAGCACGTCGATAAGCCGGACGGCGTCCGCGCCGGTGCCGAAGCCCGGCAACGTGGCGAGGCAACCTTCACCCAACTTGCCACCGCCGAGCGGGCGGTTGCGGTCGTTGGCGGCAATCCAGACGTCGTAACCGAGTGCCAGGCCGAGGTCACGCAGCCAGCCCTGGACGGCGGTGTGGGTCTCGTCCTCCTCGCGGGCCGCGGCCAGCGCCTTGGCCGCCTTGGCACCCTCGTCGCGGACGCGGGCGAGGTCGGCTTCCCAGGCGGCCCGGGCGCCCGCGTCGTCCTCGCGCGGCGGCGCCGGGTAGCGGCCGCTGCCGACGTCAAACAGCAGGCCGCCGATGGCGCCCAGGTCGTTCGACAGCACGCCGCGGTTCGTGGCGTTCAGGGCAAGGATTCCCTGCCGCATGGCTAGGTACTCGTCCCAGCGGCCGAGCTTCACGCGGGCGCCGGTCAGGGCGTTGTAGCCGTTGACGATGGCCGTGTTGAACGGCGGCACGATGGTCGGGTGCAGGAAGTAGAGGAGGTTGGCGACGGCCGGGCCGAGGCCCTTGATGGCGAGGGCGTCGATCTCGCGGATGGCCGTAATGACCTGCTGCTCGGTCGTGCAGCAGACGCAGGTGTCGAGCAGGCGGCCGAAGGCGCGCTGGTTCTCCGGACTTTCGTAGATGTCCGGGATGCGCAGCTTGGGCTTCCAGAGGAAGGCGTGGTCGGCGCCCTTGAAGATCTGACGCTGCTCGGCGATGGAGTGGACCACCGTCTCCAGCGAGGAGCCTCGGTAGGCGACGCCGAAGGTGCCCGCCTTGATCTCGGCGACCACCTGCTGGATGCCGCGGCGGATCGAGCGAAAGTTCTTGACCCGCTCCTCCCATAGGAACCAGCCCCGGTAGGTCGCCCCGGGGTCGTCCCGCCAGCGGTGCAGCAGCGAGGCTATCATGTCGGGCGAACTGGTCCCCGCTCCACCGGGAGCCGGGGCGGTCGTAGAAATCTGCATGTCGTGGTCCCGAGGGCGCCGGGTCGGCTCCCTGCTCTCGCTGGGGATGATGAAGGGTCCGCCGGTTCACTCGCAAGGTAGTTGGAGCCTCGCAGCCCTTCCATCCCCCTCGGCCTCCTCACTGGGTTTCGGCCGCACGCGGCGCATCGGCTCGAACTTGCCAGCCGCGTCACCATCTTCCGCGCCATGACGAGTTCACCCGCCCGGCTCAGCCCTGGCCGCACGAACAAGGAAATTAGCATGAGACGACGGCTTCTCCTCGCGGCACTGGCCGCAACCGGCGCCGCTGGCGCTGCCTCCGGTCAATCCACGCAACCCCTGCTGCGGGTCTGGCGCGACCCCAACTGCGGCTGCTGCACCGGCTGGGTGGACCACATGCGGGCCGCCGGGTTCCGGGTCGAGGACAACCTCGTCGCCTCACCCGCCCCCGCCCGTCGGATGCTCGGCATCCCGTCGGACCTGCTCTCCTGCCACGCGGCCGCGGTGGACGGCTACGCGCTGGAGGGGCACGTGCCAGCCCAGGCGGTGCGGCGCCTGCTGGCCGAGCGCCCGGCTGGCGTGCGCGGACTGGCTGTCCCTGCCATGCCAACCGGCTCGCCGGGGATGGAGGTGCCCGACGAGCCGGACGACACCTACGACGTGGTCGCTTTCGATGGCGGCGGCGGACGCAGCGTGTTCATGCGCTTCCAGGGCAGCCGGGCGGTCTGACGGCCGGGGCTGCCCCGCACAAACGACTGGAGGCGGGATACGGCCGAAAGGCAGGGCATCCAGGCCGAGGCGCCGGAACCCGGACAAGAACGCCTTCGCCAACGCTTCCCTGCCCCCACTGCGCTAGCGGATAAGCAAACTAGAGGACTGATGCACGTGCGCGATGTGAGGACTCTGGTGATCCGGGAAAGGTGTTAGAGCTGCCCGAGTCGATTTTCCGATCAGTCGCGTGAGCGTAAGGCCCCCCCCAAGCCGACCGAGGACTCTAGGGATCAAGGCGAGGACTCTGGGGATCAGCGCTCTTGCTAAACTCCTGAATTTTCAAGCGTGGGTGGAGATATCCCGGGGACTCTGGGGACCAGACTAATAGTAAGAATCTAATATCCTTTCAAATAGCTCGGTCCCCAGAGTCCTCAGCGACAATATGGCTTACTCGTGCCATTGTCGGTCTGGTTGAGCCAAAATGATTGCCGCGAAGAAGGCATGCCATGGGTACGGTGCACGACATCCTTGAGGAACGTGGGAAGCAAGCCGCCCTCGCGCTCGACCTGGATCGTGCTGCCGTAGAGGCAGCGTCTTCCTATCTGACGGACGAAGACACCTCAGTCGGATACCTTTTTTCCGGATGGACACAGGCTGCCCTCCCTCACAAGCAGTTACCCGCTGACCAAGTCTGGGAAATCCGAACCGAGCGCGTGACGCTTTTGGTAGAACCTGGCCGTCGGCCCAACCCGATCGAAGGGCTGCCCCCTCTCAGCATCGGGGTACCGTTTGGATCCCGTGCCCGACTTATCATGCTTTACCTACAATCTGAGGCCCTAAAGACCGGGTCCCGGGAAGTGGAATTGGGAAAGAGCCTGCGCTCCTGGTTTGCTCGCCTCGGAATCGCCCCGGGTGGCAAGAGCATTAAGGATGTTCGTGAGCAGGCGGAGCGTATCTCTCGCTGCCGGTTGAGCTTCCACATGGCTGCCGCTGGAGGCGCCCCAGGGGGCTTAGTAAACCAGAACATCGTCGACACGGCCATGTTCATTGATGCCGAATGCCCGGGCCAGGGTAGTCTGTTCCTAGAGACCGTGAAACTTTCTGAGAGCTTTTTTGAGCAGCTAAAAAAGCATCCAGTCCCTATCGAAGAAGCCGCAATACGAGCCATTAGCAACAACTCTATGGCTTTGGACATATATTGCTGGTTGTCTTACCGTCTACACGCGCTCAAGGCGCCGACGCCGGTTACCTGGTCGGCACTGAAAGCCCAATTCGGCGCCGGGTTCAGCAAACTGGCCCAGTTCAAGTATAAATTTCAGCCAAATTTAGTGCTGGCTCTGGCTGTGTATCGTGGGGCCAAGGTCGAAACCAACGAGCGCGGGCTCATCCTTTACCCCTCCCGGCCACCAGTGGCTCCCAAGCAGTTGCAGGTCAGGTAGGAGGGAGATCACCGGAGTCCTCACGTATTGGGTTGGGAATTTGAGGACTCTGGTGATCAGGGTGGCTTGGTCCTGACGATAAGCAGTTAGGCGAGCTGGCTGAGCATCTCTCGCGTGATCCGGATAAGGCCGTCCACGTGCTCCCGGGCGGGCACTAGATCCAGCCGTCCATGGGCGATCTGCACCCTGAACCGGCTTACCTGCCGGATGATGTCCGCCTCATCCGGCGTGATATACCCTTCCCCTGCCAATCCCTCGATCAGCCGCGAGGTAGGCTGCGGACGACCATAAACATTGGGTGCCAAAGCGCGCGCGGCCGCTTCGAAAGCGGCCCACGCCGCAAGCAGGGCTGCTGCCGGCCCCATCGCATCGTATGCCGCCTCGACGCGAGCCAGGAGTTCCTCGATTGCTTCCCGTGGGGATACCGGGATGTCTTCGGCTGCATCGCTCTCCGGCGCATAAATGACGCGGAATTCCCAGTCTGGGTGATCCGCGAACATGGCCTGGAGCCGTGTAACCCTTTCCCGATAGCCGCCTGTTTGGGCCGAGTTCGCGAGTACCTCCAACGCGACCTTCTTGTCCGGCCGGACGGCTATAGCATCCGGCTGGTACCGCTCCATGAAAGATGGCAGCATCCGACGGGTCGGCTGGACGAAAACCTGAAATCCCTCAGCCTCGAGGCTAGGCACCACCGCCTGTAGAGCAGCCTCTTCGATGCGAGACGACGATGCAGACATCACACGAGCCCCTCGGTCGGGTCATCCCCTAGACGAACATATAGTAACGGCTTCGGACCAGTGAGAGCCTCCGAAAGCGCCTTTGAGGGCTGCCGGAATTCGAAAAGGCGGCCTGGTTCGAACTTTTGCACCCAAACACGCTCGACTTGGTGATCGTCGAAGTAGATGTGACGGCAGAGAGCGTCGAGCACCGGCTTTACGATGTTGTCGACGTCGCCCTGCATTTGTCCGTCTGGGAAGTAGTACAAGGTCACGGAAACCGGTCTGTCGGTCGAGAAGTGGCCCTCCGGCAGCCCAGAGTAGCTCGCCTCCCTTACTCGGGTCCTCCAAGCCTTCAGCGCCTCAGCCCTCTTGGCTTGCAGCGATACCGGCGTCCCCTGGACCACAAACTCAATCGGGAATTCGAGCTCGACAGACATGCTTCCGAAAGCAAGATGATGGCAGCAGAAGGCCTATAACCGCCTTTCTCGCTCTCCGCCACCAGAGCCGAAGCCGAAGCCGAAGCCCCTCCCCCACTCCAACCGTCGCTCGGTCAGGCAACGACTTCGAAGCCGATCAACGTCCGTGCAGACTCTCGCCCTAGGTTTGCTAACGCATGGTGATTGCGTCAGTACCCAGTCCCTGAGCTTCGTTTAGAGACGGTACAGGGACAGGCCTGCTGTGACGCGGAAGCTGCCCGCGATTCCACACCAGATACCGGGAGCAGGATCCGGACCAAGCCATACCAGCGCAAGACACAGGGGAGGCCCGTTGCCCCTATCCGCTCAGGTGCAGCACTTGCTTTCGCCTTCTCTGAGCGCTTGGCTGTTTAGCCCCCAACCTTGGCACTGGCGGCCGAGAATAAACGATCACCCTGGTTAGCACTCGGCCCTGCGCCTATACGACACGCCGTATTAGCGTATTGGGTCCTGATTGTATGCCTATACGGCATGCCACCAAGCTGCGGCCCCACTACAAATCCAGGCGCTTCGCCGGGCTGTCCTCGAGCAGTTTCGCGCGTCGCACATACCGGCGCATCGTCCGAAGGTCGCGGTGCCGGCTGTGCTGCATGATTTCCTCGTCGCGGAGCCCCGCTTTGTAGGCCTGGGTCACGAACCCGGCGCGCAGGCCGTGCGGGCTGATGGGCTCGAGCGCGGTGCCTGCGATGCCGGCCTGCTCGGCCCGCCGGAGCAGGATCTGTCGCACGCTGCTCGGGTGCAGGCGGCCGGGCTCCAGCCCGCCCCACCGGTTCACCTTGCGGAAGAGCGGCCCATACTGCGCCTCGGAGGCCACCATCCAGGCTTCGATGGCTCGGACAGGGCAGGTGTCCCGGCGTTGTCCCCGGGGAATGCCAAGCTCCTCGCCCTCCCCCGCCTGGTCGCCTTTGCTGCGGGGAATGTGCAGTCGCAGGCCCTGCGCGTCGAATTTGAGGTGCTCGACCTCGACCGCGATCAGTTCGGCGCGACGCAGAGCCGCGGCGTAGCCGAGCAGCAGGAGAGCCCGGTCCCGTAATCCGGCCAGGTCAGGGCCGCAGGTTGCCACCAGGCGGCGGATGTCCGGGGTGGTCAGGGCCGCGGCACGGCGCTGCGGTCGACCGCGCGTGCGCGTGATGCCGCGCAGGGTCTCACTGATGACCGGATGGGCCGCCCAGAAGCCCGTGTGCCCGGCGACCCGGTGCGCCTTGGCGATCGACACCAGCCGACGGCGCAGGGTGGCGATGGCATGGGTGCGCGCCAGGGCCGCCAGATAAGCGGCGACTGTCTCCGCTGCCGCCGGCAGGGGGGCGAGGCCGGCAGCGGTGCACCAGGCGGCGAAATCCTGCCAGTCCACGGCATAGGCGAGACGGGTGTTGTCGGAGAGGGCGGCGCGGGCGTAGCGGAGCGCCTCATCCAGAGCTTCCCGGCCCGCCGCCGGGAGAGCGGCCGCCGTCCCCTCGGACGGTTCACCGGAAACGGCCGGCACCGCTGCTGGAGCCGGGGGGGTGCTGGAGCCCCTCCCCTGCGCCGGCGGGTTGGCGCCACCGGCCCCCGGCCCGGCCTCGGTGTCCTGGCCGTCAGTAGCCATGCATCACTCCTGCCATCATCCTGGCCGCCTGCCGGCGGCCCGGGCGAGGATAGCGCCCGCGCCGCTAACACACCATAGTTGGCTATTATAGCGTGTTAACCGGGCTTGCCACAATCGAGGCGGGACAGGGCGAGAGCCCTGACTGTAAAGGGAAACTGGCTTCAGTCGGCTCGAGCAGTACCGGTCGGCTCCAGTCCAGGCTTAAGCGGTCCCTCCATCTCGCAGACCAGGCCGGCTGCCGCCCGTGCCCGCGATACCTTGCCCACAAGCTGCCGCGTACGGCGCGGTCCAGCACCCCCGGCCTCGGTCCAGCGCAAGCCGCAGCCTTTTCCCATGGCCCACCGTCCAGCGATCGAGACACCGCACGTGGCCCGATGGCAGCGAGAGTGCGCCGTATTTGAGCGTGCTGGTGGCCAGCTGTGCACTGCCATAGCCAGCGGCTGTGCCAACCCGGCTGGAAGCGAGACCCCCAGCCCCTCCAGGCTCGTCCGTGGCCCCAGCCCGGTTGCGAGCTCAGGAAAGACGCGAGCTCCCCATCCAGCAACGCCCGCCGGTCGGCGCCGACCAGCGATCCTGTGGTCATCAGCTATGTAAGCTATGTGATGGTAGCGATAGCTATCGACAATAGCATCTGCTATCAAGGTTGCATCTCGTCTTACAGCACCCATCCCTGCGGTGACCGACAGGCCAATAGCTTCTCGAGCCGGACCTTGAGCCATGTCGCCGGCGGCAATGCCTTGACCCGCTACGATCGCCTCCTCGGCATCGCGGACCGCCTAGCCAAGGTCGAGGCCGGCGGCGCTCTTGCTGATGAGACGATCCACGCGGCAGTCGGCCTGGCGGGCCCCGTGCTCCGCTACACGACTGACAAAGCAGCCGCACAGACCCTCCTGCCGCCAGGCTTCGAATGGATGGCAATCACTCCAGCGTCGCAGTGGGTCTACGCCCCATGCCGACGCACCGGGATAAGCCCGGACGGATTTGCCTACCCACACCACGGCCAATGGGGGCGCACGACCCCGCTTTCGATGTGCGGCGGCGCTCTAAGAGCCTGGGCAATGCTAACAAGGCAAGGCAATGCTAGGTAAGCTAGCGCGCTATCATCGCTAGCACGCGCTACCTTTAGGGGTGCACTGTCTCATCCCTTAGCGCCCAGCCTGCCGGTGTCGGGCAGGCGATAGCCTGAGCCGTTGCGACGGCCGCCCCCTTATGAGCAGCCGTGACATGGACAACCCGGCAGCGGTCATTGCCGTCCAGCCGTAACTCCTCGTCAATCGACGATATCAGGTAGAGCTGCTCGGTATCGTGCGGAAGGGATCGAGCCAACCGTGATCCAAGCTGCTGGATCTCACCGGCGAGGGCGGCATCGCCAAAAGCTCCCTCGGCCAATGCAACCCGTGTTGCGAACGGACAGGCGAGTAATGCCCAGATGAGCGCAACGCTTAGAGCAGCAACCGATCCCCGTCCCATCCTATATGCCCCATGAGCCGAGGCCATCATCGCGGAGAGATCGTTAATAATCCGCTGCCGCCGAATTGCCTCTCCGGCCTTAACCACGGTCAGTCGCGCACTAAGCCGCCACGGGACTGAATAGCGGGGACACCGATACGCTCAGCCAGCCTCACCGCCCTGGACGTCGGCATCCAGCTCGGTGGAATGTACGCACTTGGATTTGCTCGGCACGCCGTGACCATCCGTCGCACGTCGATCAGATAGTGATCTGACCGTTGCAGCTTTGGGTTCGCTATGCGTGGAGAGACCCAGATCTCACTCATCTGCAGCAGGTCGACCGGCGAGTTTGACACCCACCAATCGTCTGGATTGTCCCCGACTGCTCTGGCGCTCTCATTCAACCCCTGCCCCTCCGGGGTAGAATAGCCGGCGTGCTCAGGCCATGGGGTGACCGGGATGCTGGCTATCGGGAAGCCAAGCGCCAGCCGGTTGAGTGCAATGGCATTCGACGATCCCTCCGGGCCGTCGATGGCACGCGTCTCGCCCGTAACCTTGTCCAGAAGCATAATGGTCGACTGGTGCAGGCAAGCTGGCACCGCGATACGCGTGGTGAACCAGACGAGGGGTGGGAAGTCGCGCATTGGACGGCGCAACGCGGCATCTGTGTGGATCTCTCCCAGCTCGGGATGGATGACGCCCTTGGAGTTGCCCTCGAGGTCGATGTAGCCAGACATCCACAGGAGATTGGTGCGAAGCGAGCTGGTGTGGTGATAGACCACCTGCATCCCCGCCTCCCTCCGCCTCTTCGCCTGTCCCATCGTACTTCTTCCCCTCACGCCACACCTAGCTCTGCTATACAGCTAGCGATGCTATCATTTGATAGTGCCGCTAGTCGTCGTAACGGCGGCGAGTGTCGGGCGGATTGAGGTCGACCTCAGGCACCTCGTGTCCATCAAGCTGCAGCAGTTGGGCAACGAGGCGGCGGGTGCTGCCACGCTCAGCTGAGAGGCGAGCGATGAGCTTGGCCAGGCCCTTGCTGGCACGAAAATTCACTTGGACCAGTTCGACCTTCGGCGCCGCCTCTGCGGCCGCTTGGCGATGCTTCGCTGACGGCTCAGCCTCAACGCGGGTCCCCGTAGTGGCAGGCAGATCCCCGGTGATCGGAGCCAAGGCCCCAGCTAGTTCCAACCCCGATGGCTTGCGCTTGAGTCCAGCGGACGACATTACCCTACTCCCGTTAGCCTTGCTATCTCTGCTATCTATATTATCGCCGCTAGGACACACTTGCATCTGCTAGCAGGCATATATATCGCGCTAACTGCTTGCGTCCGTTGATGTGGCCAACAGATCGGACTGTATCGGCCCCCTTGACGGGAAGCTGGACTTGGCTGGCAGGATACCGGCCCCGGTCAGTTCGGTAATCAGCCGGTCGATCTCCAAGCCGATCGTCCCCGAGGTCGGCACTCGGCCCGTGTAGGACATTTTGCGCACCTCAGCTGAGCTGGAGATATGTTGCCGAGTGACCGGCAACTGCAGACCAAGCGCACCCTCGGCCTCCGCCATCTCCTCGAGCGTGGCGCGCTCAGCCAGTCCGCGGGGATTCCAGGCCATGGGCACGATCAGATAGGGGATGGTTCGCCGAGCCGACTTGCCGCAGGCGATCACTTTTTTGCACGTTTTGATCGCCTCGCGGGCGGTCCCCCGATCGGCCATCAGCGGGATCAGGACAGCATCGGAAGTGGCAATCGCCATCGCGGCGGTTTGGTTCTCGAACCCCGCAGTGTCGCACAGTGCCAGGTCATGGCTCTCGGCCTGAGCCTGCAACGTATCCACCACCTCGATGTGCCTGATCTCGGTCAGACAGGTGAGGGCAGGGCCCTCGTAGCCGAGCCCATGCCAAGTGGCGAAGCTGGCGTTGCGATCGGCGTCTGTCACGCTGATGCGGAGACGCGATGCCAAGTTAGCGGCCAGGAGGGTGCAAAGTGCGGTTTTCCCGCCGCCCCCTTTGCTGGTCGCAATCGTCACGATGTTGCCCATGCTATCCCCCAATAGCGTCTGCTAGCGCCCCTAGCGGTACAGTCGCCCCGCTGGCCCGGCTAGCCCGAACTCCTGCCTCTCTATGCTACCCTCGCTAGCACATGCAAATCCTAATAGCGGACGCTATCTGCGGATAGCTATATAGCTCCGCTATCGTTATCTAGCGTCTGCTGTCTCCGAACAGCGCAGTAGGGTAGGCGAGGGGAGGGGAGAGCGATCGAAGGGAAGTCGACACCCCGCCATCGGCCTCAGCACAGTCCGGCCCGAGATCGAACGGAGGGGTGCGCCGAAAGGTAGCCATTAGTTAGTTTGTTTGCGGTTAGTTCGTTTAGCCAAACATACTAACTAACGGAGCCAGCTCGGATGCGTCCCCCGCTCGTAACAGAATCTGAGGTTTTGGAGGCGGCGCGTCGGGTCCGCACCCGCGGCAAGGAGATCAACGGCTGGTCGATACGCCGCGAACTTGGTGACCGCGGCAACCCGCGCCGCCTACTGGCCGTCTGGACAGCAAAGGGAGACGCGGCTCCACCGGCGGCCGAGCCAGTCGACACCGTCAGCCTGCCAGCCCCACTGCTCGAGCTCGTAGCCGCGGCGCAGACCGCACTCACAACCGAACTGGACACCATTGTCCGCACGATCCATCGCCATGCGAGAGAGGACGCGGATGCGACGTTCCGGCGCATCACAGACGATCTGCAGGCATCCGAACAGCGCATCAAAGAGCAACTCGACCTCGCTGAGGCGAGTGTGGACGCGACAGAGACCGAAATGGACCGGCGAGGGGACGCGATCGCCAGCTTGGGAACAGAGATCGGCGAAGCCCGCGTTCAGATAGCCGGCCTGACCGAGCGAGAGAGGCAAGCCCTCGACCGCGCACAGGAGGCGGAAACGCAGACCGCCGCTCTCCAGGCAGAGCGGGACAGCCTTACCAGGGCTTCCCAACTTGCACGAGAGGCCCAGACAGGAGCCGAGGCACAGGCGGCAGCCATGCGTGATGAGGTCGGCCACCTCCGCGCGGCTTTGGAGCGAGCGGAGGCCGTCCGACAGACTGACGTTGGTCGCGTGACAGCGGAGTTGGCCGCGGCCCGGCAGCAAATCGAGGAAGCCCGCGATGCCCACCAGGCCGAGATTGCTACCGCACGTCAGCAGGCTACGGCTGCCCAGGCGACCGAACGCACCCTCCGCGCCGAGCAGGAGCGCACGCTGGCGGATCTCGCTGCGGAGCGCACAGAGCGTCGCCAGGCGGAGACGGCGCTACAGACTGCACAGCGCACGGTAGCAGACGCCGAGCAGCGTTCTGCGGTCCTGACGGCAGAGCTGGCCGAAGTCGGCCGCGGGCGACAGATCGCCGAGGAACGGGTCACGGCACTGGAAGCTGAGCGGCGAGGGGGTGAGGGGCGTACTGCCCGTGCCGCGAGCACTCCACCGAAGGCGGGGAAGGCGGCAGCACCGGCAGAGGATGGGGACAGCCTCCTATAAGCGGGGAAGGCGGCGAGGACCGGGACATTCCCCTAAAAGGCGGCGCGCGAGATCGGCGGCCGCTTGGTGGTTCGCGCCTTAGACCCTCTCCACATTGATTGTAGCGGAGAGGGAAGCCTCGATAGGCATCTCGCCCTGGACGTCGAGCGCCGGCAGCACGGCTTCATTCGCAACCGACGTGGACCGAAGCGGCCGGGTGATCCGGCATGTGCAATCTCCGCGTTGATCGGTGCCTGCCACGATCCAGCCAGTGCCAATAGACTCAATCTCCCGGAATGCCGCCTTGAGATCCGAGAACCGGCGCGCCCTGTCGAGGCCCGTAGCAGCATTTCCCCAGACATGGCGCTCCAGGGTCGAGAGCCTGGCTGGCTTGGTCTCACCTTCGTCCAACCAGGCACTAAGCCAGCGATGGAGAATTTTGGCGATGTCGCTGGATAGATGCCACCGCTCGCCGAGATCAATCCGCGCCCAGTGGCTTTCCGACAGGAACGCCCTCGCTAACAGGTAGTGGATCGAGATCAGCAGATCGCCGTTCGGCGCAGCCTGAGCCACCAGCAGGTTTGAGCTGCCCTCCGCTCCGCTGCGGTGCTTGATCCAGAGGGTAATTGCGCTCAGCCGCTGCAAGCTCTCTCGCAGCAGTCGGCGTCCCCGACCGGCAGTGCTGAGCCCCATGTTCCGAAGTATCTCTGAATACGACGTGCCGGACAGCAGAACCGTCGCTTGTGCCAATGCCTCTCCTCCAGCGTTCAGCTGCTGCCGGACATGGCGTAGGTTTGGGCCAACGGGGTCGGGCAACAAAATCTTTCCCCGCTGCCCAAGCAGCTTCAGCAAGACGAGCAGAACTGATTCGTCCCAAGCCCCAAGCTGCTGAAAGATGCGGAAAGTGAAATTCATCCCGTCGGTGTTGAATTCCTCCCGGCCAGGATAATACAACTCGAAACCGCCCGCTCGATGACCTCGAACTGGCACCACGAGCCCGTCGACTTTAGCGAAACTCCGCTCGACGCTTGCGAAGCCCTCGGCCTCCGCAGGAGCTGATAGCAGGTCACTCACCGGCAACCTCCCGGGACATCCGAGCCATGTGCGAGCCCGGCCGGGCGCTGACAGACCCGCCCGCCAGGTTCGGCTGCCTTTGCTGCTGTTCGGGTGGGCTAAATCCACCAACCAGAATCCCGTTCTCGGTGCGCCGCCACCAACGGGCGCCGTCATTCGAGGCGTAATTCATTTTCGCCGCCACAACATTGACCCACTTGCGCCGATCAGTGTCATCAATCTCGCGGATCTTGGCAGTATTGGCGTCCATTGTCGCCATATTTGCCTGCCACCGCACATGGTCGGTCAGTTTGCGGCTTCCAGAAACGGCTTGTTGTTCCTGGGCCTGTCCGTTTAAGGCAGCGCTCTTTGTGACGTGATGCGAAAACAATACATTCGCACGCCCAGTATCCACTGTCAGGGCCTCAGCCAAGTCAATGACTTGGCCCATATCGACACCTTCCTTCTCTTCCAGGGTCGACGCTACCCGGCCGAGCGTGTCCATGCCGATCGCAAGACTTCCAAATCCGACCTGCACGAGATTTTCGTAGAGAGGTCCACGCTGCACCACGGTCTCGGTTCGGCTCGGCGCAACTGCGAAGGCATTTTCTTGGCCGCCGCCGTAGAGGCTGAAGGTCCCCAAATTCTGGTCAATCAGGTCCAAATACCGGTTCACGTCGTAACCGGCAGCGCGCAGCCGCTCCGCAGCGTCCAGGCCAAGGTGGTGGGTGCGCCAGTCGACGATTTCCTGCGGGTCCTCAGCTGCCAGATACAGGCAACGTCCCGCCGGACAGGGTAGGTGGACAATAGTGTCTGGCATGTCTGACCAGAGCGACCAGATGTCCAGCCCGGCCGCTAGGCAAATGAGACTCTGAAGCATCGCCCAGCTCTTCCCGGAGCCACCGGCGCCCACCAACAGTCCAACCGTTCCTCGTAGGAAGCCCGGCAATGCGAACTGCAGCACTGGCGGGGGCGAGTTGACCACCGCCAAGAACGGGCGCCGCCGAGCCTCGAATTTCTGCAGGCTGACCCTTTCCTGCTCCGTCAGGACCTTGTCCCGAGCAGGCGGGCGGGGAGGCATACCGGGGGGCAAGGACCCCTCGGCGCTTTCCAGAGCCGGTTCAGCCGTGGCCTCTGGGCGCCAGGGCTGAGCGGAGGCCACGAACTCGCTCAGGCGGTTTGCCGTCCATCCATCCAGATCGACCGCGTCAGCCAGGTCCCATTTGTTCGGGGCATCGGCGGGAGGCTCAATCCACCGGAGATTCCGGCACCCGAGAGCCGCTAGGTGTTTGCCCAAATTGGCCATGGCCTTGTGGCCTACGCGGCTCGCGTCAGCGTCTGGCCAAAGCACGACCTCCTCACCTTCGGCAATCAGGCTCCAATCGGTTTTGAGCCAGGCGTTGGTGCCACCGACCCAGCTCACAACAGTCCAGTCGCTGAGCACGGCGCCGCGGTCAGCGCACTTTTCTCCCTCGACTACGAGATACCGGTCCGGGCGGCCGTCCTCCCGAGCGTCGGACACACGCGGAGCCCCATAGACAGGTCGCGGCTCCGGGAAACTGACGAATGTCCAGCCCTCCTGTACCGTTCCGTCTGCGAGTAGGACGTTCCGGCACCACGCCACCTGAAAAGCCCCCTTCTTTCCGTGGCGATTTTTGGGGGTCCGCACGACATACCCCAGCATCTCGCCGCGATAGCCCTGAAACGCGTGCAAGGCGGCAACGGGCAGTTGGGTCTTCAGCGCCTCCGTCAGCGCTGCTGCGGGGCGCAGGATCGCCACCGTCGGCGCACCCTCACCAGGCCAAAGGGGGGGAATGTTGGCTGGCTGAGGGGAGACGAGCTCGTAAGAGTCGGGCTCGCTGGCGAGAGCTTCTACAGCCTGCCGGTGGGCCGCAAGGCGTTCCTGGGCTGCGGCAGACGGAGCATTCGCCAACCCGCTCCGATCACGCAAATCGCGGATGACCTCGCCGAGATCCCGCTTCTCAACTTTAGCGAGGAAATCAAATAGGTCACCATGGGCGCCACAGCCGTAGCAGTGGAAGTGGTCGCTATAGACGTAAAAGGAGGGCGTCCGCTCGGCATGGAACGGGCACAGCCCTTGCGATTGGCGGCCCCTACGCTGAAGGCGCACATACCGCCCCACGTAATCAACCAACGGCCCAGAGGCGATTTTGACGTCCACGAGAGACGCCTCGTACTTCGGAGGCATACGGCACCCATCCCTTGCGTTTTAGGTGCACTTGCATAGAATGATGCACGGCACCCGGGCTGTAGCAGCAGCCCTTGTTGGAAGAAGCGGAACGGGCTTGGTTCGTGTCACCGAACCAAGCCCGTTCTGTTTAGGCTAGGTCGGCGAGCCCTCCACGATCTTGATCGCCCGAGCGAGCCCCTCCGCTAAATAGCGGGCCGGGAGGTTCTCCCGAATCAGCTTCTCCACGATCTCATTGAGATCCTGCCGCGTGTCATAGCCCGCCGCACGAAGCGCTTCGATCACGTCGAGGGACAACTTCGTTCCCCATTTCACCCGGGGAATGGCCACACAGTCGGACATCTTCATCCCCATCTCGCCGTCTTCCCGGGCAGAAGGTATGGCGCATCTTGAGGTGTCGTTGCGAGTGATTCGTGCAACCGTTTTCCGACCAAGGCCCCCCTTCCGAACGCCTATATCGGACGCCCCGCCCCCCCTTCCCAACGCCTATATTTCCGCCTTCCACCCCTCCCCCCCTTCCTAACTCCTATGTCCCCCCTTCCTAACGCCTATATTCCCCCTTCCCATCGCCTATGTTGGCCCTTCCTAACTCCTATATTCCGTGCAAATTGGCATACCGAAATCATCCTTTATTTTCAAAGGCTTATTGGTTGTTTCGGAGCGTTCCATTGCGAGCCGTCCTTAGAATCTATCCTGGAGAGATCTCCAAAGATCTCTCCAGGCCAGACGCAGGCGCTTTGCGCCGCCTGCGTCTGGCCTGATGGAGACGGCAGGAAGGGGGGCTTCCCTTCGCATATGTTGCTTCGTTAACCCGTGCTTGAACGAACCGAAGAAATCTCGGGCACCGACTTCGGCTTCTGAGGGCAATCCGGTTGAGCCGGACAAGGGCGTGTGGCGGATCAACCAGCCGCGTCTGTTGTGGAATTTTCCGCGGACTGGGTGGTCCTCGCACCGGTCCTCCGGCGTGCCGGCAAAACCAGAGGGAGAAGCCCCTGGTCCCTGAACTGCCGCAGTCGAACAGCGGCATCAGCGATCACCGCCGCCTGGACAAACCGGCTGACTGAAACAGCGGCACTGTAGGAGCGGCCCTCTGCATCGGCGTGTTGCCGCGCTCGATTGTCAGCCGCCCAGGTTGCCTCGGCCAGTTGCACCAGCCGCAACCTAGCGGTGTCCTCTCCACCCCAAATCAGGGCGGCGACGTCGAATACGGTCCGGTCGAGTGAGAAGGAAGTCCGGAACACTCGGCCGTCGTTGTCGGTCCGCCTGATCCTGATCCGAACAATTTTAGCGCGCTCAACCTGCCTCGCTATTTTGGCCCGACGCCCTGAGCTGGTGCTTCCCTGGCGACTACGAGCAGCCGGAGGAGGAACCTGGAACAGCGGTAGATCCGACATAGGGCACGAACCTCAACCTGAGAGCGCGCCCGACTTAGGCGCTGTAGAGAGGATAACCGCAGTCTCGGAACCTGCGGTGATCAGAGCATCCGGGCAGATATGGCACTGCGTTCCAATGCGACCATAAAAACAGCCTCTCTGGGCAATGGAACGCCTCTGCCCTTGAAGCAGACTTCAGCATCCTGTTTCTGGGCAGATCAGTACCGAGCACTGCCAGGGCGCCGCGAGTGATCCGCCGAAACATGGCCTCTGCTGGTAGGATTGGGTTTCCGAATCCTGGCGCAATATCTCCCTAGGCAAAAAGGGCGGCTGGTAGGGACGTATAAATGGCGATGCCATTTAATCGTCCCCCCCTCGCTCCGCTCCGGGGACCCCCAGTCTGCCCCCCGGCGCCTCTGGCGCCGACCCCCGCTATCGCGGGGGTGGGTCTGGCCTCTGGCCAGCCCGATCCAGCCCCGGCCACGGCCCGGGAATTGGATAAACAGTTATGCCGCCAGGGCACCGGGAGGGTGCCGCGGCGGTACCCTAACGGCGCCATGGCGGCGCCACCGGAACGGGGCCAGATGGTGTTGAGACTGGACGAGAAGACGCCTGAAAAACAGACCCGGCACCTGGCAGCTAGGTGGCTGAGCGCATGGTTTGTCGTCCGGATGGCAGCCCGAGAAGAACGCGTGCACCTCGCTTTGATGGCCGAGGGGGGCGCCCGCCCATGACAGCGAAAGTGAAGGAGCGCCGCCGTGGCGCACCGAAAAAAACACCAGAGAATCTCCGGGCGAAGCGCCTCATGATCCGGATGACGCCGGCTGAATACGAGCGGATGCGGAAGAAGGCGGCGAGGGCCGGGCGCGAACGAAGTGTCGGCCGGTTCATCTTTGATCTGGCCGCGGGCCGAACGCCGCCGATCATCCCGGCAGTCAACCAGGCCGCGTGGAGCAATCTGGGGCGCTGGGCCGGCGCGATGACCACGATCGCCAACGCCGCCGCGGGCGAGCGCCTGGCGCTACTGGCGCCTCATCTGGATCCACCTCTCGAGGTGATTATCGCCCAGACGGCGTGGGAACTGAGGGCGCTGCGGCTCGCCCTATTGGGCCGCCAGATCGAGGACCCCTTTCCCGAAGACCTAGCTGATGCCGACGGAGACTCGGCACCCGATGAGTGGTTCGAGGACGAGGACGGGTTCGACGATGGGATGGGCCAGCCATGAAGGCCAACGTCCGTCGCGGTGGGGGCTTTGGCGGCCTGCTCCGATATGCCCTGGATCGCGGCAACCAGTGCGCCATCGTTGGGGGCAACATGGTTGGCCGGACTGCCCGGCAGCTCTCGTCGGAGTTCGGCATCTCACGGGCGCAGCGGCGGGAAGTGACCCGCCCGGTGTGGCACTGCACCCTTTCGCTCCCAGCCAACGAGACCCTCACGGCCGAGCAGTGGGACGAGGTCGCGCACCAGCACATGCGCAATGTCGGGCTCGACCCGGTCCGCCACCAATTTGTCGTGGTCCTCCACACCGACACGGACCACCAACACGTCCATATCATTGCGTCGCGGATCGCCCTGGACGCGAGCCTGTGGCACGGGGTTAACGACGCATTTACGGCGCAGGCGTCTACCCAGGCCCTGGAAGTGGAGTTCGCGGGCTACGGCTTGTCGGTCACAAAGGGCCGCGACCTCGACCAGGAGATCCCCGGCGCCGGCCCCCGCGCCGGGCTGAGGATCTCTCAGGACGAGATGGAGATGTGGAGCAGCCGTGGGCGCTCATCTCCGAAAAACGACGTCGCCGAGGCTGTGGCTGAGGCGATCGCCCTAGGGGACGGAACACCTGAAGGTCTTCGCCAATCCCTGGCCGCAGTCGGGATTGAGGCGCGGATTACGATCGGCCGCGGCCGGGTCACTGGCATCAGCTACGGCATGACCGCGGCGTGGGAGGGCGGCGAAGAGCCGGTCTACTACAAGGGGGTTCAGATCGGCGGGCTCTGCGACGCCAAATCGATTGAGCGCAGGCTAGGCGAGCGCCGCGCTGAGATCGACCGAGCCGCCATCGCTGCCGCCGTAGTCGACGACATCAAATTGGAAACCAGCCTCCGAGCCGCTCCCGCGGACCGGCTCGACCGGCTGGCCGCCATCACAGCCGACCTGAGGAAGTACAACGATGCCGAATCCGCCCTCCGGAGTCCCGAACATCCCGAGCGCATTGCCAGCCTCGGCACAGAGGGTCGAGACACCGACCGACCCGCGGCATCTGCCGGAATGGGCGCAGGGCGGGTGGAAGGGGCCAGACCGGGCCCGACCGAACCCGAACCAAGGAACGCCACAGCCGCCGCGCGGCCAGGACCCGATCGGAGAGGCGATCATCGAAACGCGGGACGGGGTCCAGAACCTGCAAGTGCTGCTCGACACTCCGGACGGCCCGAGCAAAACCGAGCAGATCGTTCAGTTGCTGGAGGAGTTGTCGACCGCGAACTACCGAATGCTGACGCGGCAGGAGGAACTCGAGCAGAAGCTGGACCAGCTCCTGCGGGCTATCACGACCCTGGCCCAGACCGGGGGCGGGACAAGGCGCGGGATAATGGGTTAGGCCAGGGAAGCGACCCCGCTAGTGATGTCGAGGTCGAGATCAGCGTCACCATCGCCTGGGGCGGCGCGCCCCGTCGCCGGGCGGATCCTGAGCGCGAACGCCTCCGCTTGCGGCGCCTGGCTGAGGTTTACCACCGGGCACTCGGGAGCCAGCTCGACTGGATCGAGGTGCACCCCGGCCATCTGGACCTCGGCCTGCGTGATGGCACACGGCTGACAGACACCGGCGACCGGATCAAAGCCACCTGGCGCGGCGGCCGCCTGTCGGAGACGGCGATCGGCGCCATGGTTGCCATGGCCGAGGCCAAGGGCTGGGATTCTGTTCGGCTGCTCGGCGACGACGAGCAGTTCAAGGCGGACGCTTGGCTGGCGTGCATGCGCGCCGGCATCAAAGTCCGCGATTACCAACCTCCGGCGGAGGTGCGTGCGATATGGGATTCGGAGCGGCAGGCCAAGGCCAAAGCGCCGCCCATCCCGGAAGCGCTGCCTCCGGTGGAGCACCAGGCAGAGATTGAGCCGGGGCACGGCCAAGCTGGGACTGCCGGCTGGTACGCGTGGCAGCGACTGGCCGGAATCTACCGCAACAGCCTCGCTCCTGAGGTTGCCGCCCATATCGCCTATGTCCGATCCAACCGCCCGACCGGGCCGGTCGAGATAGGCCTGCGCGACATGGCGCGCCTAGTCGACGCCGGTCCCAAGGTGTCGGCGACCTGGCGAGAGGGAACGTCACCGGCAGCCGCGGCGGCGGTGATGGTTTCCATGGCTCAGGCTAAGGGCTGGAAGGGCATCCGCATGCGGAGCGAGAGCGAGGAATTCCGCCGCCTCGCGTGGCTGGCCTGCCAACGCGCAGGTCTGGCGGTCGATGGATACGAGCCGCCAGCAGCCCTGGTAGCGCAGTGGCACGCTGAGAGGGACAGAGAGACTGATGGGCCGGATACAAGAGATGCGGGAGGAAAGCCGCAGCCGGGTGCAGATCGCTATGAGCAAGTCCGCCCTGGCTCCGGTGATCCAGCAGCTCATGGACCTGCAGGAGACCCTGAACGAGATCCCGGAGAAGATCGAGCGCGGCGAGGAGGGCCGGGCGGAACGCCTGCGCCAGACGATTCAGCCGACCGCCAAGGCCCTGATCGAGGGCATGCAGATCCTTCATACCGAGATTTCCATGTTCCGCGCAGCCGCGGAGCGGCAGGAGGCGGCGAGCCGGGAACTCCGGGCGGAAGTGGCGGCCCTACGCCAGGAGACAACATTGCAGCGGGAGGCCATGACGGTCCTGCAGGAAGACCTAAGCGCGTTCCGGGAGACGAGCACCCCAGGGGCGCTCAGCGACCTGATGGTGGAACTGAAAGCCGACCTGACCGAGAGCCGCGAACGAGTGGGCGACCTACTCGTCGCGTCCGCGGATCTGCTGACGGATCTACAAGAGAGCGGCCGGCCGGGACCAAGCTCGCTTGGCGAGAAAAAATGGAGCGGGCCAAGGAAGCCAAGCGGCGAGAGCGGGATCTCGCCGTTGGCGGTCGCGTGGCGGATCCTAGCGATTCGATCGCAAAGCGAGCCGCAAAACCTACAGGTCCTGGACAAGTACCGGCAGCAAGCCGTGGAGATGCAGCCGATCGGAGCCGGCGAGGACCTGATCCTGGCGACGGCGTGGCACCTCATCGAGGAGGCCAGCCGAAACTGGGATCCGGAGTGGGTGCGTCAAATGGAAAGGGTGGCGCGCCACGCCAGGCAAGTGCTCGGTCTTCCGTAGGGGCTACAGATAAAGCGTCTGGGCCACGGCCAGGCCTGCCGTATCAGCGGCAATACATCCAGCCGGGGCGCGATTGGCTGAGCAAACAAGACATCCCCGGCAAGGTTGTGGCGAGGGCTGAGGAAGAAGGGTTCGTCCACTACTTCCCGGACGCTGTCGGATTCACAGGCAGGAACGAGGGCAAGGTCCTATCTGTTCTTCGGCACGCGAAGAGCGGGGGAACGCCGAGAATCGCGGAGCACAGCGACGAGGCCTTCGCGCCGATACTGCAGGGGGACCCACACCATGTGGTCCTCTGCGCGGGAGGCGTCGCCGCCCTCAAGCGCCTAGCGGACGCCGACCGGCGGGGCGAACCTCCTCCTACAGTCATCGTTCTGCGCCCCGATAGTCCCGTAATCGGGCTCGATCGCCTCGGCCCGAGCCTGAAGTCTGCCATCGCACAAGCGGCTCGGGTGGACAGCTACGGATTCACGCCCGACAGCAACTACCGTTGGCTCCTAGCCAAGATAAGGGGCGAGAGCGACCCAACACCTACGAACGTCGACAACGTGGCCGAACACGACCCTTCATCTACATACGATCCAACGAAGCAGCCTCGATAAGAGAGGGCGAGGTCCGGCGTTGGTAACTGATTAGGTCGCCCGCGATACTCTGAACCCTGGCGCCACCTCACCACGCCAGGGGATTCCGCCTATGCCGCCGCAGACGGCAACCCGCTCGACCGGCACGATTGGGTCTGCCGGCCACCAAATGCCGCGCCGACTGCCGCAGCAGCGGGACGGCACGCGCAGCCCTGCCCGGTCATACGAAGATCGGGAGGAGGAGGTCAGGCTGGGGAGGAAGGTTCTGAAGGCCGCCGGCGTCCAGCAGCCGGAGGTTCATGCTCGGCGCCTCGTCGATCTCCGCGAAATGGACGAGGCCGATTACGCGCCTGCGTCTGTGGCGTGGCAAGGTTCTGCGGCTGGTGCACGGGAGCAACTCGCGCTGCTACGCGAGCGCCTCAGCGAGATCCGGACCCTCCGCGCGGAACTAGCTCAGCGGACCTCGATCCAGATACCCCGCGTTGGCGATGCCGACACCCTATGGGCCCGCCAGGTGCGGCGGGATCAGCCGGAGCAATTCCGCATCCTCGACCGTCACGCGGCTGAGGCACGGCAGAACCTGGCGGAAGCTAAGCGCAACGGTGCCGGTGAGCAGACGATCGCCGGGCTGCAGATAGCCGTCGACGTGACCGCCCACCAGGTCCGCCGCGCCGAGCTAGCGAGCCGCCGCGGCGAGCGGTGGGAGATATTCCAGCAAGTGCAGAAGCTGGCGCCGCAGATGCTGAGCGACCTGCAGCGCCGTGAGCAAACGCTGCTGGCCGAGCACGAGGCCTCCCTGTCCGCGGCGATCACAGCGAGCCATGATCCCATGCATGCGGCGGCGCCGGAGCGGCACGCCAGGCCTGAGCCTGAGCCCGCACATGCGCCGCCGCAGATGCACATCTGATCAGCCGTCAGCCGATCGGCGACCAGCCCGCGTCGTAGATCGTGATCGAATTGTCGATGCCCGCATCCTGGAACTGCTTGTTCCAAGATGTCTGCACGCCGATACCGAGGGCAAGGTTCTCGCCCCCATGCGCGTAATCCAGAGGCACGTGATCGGTGGTGCTCCACATCTGGTGGCCGTCCACAAATCCGGACAGCTGCCCTTGCTTCCACAGCAGCGAATACGTGTGCTTCTGGGTCGCGTCGAACCCATCCATTCCGTAGGAACTGAACGCGTTGATGCCGTCCGCTGTGCCGTTCTCGGCCTTCCAGTGGATCGTGGAGTACGCCTTGCCCTCCGGGGTGAACTCCAGCATGTCGAGTTCGGGGCCGGGCCACTTGTCGGTGCCAGGCCAGACATCCGCGTAAACGCCGATGCGCCCCGCCGTGCTGAGCGTCCAGCTGAACAAGCCGTAGCCATTGCCGGAATCGGGGCTGCCCACAGGGGGCACCATCATCCCGCTGTCTCCATCACTGGCGGTTCGATGGATCGTCACCTGGCCCAGGACACTAAAGTCCACACCTTCGCCCCAGACCCGGGACAACCGCCCCGGCCCGTGATCGAAGGTCTCCACCCAACCTTTCGAGGGGTCCACGTTGGTGTCGACGCTGCCGCCGGTGGGAATGTCCGGCAGGTTCGGGATGTAAAAAGTGACGCCGGGCGAGAGCTTCGGCGGCAGGTTGTCGGGCAACCAGCTGAAATCCCAGCCCGCCGCGTGGAGCTCGAGCGGGCTGCCCGTGCCAAATCCCTGGCCGGTGTCATTGGCCAGGTAACTGAAGTCGGCGCTCTGCCAGTCGAAATCCATCGACGCTAAGGGCGGCAACGCCGCCACGGTGGCAACCATGCTTTCTTGTCCTCGGGGGAACTGCCCCGCGAGGAAGGTCGGGCCAACCGGCGCGAACGGCGCGCGCCCATTCGCGCCGGTCGCCAGCACATTGGGCGTATGAGAAATACGGAGAGCCCGATGCGCCGCCTCGCCCTGCTCTGCTCTGTTGCCCTACTCGCCCCCGGCATCGCGCTAGCGCAGCAGTTCTGCTCCATCGACGGCCAGGGGCAGCCCGCCGCCGCGCCGCCGGCGGTCACTCCGGCTCAGGTTGTGCCGGCGAGCGCCGCCGACCGCAATGTCTACCCGGTGATCGGGGCGGATGAGATTGCCCGCAGCCCTGCGCTCGCCCGCATCGCCAAGAACGGTGCGACGCTCCTCGACCTCGGCACCGACGACGGGATCAGGACGGTCTTCGCGTATCTCGGCGAGAACATGGAGGTATTCCATGTCAGCCGCTCCGGGCGCTTCGCGGTGCGCAGCGGCCGGCTAATGGACATGGCCGAGCCCGATCCCGCCAAACGCGATCTGACAATCCGCCGCGCCAGTATCATCCCCGGCGTCATTCCGAGCGTCGACATGCGTAACCAAGGCCGGCCCCAGGAATCTGTACAGGCGGCGCCCCAGGCCCAGGACGGCAATGCTGTTCTGGAGAAGCTGGAAAAGGCAGACTTCGGCGTCGCCGGCCGGTCGGACGCGCCGCGCCTATACGCCTTCATCGATCCGCTGTGCTCGTTCTCGGTCCGCCTGATCGAGGCCCTGCGTCCCCACATCGCAGCTGGTCGGATCCAAGTCGCCATGGTGCCGCTCGCCCTGATCGACCACGAGACTAACGGTCGCAGCACGCCGGCAGCGCAGACGCTGCTCAGCCAACCCTCCGAGGCTATGGATCCTTCATGGCGGGGCATGGTGGATGCGGTTCGGGCCAAGCGGCCGGATAGCTTTGCTCCTACCGACGATGGGCGGGCCAGACTGGCGCGGAATATGGCGCTCGCCGCTTCTCTGCAGGTGCAGGCCACGCCGACACTCGTTTGGCGGCAAGCGGACGGCACCCCGCGGGCGCAAATGGGCGGTCAGGATCTCGATCAGGTCATCGCCTCCCTGACGGGGGCGCAGCGGTGAGCGCCGACGAGAAGCCCCGCCGTAGCGCTCTCCGCTGGATCGGCCGCAAAAGCCTCAGGGTGGCGACCGCCTACCCGCGCGGTGCGTGGGAGGCCACCAATCCCGAGGCGATCCGGCTGGAGGCGCAGAACATCCAGCGGCTTTGGACGGTCGTGCGTTCGCCCAGGTCTCCGGGGGTGACAATCGTCACTGGCCCTGATGGCAGTATCGATGTCCCGCTGACCGCTGAGCTTGGGGGGGTTACGGCCGCTCAGGTTGAGGTGTTGCTGGCGATGCGTCTGCGCCGAACCGCGACCACATTCTGGGCGTGCGTCAGTGTGGCGACGGCGGGCTTCCTTTCCTGGGTCGCGGCGGCGATCGCGTCGCCGCCGGAGTTCGCCGGCGTGTGGTCTGGGGTGACGACCTTGATCCTGACACTGGCGCTAGGGGCCAAGGCGCTTGAGGCTGCGCTCCACAACTGGCAGGTCCGGACCCGGCGCCTTGGCGGGGTTGGTGAGTTTTTCCGCACCGCGGATACCGTCCTGCCCAGCCGCCGTGGAGCCATCCGGCTCCGCTAGAAGGCTGCAGCGTGGCCCGTCACCTGCGGACCACATCCGCAAATCCGGGCCGGCGGCCGCAGCGGGAGCAGCGGAGCCGGCCGATCACCTCGTAGAGACGCATGCTCGGCGACAGCCGATGGCGGCGCTCAATCTCGACCAAGCGGATCTCAGCGTGGTGCCCACAGCGGCACCGCGCTCGCAGCACCCCGTCGTGACGCCTGTACCATAACGGATCTATGGGCTTCGGTGAGCCGTCCAGGTGCTTTGACACAGAACAAAACTAGAACATCATCGCCGAATTGCGGTAGAAGGGCGGCATGCCTAAACAGCCGATTCCGCTATCCGAGCCGCCAGCCTTGTACCGGCACCCGTCGTGAGTACCGAGCTGGACCGATTGGCGATCGAGGCTGAGGCCGATCGGCTGGCTGCGGTCTATGAACAGGTCCGGCTACTGGCGCAGGCCCAGCGCATCGGCTTTGTCCAGGCTGGCCGCGATGCGGTAGCCAAAGGACTGATCGCGGCGTCAGACTGGGTTTTGGTCCGCGAGGCCCTGGGCTGACAGGCGCCCAAGGCAACGCAGCTAATGTTCGCTATCGGCGCTAGCGCGAGCTAGAAAACGCCGGGCGGCAGAGTGGAGCTGGCCGCCGGCAGATCCCCAGAACCAGGCCTTACGATCGTCCCCCTGCGGTCATAGATTGGAGGGCGCCACCGGACATTGGCGCTGCCATAAGCCATGTAGGGGTCGTAGTAGGGGTTCGCCACATAGGGCGTGGGCGGCGGGTTGTAATCGGCGCCGCTCCGCAGATTGCCCCGGCGCTCACATCCGCATAGCGCGAGAGCCACACCCAATCCAACCAAGGCCAGCCGCATTTCATCCTCCTGAGCTAACAGGAGGAATCCTGCGGTGAAGCTGCGCGAATGGGATCAGAAGTTTCCCCGCGGGCTTCCTCGAAGCACTTGATCTCCTCGAGTTCTCCCTCTGCGGCGCTAGCGCGACCGACCCAGTATTCCTTCCGGGCCTCCGCCTCCAAGGCGCGCGCTCTCCAAGACAGCGCCGAGGCATGGTTACCCTCGGCGACCTCCTTGTTCTTGAGTGCGATCGCACGGACCCGGGCGATCTCGGCCCGGAGGTTCTGGATTTCCGTTTCTGGGTCCACAGCACCAGTGAGGGCGTCTACCATGTTCTGAGCGACGCGCTCGTGCTGCTGCTGGATCTTCACGCTCGCACGGCCCAGCATGTAGCCAATGAGCGTTGACATGGTGGGTGGCCTCCTCTCGCTCCCTGGCTAGGTTTTACCAGGAGGCACAACGTCGGTCGCGACCGAAAGTGTACCGTCCATGCGCGGGTTTTGGTCCTGGGCCTGACCCTCCCCGCCTTCCGGTCCAGCGATAGCCTGCTGTTGGCCAAACTTGCGGGCAGCATTGCTGATGCTGCCCACCGAGGCGTCGATGCCCTGGAGAGCGCCCACCATGCCAGCCCCGGCCACCTGCTGGGCGAAAGCATCCATGTCGACACGGTTGGCAGGACGCATGTTGGCCCAAGACAAGACGTGGTGCGGGACGAGGCTGATCATCCGGAAGGCGTAGGTCGAGGCCGCAATGTGGAGAGCCGCAAAAATACACATCATGACGGCCACGCCGATGAAGTTTGTCACGATCCAGCCGTTCATCAGTCCGAAGCCGGCCACGATCATGAACAACCGGGAGATCAGCCAAGCCAGGGCGGCGTAGACCACGTAGCCAAGGAACAGGCCGATCAGCATCAGGACCGGCCGGAAAAAGATGTTGGCCAGCGTGATGTAGCCAGATGAGCCGTTACCGTGCAGCGCGGCATCTCGGAACGTCAGGTGCGCGAGCATCCACAGGCTCACCGATACCCATGCTTCAAGCACCAGGACGAGCCAGCCGGCGATGCCGGCAAGCCACAGCCCGAAAGGCAGCATCGGCAAGACAAAGGCGAGAATCATCCCAGGGATCAGCAGGCTCATCAGCCCGGCAAAAATAGGGGCCCCGAGATAGCTGATCACCATGTGGCCGACAGCAGCGCCTGCCACGCCGCTGAAATTCAGGGTCAGGGCACTGACCGCCATCGTCGCAGCCGTGCCAGTCCCGGAGGCGAGAATGGCCGCCAGGCCAAGCGCCGCCAAACTCACCATCATGAGCTTGTGGCCGGTCTGCACTTGGTCGGCGAATGGATCCTGCCACAGCGATTTGGCCGGGCTGGCCGCGTCCGTGAACAGTCGCAAGACGCGCTCGCTCAGGTGCAGCGACCGCAGCACTTTCTCGAGGACGGAAGCTCCATCCTCATCAGGGGAGGTGCCACTGAACAGGTCGGCATAGCCGCCAGGGGTGTCGGTGCCATCGGTAGTCTGCGCGACCGTTTTGATGGTCTCTTTCCATTGCGTAACGGCAGCGACAAGCGGGACGAGATCGCGGCTGATATTGGTTCCCAGGCCTTCAAAGCTCGGAGGCGTCACGGTCGGGGTGTTGGCCAGCACGGATAGCGTCGCACCGTTGAGGCGGGCGAATTCCATCGAGTAGGCGCCGGCGCCCGACCAGTTGTTGGCCCAGAGGCGGTCCACCTGATTCTGGCTGCGATAGGTGCCACGCCGGAGATCGTCCGCCGTCACTGCGGCCCGGAGCTGTTGGGTGACGTTCGTCGCCGCCTCGGTCAGCTGCCGGGTGTAGCTTTCGGTCGCGCGGACATAGGCGTCCATCATCGGAGCAAGGGCGGCGGCTTGCCGCGTTCTCCAGAGATTATCCGCAACCTGCCGTGCTACCGGCCGGATGTGCTGCTGCACCACGTTCTCGACGATCTGCCGCTGTGTCCCGGTCATGTCCATGGAGACCCCCATCAGGGTCGTGGAGGCCGTCCCCGCCGGGGAGCGCACCGTCACGGTGCCGCAGAAGGGCGCCCCCGTGGCGTTGCCCGGCGCGAGGGCATAGGCCCACGTCACCGCGCCTGCCTCACCTGGCCGGCCGGTGGTGATCGGCTGCGGGAGAGGCATCATCCTCTCGTTGTTGGTCGCGGCCACAACCAGGGCGCGGCAGAGCTCATTCTGCAGGAGCGCGGAGACGATCAAGCGGGTTCCAGGGATCATCGGCGTGGCGATGGGCACCGCATCAGGGCCGAGGGCTTTGACAGTGTCCGTATAGACCAGGCGGGCAGCCCCGATGCTGCTCATGGCGACCTGGTAGATGACCATTTGCCCGAAAGATACGCCTGTGGTTGGCGAGGGGAACATGAACGCCAGGGCGATCGGCATCCGCACCGCCGCCATCCAGTGCCAGTGCTCGTGGAGCGCCGTGCCGCGCGATGCCGTTCGGATGAGATTGACCAGCGCCCCGTAGATCGTCCAGACCCCGGCGATCATGAAAACGAGGCCTGAGAGCCAACCCACCATCAGCCCGATGACGGTCCGCTGGTTGGCCATCTCGGTCCCCCCTTGGACCATCGACGGCAGGACACTACGCAGGACCGTCGCGGCCCAATCATCTCCGGGATCGCTGAGCGCACCCCAGGTCAGGTCAGAAAAAGTTGCCGCCGCGGCCAGATTTGGCGCGGCGGCGAGAGCAACGAACAGGAACGCTAGAGGAATACGGCGCATGACGGCCTCGCCAGTTGTCCTGGCGAGGGTGCTACGCGCCGGCGCGAATGGGCCTACGGCGAAGGGCTCGGCGAGGGAGAGGCAGTCGCCCGGTTCGCCGAAACTGCTCCGTTGGCCAAGCTGCGGACCTTGTCCACGGCGGCCATGAATACCTCTGCGGCCTTCGTGGCGAGCTCCTGCAGCGCGGACTTCCCCCCTTCCCGGCCGGGAATGCGGGCGGCGTCCTCGCCGAGAGAGGCGTCGATCCGCTCGAAAGCCGCCGCCTTGGCCGGGTCGATGCCGCGCCGCCCGAACTCCTGCATCTGCGCCTGCCGCGCCTCGGCATAGCGGCCAATCGCCTTGACCGCCTGGTCGTAGGAACGGGCAAAGGCGGGCGTGCGGAGCGCCTCGTCAAACTCGGTCCGCAGGTCGGCGTGCTTGCCGCCCTGGCGCATCTCCTTGATGACGCTGTTCAGGCCGCCTCCTGCCTCGCGGGCCGCCGCAGTCTGGACCCGCTCCAACAGGTGCCGGCCCAGACCGGAGACGAAGCTCTCCACCGCGGTCATCGCAGCCCGCCCGGCGCTCTCCGCGTCAGCGACCACGCGCGCCGCCCGGCGGTCGGCGATGCTCTCCTCCATGCGCTCCAACCGCTCAGCCAAGCCGGAGGTAATCCGCTCCCAAGGCGGGTGCCCGTCCGAAGGTGCCGGCTTCGCGCGGGACAGAAGGTGGTTGGCCAAAGACTTGCGAGCACCGCCAGTCTGGGAGGCTGCCTCCTGCGTCGGAGGCTTGACGGCCCCAGCCTTTGTTCCGCCGTCCTGCTTGCCCTCGGCGTCCGTCCTGACCTCGGCCTGCACCCCGGGACCAGGCGAGGCCGCGACGGTGCTGCTGCCTTCGACCGCAGGAGCGGCCTTGGTCGCGGGCGGGGGCGTGGCCGGGGTGGCCGACACCGGCGCCGCAGTCGGCTTTTCCGATGCCACGGCACCGCTCAGCACCCGGATCTGGGTGTCGAGCGTCTGCAGCTGATCGGCGACTTCGGGAGTATCCTGATCGCGTGCCTTGGCGATCTTGCACACGACGCGGCGCACCTGGCGGACCAGGTCGACCGACGACATGGCCGCCGTTTCGCGCAGCAAGGCCTGCGCCCGAGGGTTCCCGAGGCCAGGATAGCTGACCATCCGTTCCTCCATCTCGCGCCTCAGGTCCTCAGGCAGGGCGAGCTTGGTCCCGGTCGTGCGCTCGTAGTCCATGATGGCCCAGGCAATCCGGGTGCGAAGACCCTCGTGCCGGAGAGCATCGGGCGAGGATAGCGAGGCGTCGAGCGAGGTGAGCGTCTTTGCCAGATCCGGCGCCTGCTGCTGCAGTTTGCCCGCCTGCGCAGCCATCTGGGCGACCATCCCACGCAACGGATCGGCAGGGGCGGCCGAACTCGGGCTCGCACTCACCGGGGAGGCTGCGCCAGCCTCGGCCTTGGGCGCTGCCGGTTCTGCCTTCGCCGCCGCTTGCTTCGCCTTGATGGCCGCTGCCGTCGCTGCCGGATCCAGGGAGCCATCTGCGCGCATGATCCAGCCGCGGGTCGGGCCGGCATCCAGCGTCAGCTTGACCTGATTGTCCGTCAGGCCCTGCACGAAGCCCTGGGCGGCCGTGACGGCGGCACGCGGGTCCATGCCGAGCGTCACGATCCCTTCCAGGGCCGTTGCCTCGACCAGCACCCGACGTGGATCGCCCGGGGTCGCCGCACTTTCCGCGACGGGTGCAAGTGTCGTGTCGCCGTCCATGCTCTGCTCCTGCTTCGCCGCGCGTGCGGCCGTGATCGCGCCGTCGATCTGCCGGCGAACAGCCGCCGAACCGGATGACTGCTCGAAATCGTTCCAATCCGTGCCGGGGTCGGGCGCGGTGAAAGGCGGCAGAGCCGGCACGGCGCCGATCTCCACTCGCATGCGCTCTGCCGTCAGCGCCCCGACATTCGCCTTAGGGGGATCAAGGCGTTCCTTGTGGTGGTCATTGTCCCCGGCCGTGACCATCACCTGCCCAGGATTCTGCTCCCGCCACTCCCGCATCACTCCGCGCAGGTTGCCGGCGGAGAAACACACGACCACGGGCAGTCCCGTGCTGCGCTGCAGGCTCTTGCCCGTAGCAACGCCCTCGCAGAACAGGACCGGTTGATCCGGGGCAACCTCCCCCAGGATCAGCCTCCCGCCCCGCATGCGGCCCCCGAACAGCCCCCGCTTGCTGCCGTCCGGCCAAATGCGCTGCAAGGTCTGCAGCGCACCGCCAGCATCGCGGACCGGCACCAACAGGGTGCCCTTCTGAGTGACCCGCAGGCCTTCGGGGTCGATCCCCTTTTTGGTGATGTAGGGGTGATCCGCCGGGGCGGGGCGGTCCGCGTGGTTGTCCCACAGCTGCTGTGCGGTGGCGGCAACCCGCACATAACCAGCCTCGATCCGCCGCTGCTCGGCCGCATCGATTTCGGCGCGTTCCCGCTCCTTCGCCTGTAGTTGCTCGGCGATGGCCTTGCGTTCGTCGTTGGACATGGGCCGGGCATAATCCGGCTGCGGCATGCCGAGGTAGCCGCGGGCGTAATCCAGAGCAGCGACGAAGCTAAGGCCCTGGTGCTCGCGGATCAGCTTGAGCATGTCGCCGTGATTGCCGCTGCCGTAGTCATGCCAGCGCCCAATCATGCGGCCGGCCACGGTGACGCGGAGCTTGCCGGTGTCGCCAAAGCGAAGATCGTTGCCCGCTCGACGGCCCGTCGTGCCGATCAGGCGACATGCGAGGTCACCGGCGCTCCGCCGGAGACCTTCCTGGATTTGCTCCAATTCCTCGCGCTGCCGGAGCGCGCGGTCGGCTGCCGCGTCAGACTTGCCGCGACCGCGATAGGGGGTGCCGTCCGGCATGGCTCTACCTCACCTGGGGGGTGGGGAGGGTGCTCAGGCGCTTGAAAGCGTCCTGAGGTCGCCCGGTGTCGCTCTCCACGCGGGCCGCCAGCAAGGCGGCGTTGGTATTGGCGACATCCTCTTGGACCCGGAGCGATTCCATCTGCAGATGCAAGCCAAGCGCCTGCATGGAGGCGATCTCGCGCAGCACTGAGGCCGGCGGCATGCGCCAGATGGCTGCATTCCAGGCCCGCCCGGACATGCGCCGGTTGACCTCGAGCTCGGCGGCCTGCAGCCAACTACCGCGCTCAGTCACGACTAGGCCCTGAGCCTGCTGCTGCGCCCGCTGCGCCGGGGTTAGTGTCACGGTCTCAGCGCGGCGTGCGATGTATCGGGTGTGCACGTCCTGGGCGAGACTCATATTCGCCAGGTAGCGGTCCCGCCACAGCTTGATGTCCTGGCTCTGTGCGGCCCTCAGTTCGTCGCCCCGCAGCGCACGGAGCGGTACCGGCTGCAGCGCCATGATGGAGAAATCGATCGCGGCGTTGATGTTCTCAGGGCGCGGGCCGTAGCTGAGGCCACCCGTCATGCTTGCTGAACGGATGTCCCCATTCGGCCTGTCCGTGAGCTGGCAAACGCCTTCCGCGGCCTCCAACTCGCTGCAGTAGCGGTTGCGATGCAGCCGGGCGCGGTCGGCGGCCGCATGGCCCTCGCCGTGCCAGGCGGGGGTTTCCGGACCAGCCTCGCGCCGGCGATTGGCGACGGCGGCGAGAGAGGTGGCGACGATCCAACTCTGGCCGGCGCCGACCGTGATGGCCTGGCCGTTGTCGAGAGATTCACAGGCCGCGGGCGTTGCAATGTGCTCGTCCCGGATCTGGGCGCTGCGGACATTCCGCTGGAAGCGCGCCATTGCCGTGTTGCTGCCGTCAGCGATCTGCTGCTGAGCGGCAATCTGGCCTTTCAAGTAGTTGGCCGTCTGGGTGAACCCGGCGACCGTGTTGCGGATCAGCTCGACAATGGCCGCGGTGTCAAAGACCTCAGCCCGGGCCGGCGCCAGGGGCGTCAGTGTGACCGAGGCGAGGGCGGTTGCCGCCAGGAGTGCCTTGCGCATCTGCCGCCCCCTCACTGCTGCAGGCCGAGAGGACGGACGACGGGGTAGCCAACCGGCACGGCCGGCGCACCGTTGATATAGAAGCCGTTGGCAGCACCGCTCGACAGCGAGGCGCTACCGAGCGCCGGCCCGCCGCCGCCGAATGAAAGGCGAGGGCAGAAACTCCCGCCCATGAGCCCGCCAAATCCCATGTTCCAGCCGCTGACGGTCAGGCCGCACTGGACCGATCCGATGGCCTGGTTCCAGGCGGATCGGGCCGCGGCACACACCTGCTGCAGCGCCCGCGACGCCACGGCGGTCAGCATGGTTTGCGGGTCGAAGTTCGACATCATCACGTTCAGACCGCTGCCGTTGAAGAAATTGTCCAAGCAGGTCAGGGACATGACGCTCTCAGGAGCGGGGATCGCCTGGTCGTCGGCTTCGATCCGCGCAGAGATGCCGGCGGCGGCTGCCTGGGAGATCTCGGCGCAGCCTTGGCTTCCTCCCGTGCCGCTCTGGGCGAGCGCAGTACCGGCCAGTAGTGTCGTCGCCAGGGCCGTGGCGTAGAGCGCGCGCCTCATGCCCCGCCTCCCGTCATGCCCTCGGGCTGACAGGCCGCCAGCAGCATCTGCAGGCGCTCCGGGGCGTAGATGCGAGCCAATAGGGCTCGCCGTTGCAGCGCCTGCAGCTCGGCGCGGATGAAGTCGCCATCCGGTCCGGCACCCATGGTCAGCGCCAGCACGGCGTTGCGCTCGGGAAGGCCTCGCTCGCCAAACCAATCGAGCAGGCGCAGCCGCCGGGCCATGCCCGACTGCGCCAGGGCGGCGCGTAGATTGACTGCGGTGGCGGGGTGGCGAAGCCGAACAGACAGACGCTCCGCGTCGGTTGCCAGGGCTTGCTCGAGCAGTTCGCCAAGCCTCAGCATAGTCCGCAGGACGGCCGGATCGGCGTCGACTGGGCCGAGCAGGTGGAGCGTAGCGACGTCGGGGTCGCGTTCCCGCAGCCAGTCGGCAACCGCGTTGGGGGACAGATCGGGCATTCGCACCTCCATGGTCCCTCCAGGGTGGTGGTGACCGGCGCGAATACCCTCAGATCAGATCAGCGGGTAATGCTGACCTGGTTCGTGGTGCGGCTGACCTTGAAGCCAAGCGGCTTGATGGCGTCGGCCAGCACCAAGTTCCACGAGCGCCCACCGCGCCAGTCGACCGGCAACTCTCGGTCGACGCCATCGCCGAAAACCAGCGAGACGCCCTCTGGGACGATCTGCCGAGCCGCGACATGCAGTGGCACGGCCTCACCGAAGCCTTGGACCGCCGGCAGGCTCGGCGGCCTCCGACGCGGCGGGACGGCAATCCTGATCGGTCCAGGGTCCGCCCCGATTGCCTGGGCGCCTGTCGACGCAGATGGGGCCAGGAGGAACTCGGCATGTGCTGGGGCCGTAGCGGCGATGCCGAGGACGGCGGCGAGGCAAATGGACAGCTTCATCAAGGGATCTCCCGCATAATCCGCGGAAGATCATGCGAGTCGGCGCGAATGGAGATGGTCGGGCCGATTCAGTCGACTTCAAAGCCGGCAAAAGGCTGCGGACCTTCATCACACGTAGCCCGTTCATGGGATGTTCCCGGAAAATACGTGCTCAAGGCATTTGGCGGGAGTGTCAGTTCGCGCGGCGCCTTGAGAGACTGCGCCATTATGATTTACCTCGATCCCATTCTGGCGGCTGAGCCAGCCGAGCAGCAGAAGGCCCCCAACGGGATGGGCGATGATGACGCCAGAATTTTCGGGGCAAAGGTGAAGGAGCTTCGAGAAGCTGCCGGCCTCACCCAGGTTGCTTTGGCCAAAAAAGCCGGTGTGCAACAAGGTCAGCTATCCGAAATCGAGATCGGCAAGCGGATTCCCCGTCTCGATACGATCAAGAAGCTGGCCCGGGCGCTTGGCGTACCTCCTCACGAATTGATTACCGACTGAGCTGAATATCTACGATTCGGCATATTGCGCCAACGCCGTGGCCCACATATCTGCGATCGTAGTTATCTATGATCGTATATATGATGGCAGGGCAAGGCATGAGCAGTCCGCATCCGGGGAGAAATCATCGGGCACCCAACGTCGGTGTCTCTACCAACCAGCCATTACGTGACCGCATTCTCGCCGGCCTAATCGATCAGGGTCACGGCCGCGAGGCCTGCGCCGCTTATCTGGGCCTAAACGACGAGCAGCTGATGAGCCGCATCGTCCATCTGGACCTGCCCACCCCAGCCGACCGTCCGATGCGTGTCGGTCATGGGGCCCACGCTTGGGACGTCACCGCGATCCGTCAGCTGATCGACCTCTGGATCCGTGACCTAACCACGTCCCGCATCGCCGCGCACCTCAGCCGCTCACCTTCTGGCGTCCGTAGCAAGGCACGCTGGCTTGGCCTCTACAAGCGCGCGCGGAACGGACTGCTCGACCTGCTACCGCTGTTCCCTGGCATCGACATCGAGCCGAGGCGCCACCAGCTCGTCTGGACAGACGATCTCGAGCGCTGGCTCGCCGACCGGTGGTTTTCCTTCCAGCACCACAAGGCAATCGCCCGCGACCTGAGCGACAAGCTCGGATTTGAGGTGTCGCCTACGGCCATCGCCAGCAAGGCTCACCGGCTCGAGCTGCCCAAACGCGATTCGGACTTCCTGCTGCAGGACTACAGGCAGGAATACCGCGCGCGGCATGCCCGTCTCCTGCCCCGCATGATCGAGCGCCGCTGCAAAATTCGTGGCCGGCTGTTCTGGAGCACCGGCGCAACCTTTACCTCCGACGAGGCAAAGGCGCAGTCCAGCTATCGCACGCTGTGCGCCGGCATCTCTGACCACGCCATGACAGCCGTCCACTGAAGGCGGCGCCATTCGTGTCGTAGCCAGAGAGAATTGCGTCATGGAAAACCGACAGGCTGTCGTTCGCCGCCAAATTACGAGCCCCAAGCTCACTGCCTGGCTGCGCAGCAAGGCACTGACCGCCCTCATTGTGCTCATCGCTGGCTCGCTGATTCTGTTGTGGAGCACGGGCGCGACCTTCACCGCCGAGGAGGCGAGCGTGCAGTCCAGCCATCGCACTCCAAGCACCGACTTTGCTGCTCGGATTGAGGCGGCCATCCGCTGATCAGCGGCGCCATTCGCGCCATACCCAGAGAGAATTGCGGCATGGAAAACCGACAGGCTGCCGTTCGCCGCCAAATTGCGAACCCCGAATTCACCGCCCTGTTGCTCAACAAAGCCCTGACCGGCCTTGTGGTGCTTGGCGCCGGCGCTCTCATGCTTGGGGGCGCGGTGATCTACCGCGAGATCCGACCTCCGGTGCGCGAGTATTTCGCCACGAACGGCATGCAGCAACCGGTACCGCTGCGCCCTCTCTCGGATCCCGTCGTCACGCGGGAGGGGCTGTTGGCCTGGGCGCGCGACTGCGCCGTCATGGCCTACGACATCGACTACGTGCACTGGCCAGAGCAGGCCAGGCGAGCCCAGGCGTGTTTTGGCGATACGGCATGGCGCGGCTTCGGTGCGTCGTTCCGGCGCAACCTCGACACCATCAAGGAAAAGAGCCTCACGGCGCGGCCTGTGCCGCTCGGCCCGCCGGAGATCGCCCGGGAAGCGGTGATCGGGGACCGGTACACCTGGCGCGTCCAGATGCCGCTCCGGGTGGTGTTCGAGAACACCAATGGCCGGGTGCCCGACGATCTCCTGCTCGACATGACGATCACCCGCACGGACGAGCCCGAGCATCTGCGGGGCGTCGCCTTCGCCGTCTTCGTCGCCAAGCCCCTGATGAGACTGCCGGGAGTCCGATAATGCGCTCCGTAGCTCTCACTATGATTGCCGTCCTCGGCCTGCCCATCGCCGGCCAAGCCCAGGCGACCGATCCGGGGCAAGCCGATCCCGCCTACGCGGCGGCGCTGCGCAGCGCAATTCCGTTCACCCCGGATCAGGTCACTGACCTCATGAACCGCTTCAACTCCGACCAACGAGCTCGCGCCGGCGTTGGAAGCCCGGCAACCCTGGTCAGTGCCCTGAACCGGCGCGTCAACATGAGTTTTGCCCCGGGCGGCGTAACGCCGATCGTCCAAGCCGCCGTGGGCTACCCGGCAACACTGTCCTTTTTCGACCGCTCCGGCCGCCCGTGGCCTGTCGCTGGCGACAGCAATGGCAATCCGTCGACCGACACCGACCCGAGCGGCTTTACGGTGCGTCGGCCGATCGCCAACGGGAACACGGTCCAGGTGACCGTACGCGGGACATTCCCGCGCGGTGGTCTGGTCGTCTACCTCGAGGGTGCTCCGGCCCCCCTGACATTCCAGATCGTCACGGGGACCGGTGCCTACGACGCCCGGGCCGCGGTCCACGTCTCGTCTTATCGGCCTGGTGCCGAGCCGACAGAGGTTGATAGCGCGATCCCGGTCGATAGCGGCGACGCGGGGATGGAGGCCATGCTGCAGGGCATCACCCCGGCCGGCGCCCGCGCCCTGGCGATTTCTGGGGCATCGCCCGATGAGGTCCGCGCCTGGCGCTCGGGCGGCGATCTCTTCGTGCGCTCTCCCTATCCGATCCTCGCACCGGAGCCGACCGGACAGATGTCCGCCGAGGGCGGGATCCGGATCTACCGCCTACCGATCAACACCGCGACCGGGGATATGGCGATCTCCATGGCGACCGGCGCGCGCAACAGCATCGTGCGTGTGAGGACGAACTAGCCATGGCACTTCCAGCAATCCCCCAATTGATGCCGCGCGCCGGAACTGCCCGCATGGCGGCAATCGGTGCTACGGCTCTGACCGCTGTCGCCCTCGTGGGCTACCTGGTCCTGCGGCCGGGCACGACCACGTCGAACTTTGACCCCTCGGCTGCCGCCGGCACGCCAGCGACCATCCGTGGCGGCTTGGCTGGCCCCAATCGGACCGAGGAACAGGAACGTCTCCGCCAACTCGCTTCCTCGCGAGAGGGGAATGCCGCCCAAAACCAAGGGCAGAGCTACACGCCGAACATGGGCGGATTTGCCACGCGGGAGCCGGGTGACGTGGGGCCTCAGGCCGGCACCGATACTGTCCGGCTGGTAGAGGTTGCCCCTCCAGCCGCGCCCGTTGCAGCTGCACCGGCCGCTGCAGCCGCGGCGCCGCGAGTGGCGACAGAGGCCGAGATCAAGTCCAAGCTCGACGCTGTCAATGCCCTGTTCGCGTCCTGGCGGGGCAAGGATAGCGCCCAGAACATCTATGAGGACAGCAACGGTGCCACGCGCCCCGGTCAGGCGCGCATGGCTGGCAGCATCACGCCAGCCGGGAGTCTGATGCAGACGGCATCCCCGCCCCCGCGTGCCGTGGCGCAGCGCCCTAAAAGAGTGCTGATGGAGGCCGGTACAGGCGTTTACGCAGTGATCGTCACGGGCGGGAACACCGACCAGGGATCGCCAACGATCATCGCTCAGGCGCTCTCTGGCCCGATTGCCGGCCGCCGCCTGTTGGGGTCCTTCACGCGTCAGGGCAGCGGCAATCAGCCCGGCGCCCTGCTTGGCCTTCGTTTCAAAACCATCACAATCGACGGCAAGCCTGTGGCGGTCGACGCCTTCGCGGTCGCCCCGGACACGATGGATTCCGCCGTGGCGAGCCGCGTGAATCCGCACACTGTCGAGCGCTTGGTATTGCCCGCCGCCGCTGCGTTCGTGCAGGGCCTCGGTCAGGCGCTGCTGTCGTCTGGCTCCACCGTCGCCGCCGGCCCCTACGGCGGGTTTTCGGCATTCCGGCAGTTCAGCCCCGAACAGATTCTTGGCATCGGTGCAGGCGCCGCCGGTGCTTCGGCTGGCCAGATGCTGCGCGAGCAGGCCCCCCGCGAGCGAACGATCTACATCGATGCCGGCGCTGAGATCGGCCTGATGTTCCGTACCTCGCTCGAGGTCGAACAATAGCCCGCAGCATTCGCGCCGCGGGCCCCGACAGTTGTCTCACAACCAGTGAGGTCCCACCGCCATGGACATGCATGCAAGCAACCTGCGGCTGCCTGGGGAGGGCGTAGCCGATCAGCCGCCCTCGCCGGTAACCGCTACCCCGACGGCGCCCCCGGAGGCCTCGGCTGATCCCAGCCTTTGGCAGGCGCTGCCCAGCGCCTTCACCCGCCGCAATGCCTTTCTTGCCACCACGGCCATCGTGGTCTGCGGCGTGGCGGGCATCCTCTACGTCGGCCTGTCCCAGCCCGGGCCGGAGGATTTTGGCTTCCAGGTGCAGGCTCCGGCCATCGCGGCGGAGGCGCCCTTCTCGCCCACGCTCGATCGCTACGCCGGGGTGCCCGTGGCGACACCGCGTTCCGCAGTCATCGCTGCGGAAGCCCCTCCCCCGCCTTCGGCCGCTGCCCTTCCTGCCCCCGTGCCGGTGGTGCCCGTGGCCGCGCCCGCGCCGCGGCCCGCCGAAGTCGATCCCTTGGCCGAGCAGCGCCATCTCCTGCAGCAAGCGACGGCACCGATTGTGGTGCCGGTCGCCGCGCCGGCGCCCAATGAGGATGTTGGCAAGCTCTCGGCGATGATGACCTCGGTCAGCGCTCTGCTGAGCGACAGCCTGAAAGCGCAGATCGCTCTGCGCCGGGAAGTCGGCCAGCTGCAAGCCGATCTCCGGTCGGCCCAGGCCGACGCCAACTCGCGGATCGCATTCCTCGAGGCGAAGGTCAGCATGGCGGCAACACAGTCCGTCGCTGCTGGCTCCGGCCAGGCGGTCTCGCCTCCTGCGGCCGCGCCGCCGCGGCCGGCTTCGGCGCCCGCTCCGCGTTCCGCAGCTTCCGCGACGACGTACCGGATCACCGGGGCGGCCAACAATCTCGCCTACCTGGTCGCAATCAATCCCGCGCCGGGTCAGCCGCCGGCGGTCGAGGCCAAGCCCGGCAGCGACGTGCCGGGCTACGGCAAGGTGCTGTCGATCAGCCAGAAGGGCATGGCTTGGGAGATCCTGACCGAGCGCGGCACCATCACGAACTGAAGGAACGCGCGCCGTGCAGTGGTTCATCACCTTCAGTAACCGGGTCGGCGGGCTGGTTTTCGCGTGGCTCGGGCCGATGTGCCTTATCGCCGGCATGGCCGCCATTGCTGGCGGTGCCTATGCGCTCTGGCAGTCCGCCAACCCGCGATCCAGTTGGTACGCCCGCAGATGGGCGCCTGTCTGCGTCATGATGTTTGGCTTCATGCTCGTCGGGTTCACGAACTTGCTGAACCTGACCGGCGCGAGCCTTGGCACAACAGGCAGCTATGGCGTCGGCATGTCCTCCTACGAGCAGGTCGACATCGGCGCCTGGGCCAACATGACCCCGGCGCAGGCACTCGTGGCGATACTGGAGAGCTTCAAGCTGTTCTGGGCCGCAGTAGGCGCTGCCGTGTGTTTCCGTGGCGTCATGGCCGCGATCGGCGTGGCCAAAGGGACGCGCCGCCACGGCTGGGGTGTTCCGGCCGTGTGGTTCATCAGCGGCAGTCTCGTGGCGCGCATCGATCAAGTCGCTGCGTCGCTCATCAATCTGCTTCCGACCGGATCCTGACCAGCAGCGGCGCCATTCGCGCCGGTCGGCCGGATATTCCTCAACAGAGGGCGACAGTTTCGCCAAAGGAGAAGCACCATGCTGCGCCTACGCAATGCCATCACCATCCGGGCGGCCCTCGCTGCCTCTACCGCCACCGCCGCGCTGTTTGCCGGCGTCCCGGAAGCCCTGGCCCAGGGCGCGGACCTGTTCGCTCGCGGCGAACAGATCGGCGCCGGCCTCGGCCGCGCCGGCAGCGCCATCATGGGGCCGCTGTTCCTGATCGTCGGAGCGATCGTTTTCCTGCTGTCGGCCTGGTATCTGTTCGGCGGCGCCAACCGAAACAACCAGGGGCGCGGCCTCTACGGCATGGCGATCGTCGGATTCATCGCCGGCTCGATCCTCGCCGGCATCGGCGGCTTCGCCACGCTCGGCGCGCAGACTTTCACCGGCGGTGCGGCGACCGCTTCGGTGCAGCCCTTCACCTTCGGCCGCTGAGCCGACGATGATTCCCCTCCTGCCGCTCGGCTTCGCTGTGCACCCCTCGGCCTGGGCCGCAGCCCTCGACGGGACCAAGCCAAAGGAATGCACCGCAGAGCCAGCGCAGGATACCGGCCCGTGCCGCTTCTGCGGTGATCCACGCCCCGTTGCGCCGGCCCCCCTGCCCCTGGATGGCGACCACAGCAACCGCCAGGCCGCCAACCTTGTCACCTCCTGTCTGCACTGCCGGGCCCTGCATAGGCTCGGCAGTGACCAGATCGACCGCGAGGCGGTGCTGATCTGGCTGCCGGATACCAGCCAAGCCGCCCTGAGCTGGCTCGTCCGCGCCATCCATCGCGTGTTCGTCGCGCATGGCGAGGCTCCCTGCCTCGCCAGCCGGCCCGCTACCGACACGCCGCGGCTTCGCGCCGCCTACCGCACCTATCAAGCCCTTGATCGCCTCTCCCACGATGCGGAGACGCGGATCGGCACAACCTCTCCCCGCGAGCTCGGGGCCGCGCTGCTCAGTATGCCGGAGCCCCGGCGAGTAGTGCCGGCCGGGCTGCGCCTGCTCCATCAGGGCCGGCACCATGTCGCCGGCCGCGACGTCTATCCGGCCCTCCTCGAGGCCGCCTCGGAGCTCCCCAAATGAGATGGCTCACCCGCGCGCTTGCTGACATCCAGATCAGCTTGCTCAAGCAGCCGATCACGGCGTTCTGCGACATCAACACGGCCGGTGACGACTGCCTGCTCACGCACTCGGGCGATGCCGCGACAATCGTTCGCATCCTGGGAGTGCGGCGTACCCTCACGGAAACCGACATCAACCGTGCTGCCGATGGCCTGCGGCTGGAGTTGAGCGGTGCGTTCGACCAGCCCGGCCACGCCATGCAGTTCTGGTTCGGCGTCGACCCCGGCCTGTCCAGCACGGAGATCCGTCGCGTCCTGCGCGCCCCGCGCGGCACAGCCGACCACCTGGGGCTGGATCTGAAGGACATTTTTGCGGAGCGTGAGCGCCGGCTTCCTACCATGATGCGGTGGGAAGCGGCCTGCGTGGTGCTCTGGACCAAGCGCCGGGCCGCCCTCACCCGCCTCGAAAACAACCTCGCCGACGGCCAGATCAACGCTGCCAGGCAGGCGATGCCTGACATGGGCGACGCGCAACAGCCGTTCCTGGCAACCGACGTGGTTGTTGGGCGTCACCGCGCATTCGTGGACCGCGTCCTTGGCGCGTTGCGCAATCAGCAGATCACCCACGAAGAGATTTCCCCGCGGGAAATGCTCCGCGTCTCCCGCGAGGCCTTGTTGCCTGAGACATCGGGCACTGAGTGGACCCCGAGCCTGCCAGGCGACCCGGTGATGCCGCGCCTGACCGATGAGGGTCAGCCGGAGACGGCCGAGGGCCTCCTCTGGCCCAGCTTGCCCGAGCAGATTTGCACCGAGGGAGGGACCGAGCTCTCGGCCTCCACGGTTCGGGTGGGCGCCCATGATTGGGCCAGCCTCGACATGTGGCTTGGCCCCGAGCGCCCGCAGCCTTTTGCCCACCTGGTGCACGGCATGGCCCTGGAACACATCCCGTGGCGGGCCTCATTCCTGATCGAGGGCGGCGCAGGCACCACCTACGCCATGAAGGCTGCCGCGGCGCAGCTGCTCTCTTTCCTGCCGTCCAACCGCGCGACATGGACCGGCATCAAGGCGAACGCCGACCTGCGCGATGCCAGCCAGGACGTGCTTGTTCGCCTCCGAGCCAGCTTCGCCACCTGGGCGCCCGCCGGCGAGGCGGGGACGCTGCAGCGGCGGAAGGCGATCCTCGAGCACCGCGTACAGACCTGGGGCAACCTACGAGCCAAATTCGGCGCGGGTGATCCTCTGGCCGGGCTCATGAGCAGCACGCTTGGCATGGCCGCCGCGTCGACCGCCAAACCGGCGCAGGCGCCGCTCGGCGACATCCTCAGGATGATGCCTTGGGCACGCCCAGGCTCGCCCTGGACGGATGGGCCGGTGCTCTTCCGCTCTCCGGACGGCCGAATCTGGCCCTACGACCCGAGCAGCCCGACCCGTATCAAGGTGACCGACATCTACACCGGCCCGAGCCGCCGGGGTAAGTCCGTGCTCGCCAACACCAACCTGCTCGGCTTCATCCTGTCCAACGCTGCCCAGGGGCGCCGCGGGGCGCGGCTGCCTTTGGTTGGCAAGATCGACATCGGCCGCTCCGCCGAGGGGCTGGTCGTATTGCTGCGGGAGGCCCTCCCAGAGGCGCGGCGGCAGGAAGCCCTTTACGTCAAGCTGCAGGCCATCGCCGAGCACGCGGCCAACATCCTGGATACGCAGGTCGGCTGCCGCCGGCCCCTGCCGTTGGAAAAGGCCTTCCAGCAGTCATTCCTCAGCCTGATCACCACACCGCCTGGTGGCGTGCCCCAGGAAGGCATGGGGATGCTCATTAGCCTCGTGCTCGATGAGGTCTACCGCATGTTCGGCACCGAGGGTGCCAACACTAGCCCCAAGCCCTACCACCCCGGGGTTGAGCCTCGCGTAGACCAGGCGCTGCGGCAGATCCGGGCATCCCTGCCGGAGGAGCCTTACTGGTGGGAGGTTGTGGACGCTCTCTGCGCCGCCGGCGACCACGTCACCGCCGAAGTGGCGAACCGGCATGCGGTCCCGCGCATCAGCGACCTGATCAGCGCCGGCCGCAGCCAGCACGTTCAGCAGCTCTTTGAGCGCGTTATCCCCCACCAGGTCGAGACCCTGGTGGAGATGTTCGAGCGCTACATCAAGGCGTTCGTCCAACGCTTCCCGACTTTGGACGCCCCGACCCGGATCGATTTCGGGCGGGCCCGGGTGATTGTGCTGGATCTGGACGCCGTCGCTCCGACCGGCAGCCCGGATGCCGACTGGCAGACGAGCGTCATGTACCTGCTCGCGCGGCACATGATCGGGCGCAACTTCTTCCTGCGGCCGGAATATGCCGAGCACGTCCCGCCCCTGGTCCGGGACTACCACCTTGAGCGCTTCACCGAAGCCTATGAGGCGGTGAAGCGCTTGGAATACGACGAGTACCAGCGCACCGTTTCGCAGCCTGACGTGCGCTCCCAGGTCGAGCGCGACGACAGGGAGGGCGCCAAGCACGGCGTCCAGATGGGAATTTCGAGCCAGCGGTCGGACGACTTCGGGGAGCACTTGTTGTCGCAGGCGACCGGCCGGTGGATCTGCGGCGTCGGTGATGCCGATGAGGCCGACCGCCTCGCTGATCGCCTGCGCCTAGCGGCCGGCACCAGGGAGACGATCCGTAGCCGCCTCAACGGCCCCGACCACAGGCACGGCGGCGCACCCTTCGTGCTGGTCATGAATGCCGCCGATACCGTCTGGGAGCAGATGCTGGTCAACAGCCTCGGCCCGGTCGAGCTCTGGGCTCTCAGCACGACGCCCGAGGATGCCGCTCTGCGAGACAGCCTCTACGACCGGCTTGGATTCGGCGAGACGCTCCGCCGCCTTGCCCGGGTGTTCGCCGGCGGGACCGCCGTCCGTGAGATCAAGCGGCGGAAAGACCGCCGGGTGCTCCGGGGCGAGGAGAGCGAGCGCGCCGAGCAGGGCGTCGTCATGGAACTGTCCAACGAGATCGCCAATGGCGTCGGGCTCGGCATGATCCTCCGTGACGCGGAAAGCCTGGCAATCGCCGCGGAATAGCCGAACGCCATTCGCGCCGTCGCGCCTCACCTTGGTCTCACCACCAAGGAGGCATGACGGTGCGACCCTTCTCTCTTGCCGCGGCCGGCCTACTGATCGCCCTGGCCGGCTGCGCCAACCATCCCAGTGACCGCTACGACGTCGACGCCGAGGCCACGGCCAACCCCGAGGTGGCCTTGCTTCGGTCTTTCGATCGCGTCGACCGCGCTATGGCCGCCATGCGCGCGACCGCGAGGCCCGGCCAGGTAGCGCCGGCCGAACTCCAAAAGCCCATCGTTTGGCGTTGGTCCGGTCCGATGGATCAGGCCGCCAAGGCGCTCGCCGACCGGATCGGCTGGAGCTACGCGGCGCCCGACCCCGACGCGCCCGTCATGCCGACCGTAACCGTCGACGCCAACGGGACCACGGTCCTCGACGTGTTCCGCTCCATCGGCACCCAAGCCGGCGACCGCGCAACCCTGCTGGTCGATCCCGACCGGCGCATTGTCCAGGTGCAGCGCCATGTCTGACCGCCACACCCTCCGGGCGGCGCTCCTCTGCGCTACCGTCCTCACTGGCCTCGCCACAGCTGCGCCGGCGCGGGCCGGTTCCGCTGGCGACGGGATCTCCGACGCGCCGGTGCCGCCGATGCCGTCCGCCGAGCAGGTGGACCGGGGCAGCCGCATCGCGGCCCGGGGCATCAACGTTCCTGTCACTGGCGCCAGCATCACCGGCCGGGTGACCGGCGGCGGTCGCCCGCCCTCGCTCGAGGCGCTGCAGGCCCTGCGCCCGGCGACCCTCGCCGAGAAAGGGGCGGACGGGATGCGGATGCAGGCCGTCTGCCAGGAAGGCAAGGCCTACGGCGCCCGCGGGGGCCTCTCGGCCCGGAGTTTCGGCATTAACGAGATGCTCCGTCGGCACGAGCCCGCCCTAGACGCCCGGTATGACTTCAGCACGGTCGCCATCTCCACGGGTGGCCGCACCACCATGCTGCTGCCGCCCGTGGTCAGTGAGGCTCAGATGGCGTTCGCCTTGGGCGACGGCGGCCAGGTGGCCCGCGAGACGGGGCGGATCTACCGCATCACCCGCCAGGGCCGCCTTACGAGCACCGTCCCCGACTGGCGGAGCTATCTCGTCCGGCAGTGGGGAACGCCCACGCCGCCGGCGGAGACCCTGCGGCCGCGCACGGACAAGGAAGCGGACACCTGGGCGCGGTGCGTCGCAGATGGCTGGGCTGAGGGCGAGCGGCTCGCGGTCGATACTTTCATGTCCGATCTGGCGACGCTTGAGGGGGACCTGATCGGCATGGCGCGCTTCCACGTCCTGCTCCGCTCCGGACTGGTCGAGCAGCCCCAGATTGCCGTGAAGCATCTCCGCGTCCAGGGCGGCGGCGACCGGCTCAACCTGCAGGACACCACGATTTCCATTACCCGCCAGCGCGGCCTCAATCCCAACACCAGCCACTGGCAGCCGACTGCCGGCGTCGAGGCCGATGGACCGATTGGGAGGATCGCCCGGTGACGCTGAGCCTTCTCATCGTTCTCCTCTGGCACGTGTTCGCCACGCTTGGGTTCACTGTCATTTACCAACGCTACCTGCCGGTGCAGGTCTTCGGTGGGCCAGGTGGCCGGACGGTCAGCATCCTGTCGCTGAGCGTGGTCTCAGCGATTCTGCTCTACCAGTTCATGGCCTGGGTCTTCGCATGACGATGCTGGCCGACCTGCCCCTCGGACCCCCTCGCTGGATCCGCGAGGGGCTCCCTCTCACCCGCGACACTCTCAATGACCTGCTTGGTTGGGCAACCGCGCAGGAGGCGTCCGACATTCGGCTGCAAACCGGCAAGCGTATCGTCCTGCAGGTCCATGGCCGCGTCCGGAAGATCGGTGAGCGCCGACTAACAGAGAACGAGGTCGAGGAGGCGGCGAACGCTTTGCGTGGAGCGGACGCCATGGCGCAGATCAAGTCGGCCCAAGACTTTGACACGGCCTACGAGATCAAGCCGGATCGCAAAACCCGCCTGCGGTTCCGAGTGAACGGCAAAGGCGCTTATGCGCGTGGGGTGGATGGCGCGGCACTGGTCATTCGAGCCATGCCGTTGGCGACCTGGCCGCTATCCCGCCAGAACGTTGACCCGCGACTTGAGGCCTCGATGTTCCCCCGGGACGGCATCGTCATCGTTGCCGGCGCCACCGGCACAGGCAAAACGCGGCTCCTGGGCGGCGTGACGAGAGCGATCCTGGAGGATGCGAATAGCCACCGGATCATCACCGAGCTGTCAGCGCCGATCGAGAACATCTACGACGATATCGACAGCCCGACCTCCGAGATCACTCAGGTCGAGATCGGCCGTAATCTGCCGAGCTTCGGGGGCGGCCTCCGCAACCTGATGCGTTCGGCCTGCAACGTGGCCATCGTCGGGGAGTGCCGCGACGCCGAAACCATGGCGGCCGCGGTCGATGCCGCGCTGACCAACCATGCCGTCTACACGACCACCCACGCAGGCACTCTCGGCGAGACGATCCAGCGAGCCGTCAGCCTCTGCCCAGAGGGGCAACGGACCGCCATGACGATCGCCTTGGCGCAGTCGCTTCGGCTCATCGTCAATCAGCGCCTTGTCTGGTCGGTGGACGGCAAGCGGACGCCAGTCCGGGAATTCCTCGCTTTCGACCGAGCCACCCGACGCAAGCTCGCGGCTACCAGCCCCGATGAGTGGCCCCGCCTGGTCGAGGCCCTCGCAGAGGAGCAGGGCACGACCTTCGCAGACTCCATTCGCGCCGCCCTGTCCGAAGGTCGGATCAGCAAAGAGGTGGCGGAAAAGGAACTGGCCAGTGTGGCGTGATACAGCGCGAGACGTAACTTTCTTTGGCCTGGACGCATGGGCTTTGGCACCATTCGTCGCCGTGCCGTTCAGCGGCTGGGACTGGCGGATGATCTATCTCGCCGTTGCCATCGCCATCATCTTCGCCCTGATGCGCGCCGCGGGCCTGTCCGTCGTCGGCGCTGCCCGGCGAATGCGGTCCTGGATCGCGGGACGCGAGCGGCCGGCCACGCCGCCCTCCAAGCAGCGGTTCTTTGCATGAGCGCCGCCGTATCGCTCGAGGCGGTTGCCTCAACCCTCGGCCGGGTGCTGCAAGGCTCCGGCCGCGACGTTCAGCTGCGAGACCGGGCGAGCGGCCAGATTCGCTCCGTCTCGCTTGACTTGGCGACGGCTCCGGACGGACTGCTGCCCGTGTTCCTGGCGGCCGGCGACGCCGTTTGGCGCGAGGCGACTGGCGCCGGCATCGGGCTCCGCATCGAGCCAGACGAGCGCGCCCTGCTTGGCTATCGCGCGGCGAAGGTCGGCAACGTGCCGTTCGCCACGATCATGCTAGCCACCATCGAAGCGGTCGAGCAGGCGGCGCGACCTGGCGTGCTGCTGGTCAACGACCTCAACGCCGTGTGGCGCGCGGCCACACCCCTGCCCGTCCTGGGCAATGCACCGGGGCCGGTCCCGTGATCCGCCACGCCCTCGCTGCCCTGCTGCTGTCGGCCGGTGCGGCGGCGGCGCAGCCCTACACCAATGCGCCGGGCCCGGTGCCTGTGGCGCCCCCCGGCTACGACCCTGCCGCCTACGTCACCGGCTGCATCACGGCGGCCGGTACCGCGCACCGCATTCCGGCATCGCTCCTGGTGCTGATCATGCGGGTGGAGAACGGCCGCCTCGGGCGCGTCACTCCGAATGCCAGCGGCGCTCCCCCAGATGTCGGCCCGGCCCAGGTCAATGCGATGTGGGTTCGGCGGCTGGCCCAGCGTTGGCAGACCACCCCGGCGGAAGCCTTCATCGCGCTCCGGGACAACCTATGCGCCAACCTCGAAGCGGCCGCATGGATCCTCCGAGATGCCATCGACAGCGCCCCAGACGACTTCTGGAAGGGCGTTGCGCACTACCACAGCCGGACCCCGCAGTTCCGCGACCGCTATCTCCGCCTGCTGCGCGACCAAGCAATGGCTCTGCTCGAGCAAGCGCGGCGCCGTCCTGAGACAGCTTCCATGGCGAGTGCCGACCGATGAACAACGAGAGCCGGGGCCCCGCCCCTGAGGAAGCCCTGGTCATCATCGGGGGCGTGGTGCTGTTCGTTGCCGGCAGCACCTTCGCGGCCTGGTGGTTTTGCCGCGACGAGATCATCACCGCAGTCCTCGCCACGCAGCACTGGCTGATGGCGCCGGCGCACCTGGTCACAGACGCCTATCTGAATCTGGACCGTCAGGTGCTCACCGCCGATCCAAGCAACCCGGAGATCGGCCCCGGAGCTCTCTGGCAGCTCGCCCACGATGTCGGCCGCTTCTGGCGTTGGCCCGCCTGCCTGCTGCTGCTGACCCTGGCGGGGCTTTGCGCCCGTCAAGCTCGCGGCCGGTACAAGCGCGACTTCGACCTGCGCGGCCTCATGCGCGAGCAAGCGGTACACTTCCGCACCATCAAGCCCTTCCTCTCGCGCCGCCTCGGCCCGGTCGCACCGGCCGAGGGCGAGCCGCGCCCCATCGACCCCGTCCTGCACGCCGGGGAATGGGTAAACCGCTTCGCCCGTACCCCGGAGGGGCTGTTCTCGGAAGCGGGTGCACGCAGCGCGCTCGCGCGCCAGCTCGGCCCTCTTTGGGCGGGCTACCAGGCCGCCCAACCGCACGTCCGGACCATGTTCGCCGTCCTCGCGCTCTTTGCCGCTCGCCAGCGCGAGGAGGCGATGGACCTCCTTGGCGACCTCGCAGAGGCAGTGCCGCCTGGTGAGAAGGAAGGGCCGGAGGGGCCGGCGCAGGCCTTGTCGGTGCCAGCGTCCGTGGCCATCGCGGCTGATGCCTGGATGCGGGATCCCGAGATCGCCGGCCCCGCCGAGCGGCTCGCCGCTGCCCACGCCTACACCTACACCGCGCTCATGAGCTTGCTCTGCCACGCGCGGGAGCGGAGCGGCGTGTTCAACCCTGGCCTCTTTGCCTTCGTCCAGCTGATCGACCGGCCGCTCTACATGGCCCTCGACAGCCTCGGTGCACCGACACCAGGCCAGCCTTGGCACCGCAGCGCTGCCCAGGCGCCCTATGCCGAAGCCCTCGGTGCCCGCGAGCACTGGTCCACCGAGCGCGAAATCGGCCGACCCGTCTACGTCCCCATGGTCGGCATGGCGGCCAACGCCATTCGCGCCGCTGTCGCGGATGCTGACCTGGCGGCGGACTGACACATCCGTCCCGTACTACCGCAACCAGCACCGAGGAGAGTGACATGCCAACACGAACCCATACCCGTTCTGTGGGGCAGTTCCGTGCGGGTTGATCTTCCCCCTAACTCCAGCCTGCACGTCGCGGTCGGCCTCGATGTCAGTCTCCGCGGGGATGGGGTGCATGTCAGGCCCCGCCACCGCACCAAGGGGATTGTCGCCGCCCTGCTATGCATCACCTTGTCCGCGGGCGGCGGCTTTATCGCCGGCACTTGGGATAAGGTGGTCACGGCCGGTGCGGAGAACGGCGTCGATCCTGCGTCCATGCTGGAGCCAGTGACACGCCCGCTTGGCCTGCGCAGCGCCGCCGCCCAATCGCCACCGCTCCCCCAGGCAACGCCGACCGTCGTCACTGCACCGCCGGCAACCGGTCGTCCTGCCCAGGCCGATCCCTTCGGTCTGAGCGACTAACCATGGCGACCGTCCGCCGCGACATCTATGGGCCCGACGCCGCCGCCGAACGTTCGGCGGCGGATGTCTATCAGCCAGTCCGTTCGACCGGTGAGAGCTTCCGCCAGGCGCTGATGGGCGGCGGATCGGTTGTCCTGCTGGCGGCTGCGGCCGTCGCCGTGGCGGCCGAGTCCGCGATCGTCGCGGGGGTGATCCCAGCGGCCTGTGCCTATGCCTGGGCCGTGCTACGCCGGTCAGTGCGCCTGCCGCTGCGCATGCCCCTGTCCTCGGGGATGCCGGACTACAACGACCCGCTGCCCGGTTCCCGCAAGCCCCGCAAGGCGGCCGGCATCATCTACCTGGGCATCGACCACACGACCGGCCGCGAGCTCTGGATCAGCGACGATGACGGCCGCCAGCATGTGTCGGTGCCTGGCGTCACCGGCGCCGGCAAGACCACAACCCTGCTCGGCCTCTGCGCCAACTCCCTGGCCATGGGCAGCGGCTTCGTCTTCGTGGACGGCAAGGGCGACACCGGACTCTATGCCGACGTGTACCGCCTGGCGCGGGTGTTTGGTCGGGAGAAGGACGTCCGGGTCATCAACCTGCTGGTCGCCAGCGGCGCTCGCGACAGCCACACATTCAATCCCTTCGCGTGGGCCAGCGCGGACGCGATCCGCGAAATGCTGATCTCGCAGATCGAGCACAACCCCGAAGGCGGCGGAGACAACAAGGTCTTCATGCAGCGCGCCGCGGCGCTGCTGGGCGCCAATGCACCCGTGCTGGTTTGGATGCGAGACCACCACAACGTCAGCATCGACATCGACAGCATCCGCTTCGCCACGGAACTGCAGAGCGTCGCGGATCTCGCCTTTGAGCGCAGGTTCCGCCGGCGCGACCCGGTCAGCGGCGAGATCGACCACATCGACGTGCCGGACATGCCGGAGGCCCTGGTTGCCCCGCTCCGCTCTTACCTTGGCGACACCGGCGGTTACGACATGGAGATGCATCTCAACAAGCGCCCCCGGGACAAGGCCAGCGAGCAGCATGCGTATGTGACGATGCACTTCAGTGCGACATTCACCCAGCTTGGGGTGTCGCTCGGGCACATCTTCCGCTGCCAGATCAGCGGCGTCGACATGCGCGACGTGGCGATCAACCGCCGCATCCTGGTGGTCAGCCTGCCGGCCCTGGAAAACTCCGGCGAAACCACGGCCGCGCTCGGCAAGCTGATCGTTGCCTCCATCCGCAACATGATGGCCCAGACCTTGGGCGGGCGCCTCGAGGGGCGGCACGGCGACATCATTGCGAACAAGCCCACCACGGCCCCGACCCCCTACCCCATCGTTTACGACGAGTTGGCGGCTTATGTGTCGGTCGGCACCAAAGAGCAGCTGCAGCAGGGCAGAAGCCTGGGCTTCATGTTCGTGCTGGGCTGGCACGACGTCGCCGGCCTCCGCGCCAAGATCGGCGACGTGACGTACTCCCTCCTAAACAATGCCAACCTGCAGATCGTCCTCCGGCAGAATGAGGGCGGGCTGAACCGACAGCACATCGAGCAGACGCTTGGCGAGGCAGAAGTCACTCAAACAGCCTCCTACCGGGCCGAAGGCGTCGGCTTCCTGCCGGCGCAGAGTGCCGAGGTGCGCAGGACCGCCCGCGTCGACTGGCGCGATGCCCGCGGCCTGATCCCTGGGGAGGGCATCATCACCCTGGCAAACAACCGGGTTCACGCAAAGCTATTCACCGCAGTCCTGCCCAGGCCAGGCAACAACGACCTCTACCGCGTCAACCGGCCAGTCCCCCTGATGCCCCCGGAGCCGAGCGCCGCACGAGGCTTGGCGGACCGCATCGCCAAGGTCCGGGCGGCCCTGGAATGCGGCGGTAATCCTGCGGCCGATCCACCCGTCTCTGCCGTCTTGAAGGCCGCGCGCGAGGGCTTTGCCACCTCCATTGCGGCCGGCTTTGACCTAGCCGTCGCAGCAGACGCGGCGATCAACGCCGTGGGCGCGGTTCCTGCTGAGGAGCCGTCGCCAACCCCGGCACCCACCTCCGGGGCTCCGCCGGAGACAGAGTTCACCCCCACTCTGCACGCCGTCGCTACGGCACCGACCGAAGATGAAGGCGAGCAGGCTCACCTCGCTCACCTTGGCCGCGAGGTTGAAGCCTTCCTTGAAACTATCTCTGCGATTGAGCACTCGATTGGCAGGGCGCCTGAAGAGGCGGAGCAAGAGGCGCGGCGCTCAATCGCCCTGCGGGACGATGGCCTGGAATCGGCGACGCTGCCCAAGCCGCCAGCAATTCACCCCGAACGACTACGCGATGTCCTGGACGCTCTTATGGAGGATCTGGCCGATGACTGATCCTCGTTTGGGTGGCCTGGTCGTAGCCTAGCCAACACTGGCTAGGTGCTTAGCCCGGCTCAGCAGCTAGGAGAGAGGACCCCATGGCAGGCTCTATGTTTTTCCTTGGTCGCGGTTCTACGCCTCAGACCGATATGGAAGTGCACCGCGTTGAGGTCGGAAAGCCGCACCCCTATCTCACGCCCCCTCCGAACGGCGGGCAGGCGCTATCGTTTGCCACCGGCTTCCCGACATTCAATATCTTCCTGACACCACCCCTGCAGGCCGAGATCAGCTCGTTGAGCGGAACCTGCGTTGCCTGCGGCATCTACACCGACGCTACCACCGTCGTGCCAGTCTTCGTGTTCCAGGGCAAAAGCCCCGGAGCCTGGGCCATCCACGCCCCGATCGATGACGCGCCAGGGATGGTCCAGGACTGGATTGCCTCAGACACCAACATCGTCAATTTCCAGCTAATGGACCGGCGCGGCATCGTGCAAGTGCTGCGGCACATTGGGCTCCCGCCCGACGTTCTGGAGGCCCTGAAAGGCGCAGCCTCGAAGCTCCGCCATCCGGCTGGCATCGACGGGTATGTGCGGGCCTTGGAGACCCTGGGAGAGGACGGCTTGTGGAAGTGGTCCAAGCGTTGGATCTGGGATCCGAAACGCAAGGAATTCCAGGCTCAGAGGTAACCCACAGCTAAAAGGCGGCACCCCGAAAGGTGCCGCCTTCTTCACTTTGAAGACCGCCTATCCGGCGGGTCAGATTCGCCTCTGGGAATGGAGCAACCACCCTGACCGCACCAAAGAATTCCTTGGCGGTTGTTCAGTAGTTTGGTCCAGCCGATAGGCGAAACAGCACAAGCATGGTCGCCCTATAATGGTTGCGAGAGGGCTTATTTATCACCTCGGGCTTGGCTCGAAACCACGCTCCCGGATCGGAGCCGGCCGCGCGGCTACATCCGCCTTCGGCAATGGGCCGAGGCTGCTCCCCGCCACGAGCCGAGACGGCGCAGGGTTCTGGGTCGCGCTGCGCATCTGAGCAGCATAAGCGTCCACCTTCCCCACGAGGGCGGCGCGCAGTTCCCGATCCGCCGCCCGTTGTCGGTGCTCCTTCGTGTGGTTGCGGCCGGCGGCCTTCTGGCGATGAACCCTGTGCTCGGTCTTCATCCACTGATCCGTAGTCGCATCCACGTCTTTCCTCACCCTATCGACCAGATCGAGCCCGAGGGGCTTGCGAGGGGCATACGCCATGTCTTTCGCTGCCTGCTTCCACAGGTGCTCTGTCGTGACCTCGCTCTGGTCGCCGATCGCACGCCCGTGCCGCACCGCTTCAAACAGTCCTGCCTCGCTGATCAGCGTCCAGGTCTCCCATTCGGAACGGCTCTCCGCAGGGTAATTGCGGAATGCGGTAAGCCCGGAGGTGCCATGGGTCAGGGCGTTGATATGCTCAGCCGAGGTGATGCCCTGAATGCTGTCGACGGTTTGGGCCCAGCCGGAGGCAACCAGCAGGCGGCCAGACCGGGAATGCACCAGCCGATCCCAGCTCACGTCCCCCACGTCGCCGTGCCGATTTCTCAGGCGCAGGCCGGTCTCAGTAATGGCTTCGACCGTCACCATGGACCCGTTGTTGCCGAGCCAGCCGAACCGGCCACCGAACCTGGCGCCGGTCCGCTGGAACAGCCTCAGTCGGTCGCCCTTGGCGATCGGCAGGTCGTAGATCTCGCCGCGTTGGTCAATGGCCTGGTACCAGCGCTCCTCGCCCACGATCTCACCTCGCTGCCGGAGGGTTGTGCGGATCTCGGCGCTGATCTCCGCCGCGGCGGCGTTGGTCAGGGCGGAACAGCTGACCGACTTGGTTGCGCCGGCGGCTTCCAAGGCATCGCGCCGCCGTAGGAAGAAGTCAGCCGTCTGCCGGTTCACCTCGTCCTGGTCGCCGCCCAGCAGCCGGGCGGTGCCTGCCTCGCGCTTCATCTTGAGCGCATCGAGAACCTCATCGGTCCGCTGCTCGGCAGTCATGCCATCCTTGTTACGGAACATGCTGGCGACCTTTTTGAGCTCGTCCGTTTTCTGCCGGACCGTCGACAGCAACTCAGGCCGCGCCTCTACGGGGATGGCCCGCTGTAGCAGGGCGATGGAATCGCCCGCCTCAATGGCCTGGCACTGCTCCCGGTCGCCCAGGCCGCGGATCGTCATCCCGGTCTCCGCCTGCAACTCCATGAGCCGCTGCATCGAGCGCGGGCCGACCTGGGACATTTCCTCAATGATCAGGACGGTGTTCTGCGTCGGCCGCCACTCGCCGCTGTCGATGGAGCGAAGCAGCGGATCCAGTGCGATGGTCCGGTCAACGCCGGCATCTTTCAGGGCATCGGCCTGCAGCCAGGCGTTAGCCGTGCCGATTACCTCCCGCCCCTGCGGGCTGAAGCGCGTATCCGCGTGGTAGGCCATAACCAACGGGGTCAGCAGGGTGGACTTACCCGCGCCGGCGATCCCGGTCAGGAAGGCGACCCCGCCGGCGGTGCCCAAGGCATAGATCGCCGCCACCTGAGCCGCGCCGTGGTCGTTGTCGAACTTGATCCCGCAATTCTCGATGGCCTGGCGGAGCGCCGCATGGGTCAGCGCACCCGTGCGGTCCTGAGATGCCGCCCGCGCCAACTCCGCCACCCGGCGCTCAATCCGCACCTGCTCGGAGTTGGTGACACGCATCCGGCCATCGCTCACGCCCTCAACCAGATAGGCTTGCTGCCCGTGGAACTCGAAACCGCGCTCCCGGATGAGCCCAACCACCCGCTCGACGTCCGCAGTGCCCTTGTAGCCCGCACCGATCAGGCCGCGGATTGCCCAGAGCTCCACGACATCCTGATCCAGCACCGCTGCCGTCTCGAATGCCTTGGCCAGGTGGCGGGCGGCGAATGCATAGGCCGCGTCGTACCGCTGCGCGTCGGTCAGCTGGGCATAGGCCGTTCCCTCGAGCACGGTGCTGTGGGCCCAGCCGAGCGCCTTGGCCTGATACCGCCAAGCCTCTTTGGGAGTGAGCCCTTCACGCTTCGCCCCTGTCTTGGCGGCCTTTGAGTGCCGCTCGAAGATCGCGGCGGACTGCATAAGACCGAACTTCCGCTCGGCCGAGAGCTTCTCCCAATCCTCGCCCATCCGTTTTGCGTACTTCTTGGCGTTCCGCTCCGCCTGCCGATGGCCTTTCGAGAAATGGTCAACGGCCCGCTGGTCAATCGCCGAGAGCACGGCGAACCTGCCGGTCGGATCGACCGCCACCCGGACCCCCAGCCGCCGCATTTCTTCCGCCAACACGGCTTGACCCAACGCTCCCCACACATGCACCCGCGTATTGGTCAGGCGCTGCGTGTCCAGCGAGCCGAGGCGGCCGTCATCGGTGACGACCATGTTGAACATCGGGTTGTGGACGTGCGTCTGCGGGTCGCCGACGGTCGGGAACTCGGCCAGGTAGGTAATGCCGGTTTCCCCGTCTTTGACCTGCAGGGTCGGGCGGGCCTGGGTGTGCGGGAACGAGACCCACCCCACTGCCCCTGGCTCCGCAACTCCCTTCCCCTCGAACCCAGATCGGGCCCAGCCGAGGTCGGCCGCGATCGCCCGCATGGCAGCATCATTGGCCCGCAGCACCGCCGTCCAAAGCAGCGCCTCCTCCGCCGGGGATTCGGCAAACTCGATCGCCAGCGTCACTGACTTGTGGGGGGAGAAGGTGAAGTCGAGCGACGAATTCTCCCGCCGCCACCGGCTCCACGGCATGCCGGTGTCGCCCCGCTTTGCCTCAAACAGATGGTTGAGCTCGCCGGCCTTTGGGGACCGCGTCGGATCGATGCCCAAGGCCTGGGCGACGACGTGCGGCATATCCACCCGCCAGTGCGCCCGCATCTCCCGGCCCGTGTAGTAGGCCGTCAAGCGCCCCTCTTGATCCTTATGCTGACCCGGCTCGCACCGCAGATCCCGCTCTGGATCCGGCTGATGCTCGGTGAAATAGGCCGACACCAGCTTGCCGGAGGATGCAGCAAGGATCTTGCGAAAGGTAATCATTATGGTTGCTTCGCGGGAATGCTGAAGGTCTGCCCGATTGCCTGGACAGTTTGACCGGGCACGCCCTCCACGGCCCCACTGATCTCTGTGAGGTGCTCCTTCAGCTCACGCACCGCCTTGGCGTTGGTCGACATCATCTTGCCGAGCAGTTCCGCCGTGGTCGGCCCCTTCTCCTCCTCCCCCTCCTCCTCCTCGGGCGCCAGGATACCCAGGACGCGGTCGATCTTCTCGCCCTGGATGGTCTGGTGCCGTGCCACGAGCGCGACGCTGGTTGTCAGGTTCGCGATGCCCTGTTTGATCTCGGCCAGGGCTACCCGGAGTGCTTCATCCATACCGGCACTCTCGCGCCGACCGGCGCGAATGGGGTCAGGGGACCGGGCGCAGCCCGCACTAACAGTGCATTGGTGTATAGCCCTTCCCTGACTGACGTTTGACTGACGCCGCACTGCCGCCAGGGTAACCCGCCACTGCCGGCTGACTGCCGGTCAACTGACGTCCGGCTGACGCCATTCGCGCCGGTGGGGGCCACGATCATGGGATGTCAGACTCCGCCCTAGACCGCCTGAGAGAGCGAGCGCAGCAGCGACCCTTTGCTGGCCGATCGGAGGCCTATCGCTGGTTGCGGCGACGGCACACGGCCATGGCCGCTCTCTTTGAGGAATTCCAGCCTGCCTGGGCCGAGGTAACGGCCGAGATGGTAGCGGCCGGCATCACCGGAGGCCGGGGTAAACCCCTGACGCCCGACGCCGTGCGGCGCATCTGGAAAACCGTGTGCCGTGATGTGGCCGAGGTTGCTCGGCAACGGGCCGCCAGCCCCAAGCCACCTTCGGGCTGGGCGCCGGTGCCGGTAGCCATCCTGCCCGACCCCGCCAAGGCGGCGCCAGCACGGGCCTTGGCTCCGGTAGAGCCGCCGACACCCAGGCCAGCACCGCCCAGGCGCCCCACTCCCTCCCAGCGACCAGACGATCCCGCGCCTGTCCGCACCCCGGAGGAGATCCAGGCCGAGCTCGACGCGGTGCGGGAGCAACTCCGGCAGGACCGGGCTTGGCTGCCGGGACAGAAAAGGGCCGCGCCGCGGGCGTGAAAGAAATTTGGCGGTGCGGTGGGGCCATTCGCGCCGCTGCAGCGGACGATCTCCCTACGGCAACAGGAGAGCCGAGACATGGTGAAGAAGGACACCCCTTTGATGGCGAATGCGGACGCGAAGCCCGTCCTGTTGATGCCAGTCGGCCGCGGCCGGGTCGGCAAAACCGTCGTGGGCAACACCACAGCTCAGTATTTCCTCAGCCGCGGCGCCACCCTCCGGATCTGGGACATGGACCGGCAGACCACATCGCACGGGCTGGCCAGCTTCCACCCGGATGCGGAGATCCCTCCCTCCGGCGGCCTTGCCGATCTGGCCCAATGGCTGGAGCAGAAGATCAATGAACAGGCCCTTTCGATCCGGGCGGGCCGACCTTTCGATGCCCTGCTCGGCGTCGGTGGCGGCGATCTCCTGGTCAAAAAGCTGGCCGAAGAGATTCGGCTGGTCAGGACGCTCGAGCGTATGGGCATCCGCCCGGTGGCGATGCATGTCGTCGGCCCGGACAATGCCGACCTGGACTATCTGGCGCAGGTCGTCGCCGATGAACTGTTCCTGCCGGCCGCCACGCTCATCGTTCTGAACGGCGGCCTTGTCGCGGACGGCCGGTCGGTGGCGAACGCATTCACCCCGATCCTGAACCATCCCGCCCTGGTCGCGGCGATGGGCAAGGGCGCCAAGGTCGTCCGCTTCCCCGAACTGACCCCCATGCGCCAGGTGAGCGAGGGCAGGCTGCTGTTCGAGGATGCAGCGGCTGGCAAGGCCCCCGAGGCGGGCGAGCCGCTTAGCTTCTTCGACCAGGAGCGGGTGTCGATCTGGTGGGAGGAGAAAATCCCGGCGTTTTTCGAGGACATCAACCCCCTCTGGATGCCGGCGCTGCCGCACCAGGCTGAGGTCGCTGCATGAGCAACAACGTTGCCCAGCTCCGCGTCTCCCTCATGCAGCAACTCGGCGAAGTCGAGGCGGCTGCACGGGAATGGGGCGTGCGGCCGGACCACCCGGAGGGGCGGTTCGTCGCCGCCCTGATGGCCGCTCAGAAGGGCTTGGCCGATGTGGCCATCGCCGCAGCGGGGGCTTTCGACGGCGCGGCGAGCGAGGTCGGAACCTGGCTAAACACGGCGCACGAGACGGCAGAGGCGAATGCCCGACGCGCGGAGGCTCAAGCCGCCGGCGTCGAGGCCAAAGGGGAGCAGGCCATCGCGGCCGTTGTCGAGAAGATGGTCCCGGCCGCGACTGCCGCCCTCGCCGGCGCCGTGGTGATCCGCGAGCGGCGGCGAAGCATGGGCATTAATCTCGCCTGGCTCGGCGGCGGAGCCGTCATCGCCCTGGCGCTGGTTGGCGGCGGCTACGCCATGAAGGCCGCCGCCGATCGACCGGCCCTGGCCTTCCACGACCGCTGCCTGCGGGCCGCGGTTAAGGCCGAGAGCAGCGGTCGGCTCTACTGCCCGGTCGAGGCGATGAACGACCGCTTGGTTAGTGCACAGCAAGCGCAACAACGGAGGTAATTATGGCCCTGCGGATGGGATGGAAGGCGGCCGGTGCGGCCGCGTTGGCGGCGGTGGGCATCGCCTCGAGTGCCCAGGCTCAGACGCCGGAAGACATCGCGCGCCTGGACCGTTTCTCGCGTGACCGTGGGCGGGCCCTGGCGCTCACGCATCAGCTCGCGCCGCCTATCTCCTCGGGGACACCCGAGCGACTGGTGCAACCCGAACGGCTCTGGGTTTGCAAAGGCACGCAGCCGGGCCTGCCAATCTATTCAAGCCCTGACCGAACCTCAGCGCCGATGGGCGTGACGCAGGACTTCGTCGCAACGTCCGGGGCGACGGTTGGCGGGTTCGTCCAAGTGATGGGGTATAACGGCCGCCTCGGATTCGTGCCGGCCAATAGCCTCGGGCCCTACATCAACACGGTGAAGCCCGGCGTGCAGTGCACCGTGGAAGGCCTCCGGCGGCGCGACAACTCGCCAGTGTTCGGCTTCCACTGATGTTGCGCTGGGTAACAGTCGCGCTCTGCCTCGGCCTTGCCGGCGGTGCGCACGGGCAGACCATCGTGTTGCCCGAAGCGGGCCAGATGCCGCCGCAGGTCATCCCGGCCGCGGCGGATCCGGGAACGCCAACGTTCACGGCGCCAGCAGGGGGAGACGTCTATGGCGGCAGCGCCACGGCGCTGACCCCTCTCCCAGACGACTATTCCAGCATCGCCGGGACTGGCGGCACATCTTACACCGGGGCCGGGGTGCCCACGGGGGACCGCAGCAACGTCCTGGCGTCCCTGCAGTCACAACCCTACGGGGCTACAGCGATCGCTACCGCCGACAAGCTGGGCGTCAACTCCAGCGGGGTAGCGGCTTTCGCAGCAGCGGAGAGCGATTTCCGCAACGTCCAGACTGCCAATGGCTCCACCTCAGCAACGGGACCATGGCAGATCACGTCCGGGACGTGGGACGACACGGTAAAGCGGTTCAGCCTGCCCTACACGTCGGCGGACAGGTCAGATCCGAACGCTCAGGCCGTCGTCAGCAGCTACCTCATCCGCTCATATGGCGGGGCGACCTCCCAGGCTCTGGGGCGCGTCGCAACCGTCCAGGAGACCTACTATTCCTATGTCTACGGTCCTGCGGTAGGGGGGAAGATCGCACTAGCCGATGCATCCTCGCCGCTGTCGAACTTCGTTCCAGCCGACAACCTGGCGAATAACGGGATGACGGGTTGGACGGTAGGAAACCTGCAGGACTTTACTTCGCGGCGGCTCGGCCCCACAGCGACGTCTCCCATTTTCGCATCACGCAGCTGAAATCTTCTGCGACTCAGAGGTGCGGCTTCCCATCAGCCATCATGCAATTCCGAGGATTACAATGAGAGAAGCGGATAGCGGTACGCAGGGTACGTTGGCTGCGGCCAACGGTGAGAGCGCAATGGCGCTCCTGTTCGCGCTGATCCATCAGCGGTCCACCACCCTTCCCCTCATTGTCGGTGGCGACTGCGAGGCCGGAGATTGGTGGGACGTCACGGACGCTGAGCTTGAAGTTTTCGGGCTTGATGATGCGTTGTACCCGCTTTGCATCGCAGCCCTGGACGCCTACACGGCTTTTAGTGGTGAGGGCGGCAAACTGGACGGGCATCCTCTCATCGTCGCAGCCCGTGCCGAGAGGCCGGACCTTGCTCAGGCAACGCCTGAGGCCGAGGCCTTTGCCGCCTTCGCCGCAGCTACCGTCGGACTGGATGCTGAGGACGCCTGGAAGGCCTGGGGCAAACAGCAGGGCTACTACCTGCGCCACGGTCTCATCGGCTTTGACCGGTGCAGCGAGCTCGCCCGCGAACGCGACCAGGGTATGCATCGGGTCCGCCGGCTGCGCAGGTTCACCAACAGCCTCGGCCCTCTCGCGCGCCTCTTGTTGCCGATCGAAGACAACCAGATGCAAGGCGGGCGGTGGGGAGCGTGAATGAGACGCACCCTCTGTTGGTCATGGCAGAGGTCGGGCCGTGGGGTGGCTCCACCTTCATCTATCGCGGGGCCCGCATCGAGTGCTCCCGCGGCAACCATGTCTGCGGCCTCTACATGAGGGGACACTCGATGGACCGCTGCGGCACGTTCGGCGAACCAGGCACGATCACGCCGCTTGTGGATGCATGGATAGACACCGGGGATCTCCCTACATACCGCCGGCCGCGCAAGGCCGGGTCGTAATAAGCGAGGTCAGCGTGGCGCACCCAAATCCCTACTACAACCCGGATTGGCAGTCCCTCCGGGATCACCATGCAGCCGAGCGCGACAAGGCTCAGGCTGTGTCCGGGCAGCTCGCCCAGGACGGGCAAATGCTGACGGAGGCCTACAAGCAGGCGAAAGCCCGCTTTGCCCATCACCAGAAGGAATTCCAGGACACCTATCGGCTGGAATTTCCCACAGTCCAGGGATATGCGGCTTGGCATTTCGAAACGTTCGACCCGGCCGCTCTTGCTGGAAGCGTCTCGGGCCCGATGCTCTCAGTCGATATCGAGCAGCTCCGCAGTGTCGAGGAGGCCGAAGCGGCGTGGAACCGGATCAGTGGCCACGCCGAAACTGCCCAGATTGAAGCCGCCGGCAGTTTGAAGGTCGGGCAACCTCCCGGCCTGCAAGCCTTCGCTGACAGTTCACGGGTGCGAAGTTCTTGGAGACAGTTCAAGGAACAAGACGTCTATCCCGAAGGCTACAGCCGGTGGGACGGCGCTTTCGTGAGCACGCTGATCACGGTCGATGAGCTCGATGACGGTTGGCACGTCTGTTTCATGCAGGACCCCTCCCACACCAGCCCGAGCGTCGTGAATGTGTTTGAGCGTCTGGCGACGGCGGTTTTCCGCGAAGCAAAGCAGATCGCCGCAGGACAGGAGGCAACGGGCTTACTCGAGCGTATCGGCAGGCTTGTGCGCCCAAGACCTGCCCCATCCCCTGACCGCTTCCATTTCTACGAGCACATTCCAGCGGCGGCAGGGGGCGGGATGATCCTCGAGACCTTTGAGCGTGTCGCGTTGAGGTTCAACGACGGTGCGTACAGAGATCCGGAATGGAGGAGCCCGGCGTACCAGACCATCCCGGAAGCCCTGCGCAATGCCCCTGTGGCATGCGCCAGGACAGCAGACGCGGGGAGCCAAGTGCCGCGTGCGCTTCCTCGCAGCACACCCTGACAGCAGAGGAGCTGCACCAGCACACTCCGGGCTGTCGGCTGAGGGCGGGGAAACCCGCCCTTTTCTGCGTCAGGCAAGCGCCGGCTTGGTTTCCGGCGCCTGCCCTATCCTCTCCTTGAGATCCGTCCTGCAGAAGGAGAGTGCCGTGATCCCAGCACTCAATATCGGCGAGTACGTGACCTGCCGCGAGGTTAGAGGTGGCTCGGGAAATCCGGGCAGTCCGATAGGTGGATTTTCTGCCTGACAGCGAGCCCCACCTTTTGCAAATTCCGCGCAAGGGGGGTGAGTAATTACGAAAGAGAGGCTATGACAAAGGCAGCATTGCCTGTGGTGGAATACCTTTGAGCGATCAGAAAATACGGGTTGAGCGCCGTGAGCCGACGTTTCGCGGCTATATTCTCGAGAACGCTATTGATTCTGACTTCCAGTTCGTTGAGCTGGTTTCCGTGCAACCCGACGGGCAGGTGCGAGGAAGTCTGCGACCTGATTTCATGATGAGAGGGCTGCTGGGCTCGACGAACAGGTCAGTCATCATCATTGGATTGAAATGGGATAAATCCCGCTACAAGGCGCAGGAAGTTCGGGTCGAACAGGAGACCCTTGAGCAGTACCTCAGAAGCCTGTTTGAGGGGTTTCCATGGGTCAGGTTAGTTGAATACAGTGAGCACGACTATGATAATTCCTTTTGCTACGTCGCGAACGTTGAATGGCTTAGCGGTACATGGCTTAGCTTTCGCGAGAAGATCGAGGCTCATTATGGTATCACCCAAAAATTCTATTTAGACACCCCGTCAGAGCCCCCACATAAACATGCGAGGCGCCCCTTCACCGATCGTGCCACAGAGATCTATCTCGAGCGGAGACGGCTGGTAAAACCCGACGCAGTCGAGCTGAAGCTATCCCCCGACCAGCTGCCGAAGGTGCTCGGCCTCGGGAACCAAGAAACCGCCACCGACGCCGCAAAAGCTGCCTTCGGGATCAATCATGGTGTCGAGAGCGCGATCTATGTCCGGCTTGGATACGGCCCAAAGGTGTCGAGCGATCAGATGATGGCGTGGGTGCAGAGGACCTCCCACTACGCCGATGTGGGAGCGATCTCCATGGTCTCTCCAGGTGAACGCCTGACGGGATACTTCTGGCGACCCGAAGAGAAGATGACCTATTTCAGCAAGGGCCTCTACTTCCCCAACGTATTCAAACTAGGTGGCAACGTATTCCAAACTCTGGATGCCATCGATAGCATCGTCAGTGATCCAAAGGAGATTTTCCGAGGTGACCACATCGCTCCTGCTAGCTTCGATCAAGCGCGGTTCGCGTCTGCTTTGCGGGAGCTCGTGGTCAATGGCTTTTCGCATGGATACTGGCGGTCGAATGAGGAATCCAACCGGGATGACACCGAGTTTTGGAGCTCTGCAAATTCGATCGCTGTGGCCCACTTGGAAAACAGGCTGGAGGTGATCAATCGTCAGCATCCCGCCAGGGGTGATGACGTCGGTCGATTTCGGAAGGGCCACCCGTCCTTGATCAAGTCGACGCTGCATGCTGCTTTGCAGGACATCGACCTCGCAAAAGGACGCGGTATCGGCCTGAAACTTGTGCAGGCGAGGGTCATGAAGCTGGGCATGCCTTGCCCTGTTGTTTTGGACACGTTGAAGCTGTTCCGGGTGGTGCTGCCATTCACGAACGAGTTCGAATCATGGGTGATGCCAAAGCAAAAGGGCGAGCACGCACCTGCAGCCATCTCGTATTTCGTGCTCAAGCTATGCAAGGTGCTGATGGAACTTGACGCGGAGATCGTCGCCAGCGCCCTGAACGTATCCTTGGCCGTCGCCGCGCGTACTCTGGCTCAACTGGCAGTCGAAGAAATCCTGGTGCGCAGCATGCCGAGGGAGGCGTCTTTTTATTCGCGAGGCGATTACCCGCACTACAGCCCGGCGGGTAAAGAAATCCTTGATGAGCGCATCGCCTCGTTAGCCTCTGAGATGCGCCTAGTTCGAGCGCCTCCTCTGATGTCTCCGGCAGGCCTCTGTGCCCTCAGCGTGAGGGCGGGGTGGTTTTCGGTTCCGAAGGATATTCGAAATTCAATCTGGCGGGTCCTCAATGAAGAAGGGGTCTACCGCCCAGACACCGAGATCGAACTCGCGGATGACCTCTCATGGCTGGTTGAAGAGAATCGTTCGACTTGGCTGTGATCGTCCTTCACAGAGCCACCGCTGCCTGTCCAAGGTGCTGCGTCCGCGGACCAGACGAGCGCCAACAAACTAGCCAGCGAGTCCATTCACAGACTCTAGCGCCGCACGCATCACAACCCCATGCCACCGCGGCACTGTCGTCGAGCAGGCCCTCGATCTCCTACAGCCCCGCCAGCTCGGCACGACGGCGTAGGATGAGCGGCACGCCTCCCGCGCTTAGGCGGCGCGGCTCGACGGTGCCCCATCGGGTCACCCATCGAAACACGGGCCCGTAGCGCGTATCCGACGCCTGTAGCCAGGCCTCGAGAGCGCGGATCGGGCATGTCTCGCGGCGTTTGCCCCTTGGCACGCCGACCTCCTCCCCCTGCCCTTCCTGGTCACCCTTGCTGCGCGGCAGGGTCAACCGCAGGGCCTGGTCCGTGAAAGCCAGGTGTTCCCGATCGACGCCGACAAGCTCGGAGCGCCGCAGGGCTGCGGCGTAGCCGAGCAGGATCAGTGCACAATCGCGGAGCCCGGCGAGGTCGTTACTGCAGACGGCGACAACGCGCCGGATCTCCGGCGTCGTCAGCGCCGATGCTTGGCACTGCGCTGTCCCGCGCTCGCGGGCAATGCCGCGCAGGACATTGCGGATCGCCGGGTGACCTGGCCATAAGCCGGCGATCCCCGCCTGCTTATGCGCTCGGGCGATGGTGACCAGGCGTCGGCGCAGTGTGGCGACCGCGTGGGTTCCGGCGTGCGCGGCCAAGTCGGTCCCTACCGTCTTGGGCGCCGCCGGCAGCGGGGCGAAGCCCGCGTGCCGGCACCAAGTGACGAAGGCCTGCCAGTCGCTGCGGTAGGCCCGGAGCGTGTTGGGGGCATCCGCCGCCTCGGCATACTGCACAGCATGGGCAAGGGCCGCCCGCGCATGCTACGCCAGCATGACCTCGCCGTTAGCTGCGACCAGCGTCGAGGGCTCATCGCTCGGCTCCCTGATCGGTGCCGCCTCAAGAGCGGGTGCGGCAGGTCGCCGGCTCATGACAAGAGCCGCTCCACTTCAGCATGCAGGTTCTGGTCGCGTCGAACGATGGCAGGAAAGGTCGGCCTGGTGAAGAGCGGAGAGGTGATGCGCACCCGAAGCGCGGGCGCTCCGCCGCATTCACTTGTGGCATTCTCAAGGGCAAAGAGCTGTCCCGCCTCGTGGTGTGCCGCGGCGGCGAGCGCGATCTCATCCGCCCCGGTCCCTGGCTTCAGGACCTGGAATACCCCGGCGAGCAGGCTCGCGAGCTGGAATCGTAGGAACGCGTTCTCGTCGATAGGTGGCGCCGTCGCGGCGCGCTCGACGGCCCGCAGCACGTCGGCGTAGCGCTGACGCAAGTCGGTCTCGGGAGCCTCAGGGAAGGTGGCCGCCTCATCGGCCGCGGCCTCGGGCTTGCCGGTCGTGTTCGCCGGAGTGTCTGGGCGGAAGCAGTCCTCGATCGTGCCGCGGCGCAGCACGAAGCAGCCTCCGGCTTCCAGGGCGCGAAGCAGCGCCCCAAAGCGGTTGCGGAGCGCGCACCACTCCACCCCGTGCGGCAGGCGCAGGAGCGCCGCCTCTTCCGCCGAGAGCAGCGCGGCGAGAGCGGCGCGGCGGCTGGCCTTCTCGGCAGGCACGTCAGCGTCTCGCAGGTAGTGGTGCCCCAATGCCAAGGGCGCGATTTCGGCCCACCATTCGCTGACGGCGCTAGCGAAAGCCGTGCGCAGCGCCCCGTCCATCGCTGCAAGTTTGGAATGACCGGCCTCGATCGCAGCCGCCTTAGTGCCAGCCTCTTCGGCGAAAGCGTTAACGAGAGCATTGTCGTCGGCAAGGGCGTCGAGGTCGGCCAAGACTACCACACGCTTACCCATCAGGCGGAACAGACGTGCCGTCTCGGGGATCTCGCCCTTGCCGGTCACCGGCACGACCTCCGCGCCGGACCCGCCGAGGGAGCGGTCGAATCGAGCCGCCAAAGCGCCGACCACGATCTCGTCGCTTGGCCCCTCGACCAGGAGTACCCTCGTGGCAAAGAAAGCGGCCCGGTGGCTCCCGCCAAGACGGGTAACCAGCGCAGCCAAGCGCCGGCGCCCGAGTTCTCCCGCGTCCGGCGAGACCTGCCTCGGCGCGGTGTGGACGTCGGCGAAGAAGATGAGGCTGGGCAGGTCGTCGATGCGGCGAAGCGGCAGCATGCCCTGCGCGTGGGTCGAGAGAACCACGATCTTCTTGCCCCGCTCCCGCACCGGGTCGCCGGCGACCCGGCGCATCTCTTCCAGCAGGAAGGCCTGCAGTTGCGGGTGCTGCGAGATCTCCGGCTCGTCGACCAGGATGGCGCCAACCTGATCGTCGTACAGGGCGGCCAACAGGCCGATCAGGTGCAGGATCCCGCTCGCCTCAGTGTTAGCCGGATACTCGTTCTGGGGAGACACGAGGGTCAGGACGAGCCCACTTTGCGTCCATTCAAGGCGGAGGCGACGGCGGAACAAGGCCTGGAGCCGGGCCTCCACCTTGAAGCGCAAGTCGGCCCGTTCCCGCAGGGCCAGCATGTCGCCGACCAAGCTCTCGAAGTCGTGCCGCCGGTTCCGATAGTCGGTATGACCGACGGCGGCCGGGGCTGGGTGGGCCCCCCCCGGGTCAGTCAAGGCGCCACGGAAGTGCTCGAACGGAGCACTGCGACCGGCCGCGAGGAAGCGCGCCTTTAGGTGGGGACGGCCGGACTGCTGGGCCAAACCGTCGAGGGCACTTTGCAAGGCCAGCTTCAGGCCGCGCAAAACGTGAGTCTTTCCCGACCCATTCGGCCCAAGGAGGACCGTGATGCCCTTATGCAACGTGAGCGGGACGGAGCCGCCGCCGTAAAGGTGCGGCGCGACCGGGATATGCAACGGCAAAGGAAGCATCGACGCCGGTCTCGCGGGCGGTTCGTTCTGCTGTGGGGGATGCAGGGCGGCCTGGTCCACGGACATTGAAACTCCTCGGCGCGATGATGACCGTCCAGCGCGGGCGGCCCCTCGTATATAACGATAGTCCCGTTTCCAACCCGCCCCGTCGATCTCGGCATGTCAGCACGGAAGCTATTGCGCAGTTTGGAAGGGCGCCGATTTTTCGCCGCCATTCGCGCCGCGGCAGAGCCTCTTGAGTTCTCAACGCGAGGGCATTCCCCATGAGCACCAAGAGCAATGATGATCCCACTTGCGATTCTACTGAGGGCGACAAAAATGCCTTCAGTTGCCTGCAGCATCGCATTCGAAATTTGGTAGCTGCGCTTGGCGGTGCGTCCCGCTTAGCACGGCAGCTAGCGGATGAGTTTGGCGATCCGATCGGAGAAAGCGGCATTCGGGCTTGGACTGCACAAGGAAATGTACCGCTCCGCCGCCGTCACCAGTTGGCTAGGCTCGGGCAGAAGAGGAACCTCGTCGTTGACCTAGCTACACTCGAAGTGCATTTCGACTCAATCGGTGGGGATGTAAGCGCCGCCTCTGATCCTGGAAAGGCAGCTTTTTTCAGTCTCGATCAGGTAGCTGCACGATGGGGCGTTCCACGAGATCGCGTGGAAGATCTCGTAAAATTTGGTAGCCTACGAGTCCACGACCTCGCAGGAACAGAGCGGGTAGCTTACAGTGACCTGGCCGATTTCGAATTTCGTGCGCGCCGTTCTGACCACCTTGATTGCTGATGACGACGATGGTGAACGACTAGCCTCTACCAGCATCGCTGGTGTCGCAGCATAGAAAGGCTTGGTTCGATAATCCGCCCTTATCGAACCTTAAAAATACCAAAAAGGTTGGATATGTTGCATGATTTGCTCGTCACGCAGGCGAGCCTAGTAAGCGTGGGTGACAAATCCCGCGCGCAGGCTATGCGGCGTGATTCCCTCGATCGCTTCCAACCCTGCCAGTTCGGCACGGCGGCGCAGGATGAGCCGCACGCCGCCTGCACTATTAAAACGGCCCTCATTGTCTCGAGCTGCTCCCCGAGAACTACCAGATCGGAGGCATGGGACACGTATACATGCGCAAGTTGCCAACCGCAGCCCAAAAAGAGCGCCGGAGGCAAGTGGTCGGGCTTCGCCAGCGCGGCGTTACCTATCGGGAATTCGCTGAGCAGGTTGGGCTGAGCTGGACCGGGGTGATCAAAATCTCTGATGTTTGTCGTCAACTCCTTTTAGCGCGAGGGTACCACCTCCTCAGGGCGTGCGAAGGGCTACAGAGGATGGCTGTTGCGCAGTGCAGGAGGCAGAGCTGCTGAGACGACGGTTAACAGACTTTGATGCGCGGACTGGCTACCGCATTAGCGCGTATTCGTCCGAGGTTGCCTCGGTCTGCAAACGGGCATCGACAAGTGCCGGCCACACAGATGTCTCGAGCGTTCCCCACCGTGGCCCTGCCTCCAGCGATGCGCAACAGGATGTCGGTCTCGTTCTTCCCCTGCTGGTGACGTGTTCTGCCGAAGCTCTGGATCAGGCGGCCGGCCGTGGCTCGACCTTGCGTCCAATCGCCCACAGAAAGGCCGCCATCTCGCGTGCAATCGCCGCGGTGACTACCCCCTGCCGTTTGCCACGAGCCGCGAGCTTGCGGTAGCGGCCGCACAGGCGGAGCTGGGCCTTCCAGGCGGGCACCGTGGCCACCCGCGTCCCCGAAGCGGTGCGCCAGGTTGGCATCCGCGTTTGGCTGGCGCCGGCGTTGCGCTCCGAGCAGCTCGCGGCGCAACCGGTCCGGGCGCCGAACGGGCACGTTTTCCCGTTAGGCCGCGTCGCCGACCTGTCGCTGCAGCCGGGCCAGGCGGAGATCACGCGCGAGGATCTGCAGCCTATGGTCGCGGTGACTAGGCCGTCTCTGCAAACGGCGGACGTTCCGATCCTGCGACTCCATATTTATGGGGTGAGACGAGGTGATTTGACGGACGTGCAGTGGCCGCGCTTGGAGCCGCACCTGCCGCCCGAGAAGCCCTGGACGGGGCGATCGAACGCGCCGCATCGGCGCATCCTGAATGGCATTCTATGGGTCCTGCGTACCGGCGCGCCCTGGCACGACTTGCCACGAGGCTATGGCCCGGTCGGGACGGTGTCGAGCCGCTTCTATCGCTGGCGAGCTTGCGGCGTGTGGGACCGGATCCTCTCGGCGCTGCAGGCCGTGGCCGACGCCTGCGGTGAGGTGGACTGGGATCTTCACTTCGTGGACGCGACCATCATCCGTGCCCATCAGCACGCCGCCGGCGCCCGCCGTGACGGCGCCATTAGAGGTGAGGTCCCGGCCAGGGAAGCGCTGGGCCGCAGCCAGGGCGGCTTTTCGACCAAGCTGCACCTTCGCGCCGAAGGCAAGGGCAAGCCGATCGTGGCGGTGCTGACCGGCGGCGAGCGGCACGAACAGATGGCCCTTGAAGCGCTGCTGGACCAGGGCACGATCCGTCGCCCCGGACGGAGCCGACCGCGCTTGCGGCCACGGCGAGCCGCCGGCGACAAGGGCTACAGCAGCCCAACCGCGCGACGTCGCCTGCGGCAGCGGCATATCCGCGCAGTCATCCCGAGCAAGAGCAACCAACGCCGGCAGCCCCACTTCGACCGCGTAGCCTATCGGCGGCGCAATCTTGTCGAGCGCCTCATCAACCGCCTCAAGCAGTGAGATGGTCCCCATCCGTAGGACAGTTTGACGGCCTGGATAAGCTCAGTTCTGGTTGTCGTCAGGCCGCCAACTTCGTCACCTCGTTCGCCGCGTAGGCCTCGTCGGGGG
>NZ_SMSJ01000130.1 GCF_004355005.1 Dankookia rubra
CGCCCGTCAGGCCCAACCACCCCGCCGCAAGCGGATGCAGCCGCGTGCCGAACGCTCAAGTCAGCCTGCCAGGACGCCCTACGCTCCAACCCGGTGAATACGACGGGCTAGCCGGGGCGGGGACAGTTGGGCGAGGCGGTCGCCGCCGGCTTGACGCCACCTTGCGGGCACAGGCCGAATAGGGCGGCGCTCCGCTACGTGGCGTGAGCTGCGGGAGGACAGGACCGTGCGAGAACGCCAAGGCCTAGCGAAGGCTGCCAGTGGTTGCGCCCCAGGGCGCCGCTCCATGCTCGTGCTGCCGGCGCTGCTGCTGCAGGCCGTCACAAGTCACGCGCAGGACGGCGGAGCGCGGCCGGTCACGCTGGTGGTGCCGTTCCCGGCTGGCTCGGTCACTGACAACGTCACACGTGCCGTTGCACAGCAGTTGCAGGAGAGCCTCGGCCAGCCGGTGGTGGTGGATAACCGACCGGGCGCGCAGGGCACGCTCGCGGCCGCGCATGTCGCCCGGAGTCAGCCGGACGGGGCCACGCTGCTGATGGGCTCCTCGGTGATGTTCGTCGCCCGCAGTCTGATCCGGAACCTGCCCTACGATCCTGTGGGGAGCTTCCAGCCGGTGTCGGGGGTCGGCTCGACCTCGATGATGATCATGGTCCCCGCGGCCTCGCCGGTAGGGTCGCTGGCCGACCTGCAGGCCCGGGCCCGGCGGGCGGCGCCGGTCACAGTCGGGTTCGGCTCGCCAAGCGGCCAGGTGGCCCTGGCGCTGTTCGCCACAGCGAGCGGCACGCAACCGGTCGGCGTCAGCTACCGCGGCATTCCCCAGGCGATGACCGACCTGGTCGGCGGCCACATCGAGGCCGCGGTGGTGGATCTCGGCACCGGGCTTGCGCAGCGGCGCTCGGGTCAGGTGCGGGCGCTGGCGATCTCCGCCGCGGCGCGCAGCGCGCTGGCTCCCGAGGTGCCGCCGCTGCAGGAGAGCTTCCCGGGCACGGAGGGCGCGCTGGAGACGATCATTGCCGTGCTCGGTCCGGCGGGGATGCCGGCGACGATCGTCGCGCGGCTGGACGAGGCGATCCGCGCTGGCCTGACCCGCCCCGCACTACAGGAGCGCTTCGCCGCGCTGTCCACAGCCGTGCTGCCGCTGTCGGCGAGCGCGCTGGCCGCGCGCATCCAGGCCGACAATGCGCGATGGGAGGCGCTGATCCGGCAGGCTGGGATCGAGCCGGAGTGACTGCGCGACGGCAGCTCAACACCCGCTCTTCGCACTTCCCGCGTGTTAGCCGGAGCTGCCACAATTGCGGTTGGTCAGGGTTTGCGGCCGTGTCCAAGCCGCTCATCTCGCTGCCCGCCGGATCAGCTCAAGCAGCATCGCCCTGCAGGGCAACATGATCCCCGCGACGCTGCACTGGGCTGGCGTCGAGCCCGACAGCGGCAAGGCCTACGGCGTCCGGGAACGGGCCGATGGCACGCTTCGCGCCGGTATCAACGGCGACAGCACCGCCGACATCTCCCTCAACATGCAGGGCGTGATCTGCAGCGGAGCCGACTTCCCGTCCGGTGCTGGCAGCAGCACTCCGGATCAACCAGTCGAGCCCGAGATCCCGACTGAACCGGAAACTCCGGTCCAGCCGAACAACCCTGAACTCCCAGCAACCCAGCTTTCCTGGGTTGAGAGCTTTGACAACGGTCTCGGCACGTTCGGCCGCTCGTGGAATCCTGCCATTGACACCAGCGTGCCCGGACAACCCATCATTTGGACCAGCGCAGACAATCAGAACAGTGGGCCATGGTCCCGCCCCGGGGCAACGCCGATGCCGGCTACGGCCGCTACAGCTTTGCGTTGGGGACCAAAGGGGCAATCGGCATCCATGCCCTGACCTGGCCAGCGACCGATGCGTGGCTTGGCCCAGAGCGCGACTTGCTGAAGATCGGCAGCGCGGGGAACGGCTATTCCGCCATTCATTACAAGGACGCGAATGGCGGCAACGGCTGCACCACATATGGCTGGGGCGACCTCGACCGGCATCGGCACCCAGACTTGGTGGAACAATGGTGCCATGGGCGGCAACAACTCGATCACGCTCTACGAGGCCAGCTACTCCGTGATCGCCTGACCGTCGGGCAGTGGGATGCGTCGTGAGGGGCGTCCCACTGGCAGGGACGACTGAGGAACGCTTGGCCACCGTCGTCAGGCCAAGCCGGCAAGCCGCGCGGGTCCGCGCAGGGGCGTCTAGCCTTGTTGTAGCTCACCAGAATGGGGTCGATGTCGGGCCGACTGTGGTCGGCCCGACATCAGCTAGGTCACAGGATGATCTGATCGGCGGTCAGGCTGTGCAGCCCGGTCAGCTCGATCTGGAAGTCGCGCGCGGTGTCGCCGTTCACGCCGCCGATCAGGAAGGTGTTGCCACCCATCTGATAGGTCCAGAGCTCGCCCGCCCGCGCCGTGAAGGAGTCGGTCGCGGTGCCGCGGAAGACGAAGTCCTGCATCCCGAAGATGCCGAGATTGGCGTCCATGGCGGAGAGGTCGATCAGGTCGCCCGCCCCCCAGTCGCCGATCACGTCGCGCCCCGCGGCGGTGGCCTGCGTCTCGGTGGCGGAGGTGAAGACGAAGCGGTCCGCCCCCTGGCCACCCAGCAGCAGGTCCTTGCCGAGCCCACCCTGCAGCACGTCGTTGCCCGCCATGCCCCGCAGCACGTCGTTGCCCGCCTGGCCGAGCAGCGTGTCGTTGCCGCCCAGGCCGGTCAGGTTGTCCGCCCCGCTGGTGCCGGCCTGGTTCACCCGCCCGACGCCCAGGATCTGGTTGGCCGAGAGGCTGTGCAGCCCGGTCAGCTCGATCTGGAAGTCGCGCGCGGTGTCGCCGTTCACACCGCCGATCAGGAAGGTGTTGCCACCCATCTGATAGGTCCAGAGCTCGCCCGCCCGCGCCGTGAAGGAGTCGGTCGCGGTGCCGCGGAAGACGAAGTCCTGCATCCCGAAGATGCCGAGATTGGCGTCCATGGCGGAGAGGTCGATCAGGTCGCCCGCCCCCCAGTCGCCGATCACGTCGCGCCCCGCGGCGGTGGCCTGCGTCTCGGTGGCGGAGGTGAAGACGAAGCGGTCCGCCCCCTGGCCACCCAGCAGCAGGTCCTTGCCGAGCCCACCCTGCAGCACGTCGTTGCCCGCCATGCCCCGCAGCACGTCGTTGCCCGCCTGGCCGAGCAGCGTGTCGTTGCCACCCAGGCCGGTCAGGTTGTCCGCCCCGCTGGTGCCGGCCTGGTTCACCCGCCCGACGCCCAGGATCTGGCTGGCCGAGAGGCTGTGCAGCCCGGTCAGCTCGATCTGGAAGTCACGCGCGGTGTCGCCGTTCACGCCACCGATCAGGAAGGTGTTGCCACCCATCTGATAGGTCCAGAGCTCGCCAGCCGCCGCCGTGAAGGAGTCGGTCGCGGTGCCGCGGAAGACGAAGTCCTGCATCCCGAAGATGCCGAGATTGGCGTCCATGCCGGAAAGGTCGATCAGGTCGCCCGTCCCCCAGTCGCCGATCACGTCCCGCTCGGTGGGCGTGGGCTGCGTCTCGGTGGCGGATGTGAAGACGAAGCGGTCCGCACCCTGGCCACCCAGCAGCAGGTCCTTGCCGAGCCCACCCTGCAGCGTGTCGTTGCCCGCCATGCCTTGCAGCGTGTCGTTGCCCCCGTTGCCGACGAGCAGATCGTTGCCCGCTGTGCCGAGGATCGAGTCGTTGCCCGGCCCGCCCGGCAGCACCAGGACGCGGTCGGCGAACTGCAGCCGCTCCATGTTCATCACGCGGTCGGTCCCGTCGGCCTGCGTGCCGCCGGTATGGTCGACGGTGTAGTAGTTCCCCGCCGCGTTGTAGGTGATGGTGTAGTTGGCCATCACGTCAGAGAAGACCGCGGTGTCGATTTCCGCCGGTTCGTCCGCGTAGAGGATCTCGCGGACGATGCTGAGCTGGCCCGGGTTGAGCGTGCCGTCCAGCATCAGGTCGAACAGGGCCTTGCCGCCGTAGAGCAGGTTGCCCGCGGCACCGCGCACCTGCGAGGTCATGCCCTCGGCCGAAGCGATGGTACCATCCGCGAGGCTCACCTTGATCCGCACGTTGAGCCAGGCATCGCCGTCGATGACGTCGTTGCCCCCACGCCCCTCGATGGTGTCGCTGCCACCGCCGCCGAGCAGGATATTGCCGTCGTCGAAGGCGACGATGGCTTCCAGGTTGCCGCTGGTCGGCCGCGGCGCCACCAGGTCGCCGAGCAGCTCGCGCAGACCGGCGATGCGGTCGACACCTGCCTGGGAGAGCTCATTGCCGGCAAAGGTGAAGTCGGCATTGGCTCCCACCGGCGGGGCTTCGGCATTCACGTCGCCGCGGTTATCGCCGCGCAGGACGTCGTTCTTCTCCCACCCGGACAGGGCCTCCACCTGGTCGAAGCGGTCGCGCAGGATGTCCTGCTCGACGGTGGTGAAGATCGGCGTGATGAGGTCGGAGTCGGCGGCTTCCTGGTTGGTCTTGTGGATCGCCCAGTCGAAGCCGAGCATGCCCTCGTTGCGCATCACGCTCTCGCCCTGGACCATGATGTCGTCGCCGGATTCGGCGTCGAAGTCATGCTCGTTCTGGCCCGCGAACATAACGTCGTGGCCGATGATGGACGAGTTGAAGTTCAGCTCCGAGTTGTCGCCGGCCGTGGCGTCGAAGCCGTCGCCCGCCTCGATCCAGTCGTCGCCCTCGTTGCCCAGCAGGAAGTCGGCGCCGGCGCCGCCCAGGATGAAGTCGTTGCCGGTGCCACCGAATGCCTCCTTGCCGTCGGGGCCGGTGATGATGAAGTCCTGGCCTTCGTTGCCGAAGATCAGCGCGAGGCCGCTGCCGCCGTGGATGACGTCGTTGCCGGCCTCCCCGTGCAGCATGTCGACTTCGCCGATATCGGTACCGCTGTTGGTGATGATGTCGTCGCCATCACCGCCATGGATCTTGTCGACACCGTAGCCCGCCTCGATGCGGTCGTTGCCGCCGCGACCCCAGACCGCGTCGTCGCCGCCGCCGGAAACGATGGTGTCGGCGCCGTTGGTCCCCTGGATGAGCAGGTGGTCGTTGGTGTTGACGCGGAGGTACTCGGCCACACCGTCGTTGTTCGCGTCGACCCGCTGGACCATCGGGGAGATGGCCTGCAGGAACGGATCCGCCTGCGTCGGGTCGGCGTAGCCGAACTTCACCTGCTCATTCTTGTCCATGTAGAGGACATGGTCGGGCACGGAGAAGATGTCGGCAGGCAGCGCGTAGCCGGTCTCGCCGAGATCGGTGTTGTTCAGGACCATCTTGGCGAGGGAGTTGTTCTCCAGCTCGTTGAGCAGGTTGAGGCCCTGCACGCGAGAGAGGTAGTAGAACCGGTCGCCGTTCTGCAGGTTCTCCATCTGCATCTCGAAGATGAAGGAGAAGGTGGAGCCCAGCATGCCGCCGAAGGCCATCTTCTTCTCGGCCATGCCGCCAACCCAGAGGTCGATGTCCTCAAGGCCGCCGAGCTTCGTCGCGTACTGCCCGGTGCCGTTGAGGAAGGCATCACGGTCGGCCGGCGCGTCCTGGCCGCCGAACACCAAGGCCATGGCGGCGTCCCGCTTGGCGGCGGCGGTTGCGGCGGTCGTGATCGTCTCATGCGTGCCATAGGCCGCGATGAAGTTCACGATCGAGGCCGGGTTCTTCAGGTTCAACGCGAAGTCCGTCCAGCTCGTATAAGGGTCGAGCTGGGTGTCACCGCTGGCTGCCTCCTTGAACTGCCGGCGGGCTTCGTTCAGCGAGGGGATGCCGGTGTCGCGTCCGCGGGCGATGTTGAGCGCCGCGAGATCGAGCGGGATGCCGACCAGCTGGTTGCGCAGCACATGGGTGACGAACTCGTCGATCTCGCTGCCGACCTGGCTGGTCATGCCGCGGACAATGGCGCCGGCGGCCGCGTCGTGGTCGATCACCGCCGATCCGAACGCCAGCGGGTTCAGGAAGGCATCGAACAGGTCCATGTCGGCCCTGGTGCCGTCCGGGTTGATCTGGTCGATCGTCTCCCGCAGCATGGAGTGCCCAAAGCGGTACACCACATGAGCGAACTCGGCGAGGATGTTCGGATTGATGTCAACGGACGGGTTGAAGACGAAGGCATCGATGTCCGGCTGCACCTTCCGGCCGAACTCCTCGAAGACGAGGTGCTGGTACTGCATCTCCGTCGTGAAGCGTGCCGCCTGGAACAGGCGCTCGCCCTCCCAGGACAGGGTCGCCGCGAAAGCTTTGACGGCTTCGGCATCGCTGGCCGGCGGCAACACCGTGCCGAGGGGTAGGTCGACCTGGAGCCACTCGTTCAGAAAGGCGACGTCGCCAGATTCGATCGCCCGGATCTTCACCTGCTCGACGGTATGGTTGTGCTCGGAATGGAAGATATGGTGGACGGCCGACAGGCCGATGTTCTCGTTGCCGCGGCCGTCGCCGGTGATGTAGTGGGCGTCGAGCAACTCGTTGTCGTAGGATGTCTGCTGCCCGCGGCTGTTGATCTCTCCAGAATAGCCCACGACCGAGTCGCTGTCCTGCATGAGGACACCGCCCGTCACGACGGGCACCGCGGCATGCGCGATGTCGTCCAGGAAGGCATGGCCAGTGCGAACGGCTCCGGCAGTGCTGATTGGGTTCGTCAGGTTGCCCTCGGCGAAGACGTCATCGCCGCCGCCGAACTTGCCGTCAGCGCCCAGGCTCATCACGAGCTGCGGAAGCCCATTCGAGCCACGGATGAACTCGCCGTACTCGTCCATCTTGAACAGCGGGATGTTGGTGACATCGGCATCGGTCAGCTTGATGCCAAGCACCTCGGCGGCTTGCTTCTTGACGTCGGCCCAGGTTGCCAGCCCGCGCTCGCCCTCGAGCAGTTTGCCGGTGGCGAGCGGCTTGCCGTCGACCAGCTTGTATTCACGCAGGAAGAGCTGGTGCGAGGAGTGGGAGGTATAGGTCTGATTCTGGTCGACCCAAGCGGTCGTCAGGTTCTTGGCATCCGCCGATGTGCGGGTAAGCACCATGAAGTTCGAATGCGGGGTCGCCGGGTTGTAGAGCGGATCGTCCGGCTGCAGCGGGATGTAGATGGTGCCGTTGTTGCTTTTGGTGACCAGGTCCAGGCCATGGTCGAAGAACTGGCCGAAGAGCGTGAACCAGCCGTTGTAGGAGGCCGAGAGCCCCTCGTCAGGCGCCACATTCTTCAGAACGACGGTGTGACCCTCCATCTCGACGCCGTGCTTGGCGAGGATCGTGTCGAGCTCCGCCTGGGCCGCCGGCTTTGCCGCATCGGCGGCGGTCTTGGCCGCGCCGTAGGCAGTCCGGATCTCGGCGAGGGCCGCGGTCAGCTCCGTGCCGGTGAGGCCGGCATAGGTGAGGGCGGCATAGATAGCCGCCGGGTTCTCCAGCGTCTGGTCGACAATCAGGTTCGAGATGATGCGCGGGTCCGCATCCACGACCGTCCCGCCACCGAGGCCCTGGCTGGCTGGCGGAGGCGCCCCCATTCCGGCGTAGTTGCCGTCGGTGAAGACAACCTGTCCCGGGCTGCCGGCGCCAAAGGTAATGCTGTCGTCCGCCTCGTTGCGGTAGACGGGGTCGGTGATGCGCGGGAACGGCGTGTCCGCGGCACCCCACTCCTCACGGCCTGCCACCAGGTTGTTATAGCTGCCGTCGACCGTACGGAGCCCGTAGGGTGACAGAGGAGTTGGGATTGCCGGAGCGGCATTCGGGTCGGTCGTAATGTTGCCGGCCAGGTCTATGCGGATGTCTGTCAGCGGCGTTCCTGCGGAGTGCGCCTCGGCGATCTTGATCTGCCGAAGAATAAACTCCAGATCATGGCGAACAAGTGCGACCACTTTTATCCTCCTATAGGATTGCCGCAGCTATTCCACGCGACAGGCGCGCCAGAACATTGCGTCGTTTCTTGGTCGGCAGAACATCTCCTGAAGATGACACTGCCGCCATATGCACGCGGAGGATGATTACCGAGGGGACATATTCCTTCTCAAGTCACCAATACTTGCCTCACGGCTCACGGATCCGGTAGAAATACTCGCTCTGGTTGAAAATCGAGCCGGAAGCAGAGTGAAAACAACCAGAGGTTGTAAGCTATCCACTTAATAACGAGAGGCGCTTCGCGGCGCCTGCCGGTATTGCAAACAATATCCGTGACTTAGTGGTATTTCTTTGCTGCACCAAACGCACAGCGAAGTGAAACTCGTTTTGCATAGAGGACAAAATGGCGGCTTTCAGAGCCCGTTCGACCCGATGCCCTTCGGGATCCTCGGCTCGTGCGCCTCGGCCGCCTTGAGGAGGCGGGCGTGAGGGCGGCAGCCCGCCCGAACGCTTACGCGCCTATCCTGGCAATAGCTGCCGTGTCCCTCGCACCTGTCGGTCGACGAGGCACTCTCGCACGTCGCCACCACATGCCAATTCGTGCCAGGCCACCGTGCCGATGATCTCATCGCGGCATTGCAGCCTGTGTCGGAACGCGAAAGGTTGGTCCGAGTAGGTGCTCAGCGAATCAGTTCGTGCGCTCTTCCTTTGGCTGGCTTCAGCCCACGTGCCGCAGCGGTGGCGAGCGGCGCGCACAGGTACTCTCCATACGCGGCGCACTGGAAGGACAACAACCTCCCGCCTCCCGCATGCTAGGAGAGGCGACACAATCGCTGCCGGCCGCGGGTTTCCTGCGCTCCGACCCACTACGGCCTGGAAGGAGCGAGCCGAGCGGAGCAACTTGGCATGCCGGCTCGCGGCAGCGAGGCACGGCCAAATCTGCTGAGGATGAGATGTCATGCCAAGTGACCTTTGCCGTTGCGGGAACGGCCTCCGCCACATCAGTGCTCATGGCCGGCGTGGATTCATGGGCGGCGTCGCCACCGGCGTGCTCGCAGCCATCGGCGCCCCAGCCGGGCCCGGCTTGGCGGCCGACCCGGTCGCAAGGACCGCTCTCACCTCTGACCAGGCGCTCTGGCTGTTGAAGGAGGGCAACGGCCAGTTCCGCATGGAAGCCCCCTACCGTGCCGCTCAGGGCCGCGAGCGTCGGATCGAGCTCGCCAGAGGGCAGGCACCCTTCTGCGTCCTGGTTGGATGTTCCGATAGTCGCGTCCCGCCCGAGTTGCTGTTCGGGCGTGGCCTGGGCGAGCTGTTCATCATCCGCAATGCCGGCAACACCATTGACACCGCCGCGCTCGGCAGCGTCGAGTACGGAGTGGGCGTACTCGGCTGCCCGCTGATAGTTGTCCTGGGTCACGAGGCGTGTGGTGCGGTCGCGGCGGCGGTCGATGTCGTGGACAGGAATGCCACCTTCCCCGGCGTGATCGGGGAGATGATCCAGCCCATTATTCCCGCGGTCCTCGCCGCCCGCAGCCAGTCCGGTGACTTGCTCGACAACGCGGTTCGGATGAACGCCCGGCGCGTCGCTGGGCGTCTCAAGATGCAGAGTACCGTCCTGCAAGAGGCCCTGCGGCAGGACAGGTTGAAGATCATCGCGGCGCGCTACGACTTCGATGACGGCGACGTAGACTGGTTCGAGGACATCTGAGGGCGCAACAGCGGCTGGGCTTTGGCATGGCTTCATGCGCAGGGCGAGCTGGTTGGCGATCACGCGCGAGCACGTTGCCTTCGCGGCCGAGGGGCGCCGGACCTGTCAGGCCGACCGGCTCATCACCATCCGCTTGCGCATGCTGATCGCCCGGGAGCTTGAGAAACGTGGCCTCACTGCGCCTATCGCCATCGGCACGGCCTTTGTTATGCCAGGGGTAAGGGCAAGCAGGCTGCTGATCCGGCACCAGTGGCGAGAAGGTGATGTGGAGTCGCTCCAGGCCGCGGCGGCCCGACTGGGAATGCAGGCGCCAGGCTCATGACCGAGGCCGATTTCGGCATTCGCTGTCAAGGTGCGTCGGCCGTTCTGGCGGGGCTGGCTGAGCTAGACGATTTTGGCTAATGACTTTGGGCGAAGAAGTGCGCTGCTCTGTTGGGCATCATGCGCAGCTTCGCCGCTCCATCACCTGAACTGCATGCGTACATAGCCGCGCTGGCGGTGTTTGATGTTGTGGCCATCGTGGTGCGACTGTGGTGGTGGGACCCATGAGCAGGCCCACCCTCAACGCGATCGGCCCGTACGGCGCGTTGCGGTCGCGCTGCTACCTGCCCTTGGCGGATATGGTTTTTCGGCGGGCGGCGATGGCTTGGCGGCGGATCATGCGACCTGTGCGCGGAAGTGCTGGAGGCGACGCGATCCGCTTCGATGATGTCGTCGGCAGGAGGTGGACGATGGCGCGGCGCCGGATCGGGCAGGAGGGACCTCATCGCGCGGCCGGAGCTGCGGGCGGCATCGTCGCTGGGCGAAATTGCCGCCCTGCTGGATTGGGCCGCGATCGACCACCTCGTCGAGGTTTCGGCTGCCCCGAAAGGCGAGCCGGGCTGGCCGTCGCTGGCGCTGTCCCGTGCGCTGCTGCTGGCTACCTGGCATGACCTCTCCGACGTGCGGCTGGCCAAGGCGCTGGAGGCTCGCGCGAGCTTCCGCCGGTTCTGCGGCTTCGCTGCGCATGAGGCGACGCCCGAGCGCACCGCCTTCGTCCGCTTCCGCTGCGAGCTGATCCGGCGCGGGCTGGATCGAGTGCTGTTCGAGGCTGTCACGCGTCAGCTCGAGGCGAAAGGTATCGTGGTGCGCACCGGCGCGCTTGTCGACGCCACGCTGATCCAGTCGGCGAGCATCCGGCACGACGGCGATGCCCGCTGGGCCGGCCATCGCCGCCGCAAGCCGACGCATGGCTATAAGGCCCACATCGCCACCGAAGAGGCCGCTGGCCTCGTACGCGGCGTCGAGGCCACCACGGCGAACGTGCATGACGCCGCCGAACTCGTGGCCGTGCTGCCAGATGCGCCGGGTCAGGTCTACGCCGACAGCGCCTTCGGCGGCCGCAACGCCGAGGATGTCGTCCGTGCTCGAGGTGGCAATCCCTGCGCCGTTGGGACCGGCGTCTGGGGTGGCCCCGAAGCGCTTGCCAGACTGCATGCCCATAACGCCGCGGTACGGCGGATCCGCTGCCAGATCGAGAAGGTCTTCGGCACCTGGAAGCGATCCTATGGCCTGCGCCGGATGAGGTGGCTGGGACTTGCCAAGGCAGGCCTGCAGGTTCGGCTCGGGGTCATCGCCTAGAACCTGCGCCGCGCGCTCACCCTGCCGCAGGCCACCGCTGCTTGATGGAGGGCGAGTTTGTCCGCGACGACCACGGTGCGGCCCAAAACGCCCGCAGGGTTGACGGATCGGCACGCCATCCGCCCCTCGCCGCACATCGACGCCCCCAGCGTGCTCGTCGGCACGTCCGCGCACAGGTCTCTTCATTCGCGCTTCCGCCATCGCCAAGGGTCCTGTCGTGCGAGCGCGTGCAGCATCGCCGGAAGGTGAGCAGCACCGCCCCTAGCAGGCTGCTGAAAAGCCTGCCTGCTGGGCGGGAGCGGGCTGCTGCTTGGTCTGGGTGGGCTCGTAAGGGGACGACGGCGCGGCGGGTAGGCCGCCCCTTTCCGGCC
>NZ_SMSJ01000131.1 GCF_004355005.1 Dankookia rubra
CGGGCACATGCGCAGGCTATCGAAGCTGCCCGACCGCGTTCGCAGCTTCTTCGGGCACAAGACTTTTCGCTACGCCGCCTGATTCAAGATCGCCCAGGCCGGATCAATAACAGGGTGTGAACGCGCGGCGGCGCTCGAACAGGCCATAGCGAGGCGGCTGGACCTCGTGCGATTCGCTCCTACCGACACCGGGCTGGACCGCCCGATCTGGATTGGTCGAAGCGTAGAGGCCGTCGTGCTGCCACGCCATCCAGGCGACCCAGCGATCATTGACCGGAATTGTGTAGTCGTCGGCCTCGATCAGGACACCGGGTACCGCGATGCCGACCGCTGGTTGGAGGTCAACGCGTACATGCTCCGGAAGCTGTCCACGGGGATGATCGACGAGCAGGATTTTCTGATGCTGTCCAGGCGGCTGCGGGGATCGGGTTCGACAGCGCGCTGACCAAACGTCCCTCCGAGCGTGGCGACCGCGGCCTGCTAGAACTTGGCCGGGCCATCACACCGACTACGAGCAGACCAGCAGCACGGACGCCGTTTCGGCGGTCGGGTCGTAGACGGCGGACATGATCGCGGTGTCGGCGCCATCGAAGGCGTCCGATACGGTGGTGGCAAGTTGATCTAGCTCGCGGAGTCGCCATCCCGGCGGCAACACGGCGTTGATCAGCAGGCGCCGCACAGAAGATGGTCGTACCCCCACCTTATAGGCGGCAGCGAGAGCGGATCGGCCGAAGGCTTCTACTTCTTGCCCCCGCTCGGCGACAGCATGGACGGCTACACCTCGGCCGGGGCCGCCGATCGCCGACCAGATGTCTGACGCATCCACCCCCACGATTCCTCGACAGGCAACGGAGGAGAGCAGGGTCGCGGCGGCTGCGGCCAAGGTTGGGGCGATGCCCCCAAGCCGATCACGTACCGGCAGCAGAAGGTGCGCAGGATGGTCTCGCCCGTGCGCTGTCTGGGTCGAGGCAATCATGGGCGCGGCCGACGGCCCGGCCTCGATCACGATCGCCACGTGGCCGTGCCGGGCGAGTTCGCAGGCGATGGCCTCGGCCCTGGACAGCGCTTCCCGGTCGGCGCCGTCGCAGCATAGGACGCTGAACGACCACTCGGACGCGAGGACGGTATCCGCGGCGTCGGAACCGGACTGCATGCCACCAAGGGCGGCCAGCCACTCGGGGTCCTCGTGGTTGCAAAAGGAACAGCACGCCGCTGCGGCGGCTTCCGCGGCAGCCGCTCCCGCGGCACCGAAGCCGAATACGGCATGGGCACTACCCGGGAAGCCCGTCGGAAGGCACGAGGCGTGCATTGAGGCGGCAGCCGCCGGGGCCAAGGGCACGTGGCCCATGCCGACGAGCGCGGGTAAGGAAGCCAACAGGGCTCGACGGGCTATGTGTGGCCGCATGCACCCGGAGGTAGGTTCCGGGTCGGGCGTGGACTTCGCAACACCGAGGGGTGGCGCGCCACAGCGTATGCGGGGTCGCGGGCGCGACGCTTTCCTAACTGTCAGCATTCCTCGTCCTCCTCCTCGGCGGGCATCCGGTGGAACTCTCGGTTCAACTCAGCCATCCCGCGCGAGGCCGGGACGCGCATCCTGGCGAACGACCCCCACCAGAAGCTCGGCTCCTTGGGGAGACGTGGTGGCCTCGGTCTGCGTGGCAGGGCTAACTTGGCCAGCATCCATTGCAGGTGTTCGTCCTGGCGTTCGCGGTGCTTGCTCCGAAAGGGCTCGGGCGGTAGGCGGTGACGGAGCGGCCTCCGGAAGAAGCGGCCGTTCAGCAGGTCCCAGGAGGCGCGCATGCGCGCGGCCTTGAGCCGCCGACGGAAGGGGGACTCGGGCGGTGGGATGGCGAAGTCATCGACGGAGCCGTCGGCATGCTGCACCCGCAGTATGTGGCGGTCGTCCCGACTCTGCGGCGGAGGCGCTTCCGGACCGTCATCCCTTGTATGGCGGCGCTTCCGCCGCACCTCCTCGTCGAGCACCGCCCGTGCAGGCGGCGTGAGACGGTCTCCGGTCATCGCATTCGGTGGCTCCGGTCGTGGATGGCGTCCAGCAGGTCGAGGCTTTCAACGGCCTCCATCCGCTGGTCGAGTAGAGCGGCCACGCGTTCGGCTGGATCGCCGTTCACGAGCCGTATGAGCGCGCGCTCGCGCGGCACTTCGTTTCGGCTTCCATCCATGCATCCGTGATACTCGGATTCGGGTTTGTGACAATGAAATCGCCGACACGGCTGCGTTAGCGCGCCACCACGACGGATGCACGGAAGGTGATATCTGACACTCGCGGCCAGTCGAGGACACTCAAGACCGAGGCGCGTTACTGGCCAACCAGCGCCCGGCCACCTCACCACCTTGTTGCGAACTCGGCCGCGAAATCCAGGGCATGGTGGCCACGGAACCGCCTCTCGACCGTCTTACGCTTCCCGTAAACGTTCATGCGTGGAGGTCGCATTGATGACGACCGACGCCACGCCGCTAGATCGCCGACGCTTCCTCGCCCTCGCGGGTCTGACCGCTGCAAGTGCCGTCATTCCCGCGCCTGCCTTGGCGCTGGAACTCGCCGACCCGCAGAAGCTCGTCATCGACAACCGGGAGCCGGGTGTGCGCATCATCGGCTCACGCGGCGAGTTCATCGCCGCCCGCGGCGCCTACTACGCGCCTCCGGTGCCCTTCCGGCAACTGCCGCCCCACCTCGTCAACGCTCTCGTCGCCAGCGAGGACCGACGCTTCCGCGAGCACTTCGGCATCGACCCCCAGGCACTCGGCAGGGCTTTGCTCTCAACGCTGACCGGCCGGACCCAGGGCGGCAGCACCCTGACCCAGCAGACCCTCAAGGAAGTCTACTTCAAGCGCGCCAACGTGCTGGTGCGCAAAGCGCTGGCCGAACCGGTGCTCGCACCACTCCTCGAACTCAATCTCGGCAAAGAGGACATCCTTTTCGTCTACCTCAACCGGGTCTACTTTGGCGGCGGCGCTTACGGGATCGAGGCCGCGGCCCGGGTCTACTTCGCCAAGCCCGCGCGTGACCTCGACCTGCTCGAATCTGCCGTCCTCGTCTCGCTGCTGCCTGCACCAAACCGGCTCAACCCGCACCGCAACCCCGACCTCGCGCGGGAACGCGCGTACCGGGTCATCGGGCAGATGGTGGAGCAGGGGCTTCTCACCCGCACCGAGGCCGACGTGGCGAAAGGACAGCGGCTCGCCGTTGCGCCATCTCGCTCGGCCTGGGGCGGCTTTCATCCCGGGGGCACGCAAGTCGGGTGGTTCGCCCGATGGGCCGAGGTAGAGGCCGAGGAGGCATCCGGGGAGCACTCCGGCATTCGCACCATCCAGACCACGCTCGACTCGCGCATCCAAAAGGCCGCCGAGAAGCACCTGGGCGGTGCCTTGGATCGCTACGGAGAGCCACGCGGCATCGAGGAGGGGGCGGTGGTGGTGATGCGCCCGGACGGGGCGGTGGTTGCCATGCTGGGCGGGCGGGACTACCGGGCGAAGGAGTGGAACCACGTCACCCAGGCGCGGCGGCAGCCCGGCTCGGTAGCCAAGTTGTTCGTCTACCTCGCCACCCTCGAACGGGGCCTGAGACCGGACGGTAGGGTGAGCGACGACCGGCTCAGCATCGGCGAGCGGCCAATCCGGAACTTCGACGATCGCTTCCTTGGCAAGATCACGCTGCGGGCGGCGCTCGCACGGTCGTCGAACACTGCGGCCGTACGGCTGGCCTCCGGCAATCAGGGCGGGGTGCGGGATATTGCCCGTCGGCTCGGCATTACGGCCGACCTCTCCGGGGAGGCTGGCGACCTCGCGCTCGGTACCTACGAAGCAACGCTGCTCAGCTTCACCGCGGCCTACGCAGCCCTGGCCAACCAGGGCGTGCCGGTCATGCCATATGCCGTTCAGGAGGTCCGCGGCAACGAGGGCCAGCGCCTCTACACCCGGACGGAGCGTCAGCGCGAGGCGGTCATTCGGTCACAGCACGTCCAGCAGATGCGGCGAATGCTGGCGGGGGTGGTGAAGGGCGGAACCGGACGGGCGGCAAACCCGGGTCGCTGGGCCGCTGGCAAAACAGGCACCACGAGCGGCCATCGGGATGCATGGTTCGTTGGCTTCACGGAGCGCTACGTCGCCGGGGTCTGGCTCGGTAATACCTCTGCGGCCACATCGATGAACGACGTGACCGGGGGCGGGCTACCGGCGCAGATATGGCGGGCAGTGATGGTGGACGCGAGCAAGGCATAGACCGCCTGACTCGTGTGTTGGCGCGGCACGTGACAGCGGCACCTTCCGCCCCGAGGTGCCGGAGGGCGTCGAGGGCCGGGGTGTGAACGTGGAACAGGGATGGAGCGGATCAGGGGCGCCGCGGACTGAACCGGGCCGCCGCATTCACGGTCGAGGCCGTCAGGGGTGCTTTCAGGTCGGGCGGTTGCTCATCCGAGCGTGGGTCCGGCCAAGCGGGACGCGCGCGCTCCTGCGCACGACTTGCCAGTTCTTGTCCGCGACGGTGCCGGGCGAGCGGCGCGAGCACGGCCAGCCGTTCCTTCTGGTCGAGGGCACGCCAGTCATTGTAGATGTGGGACTCGGCCCCCGAACGACTTGGCCGACGACGGCATCCAGGGCGAGCCGGAGGCGAGCCAGTCGTTGTAGTTGTGAGGACTTGTCCGGGGCGGGCTGGTGCCAGTCCTTGTAGTTGAATATGGCCGTAAATCAAGGGCTTAGCCGCGCCTGAGCCAGTCATTGTAGGTGTGGCCAGTTATTGTAGGTATCTATAGATAGAAGATGGACAACTACAATAACTGGACACAAGAGGCAGAATCGCCTATAAGGAGATTGGATTCGGCGTTGATGCACGTATTACTCGCATCGGATTGCGCCGCGAGCCAGTGTTTCATTTCAGGGTAGCATTCAAATGACAGATTCAGAAAGGAATGGCGGCGAGACGCCGCGCATCCGCTTGCAGCACTGCGAGGGGACGGTCCCCTTCCTCCGCGGCACCGATCTCGACGCTATGACGACCGAGGCCATGCTGGAACAGTCCATGCGGGCCGACGCGCAGCGGAAGGGTGTGCCGCGCAAGCACTACGACCCCAACTGGCAGCCCAAGCACGAGAAGGGCCAGCCGCTCGATAAGGACACCGAAGAATACCGCGTCGCCTCTGAGGCGGCGGTGAAGGGCCTGCCGATGGTCAACAGCCTGACTTGGGTGGAGGTGCAGTGCTTTGACAACGGCCCCAGCACGGGCAAGCACGCGCATACCCAGTTCGTCTTGAAGCTCACGGGCACGACGGCAGCAGCCGGTGCCCTCATGACCGAGGACAAGCGCAGCCTCTCGACGACGCGCTACTGCTACCTCAGCACACCCAAGAACTTCGTGCGCAACCTCAAGCGCAAGAAGGCCCAGCACGCCCTCAGTGCTGAGGAGTGGACGCTGGTCACCGCCATGATGGAGGAGATCGAGGACCGGCCCGATGCCCTCATCGGCGCCCTGTCGTGCAAATTTCACGGGGAGGGCACGGTCCGCAGCATCGGACAGTTCGCCTCCGTGACGTGGAAGGACGGCTTCCCGGTCATGACCCTCTACCAGTACTTCCACTGGACTGGGGAGATGGACGGCATCCGCCTCGAACTCGGCACCCCGCCCAACATCAAGGCGGACCGCAAGCCCACCGCATGCAAGTGGTACGGGAAGAAGTATAGCGAGGACTTCAAGAGGCTCCTCGACGCCGACCCGCAGCAGGCCCTCCGCGAGAAAATGGCCAAGTGGAGGAAGGCGGCATGAGCGACAGCACCGACAAGGCGGCGGAGGACACCCCTCCGCAGGGCCTCCCCGCGTGCGTCAGGGCCATCATCGCGCCGTGGTGGGAGCGGAGGGCTAGGAGTATCGCCGCGGCCCTTGAGGCGGCCGGGGAGGGCGAGGCTGTCGAGTTCGAGGGCCGCCGCCATACCGTGGAGGAGCTTGTCGCCGCGGCCGAGCGGGCTGTCGAGATGGCCGACCGGCTCTCCGAGACGAGCGCATAACTTGTCTGCGCGACGTGGCGTGGGAGACCATCTCCCGCGCCCTCGCGGTCAGCAGTCAGCCAGTCGTCCCATCGTCTGACGACACCCGCACGTCGCTCGCCTCCCATTCACTGAAATTCGTGCGACGCGAGGGTGCTGTCGGTTGAGTTGGATGCCGTCCTCCGGACACGGCCCCATGATGTTGCATAGCGGAAGGCTGCGTACGGATTGGCACAGGAGACAACACGCAGATAGGGTGCATCGCATCCAAGCTCGTCCGTGAGGCGAAGTGATCGGCGGCGAGAAATACCAAGGGGAGGGAGACACCATGGTTCCGCCAGCAACCATCCGCAAAGCGGCGCTGTGCGTTACCGCTTTTCTCAGTCTCGGCGTGGCTACCACGCGTGCCCAAACAAAACCTGACATCCCGGTCGGCACGGACTCTCCTGTGATTGGCACGTGGGAGTTGGTCTCGCTGACGTGGAGCACCCCGGACGGCCGCGCGGTTCAGCCTTGGGGTGATGCGACCGGGAGGATCACTTATGACTCGAATGGAAACGTCGTCGCCTTGCTCATGCATGAGCGCCGCAACGAGTCGCAGAGCGGCAGCCGCGCCGCACCAGAGACACTCTCCCAGTATTCCGCCTATTTTGGCACCTATCGCGTGGACGCTGCGAACGGGATCGTCATCCATCAAGTCACAGGATCGCTTAACGGCGAGAACGCGTCCGGAGAACTCCGGCGCACTTACAGTTTCGAGGACGGCAGGTTGGTCCTCGGCTTCACCACGATCCGGGACAGCGTGCCGATAACAAGGCGTCTCGTGTGGAAGCGGATATCCTCCCCGCCTGCAAAGTAGGCCGTGACCCACAAGGGTTCTGGTTAGAGGGGCTTGGTACAACGCCCGCCACCTCTGGCTTGGCGGGCACGCCGGAGGTGTGCTGAGCAGCGGGTAGCAAAGCGTGGCCGTCCGGAGATCGTGCCAGGGCGCCCTGGCCACAGCAGACGCCCGGGGGGCGCGGTCGGCACCCGGCCGGAAACTCGACTTGGCCCGCAGCAATTTATGCTGAGTTCCTGCACGGGCTTTTCGCCTGAGCGCTGTCTGACAACATGGCAGCAGGAACTCAGGTTACGAAATCGCCCAACAGACGGTTCACCCGCTCCGCCTCCTCGTGCTGCACCCAATGCGTCGCGGCCGGGATGTGAAATACCTCGCCGCGGTCGCACAGCGACAGGCCCGCCTCGGCGAGACCCGCGTCGAGGGCTGAGTCCCGGTCCCCCCAGATGACCCGCACCGGCACGCGGATACGTCCGGGCCGGAGGGACCCCGCGGACATCGGCAGCGCACGGTACCAGTTCAGCATCGCGGTCAGCGCGCCGGGTTGTGCCCAGGCGGCGCGGTAGCGCGCGAACTCCTCCTCGGAAAAGGTCCCGGGCCGCGCGGTCACCGCCATGGCGCCGCGCAGCGCGGCGAAGTCGGCCGTGCGCAGCATCCGCTCGGGCAGCAGAGGAATCTGGAAGAACCCCACGTACCAACTCCGGAACGCCTGGAAGGGGTTCCGCAAGGTATGCGCCCGCATGGTCGCCGGGTGCGGCCCGTTCAGCACCACCGCCCGCTCAACCCGCTCAGGGTTCCTTGCAGCGAGATGCCACGCCAGGACGGCGCCCCAGTCGTGCCCCACCACTGCGAAACGTTTTCGGCCGAGCGCGTCAGCCAGCCCGAGCACGTCGTCGGCGAGCATGTCGATGCCATACGACTGAACGCCCCCGGGCTTGTCGGAAAGGTTGTAGCCCCGCTGGTCGGGAGCAACGACGCGTAGCCCGGCCGCGGCGAGTGGCCCAATCTGCCGCCGCCAGCCCCACCAGAATTCTGGGAAGCCGTGGAGTAGTACGACGAGTGGACCATCGCGCGGTCCAGCGGCGACAGTGTGCAACTCGACATCATTGGTCCTCAGTCGCAGGAACTCGCTTTCCGGCACCGCATCCTTCTCGGCCATCGCCGCGCTCTCATACGTGGGTCTGCGGCCGCATCGCCCATCCCGCCACGTGGTTCCGGGCGAGGGGGCGCTGCCTCCTTCGAACACCCTCCGACTTCTCGTAGGCCACCACCGTCCGAAGCCCAGCCCTAGACCGTGCGTTAGCTCCTGATGTCGAGGATCACCATCACCGCTTTTGCCATCCTGCTAGCCGGGCCAGCGTCGGCACAGACGGCCCAGACCCTCCCGCCGATCGCCGGGCCACCACGCGGCGCATCGCGTGCCGTCCCCCCCGAGCCGTCTCCGACTGAGCCCTACAGGCCCGACTACCGGGGCCAGCTTCCTCCGCCAGTCCCCCTCCCGCAGGAGACGTATCGACGACAGGCCATTCCTATGCCTCCCGGGCCGAGCGCGCAGGAGTTGCACGCCAGGGATGAGCCGGTGCGTCTCCGGTGGCGTACCGCGATTGAGGCCGAGTTCGCCGAATGGTGGGGCCGCTACCAGTGCTTCCCCCATCCACGCCGACAGGACGCATGGTTGGAGATGCTTGGCGATCGGCTGGGCGCGCGAACTGACCAGCAGATGCACGTCCTCTACGGGCTGGTGATGGAGAGGGTCGAACTGTATGGCGCCCCGCGGACCCAGTACGGCGGCCTACTAGGTGACGCCGAGGAGTGGGTGAACGGGCTCATGAGGTGGCGGGCGTCCGACGATCCGTTCTGCCCACCCAGCTAGTGGCACAAGCCCCCCGGGAACGACGCCTTACAATACGCCGGGCAGGGCTACGAGGAGGACTGAGGCAGCCAACGCCGTCGTACTTCGGTCTCGCCGTCGAACCATGCCTCGAAAATCGGTGCGGCCAACGTCGCGCGTACATGCAGGGTTGTAAGGCCCGTGTTCTGAAAGCTGTGTTTGCGTCCGGCTGGCACAACCATAGACTGACCAGCGCTGAGCGTCGCTCGCTCCGCGTCGAGCCGGACTTCTGCCTCTCCGTCCAGAACCGTCAGCACTTCCTCGACGGTATGGAGGTGGGTAGGGGCTCCCCTGCCGGGGTCGCAGAACTGCTCGAATACGCACAGGTGCTCCGCGCCGGTCAGGGCCGAGACGAGCATGCGTGTCATCACCCCGGTGCGCCACTCATCGAGTGGCTGGCTTGTATGGTCTATGATCTGCATTCAGTTTCCGCTCTCCGGTGTTTCGCGGTCAGGCCAAGCATGGCTTGTTGCCACGAGCACGTGTGTCCCGCGCTCATTGACCAGAGTAGACTACCCGGTTGAGGCGGATCATCCCCACCTGTCGGCAGGCGATTCTTTCTAGTGCGAGCACAATCCATTGGGTCGTCATGGCAATCCTGTGGTCGTACCGGGCGGGCGCGGTTTTCCGCCCGACAGCGACATGACCGAGCCTGAATTAGTCATGACGAGTGCCGTCCCAGGCGCGAATCACTAATTATGCTGGCCCACTCTGAAAGCGCCGGTTTCGTTAAGGTCCTTTTTTTTGCAACGAAATCCTTAGTTCGGCCATCTTCGTTCTGCTCCGACCCTATGGTGAGGCATTGCTTTGCGGATCACGCCGGACGCATGATGGTCTGCTGGGCGACGGGACCCAGACAAGGGCTTGTCCATCCAGCACCAGACTGGGAGGAAAGCTATGGCTCACGTGTCCATTGGGCTGGCCGCCTGCATGCTGCTCGTGCTGGCACCGCTCACCGCCTTCGGACAGTCGGTGCCCGATGCCCTATCGGTGGAGTGGCAAGGACAAAAGCCCTGCGAAAAGCTCTACGAGGACACCCAGATACTCGTCGGTCGCTGCACGTTCCCACCGGGAAGCAAGCACGTGAAGCACTTCCACCCGGGCTTGCTCAGCTACGTGTTGAACGGCGGCAAGGCGCAGATTGAGGATGCCAAGGGCACGCGGCAGGTTGAGCCCCGCACCGGCAGCTACACGAACAGCCCACCTGTCGCGTGGCATGAGCTTACGAACGTCGGTGACACGACGATCAGCTACCTTTTGATCGAGCGAAAGTACGAGCCGATGCCCGCTGTAGAAAAGGCTTCTACCCGGTAGATCACTGTTGCCCGGATCATACCCGCCGCCTCTCGTACCTAATCCGGGCTAGGACCGCTGATGAGGTTGATGGGCGTTGTCAGCCTGCCGCTTAGCGCTGGCTCTTTGGCGGCCACTCCGCCCTGCTACACCGTCGCCAGCACGACCGTCTCGCCCATCGTCACCTGCGGCACACGGTAGGTCATCTCGCCCAGCCGCTCGCGCATGATCCCCACCACTGCCTCATGCGAGCGCAGTGCCTCCTCGCGGGAGTCGAACAAGGTGACGGAGATGGCGCGGTCCGGGTCGGTCTCGTCCCGGAACGCGTAGAAGCCGCGGAAGCCGGGCGCGTCCGTGATGGCCGGGAGAGTATGCTGGCTCACTACGGAGTGCATGGTCTCGGTCTGCCCAGGAAGGCCGCGGTAGGTGCGGACGACAACAAAGAGTGGCTGCTGCTCATCCTTCCGCTGCTCCTGCGGGTGCGCGATGGAGTCAAACACCGTCTCCCCTGCGACAACCTCGGGCACCCCGGGCATGAGGTCGCGCATGTTGGTGTCGATCCAAGCCCGGACGTGCTGATGGGCGTCCATCGCCGTGTCCTTATCGTCGAAGATGCTGACCGAGTAGGCAGCGCCTCCCTGCTCGGTGACGAAGCCGCAGTAGCCCCTGAACCCCGGCCGCCTCTGGATCAGCGGCACGAGGTGGTCTCGCGTGCGTTGAGCAGCCTCCTCGGCGGAGCCCGGCAGCCCAGTCCTGCGAATCACGACGTACATGATCTACTCCTTCCTCCTTGGCCCACCGGACCGGAGGCGGTGGCCCCCACGTCCGCTGAGGGGATTGGCAAGAGTTCAACGCGTGATTGTGTAAGCCGTCCACTGCGGCACGAGCAGGCCGATTGACACCTCGATCAGGTACACGGTGTCGTCCGACATCGGGGACTTGATCCCCGGCGACAGGGCGGCTGTTGGTCCCGTCGGTTGTCCCAAGCAAGCCTAAACTACTCAAAGGCTTTGGCTTTCCGGCAGCAGCGTGAGGCGGTCTCTGATCATCTGTGATGTCGGAATGGGGCCAGTCGCCGATGTCGCCTGACGCAACCCGTTGCAGCATCGACGAAGCGACCAGCCGCGCATGTGCAACGGCCCAGCAGGCCGCCGCCCGAGGAGCAGCCGGGTGTCGTCGCTGAGAGCGTCGGAGAGAAAATCCCTCAGGGAGCGGCTGGGTAATCTGGCCGCGGCGGCGTGAAATAGGAGCGCTGCCGAGCCTTTCGTCACGACGGCTGACGGAAGGCCT
>NZ_SMSJ01000132.1 GCF_004355005.1 Dankookia rubra
ACAACCCGTCACCTCCGCTTACCGCTGCAAACGATGGGCGCACGATTGCGCGACACCTACCGTTGAGTGCTCGTGGAGCTTTGCGCGATTGGGAGTACGACGGCCGCTTAGCGGCGGGACGCGGTGCGGGTCCGGAGCGCGTCATCCATCACTGATGCGAACGGCTCCACGAGAACCCTGCCGAAGGCGGCGTCCTGCTCGAGCATGGCTGCGCCCTCGCGACAGAGTTCGAGGTCGGCCATTAGGATGCTGACCAGCGCCGCCCACCGCCGCAGCCAAGCGGCAGGCCCCTGCCCTACCGCCATCGGACGCGATGGGCTTCCAGCCGCTTGCGCCAATTGCGGCACGCCTCGCCTAACACGCGGGAAAGGCAATTCTGGAGCGTGAAGTGCGCAGCGCCAGACATGGGTGCGGCGGAGTGAGCGCAACTAGGTTCAAAGCTGAATGGCGCAACTAAAAATACATACCATTTCATTTTTTGGGTGTTTTTCTCATATTTTGCATGACAATATCGATAAGGGCTTGACCGGAGACAAAACGAAGATGTCCATTGCCGCTATCAAAATGTAAGAGGGCGCGGACCGATGCGACGCCGCAGCATGCTTGGCCTGCTTTTCGTGCTTGTCGCCATCGTCTGCCCGATGGCGCAGTCGCACCAGCGGCCCGTTGAGGCAGCGCTGCAGGAGACGATCGACACCTACCTCGCCGAGCGCCGGGAGGCGGAGACGATCTCCGGCGTCGCCCTACTCGTGGATCATGGCCGCGGACATCCAATCGAGGTTTTCACTGGTACGAACGGCCGCGATGGCACACCCATAGACGAGAACACGCTCTTTCAAATCGGCAGTAACACCAAGCATTTCACGGCGGCCCTTGTCCTGAAGCTCGAGGCCGCGGGGCTGCTCAACATCGACCAGACAGTGGGCGACTGGCTGCCGCAATACCCAGCTTGGGCCAAGGTGACGATCCGGTCCCTGCTGCACATGACCGCGGACATCCCAAACTACTCGGAGACAATCGAGATCGGTGGGATCATGGCCAGTGACGCGCAGAGCCGGCTCACGTACGAGGAGCTGATCGCCGCCGTCTATGACAAGGACCTGCCACGCAGCTCCGGCTGGTTCTATTCGAACACCGACAGCATCCTTGCCGCGCTCATCATTGAGGCGGCATCTGGCATGTCCTACCGGGAGGCACTGCGAAAGCTCCTGCTGCACCCGCTACGTCTGAACAACACCTTCTATTCTGACGGCCGCTACCCGAACCGGGTGCTCGCCCGATTGCCGGTTGGCATCTACAACAACCCAGCCTGTCTGCTGTACCAACCGACGCCCTGCACGGAGACGACGCTGGCGCCACTGCTTGGGCAAGACGTCAGCACGGACAGTCTCTCCTGGGCAGGGCCGGCAGGCGGCATAATCTCCAATCCGCGCGATCTAGCAAAATGGATCCGTGCGCTCTTCTCGCTGCGGGTGCTCCCGCAAAAGCAGTTGGACGAGATGACGCAGCTCGTCTCGCAGCGGACCGGCTTGCCAATCAAGGACACCTCAGCGGCCGATCCCCTTGGCTTCGGCTTCGACCTGGGCCGAGCCTACCAAGAAGAGTTGGGTGGCTCCTTCTGGTTCTACCAGGGAACCACCTTGGGCTTCCGTGCGGTCTTTGCATACTGGCCGCAATACGACCTGGTCATCACTGCCGCTACCAACAGTCAGCCACCTGAGGACGAGGATCAGTTCCTTCCACGGGTGGTGGGGAAAGCTTTCAAAGTACTGCAGCAGGCCGGTGTGTCCTCCCGTTGATTGCACGGGCGGTTTCTTTGAGGACCTGCACCACCCGGAAGCGCCAGCCCTCGACCTGGGAATGGGGCTTTTGAGAGTGTCCCCAAGTACCGCGTCAGATTGGCGCAGCCTCGATGATGCAAATCGGCGTCCCTGTGCGGGTAACGGCGTCCAGGCGGAAACCCGCATCGGCGAGTAGGGTGGCGAACTCCTCTCTGGCACGCTCCCGCCCACCCGTCACCGTCATCATGAACAGGTCGAAGAACTTGGCTTCGAGGTCCTCGTTCGGCGGCGCGACCAGTCGCTCCAACACCAGCAGCTTGCCCTCAGGCCCGATGAATCGGCGACAGGCCTGGAGGATGGCCCGTGCCTCCGCATCGTCCCAGTCATGCAGAACGGTCTTGAGCAGGTAGGCATCGCCGCCTTCCGGCACCCGTTCAAAGAAGTTGCCGCCGACCACCTCACAGCGGTCCGCGACACCAGCCTCTCGCAGCACCGCCGCCGCCCCAGCGACGACCCCCGGTTGGTCAAAGAGGACGCCGCGCACCGACGGGTGGGCGGCGAGAACCGCGGCCAGCAAGGCGCCGTGCCCACCGCCGACATCAATTACGCAGCGGAAGCGCGAGAAATCATAGGCTGCGACGGTAGCTTGCGTCATGCGCCGTGACATACCGGTCATGGCGCGGTCGAAGATGGCGCCCTCTTCGGGATGGCGCGAGCGGTATTCCCAAGGGTCCGCGCCATGGACATGGCGAAAGGGGGTCTCGCCGGTCTGCACGCCGTGCAGGAGGTCGCCCCAGGCCGACCACTGGTAGGGGCGCCCGACGAACTCCGCCCACGGCCCGAGGGTGCGATCCGCATCTGATCGGAGGCACTGGCCTATGGCCGTCAGCGAGAAGCGCCGGTCCGCGTCCTCATGGAACACGCCCGCGGCTGCGAGGGCGCGTAACAGCCGATAGAGTGATCCGGGGTGGACGCCAGCTTTGGCCGCGATGTCGTCGCTGTCGCGTGGCTCGTCCCCGAGGAGGTCTGCGATGCCGAGCGTCGCTGCGACATAGATGGCTTGCGAGACCTGGTAGCCGTTAGTCAGACGCATGAGTTCGGCATAGGGGTTTTGCCCGCTCATATTTTCCTCCCATCCCGTGGTAAGCGTTCGATGCCCACCTGGCCTCCCACTCCTGAACGATCCCACACTCAAGCCGAAGAGCGCAAAAGTAAGAGGCGTGGCCGAGGCTCACACCCGTACCCTGCTACGCGACTACGGCGGGCTTGGTGGCCTGGAAGCCGGGATCTCCGGCCGGGCTGCCCGACTAGTACATGGACGGCAGCAGCCTGCGCTCACAGGGTGCTCGGCACTATGCCAGGCCGAGCCGGGTGCCATGCCATCCGTTCTGGCCATGGTTCACGATCAGGATGGCTTTGCGGCTCTGGCCCAGTGCGGTTAGCGTGCTGGATGTTCCTCGTCAGCGGAGGGCGCCATGACGACCAAGTCCGCGGTTTACGTCTTTGGCGGCGAGCGGGACGAACTTGAACGGCTGCTCGGCCAAGCCGAGGACTTAAAGCCCGAGTCATCGTGGCTGCTGGACCAGATTGGCGTTGACCGCGGCTGGCGCGCAGCCGACATCGGCTGCGGGCCGATTGGGATCCTCGACATGCTGTCGGAGCGCGTGGGCCCCGAAGGTGCGGTTGTCGGGGTAGAGCGTGAGCCCCGCTTCGCGGCGATGGCACGCGCTGAGGTCGGGCAGCGTAGCCTAAGAAATGTCTCAATCGTCGAGGGAGACATGCTCGCCGCCGGGCTGGAAGAGGGCTCCTTCGACCTCGTGCACGAGCGGCTTGTCCTCATCAACGTTCCCCAGAGCAATCAGCACTCCATTGTCGCGGCAATGCTCCGGCTCACGCGTCCCGGCGGGATCCTCGCCGTCGAGAGCTGGGACCGCGCGTCCCACGTCTGCTACCCGGAACACCCAGCGTGGCGGATCCTCAACGACGCCTACCGCGAGGCCGTGCGGGCAACGAACGGGGACGGAACTAGCGGTCGAACGCTACCTTGGCTTCTCCGGTCGGCTGGTGTGACCGATGTCCGCACCAAGGTTCATGTCCGGGCTGTCGAGGTGAGCGATCGTCGCCGAACCCACCGACTCGGCATCCTCGATGTGGCGAAGGCCAAGATTCTGGCCGCGGGGCGCCTGAGCGAGACGGAGTTCGACGCCCACAGGACCTCGCTCGCCGAGCATCTCGCAGACCCCGACACGCTGCTGATTGACCAGCTCTTCGTCCAGGCGTGGGGCGTGAGGCCGGGCTGACCGCCCCACGCTCTCGCGCCATCTGCTTGGCCGGCCCAAGCTTCAGGGGGGATACAATGACCGGGGAACCAACCCTTGCCGATCACCTCGCCTCCCTGTGGGATCACCTCGGTCTCAGGACCGCGCATGTCGCAGCGCAAATCCCAGCCGACCTCAGTGGTTTCGTGAGCCAGTATCCGGAGAGGATTGCCAGCCTGCTGCTGTGCGAGGCACCGGGCATCGACCCCGCGCCCCTCGCCGCCCTGGCAACGCGGATGGCGCTGGTCGCGGGCGACGCGGGCCTCTCGGGCAAGGCCGCCGACGCTGCCGCGCCGCAGCTTCCGGGATGCCGTCGGGTCGCGCTAGCTGGCTACGGCGAACCACTCTGGGCGGACAGCGTGTCCCACCGGACGGGGGAGATCGTCGCAGCCTTGCGCGACCTGCCCGGCGAGGCTTCGGTACCGACCGCCGCCGCGGACCGCGGCAGCCACGCCGGCATCACCTACCGCATCCACGGCGCTGGCCCCGCCCTGGTACTGCTGCCGCTCCTCCTCGCTCCCTCGCAGTGGGACGCCGCCATCCCCCACCTGGCCCAGCACTACTCCGTCGTCGTGCTGGGCGGGCGCCACCTGAGCGGGGTTGCACTGCTGGAGGACCGGGCCGCAAGCCCGAGCTATGCGGGCATGGTGAGGACGATGCTTGATGTGATCGCATCTGCAGCAGGCGAGACGCTCCTGGAGGTCGGCTGCGGCTCCGGCGCGCTGCTCCGCTTGGTGGCGCGTCATCTCGGCCGCGCCAATCCCCTCACCGGCGTGGACCTCAACCCGTTCCTGCTGCGCGAGGCGGCGGTGCTGGCCGAGGAAGACGGAGTGGCGGGACGGATCAGCTTCCGGGAAGGCAACGCCGAGCGTCTGCCATTCGAGGACGGCAGCTTCGGCCACGCCTACAGCGTCACGGTGCTGGAAGAGTGCGACGCCGACCTCGCCCTGCGGGAGCTCCGGCGCGTGGTAAGGCCGGGCGGGCGCGTCGGTGTGATCGTGCGCGCTGCCGACATGCCGCACGCCTGGAATGTGGAGTTGCCCGAGGCGCTCCGCCTCAAGGTGGAGAACCGGCCGCCCCTGGTGGGCCCGCGCGGGGTTGCAGACCGCAGCCTCTACGCCCGCATGGGTGCGGCCGGCTTCGAGCAGCTGACCTGCTTTCCCATGCTGGCCTCTTTCGACCGGGTTGACGGCTCGTTCTTCCGTTTTGGCGAGGGGCGCGTCCTGGCGCAACTGAGCGCCGAGGAGAAGCCGGTGTGGCAGGCGGCGCGGCAGGCCGCGCTGGATGCCGGCGTGCTGTTCATGACCGGGCCGCACCACTGCGTGGTCGGCCGCAAGCCTTAAGCATAATGGGTAGGCGGACCGCCTGTCTCGCCACTTGGCATCCCGCCGCTCCTCACCGATGTGCCGGCAGAGGTCTGGAAGGTGTTGTTTTCGAGTAGCGAGACCCTGTGGCGGCCAGGCCCGTACGGCAATGATTTCGCCCGATCCGGTTCACGCGGCGCCCCGATAGCCGTTGAAGGCGGTCGGCGGCCTCGTACCGGAGGGAAGCGCCCGGCAGGCATCGCGGACTGATCCCTATCGCGCTTACTCCGGGCTGCGCAACCACCTGGACGCGCATTGTGTTTCAGTCCGCGATCCTCATCCTTCAGTTCGCTTTGGCGTCACGATAGCCTGGGTTCGGCTCCTCAGCGTTTTACTAAAAATACGCGCGCCCGTTCAGTTTCGGGCAAGCCCGCATCAGCGCGAGGGGCGATTTCCAAAAGCTGTTCATAGTACCGCCGCGCCACGTCTTGCGCACCCGCCAGTTCGGCCGCTCGTGCGGCGCCATGGACGGCGCGGAACCGGCGCGGCTCCGTCTTCTGCACCGCCTCGAACTCGCGCAATGCATCGGCCGGTTGATCCATCAGGAGCAGCATCTCGCCGAGCTGCTCTCGAGCCGGCATCAGCGGTCCCGGCGTGACTGGGTGCTTATCTGTACGTCCCTCTCGCTCAGCAGCATCGCGCAACAGGGCCAAGCCTTCCTCACGCCGGCCGCGGGCAAAGGCGGTCCAGCCTTCCGCGGCGAGATGAAGGATCTCTGTCTGGTCGGCCCAGTATGGGTCGGCCGAACGGAGCGCTGCGGCAGCGGTCTTCAGGGCCTCCAGGTCGGCAGTTGCCGCCTCTGGGCGGCCTGAGCGCGCAGCGCCGACCGCGCGGGCGAAGCGGGTATTCGCTGCGACCAGTGGCGCCGTCCGCCGGCTGTCCAGTTCCAGGCTGGCCGCCTCTTCCCAAGCGCTGCGCTCCAGGGCGTAGCGTGCCGGCATCACCGTGAGCGCCCAGGCAAAGAGTGGTACAGGCGCGTTCCAGTCGGCAAAGCGGGGCAGCTCAGCCAGGACACGCCGAGCCGCCTCGGGCTGCCCGGTCTGCAGATAGCCGTAAACCAAGTAGTCGAGCGCATGGATCTCGTCGAAGGTCGATTTGCGCGCACGCGCAGTTTCGGCCGAGCGGCGATTAGTTTCGATCGACTCCTCCCAGCGCCCCACGCGGGTGAAGATGTGAGATGGCATGTGCAGCGCGTGCGGCGCGTCCGCAGCAAGGCCGGCGTAACGCTCGGCAGCAGGCAGGCCACGCTGCGCGAGCGCAGGCGTGTCGTAGGTGTGAATTAGATAGTGGGCGACGCCCGGATGCTGCGGCTGGCGGAGAGCCTCACGCTCCAGGATCTCCGCGGCCTTGAGCTGCTTGGCGTAGGTCTTGTCGGTAGGCGAGGCGGCGACAGTCAAGGAGAGTGCGTACTGTATCGCTATCTCCGAATCATCCGGGAAGCGGGCGTGGAGGCGTTCCATCGCCTGCTCGTAACGCACCACGCGGGCCCGGTGCATCGCCGGATCTTCGTTGCCGTAGAGCTCGGAAAGGGCATCAATGAGACCAGCTTCGCGCTCGCTCTTGGTTCCGATGCGCCGCGCCTCGGCCAGCAGAGCGCGACCTTGGCGCAGGTTCGCCGCGCTGGTGACGGTGAATGGGTTCACCAGCAGCGACATAGCCTCGCCCCAGTATCCCATAACGCAGGTTGGGTCGCGCTCGCGGACGCGGCGGAATGCCTCTCCGGCGGCCTCGTACCAGAAGGAATGCTGCAGCTTCATTGCGTCGTCGAAGGAAGCCTGTCCCTCCGGGGTACAGCTGACCGGGAAGTGCACCTGGCCAAGTGTGGCCGGAGCGGGCGAGGCCCCTCCATGTGCGTGGCCGTGCTGGTGCTGCTGAGCTAGCCCGAGTGCCGGGCCGAACATGAGACCGAGGGCGAATGCCCACCGGCTGGTTTGGGTTCGCATTGTCTCCTCCCTGGCCGGGCAGCTTCATGCGGGCACCTCGGCGCCGGCAGGATATACATCCCGGAAGCCACGACCCAAGCTGAATAGGGTGGTATGTTCATGATCAGGCGACACCGGTGCCGCCAAACCAAGTTCTAACCAACTTAGATACAGTGATTGAGGGAGGACTTACGATAGGTAGCGTCCTGTCGCTTCTCGCCACCGCCGCGTTAATCCTATCGAAACGCCACTCCGGGTGATCATTTTCGTATCTCCGCGCATATCTTGGGTTGATGATATGGCGGCATTACTGTCCGGCAGAGCAGGTCAGCTCATCTCCTGGCGGCAGCTTTTTCGTGCTGCCCTTGCTCCCCTCCCCTGCTGGCTGAGGCCGGCCATTCGCACCTTCTATACCGCCATTCCGGCAGGAGCTCAGCGCAGTTGGGGAGCAGATTGGCTGGAAGCGGCCCATGCCTTGCCTGCAGTCGGTTGTCCTCCGGGGAAGTCGGCCTGCTTTCCGCCCTGAGCCCTGGTCAGCGATCCCTTCTGGAGCCCGAGCGTATGATTGTGGCAGCCCTCTCCTAACACGCGGGAAGCGCGAAGATCGCGTGTTAGGAGAGGGGTAGCGAGACGCCACCGCCTTCCACTGCCGGCGTGCCACCTTTAGGCCAACACGACCATCTATTCCCAGTCTAGGGCACTCAGAGCGGCGGGTCGGCTACCATGTCGGGGCTCCTGGGGTCGTCCTCCGCCTCAACGAACCGGCGGGCCCGCTCCCAATATTCGTCCGCTTGCCCCTCAGGACGGCCGTCTTCTTCCCAGAGCGCGTAAGCGCGTTCGCGGATTCGGGTTTCGAAGTCGTTCTTGGTTTCGGACATCAGATCTCCTCCTAGATGCTGAGGATGACGGCCAGGCCGATCGGATGGCGTGACGCCATAAGCACAAAGCTGAAGTGTTCACCTGCTGCGTGGTCTGGCACAGATCAAGGTCAAGCTCCATGTTCGCTGCGGCCTACCACCCTGCCCCGAGGCATTGACGTTCCTGTCATTGCTGCTTGGTCGCCCCTGCTTTGTCTGGAGCCACATGTCTGAAGCCGATCGCGTCTTTTCCCGTATGACGGCGCCAAGAGCCCTCTTCTCCCACGAGGATAAGCAGTTCCTGCATGTCGCCTCGCGGCAGCGCGGTGCCGTCGCAGGCGAGAGCCGCGTGGTCGAGGTCATCCACCGCCGCTCAGGCCGCAACGCACCGCCGACGGAGCCAATATCTGCCGCACCCTGGCTGGAAGGGTTGCACAGCCGATCCGCCCCAACTCTGCCACCGGCTGAAGCGCCCGCTACGAGCCCAGTTTCCACCCCGCCGGTCGGCCATCTCATGCCAGGCTGGACACCGCTGCTGCCACCTCTCCCGCCGGTCGAATCCGCGGCCGAGATCCCGGCGGGTACTCATCCTCGGCGGCGAGTTGCCAAGCCGGAGCGGCTGGAGAATCAGCCAAGGTCGATCAAGCGTCTCTTTGCCGACCCCTTCGCGCCGGACGACACCGGAGCGAACTGCATCCGCTGCGGCTACCTCGTCCCGCCGGCACGGGAGAAGCGCGGCCTCATGACCTGCCTGCAGTGCCGATAACACGCTGGGTGCGGCAGCCATTTACGCCAGTGTGAATGCCACGCTTACTCGCGCGATCTACCGATGTGGAGCAAGCTGCCTCTTTGTCAGTGCAGTCAGTGATGGTCAGCGAGTCCTGGCCGCGCGCTAGGGTAGCTAAGCTACGCTTAACTGAGGAACATCTCGGGATCGCCCGGCCGGAGCGCCCAAGATGTCACAACGCGCCGGGGCTCTCCGTCCCGCCTACCATCACCAGGCGCTTCCTGACCGGCGGCTCGGAGTGGAAGAGCGTCATGCCGCCCTGATCGATCTCGAACTTGGCGTCCGGATATGCAGATCGGACCTGCCGCAGCATGGCGAGGAAGAACTCGCGGAACTTCCGGATGCGGGTGTAATCCTGCCCGAATTGCTCGTGCAACGCGGCCCAGGTGACGAACTGAGGCTTCCCCTCGGATATTCGGTGCAGCCGCTGGGCCAGCCAGCCGTAGATGTCGAGCGCCAGCGCCGAGTGCGCCAGGGCCGAGATGGCCCGCTCATCCAGCGGCACAGCGAACCGCGTCAGGTTGTCGTAGTAGTCGGCCGAGAGCTTCAGCACACTTGGCCAGAAGACCCGCTGGTTGTCCTCCCGGCTCAGCCACATGTCGAAGGCGTGCACGACCTGCGTGTTCATCTGGAAGGAGCGGTCCGAGTCGGCGATCCCCATGCGAAAGGTCGCTGCTGCCAGTGCCGAGAGCTGCGCCTTCAGGAGATTGGCTGTCCGGCCGTCCTGCGTCTTACCGCCCATCAGCCGCCGGAAAAAGGCGGTCATAGTGTCTTCGATCGGGATGATCGGCGACTGCCGACGCACGGCCTCGGTGTTCAGGTGGATCAGCAGCAGCCGAGCTTTTGGCCCGTAGGGCAGGCCTAGCTGGACGTACTGGCTGGTCTTCGGGTGCAGGGCCTTGCCCGCCTCCACCAACAGTCGCGCCCTGCCCTGCTGCCGCTCCCAGCTCAGCATACCCTCGGGCGGCTGGCTGACAGGAAGCGCGCACTGCGTCAGCACCGAGTGCTGGAAGGCCAGCTCCTCCGGCGGGGTGGTAGCGATCTCGCCGCCGAGGTTCAGCAGCCGCTGCTGGATAGGGTTCTTCGACACGTGCACGACTCCTTGCCGGCAGTGTTCCACAGCCGCCGCCGCTCACGCCAGAGCGATGGCCGTTGTGATATCTTGGGCGCCCCTTCCTGAGCTTCTTCCTGGGCCGTTTTCCACACCGACCGCCGGCCAATTACAGGAAGAGCTATAGGAATCTATTATAGGGTTGCGCCCATGATGACACGACGCTGACGGCCGATTCGCGCCCAGGATGACGCAATGCTGGCGCCCAAGATGTCTCGTGGATAAGTCGGCTTATTCCCGGCTGAACCGCCCCGGCTTCGCCGAAAACTGGTTTGCTTGAGTCACGTTGCTAGGTGCTCCCCAAAGACCTTGGTGACGTAGGCCTGCACCGGAGCGGCCGGCGCCGGCCTCCCCTCCCCTTCCGCAAGCACTACGCCACCGGCGTCATGGGTCAGGCGGATCTTCTTCCCGAGCAGGTGGGCGGTGTCCTACGCTCGATCGAGAGCAGCCGCTTTTGCATCCTTGGTATGGTCCCACTCCTTGGGGATCCCGAGCCGGCCGGCCTTTGGCACCCGCCGCAATGCCCACCACAGCGCTGGCGAGGCTTAAGGCGGTGTCGGGTGTGTGCCCGAGGCGCTCCGCCACCACGCTGGCCCAGAGGGTCAGAACGGGTGCCCGGTTGACCTTGATCGAGGACCTGCTGACCATTCGTATAAGTTCCAGGCAATCGCAGACAGCTGCAACAGGCGTTGATGATCGCCTGTGGCCGCCCGGCGCCAAGGGCGCGCTACTCGCATCCTAGGACGCTATCGCGCCAGCGATGTGGCTTTGCGGCGTGCTGGCATTCCAAGGCGCTAGGAGCCCGTCCCGGTAACCGGATTTTGGACTGATGCCGCTGGGGGCGGAGCGGCGCTCTTTCGATGTGCGCCGCCGCTGTGCGTCAGGCAGCGGCTGCCCTGGCGAGC
>NZ_SMSJ01000133.1 GCF_004355005.1 Dankookia rubra
TCGACGATCCGCGCCATGGCACCGCTCCCTGACAGGGCAGAGCAGGCTACCACCCACGACCGTGCCAGTGGGAAGCGCCCTCACCGCGAGCCAATCACCCGGAGACGGTATAATACCTACGTCTATGCCGGCACGGACTGGGCGGTCGTTGACCTCGGGACCGGCGCGCAGGGCTTCGTCTCGAAATCCTCCTCGCTCGACACGATCATCGCCTTCCAGGCGGCCTACTCCGGCAGCGGCAACGATACGGTCAAGGGCACCAACGGCAACGATACGCTGGGCGGCGGCGCGGGCAACGACCTGATCGTCGGCCGTGATGGCTTCGACATGGCCGATTATGGCACCGCCTATGGCGCTGCCCCGACCATCGGCGCCGTCGTCAACCTGTCCTCGGCCAGCGTCACGCTGGGCGGCACCGCCTATGCCGGCAACACCGCGCGCGACGGCTGGGGCAATACCGACACGCTGTCGGAGATCGAGGGCGCGATCGGCACCGCCTTCGGCGACACGCTGATCGGCCGCACCGGCGGCGGCTCGCCGAGCCGGCTCGAAGGCGGCGCGGGAAACGACAGCCTGGCCGGCGGCAATCTCTCGAACGTCGACAGTCTGGCCGGCGCCAATACCATTCTCGGCGGGGCCGGTGACGACCTGATCCTGTCGAACGGCTACAACGAATCGCTCTATGGCGGCGATGGGCTCGACACGCTCATCTATACCCGTTCCGTGTCGGCGACGATCGACCTGGGCACCGACAACACCGGGCCGGACGGCTACCAGGGCTCGTTCTCCTCCTTCAGCAACCAGACCGCTGCCTATGGCTTCGAACGGGCCTATGCGGGCCGCGGCAACGACACGCTGAAGGGCACCCTCGGCGACGACACGCTGAGCGGCGATGCCGGCAGCGACGTGATCGACGGCCGCGGCGGCGTCGACACGGTCGACTACGGCAGTTCCTTCATCGCCGCGCCGACCACGGGTGTCTTCGTCAACCTGTCCACCAGCGCGCAGACCTTCAACAGCGTCACCGTCGCGGCCGGCACCGCCCGCGACGGCTGGGGCGGCACCGACACCCTGACCAACATCGAGGGCATCCTCGGCACCGTCTCCGCCGATACCCTGATCGGCTCCAACCTGGACAACCTCCTCACCGGCGGCGCCGGGGCCGACTTCCTCAGCGGCAGCGGAGGCAATGACACGTTGCTGGCCGGCGCCGGGGACGACACGCTGCGCGGCGGCGACGGTGCCGACAGCATCGACGGCAGCGCCGGCAACGACATCGTCTACGGTGGCATCGGCAGCGACGTGATCGACGGCGGCGAGGTGGCCGCGCGCAATGCCATCGATTACCGGCTGAGCCCGAGCGGATATGCCGCCGGCGCGCTGACCGTGCTGTTCACCGGCCCGACCACCGCGACCGTCACCAAGACCGACGGCATCGACACGCTGCGGAACATCAACCAGTTCTACGGCGGCGACGCCGCGGACCGGTTCGATCTCTCGGCCGTCAGCGCCACCGCGCCCTGGACCTACCTGGTGCGCGCCGCCGGCGGCAGCGATACCGTCATTGGCAACGGCACCGACCGCGTGGTCGTCGACTACAACATCGTTTCCGGCGCCATCAACGTCAACCTGGCCACCGGCGTCGTCTCGGACGGCCAGGGCAATACCGATACCCTGGTGAACGTCCGCGCCATCCTGTCCACCAACGGCGGCAACGACATACTGGTCGGCAGCAGCAGCAACGACACCTTCATCGGCTCGGGCGGCGGGTCGAAGTCGATGACCGGCGGCGGCGGGGACGACACCTACCGCTACCAGGGCGGCACCGGGGTCGTCATCGATCTCGGCACCAGCACCGTCGGCGGCGGCGCCGACGGCCGGGTCTACCACGGCGGCGCGACCGACACGCTGCTCGGCTTCGACCGCGCCTATGGCGGCCAGGGCAACGACAGCATCAAGGGCACCAACGGCAACGACACGCTCGGTGGCGACTATGGGGCCGACGTGATCGACGCACGCCAAGGCACCGACATCGTCGACTACTCGGCCTTCGGCACGACACCCATCACCGCCGGCGTCTTCGTCAACCTTTCGACCGCCACCCAGACCACCGATGCCTACCCTTCGGGCAACGGCGGCCTGACATCCGTGACCCTGGCCGCCGCCAGCGCGCGGGACTCCTGGGGCTTCATCGACACCTTCGGCAATGCGTCCCTGCCCGGCGTCAGCAACCTCGAGGGCGCCATCGGCACCGATTTCGCCGATACGCTGATCGGCACCAACGCCGCCGATCTCTTCGTCGCCAGTGGCGGCGACGACACCATTTCCTCCGGCGCCGCCGGTGACACGATCCGCGGCGGCGCGGGCGACGATTCCATGCGTGGCGGCGACGGCAACGACCAGCTCGACGGCGGCGCCGGGTGGGACATCGCCGTCTACAACGTCGCCTCGAAGGATGCGACCTGGTCGCGCAACGCCGCCACCGGCGCCTGGACCGTGACGATCAATCCGGCCGTTTCCGGCGAGGGCACCGATACGCTGACGAATATGGAAGCGCTGCGCTTCAGCGACCGCCGTGTCGAATTCGCCAAGGCCTTCGCCGACGACGTCTCGGGCGACGGCGTCTCGGATATCCTCTGGCGCAACCCCGATGGCGGCCTGACCTACTGGGCGATGCACGGGCTGGGCGGCACCGATGTCAGGCTGCCGTCGGTGTCGACCGACTGGATCCTGCTCGGGACGGGCGACCTCAACGGCGATGGCCAGGCCGACCTGCTCTGGCGCCACAGCGACGGCGCGCTGGCGACCTGGTTTTCCGGCGGCACCGGCTTTGCCGGCGGCGGCACCATCGCCGATGTCAGCACCGCGTGGAAGATCGCCGCCATCGGCGACATGAACCGCGACGGCCGTGCCGATATCCTGTGGCGCCATACCGATGGCACTGTCGCGCTCTGGGAGATGGACGGGACCTCGGTGATCGGCGGAGGCAGCATCGCCGCCGTGGACACCAGCTGGAGCCTCGTCGGCCTGGCGGACCTCAACGGCGACGGCCGCTCGGACATCGTCTGGCGCCATACCGATGGCACCGTCTCGGCCTGGCTGATGGACGGCACCAGGTCAATCGGCGGCGGCACCATCTACAATCCCGGCTCGTCCTGGACCGTGACCGGCCTGGGCGACTTCGACGGCGACGGCAATGCCGACCTGCTGTGGCGCAACACCGACGGCGCGGTCGTCGCCTGGACCATGGAGGGCACCGCGGTGAAGGCCACCGGCCCGCTCGGCCATCTGGACCTGTCCTGGAGCGTTGCCAAGGTCGCCGACTACAACGGCGACGCGAAGGCCGACATCCTTTGGCACAATAACGACGGGTCGGTCGCGCTCTGGCTGATGAACGGCTTCGAGGCACTCTCCGCCGGCACGATCGCTAATGCCGGCAACTGGACAGTCGTCTGATACCAAGTGCACGAAGGTCATACCTGCCTGCCGCACTGGCGGCGGTCGCCATTCGACGCCTCCGCCTTACGGCCCGCAGGGCGGCACTTCCTACGTCAGGTATGAGGGCAGGCCGGGCGCGGCCGGCAGCACCGGCCGTCGCGGATCGCGGCCGGGCCTGAACCCCCGGACGCGGCCATCAAACCTAGGGCGGATCCGTCCGGGCGGTTCCGCCCTTCGGCGTCCTGCTCAGGCCGCCTGCGCGGTGGCGATCGCCTTCCACACCGCCTCCGGCGTCGCCGGCATATCGATATGGGTGACGCCGGCGGTGGACAGCGCATCGACCAGCGCATTCATCATCGCCGGCGGCGAGCCGACCGCGCCCGCCTCGCCAGCGCCTTTGACGCCGAGCGGATTGGTCTCGCAGGGCACCTCGATCAGGTCGACCTCGATGTCCGGCAGGTCCTCGGCCCGCGGCAGGGCGTAGTCCATGAAGGACGCCGACAGCAGCTGGCCGCTTTCGGGGTCGTAGGCGGTGCGCTCGTGCACCGCCTGGCCAATGCCCTGCGCCACGCCGCCATGCACCTGGCCGCGCACGATCATCGGGTTCACCGCATGCCCGACATCGTCGACGACGATGTAGCGCGGCACGGTGATCAGGCCGGTCTCCGGCTCGACCTCCACCTCGGCGATGTGGCAGCCGTTGGGGAAGGTGTGCGACTTGATCTCGGCGATCTCGGCGGCATCCAGCAGCGTCGCCGGCTCGCCCTTGGCCGCGCGCGCCTTCTGGATGGCCGCGAGTTCGAGGATGCCGACGCCGCGGTCGGTGCCGACCACGGCGAACCTGCCGCCCTTGCCCTCGCCGAAGCCGCCCGGGGTGAACTCGATATCGGAGACCGCGGCCTCCAGGTGCTCGGAGGCCGCCTGCTTGCCCTTCTCGATCACCGTCGCGGTGGTCAGCAGGATCGCCTGCCCCTCGGAGTAGAGCGAGCGCGCGCCGCCGGTGCCGCCACCCGTGGGGATCTCGTCCGAATCGCCCTGGATGATGCGAATGCGGTCCATTGGAATGCCGAGCTCGTTCGAGGTCAGCATGGCATAGGCGGTCTCGTGCCCCTGCCCGGTAGACTGGGTGCCGACCAGCACCTCGGCGAAGCCGTCGGCGGCGAAGCGCACCTCGGCGCGCTCGGTCGGGCCGCCGCCGGTGGCTTCGAGGTAGTAGGCCAGGCCGATGCCGCGCTGCCTGCCCTGCGCCTCGGAGGCCGCGCGCCGCGCCTGGAAGCCGGCCCAGTCGGCCTTCTCCAGCGCCGCGTCCAGCACGCGCGCGAACTCGCCGCTGTCGTAGCGCTGGCCCATGGCCGAGACGTAGGGCATGGCGGAGGAGGCCACCATGTTGCGCTTGCGGATCTCGACCCGGTCGATGCCCATCTCGCGCGCCGCGGCGTCGATCAGCCGTTCGACCACGTAGTTGCTCTCGGGCCGGCCGGCGCCGCGATAGGCATCGACCGGCACGGTGTTGGTCAGCACGCCGATGACGCGGGCGTGGATGACCTGGAAATTGTAGACGCTGGCCAGCACCTTGGTGCCCGCCATGGTCGGGATCATCGGCGCGAAGGTGCTGAGATAGGCGCCCATGTTGGCGTAGTTGCGGGTCCGCAGCGCGAGGAACCTGCCGTCCTTGTCGACCGCCAGTTCGCCGAGGGTGATGTTGTCGCGGCCATGGGTGTCGGACTGGAAGGCCTCGGTCCGCTCGCTGGTCCACTTCACCGCGCGGCCCAGCCGGCGCGCCGCCATGCAGACCAGGGCGTACTCGGCGTAGAGGTAGAGCTTCATGCCGAAGCCGCCGCCGACATCGGGCGTGATGACCCGGATCTTCTCCGGCGCCACCTTGAAGACGTTGCCGGCCAGCAGGTTCTTCACCAGCCAGGACCCTTGGGTGCCGCAGGTCAGCGTGAACTTCTCGTTTGCCGCATCGTATTCGGCGATCGCCGCGCGGCCTTCCATGGACGCGACGATGACCCGGTTGTTCACCACGGTCAGCCGCGTCACGTGGGCGGCCTGCTGCACCAGTTCCTCGGCCTTCGCCTTGTCGCCGGTCTCCCAGTCGAAGGCGACGTTGCTGCCGACCTCGTCCCAGACCAGCGCCGCGCTGGCCTCATGCGCCGTGGCCAGGTCGGTGGCGGAGGGCAGCACGTCGTAGTCCACCATGACGGCCTCGGCGCCGTCGCGGGCGGCCTGCGGGGTCTCGGCGACGATGAAGGCGACGGGGTCGCCGACGAAGCGGACGCGGTCCTCGGCGAGCGCCCCGCGCGGGGTCTGGGCGCGGTCGGTGCCGTCGGCGTTCTTCAGCGGGATGACGCAGGGGATTTCCCCCAGCCCTTCCTCGGCCCATTCCTTCGCCGTGATCACCGCCAGCACGCCTGGCACTTCCAGCGCCGCCGCCGTATCGATCGACAGGATCTTCGCCGCGGCATGCGGGCTGCGCAGCACCACGCCATGGGCGGCGCCCGACTTGACCGCGATGTCGTCCGTATAGCGCCCGCCGCCCTTCAGCAGGCGGGGATCCTCGATCCGGCGCAGCGGCTGGCTCAGCCCGAATTTGGCCATGGGGTCTCTCCCGTTCCCGGTGTTCAGGACATCATCTGATACGGAAGGCCCCGAGGGGAAGGGGGGAGGCCCCTCGCCTCGGCGCTACTTCACCATCTCGGGCACCCGCTGGTCGGCGGCCGGCTTGGGTCCCTCGCCCGGGCCGACGCTGGGCGGCTCCACCGGCGGGATGCCGAACCAGGACTTCACCTTCTCCCGGACCGATTGGAAGACGACATAGAGCATCGGGATCATGAAGATGCCGACCAGCGAGGCCGCGAGCATGCCGCCGAAGACCGGCGTGCCGACCGCGCGGCGCGACAGCATGGCGGCGCCCGTGGCGGTGACCAGCGGCAGAAGGCCGAGGCAGAAGGCGATCGAGGTCATCATGACGGCGCGGAACCGCAGGCGCGATCCCTCGATCGCGGCGTCGCGGATCGGCATGCCGCGCTCCCGCGCCTCCTTGGCGAATTCGATGATCAGGATGCCGTTCTTGGCGGCCAGCGCGATCAGCACCACCAGCCCGATCTGCGCGTAGACATCCAGGCTGAGCCCGGCGATCTGGATGGCGAGGAAGGAGCCGAGGCCGCCGACCACCACCGAGAGCAGCACCGGCACCGGAATGGTCCAGCTTTCATACAGCGCCACCAGGAACAGGTAGGCAAACAGCACCGCGAGGGCCACGACATAGATGGTCTGCCCCGCCGCCAGCTTCTCCTGGTAGGCGGTGCCGGTCCATTCGAAGCTGTAGCCGGCCGGCAGCACGCGGCGGGAGAGTTCCTCCATCGCTGCCAGCGCGTCGCCCGAGGAGACACCAGCCTTGGGCGAGCCGTTCACCAGCACCGCGCGGTAATTGTTGTAGCGGCTGATGGTCTGCGGCCCGACCACGGTGCGGATATCCGCCAGCGCCCGCAGCGGCACCATGTCGCCGCGGCTGTTGCGGACGCGGATGCGCCAGATGTCCGAGATGTCGTCGCGGTCCTGCGCTTCCGCCTGGATGTTCACCTGCCAGGTGCGGCCGAAGAGGTTGAGGTCGTTGACGTAGAAGCCGCCGAGCGATGCCTGCAGCGCCGAGAAGATCGCGCTGATCGGCACGCCGAGCGCCTGCGCCTTGTCGCGGTCGACATCGAGGTAGATCGAGGGCGTCGCCGCCGAGAAGGTGGAGAAGACCTGCTGCAGCCGGGGGTCCTGGTTGGCGGCGACCACCAGGCCGAGCATCGCGCTGCCGAGTTCCGCCGGGTCGCGGCCCGACAGGTCCTGCAGCTGGTACTCGAAGCCGCCGCCGGTGCCGAGGCCGATGATCGGCGGCAGGTTGAAGGCGACGACATTGGCGGTCCGCACCGCCGCACCGGCGCCGAAGACCCGCCCGATCGAGGCGAAGACGCTGTCCTTCGGATCGGTCCGCTGGTCGAAGGGTCTCAGCCGCGCGACCATGAAGGCGGTGTTCGACTGCGCGCCCTGGTCGATCAGGCTGAAGCCGACGATGGACAGGACGTTCTCGACGGCCGGGATGCTCTTCAGGATGCCTTCCACCTGCTCGACCGCCACCCTGGTGCGGGACAGCGAGGCGGCCTGGGGCAGCTGCACCTGGACGAAGAAGGTGCCCTGGTCCTCCTGCGGCAGGAAGCCCTGCGGGGTCCTCGCGCCGATCGTGTAGATAGCGAAGCCGAAGCCCGCGGTGATCGCCAGCGACAGGATCGAGATGCGGACGATCCGCCGGACTATGCCGGCATAGCCGTCCCGCACCTTGTCGATGCCGCGCAGCACGTACTTAATCGGCCCGCGCTTCGGCCCGCTATGCCGCAGGAACAGCACGCAGAGCGCGGGGGACAGCGTCAGCGCATTGATCGCCGAGATCACCATGGCGGCCGAGATGGTCACCGCGAACTGCCGGAACAGCACGCCGGACAGGCCGGGGATGAAGGCGATGGGCACGAAGACCGAGAGGAGCACCAGGGTAATGGCGATGATCGGCGCGGTGATCTCGCTCATCGCCTGCTTGACCGCCTGGTTCGGGGTCAGCTCGGGATGCTCCTCCATCACCCGCTCGACGTTCTCGACCACCACGATGGCGTCGTCGACGACGATGCCGATCGCCAGCACCATGGCCAGCAAGGAGACCGTGTTCGCGCTGTAGCCGATGGTCAGCAGGATTGCGAATGCGCCGATGAGGCTGACCGGGACCGCGACGGTCGGGATGATCGTGGCACGCAACGAGCCGAGGAAGAGGTAGACCACGGCGATGACCAGGACGAAGGCCTCGAGCAGGGTCTTTATCACCTCCTGGATCGTGTCGACCACGAAGGTGGAGCTGTCGTACAGCACCTGCGCCCGCATCCCCTCGGGAAAGCGGGTGGCGAGCTCGTCCAGCGTCCGTTGCATGGCCTTGGAGACGGAGACGGCGTTGGCGCCGGGCGAGAGATAGACGCCCATGGTGATGGCCGGCGTGCCGTTCAGCCGGCTGGTGGTGTCCTGGCTCTGCGCGCCGAGCTCGACCCGTGCCACGTCGCGGATCCGCAGCACCGAGCCGTCCGGGTTGGCGCGGATGATGATGTTGGCGAATTGCTCCGGCGTGACCAGCCGGCCCAGCGTCTGGATGTTCATCTGGAACTGCTGGGTGTCGGGGATCGGCTGGGCGCCGATGCGGCCGACCGCGGCCTGGAGGTTCTGGCTCTGGATCGCCGTGACCAGGTCCTGCGGCGTCAGGTTCAGCGCGGTCAGCCGGTCGATCTCGAACCAGACTCGCATGGAGTAGTTCTGCGCGCCGAAGGGGTTCACCTGGCCGACGCCAGGGACGCGGGCCATGCGGTCGATCATGTTGATCGTCGCGTAGTTCGACAGGAACAACGGGTTGTGGTCGGGGTTGCTGGAGGTCAGCGCGATGAACTGCAGCACCGAGGAGGACTGCTTCCGCACCACCAGCCCGGCCCGCTGCACCTCCTGCGGCAGGCGGGCGATATTGGCCTGGATGCGGTTGTTGACGTTGACGGTGTTGATGTCGGGGTTGGAGCCGAGCAGGAAGCTGACGCTGAGGGCATAGGTCCCGTCATTGGCGCTGTTCGAGCGCATGTAGATCATGTTCTCGACGCCGTTGACGGCGCTCTCGATGATCTGCGCGACGGTCGCCTCCACCACCGCGGCCGAGGCGCCGGGATAGGTGGCGCTGACCGAGACCTGCGGCGGCACGATGTCGGGGAACTGGGCCACGGGAATCCGCAGCAGCGCCAGGGCGCCCGCCAGCGTGGTGACGATGGCGATGACGATGGCGAGGCGGGGACGGTCGACGAAGATGCCGGACAGCATGGCGGATCAGCCCGGCCGGCCGGCAGGGGCGGCCGCAGGCGGTCCGCCCGGCCGGCTGCCAGGCGGCGGCGCGCCGACCGGCGCGGCATTCACCTCCTGCCCCGGGCGGACCCGCTGCAGGCCCTCGGCGATCACCGTCTCGCCGCCCTGCAGCCCGCCCTCGATCACCACCTGGTCGCGCACGGTCTGGCCGAGCGTGACCGGGCGGCGCTGCGCCTTCTTCTCCGCGTCGACGACCATGACGTAGTTGCCGCCCTGGTCCTGCAGCACCGCGGCGCGGGGCAGGACGATGGCCGGGACCGGCTCGGCACCCTCGACCGAGACGGTGACGAACTGGCCGTCGATCAGCTCCCGGTCGCCGGCGCCGCCGGCCTGCACCTCGGCGCGGCGGGGGTTCGGGATCAGCGCGCGGATCAGCAGGCTATCGGTGTTGCGGTCGATCTGGGTGTCGATGAACTGGATGCGGCCGGGCTGCGGATAAGCGCGGCCATCGGTGGTGCGGATGCGGATCACCACGGCATCGACGCCGCCGCGCGGCTCGTAGCGGTTGCGCAGCTCCACCGCGGCGCGGGCGCTGACCGTGAAGACCACGCGCATCGGGTCCTGGCTGACGATGGTCGCCAGCGGCTCGGTCAGGGTCGGCGCCACCACGTTGCCCGGCGTATAGGTTGCCCGGCCGATCTTGCCGTCGATCGGCGCGATGATGTCGGTATAGCCGAGGTTGATCTCCGCGGTACGAACCTGCGCCTGGGCGCCGAGCAGCCCGGCATTCGCGGTGCGTTCCTGCGCCAGGGCATTGTCGAGCGCCACCCGCGTACCGGCACCGGTCTGCTGCAACTCCCGCGCGCGGGCCAGGGATACCCGGGCATTCTCAAGCGTCGCCTGGGCCGAGGCGACATTGGCCTTCGCCTGTTCCAGCGTCGCCTCGAAGGGCGGCTTCTCGATCCGGAAGAGCACGTCGCCCGCCTTCACCTCCTGGCCCTCGGTGAAGGCACGTTCCTGCAGGAAGCCGGTGACGCGGGCGCGGATCTCGACACGGTTCACCGCCTCGATCCTGCCGGTGAATTCGGAACTCTCGGTGACCGGCTTGCGGTCGGCGGTGACGGTGCCGACCGCGGGCGGGCCCTGCGGCCCGAACTGCGCGAATGCCGGCGCCTGGGCGAGAAGCAGCAGCAGCAGGGCAAGCGGTATACGGCGCATGCAGGGAATCCGGTCGGGTGTGCAGGGCATACTGCACCAGCGAAGAGAGCTTTGGCACTTGGCCATTCGGGTGGCTACCGCAAGCGGGCCGCCCGGCGATGACATTCGGTCAAGAAAGCGCACCAACCCGGCGCCGCGTGCCCGAGAGGCAGGCCCGGAGGCATGCGGGTTGTCCCGGGCCGAAAAGTTCCGGTCAATGTCCCTGCAACTTTGCCGGAGGCGCCATCGGTCAAGTGGAGGCCTTGACGCAAAAGGCCGGGGATGCGGCATTCTCCTCAGGCCTCTCATCTCTCTTCCCGGGTCTGGCACCCTCCGCGCGGCGGCAGCCGACTTACGGAAACGAAGGGAGAGGCAGTTTACTCTCTCCAACCAGTTGTCCGGCCGCTAGGAGCTCGTCCACGTAACGGCTGAAGAGGCTCGACAGGCGGATCGTGCGGTGATTCGCTCGGCGGCATGACGAAGAGCTTTCGGCCCTGGAAGGTGGACGAGGCC
>NZ_SMSJ01000134.1 GCF_004355005.1 Dankookia rubra
CGCGCCGGCCGCGGCACCCGCGGCCGGCGCGGCGGCGCCCCCCGCCATCCCCCCGGTCGTCGTCCCGTCCGCCGCCGGCGGCCGCCAGGTGACCACCAGCCAGGCGCATCCGGTCAATATCCGCAGCGCGCCGGGCGGCGGCGGCGCGGTGGTGCGGGTGGTCCCGCGCGCCTCCGCCCTGCGGGTCTTCGGCGAGGCGCCGGGCGGCTGGCTTGAGGTGGGGGAGAGCCAGCCCTTCGGCTGGGTGCATGCCTCGGTGCTGGACCGCTAGGGCCGGTCGCGGCCGGGCCGGGCGGAAGCGTCGATCCGCGCCGCGGGCGATCCACCCCGGCGCGGGGCGCTACTGCAGGCTGCCCCAGCGGCCGACCGCCGGCTCGGCCGCCGCCCAGCGCCAGCCCGTGCCGTCGCGGCAAAGGCTGGTCAGGTACCAGGCGCGCGAAGCCGGGTCGTCCTGATCCACCGAGAAGGCGATCTCGCGGCAGGCCGCGAGCGGCGTGTCGATCGCCCTGAGCACCCGGACCTCGCCCTGCTTCGCGCCGAAGGGCAGGCTGTGGCGGACCTTCCAGGGCCCCGCCTCGCCCGGCGGCAGTCCGGCCGCCGCGGCGGCGATCGCCTCCTGCTCGGTCCGGTGCCAGTCGCGGGAAACCCGGCGCAGCCCCCAGTCCGCCACCGCCCGGGCACCGACGCCGATGGCGATGCCGACCGCCGGATTGCCCGACCCGGCGGCTGCCGCGGTGCCCGTCACCGCGCCGACCAGGTCGCTGGCCGAGCTGCAGCCGCCGAGCAATGCCAACCCCAGCAGGGCGGCCGGCAGCCTCACTGCAGGGAGCCCCAGCGCGCGGTCGCCGGCTCGGCCGAGGCCCATTTCCAGCCGGTCCCGTCGCGGCAGACCGCGGCCAGGTAGAAGGCGCGGGTGGCCTTCGCCCCCTCCCCTTCCTCGACCGAGAAGACGATCTCCTTGCAGTCCAGCGTCCCGGTGCTGATCACCCGGCTGACCGCGACCTGGCCGTGCTCGTTCGGCTCGACGGGGATGGTGTGGCTGGTCCTCCAGGCCGCGGTGCCGCCGACCGGCAGGGGGCCGGCGGCGGCGGCGATGCGGTCCTGCGCCGCGCCATGGGTCTTCCGCTGGGCATATTGCAGCCCGGCCCGGCCCAGCGCCTGGACGCCGAGGCCGATGCCGGTGGTCACCGCCGGGTCGGCGCCGACCCCGCTGGCGACGCTGGCACCGGTGATGCCGGCCAGCGCCGAGGTGGTCTCGGTCAGCACCGCCTGGCAACCGGGCAGCAGGACGAGGGCGAGGAGCGCCGCGGACGGCGGGGGCATGTGACGGCGCATTGGGGGCGGCAACGCCGGCGGCGCGGACGGGTTCGCCGCTTTCCGTTGCCCTCGCTGCCCCGATCCGCTATGCCCCCGCCGCGCCGGCACCCCTGGAGGCCGGCGCGCCCATGTCCGGGACATGCCGTCCCCGACAGGGCCTTTTCCCAAGCAAGCGGAGTTCGACCATGGTCCAGACTGTACGGATCGAGGCCGCGGCGCGCGAGCGGGCCGGTAAGGGGGCGGCGCGTGCGACCCGGCGTGAGGGGCTTGTCCCCGCTGTCATCTACGGCGCGAAGCAGGAGGCGACCCTCGTCTCCCTCGACCCGCGCGACGTGATGAAGGAGTTGCAGAAGGGCGGCTGGCAGAGCCACCTCTACGAGGTCGCGCTGAAGGGCGGCGAGACCGTCCGCACCGTGATGCGCGACGTCCAGTTCCACCCGGTGACCGACCGTCCCCTGCATGTCGACTTCCAGCGCCTGGCGCCGGGGGTGCGCATCCGCGTCCGGGTGCCGGTCCACTTCCTCAACGAGGACACCTGCCCGGGCATCAAGGAAGGCGGCGTGCTGAACGTCGTGCGGCGCGAGATCGAGGTGCTGGCCAATCCCGACCAGGTGCCGGACGCCTTCGAGATCGACCTCGGAGAGGCGACCATCGGCGACAGCCTGCGCTGGTCGGCGGTGAAGTCCAACTTCGGCACCCGGGCGGTGATCGAGCGCGACTTCGTCGTCGCCACCGTGGCCCCGCCGACGGTGATCGAGGAGGTGGAGGCGCCCGCCCCGGCCGCGGCGGCGCCGCCGCCGGCCAAGGGCAAGGGCGGCAAGGCCGCGGCGCCCGCCGCCCCGGCCAAGAAGAAGTAAGCGGCACGGGACGTGGCGATGCTGCTCTGGGTGGGCCTTGGCAATCCCGAGCCCACCCAGGCGCGGCATCGCCACAACATCGGCTTCATGGCGCTCGACGCGATCGCCCGCCGGCACGGCTTCTCGCCCTGGCGGCAGCGCCACAAGGGGCTGGTGGCGGAAGGCATGGTGGGCGGCGCCAAGGTGCTCGCGCTGAAGCCGCAGACCTACATGAACGGCTCGGGCGACAGCGTCCAGCCGGCCGCCGCCTTCCACAAGATCCCGCCGGACGGGATCTGCGCCTTCCACGACGAGCTCGACCTCGCCCCCGGCAAGGTGCGGGTGAAGCGGGGCGGCGGCGCGGCCGGGCACAACGGGCTGCGCGACATGCAGCGGGCGCTCGGCACCCCGGAGTTCTGGCGGGTGCGGCTCGGCATCGGCCATCCCGGCCACAAGGACCGGGTGCATGGCCATGTGCTGGGCAACTTCGCCAAGGTGGACACCTGGGTGGAGCCGCTGCTGGACGCGGTCGCCGATGCGGCGCCGCTGCTGGCCCAGGGGAAGCCCGAGGAATTCATGACCAGGGTCGCCCTGCTGACCCAGGAGACGCGCTGACGCTTCGGCGCTGATGGAGCCATGCCGATGGAGCCCGAGGACATCGCCGATTTCGCCGCCGGGATGGGTGGCGGGCCGGGGCCCGAGGACATCGCCAACGGGGCCGCGGCGCTCGCCGCCGCGCTGGTGCGGGAGGCCGTCGCCTTCGCCTCGGTCGCGGCCTCGCTGCGCCAGGCCGCCGCGGTGACGCCGGGCGACCCGACCGGCGGGCCGCTGTCGGACATCCGCCGCCAGCGCGGCGCCATGGCGGCCTCCGGCGAGGCGGCGATCAAGGCCGCCCTGCTGCTGGACGCCGCCGAGGCGATCGGCGCCGGCGGCGACCCGGCGATGCTGGCCGGGCAGATCGCCGCGGCGGCGAAGCGGGCGGCGGTGCTGCCGGCCGCGCTGGTCCCGCCGCTGCGGGCGGCGGCGCTGTCCCTGGCCACCGATGACGGCGCGGCGCGGATCGCCGCCGCGACCATCGCCGCCGAGATCGCCGCGGCGCACGGCCGGGCGCGGTAGAGCAGATGGCGCGAGGGCGCGCGCGCCCGGACGCCTTGATCTGCTCCGAGAACAAGGCGCTACGGCGGTGCGGCGTTCGCCTTTGAACGCAAGCCGCAGTGGCGGCCGCCGTTTCGATTGTCTGGCGCGCCACGCGCCGCTGACCTCAGGAGGTTCCGTTGGGTTTCAACTGCGGCATCGTCGGCCTGCCGAACGTGGGGAAGTCCACGCTCTTCAACGCGCTGACCGAGACCGCCGCGGCGCAGGCCGCCAACTATCCCTTCTGCACGATCGAGCCGAATGTCGGCCGCGTCGGCGTGCCCGACCCGCGGCTCGACATGCTGACCAAGATCGGCAAGTCGCAGAAGACCGTGCCGACCAGCCTGGAGTTCGTCGACATCGCCGGGCTGGTGCGCGGTGCGAGCAAGGGCGAGGGCTTGGGCAACCAGTTCCTGGCCAATATCCGCGAGGTGGACGCCATCGTCCATGTCCTGCGCTGCTTCGAGGACACCGACGTCACCCATGTCGAGGGCAGCGTCGACCCGGTGCGGGATGCCGAGACGGTCGAGACCGAGCTGATGCTCGCCGACCTCGAGGGGCTCGAGAAGCGCCAGGCCGGGCTGCAGAAGCGGGCGAAGAACGGCGACAAGGAGGCGATCCAGCAGCTTGTCCTGATCGATCCGATCGTCGCCGCGCTGCAGGCCGGCAGGCCCGCCCGCACCGCGGTGCCGAAGGGCAGCGAGGAGGCCGCCAAGCGGCTGCAGCTGCTGACGACGAAGCCGGTGCTCTATGTCTGCAACGTCGAGGAGGCCTCGGCCGCCAGCGGCAATGCCTTCTCGGAGAAGGTCTTCGCCATGGCGAAGGCGGAGGGCGCGAGCGCCGTCGTCGTCTCGGCGGCGATCGAGGCCGAGATCAGCCAGATGGCCCCGGCCGACCGGCCCGACTTCCTCGAGAGCCTCGGGCTGCACGAGGGCGGGCTCGACCGCGTCATCCGCGCCGGCTACGCGCTGCTCGGCCTGCAGACCTACTTCACCGTGGGGCCGAAGGAGGCCCGCGCCTGGACCATCACCAGGGGGACCAAGGCGCCGCAGGCGGCCGGCGTCATCCATGGCGACTTCGAGCGCGGCTTCATCGCCTGCGAATGCACCGCCTATGACGACTACGTCGCCTATGGCGGCGAGCAGGGCGCCAAGGAAGCCGGCAAGATGCGGGTCGAGGGCAAGGAATACGTCGTCCGCGACGGCGACATCCTGCTGTTCCGCTTCAACGTCTGAGGCACCGCGCCAAGGGGCGGCCGGCCGGCGCATGACGGCGCCCGGATGATCATTCCGGGGCTTCGCACCGCGGGGTGCGGATGCTTGGCTGGGCCATGCCCGGTTCCTTCCCGCTGACCGCCCTGCCCGTCCTCCTCGCCTTCCTGCTCGGCGCCGCGATCGGCGCGGAGCGGGAATGGCGGCGGCATCCGGGCGGCCTGCGCTCCTGCGCCCTGGTCTCCGCCGCCGCCTGCGTCTTCGCCCGCATCGCGGTGCTGCATGGCGGCAGCAATCCCGGCGCGGCGCTGGGCGCCATCGCCACGGGGGTCGGCTTCATCGGCGCCGGGGTGATCCTGCGCCGCGGCATGACGGTGCGCGGCCTGTCGACCGCCGCCACCTTCTGGGCGGTGGCCGCGGTCGGCACCGCCTCGGGCCTCGAGGAATACGGCATGGCGCTCGGCCTGACGGTGCTGGTCTTCTCCGCCCATGTCGTGCTGCGCCCGGTCTCGGCCTGGATCGAGCGGCGGGCGCCGCCGGCCGAGACCGGGCCGCGCTGAGGCCGCGCGCGACGCGGTCAGCCGCCGCGCTTGTTCATCAGCACGGTGTAGCTGCACAGCCCGTTGCGGTGCTCGCCCTGGAAGCGGTCGTTGGCGAAGATGCCGGTGGTGGCGATGGTGCGGTCGAGCGAATCCGACATCCGCACGTCGCCGCTGGCCCCCACCGCGCCGGTCAGCACGTGCCGTACCGCCGGCTCGATCAGGAAGCTGGCGCGGCCCTGGCGGACGGTGATCGTGCGGTCCTCCTGCGCGGCCGCCGGGCAGGCGCGGGTCCGGTCCGGGTTCAGCGTCATGCGGCCGCCGTAGCTGCCATCGAAGGCGGTGACGGGCGCGGCCGGCGTGCTGGCCGCGGTGGCGGCGGCCCGGCCGACGGCGGCGTCCGTCGCCTCGGGGATCGTCGTCTCGTTGGCGCAGGCGGCGAGCAGGCAGGGCGCGAGCAGCGCCAGCAGCAGGGTGCGGGGGGTCATCGGGGTCTCCGTATGGATCGTGGGGCGCCGGTCGGGCGGATGCCGGTCGGGTGGATGCCGGTCAGGCGGGCTTGTCCGGCCCGGGAAGCGCGCCGGGGAGTGGCCCCGCCGGGGCGGCGTCCTGCCGGGCGCCGTCGAGCAGCGCCTGGCGGCGCGCCTCGGCCCGGCGGTCATTGGCCTGCTCGGCGCCGCTGCGGCCATGCTTGGCGCGGTTGGCGGCGGCGGTCGCGGCGGCAGCCGCCTTGGCCCGGGCCTTCCTCACGCGGTTCAGGTTGACGATCTCGCCCATCGCCGGAGGATAGAGCGATCCGGCGCGGGCGTGAACGCCCGGCCGCCCGCACCGCCGCCGCAACCAGTCGTGACATGGCCGGTACGGTCGGGGTAACCGACCGGTTCCCATCGCCGCGGGAGTGCGGCTAATCTGCCGCGCAGCGCCGGCGGCAACAACCGGCCTGGAACGTCCAAGGAGACAGCATGAACCGCAGGGCCCTGCTGGGCGGTGCGCTTGCCGCGCCCGCCCTTCTATCCATCCCGGTGCGCGCCCAGGGCGCCATCACCCTCAACGGCGCCTCCCAGTTCGGCGACGAGCATCCCTATACCAGGGCGCTGATCAAGTTCGAGGAGCTGGTGAAGCAGTACTGGGGCAAGCCGATCAGTTTCGTGCTGCACAAGAACTCATCACTCGGCTTGGAAAAGCAGTATTTCGAGTACATGGCGCAGGGCCGCGCGGTGGACTACGCCGTGGTCTCGCCGGCGCACATGTCGACCTTCTCGAAGGCCGCGCCCTTCGTCGACGCGCCCTTCATCTTCCGCGACCTGGCGCATTGGAACCAGGTGCTGGACCAGGACCTGTTCAAGCCGGTGGCGGACGAGGTCGAGAAGCGCGCCCGCGTGCTGATGATCGGCTATGGCGGCGGCGGCACCCGCAACATCTTCGCCAACAAGAAGCTGACCAACCTGGCCGACATGCGCGGCCTGAAGGTGCGCGTGCAGGGCGCGCCGATCTGGTCGCGCACCTTCTCGGCCGTGGGGATGTCACCGACCGTCATCGCCTACAACGAAATCTACAACGCCATCCAGAACAACGTCATCGATGCCGGGGAGAACGAGGCCGCAGGCGTCGAGCAGATGCGCTTCTACGAAGTGGCGCCCGACCTGGCGATGACGCAGCACGCCATCACCATCCGGCCGCTCTGCTTCTCCGGCGCGACGCTGGCCAAGCTGCCGAACGACCTGCAGGCGGCGATCCGCCGCGCCGGCAAGGAGGCCAGCGCCTTCCACCGCCAGGCCGAATCGGGCGCCGACAGCCAGATCGTCGAGACGCTGGAGAAGGGCGGCAAGCTCCGCCGCGTCGAGTTCACCCAGCGGGCCGAGATGAAGAAGCTGGTCGACCCGGTGATGGCCGCCTATGCGAAGGAAATCGACGCCGAGGGCATCCTCAACAAGATCAACGCGCTGACCGCGTGACCCCGGCGGGGCCGCCCCTTCTGGCTTCATCGCCCGGGGCCGGCCCCGCTCCGCCCCTCGATCAGGACCTTCCATGCAAACTGCCCGTCCCGGAGCGCCGGCCGCGCTGCGCGCCGTCAACCGCGCGCTCGCCGGCGTCATCCTGCTGCTGCTGATCGTCTCGGTCGGCGTGCTGGTCATCCCCGTCAGCCTGCAGATCTTCTCGCGCTACACGTCCTTCATCCCCTCCTATATCTGGACCGAGGAGATGGCGCGCTTCTGCCTGGTCTATGCCGTCATGCTCGGCGCCATGCTGGCGGTGCGGGAGGGAACCCACTTCACCGTCGACGTCTTTCCCCGCCTCTCGCCGCGGCACGAGGCGATGGTCGAGTTGCTGTCCGGCAGCTTCATCCTGCTCTTCGCCTTCGTCTTCCTCTGGTGGGGCTGGGAGTTCACCGAATTCGCGATCTACCGGATCAGCGAATTGGCCGAGCTGCCGCTCTGGCTGATCCACATGGCCTGGCCGATCGCCGGCGTGGTCTGGCTGCTGTTCCAGTCGGAACGCATGCTGGACGCCATCGGAACCATCCGCGGAGGGCGCGCGTGATGGGCGGCAACCTCCTCGCCGCCGGGACCGCGGCGCAGATCCTGTTCGGCGTCTTCTTCACCCTGCTGGTGCTGCGCGTGCCGGTGGCCGTGGCGCTCGGCCTCGCCTGCCTGCCGATCCTGCTGATCGAGCCGCGGCTGAGCCCGATGATGCTCGCGCAGGAAACCTTCAACGCCTACAACTCCTTCATCCTGCTGGCGGTGCCCTTTTTCCTGCTGACCGCCAACCTGATGAACATCGGCGGCATCACCGACCGCCTGATGCATTTCTCCCGCACCCTGGTCGGCCACTTCCCCGGCGGCCTCGCGCAGATCAACGTGGTGCTGTCGATCTTCTTCGCCGGCATCAGCGGCAGCAGCACGGCGGACGCCGCCAGCCAGTCCAAGATCTTCATCGAGGCGCAGCGGAAGGAGGGCTACGACGACAGCTTCTCCGTCGCCATCACCGCGGTCTCGGCGGTGCTCGCGGTCATCATCCCGCCCTCGATCCTGATGATCGTCTGGGGCGGCGTGCTGACCGTCTCGATCGGCGCGCTGTTCCTCGCGGGCATCGTGCCCGGCCTGCTGATCGGCCTGGTGCAGATGGGCACCGTGCACGCCTACGCGAAGGCGCGGGGCTACCCGACCTATCCGCGCGCCAGCATGGGGGAGGTCCTCCGCAGCTTCCTCGTCTCGGTCCCCGCGCTGACCACGCCGATGATCATCATCGGCGGCAAGATCTTCGGCTGGTTCACCGCAACGGAGTCGGCCTGCATCGCCGTGCTCTATGCCGGCTTCCTCTCCCTCGTCGTGTACCGGGAGATGAACTGGCGCGGCCTGGTCGATGCGCTGGGCGAGACCGGGCGGCTGGCCGGCGTCGCGCTCTTCTGCGTCGGCACCGCCTCGGCCTTCGGCTGGCTGCTCGCCTTCTACCAGATCCCGGAGGCGCTGCTGGCCAATGTCACGACCTGGGGAATGGGGCCGATCGCCACCGGCTTCTTCATCGCCGGCGTCTTCCTGGTCGTCGGCTGCTTCCTCGATGCCATCCCGGCGATCATCATCGTCGGCGCCATCCTGCAGCCGCTGGCCCAGGGCGTCGGGATGGACCCCGTGCATTTCGCCATGGTCGGCATCGTGGCGCTCGCCTTCGGCCTGGTGACGCCGCCCTACGGGCTCTGCCTGATGATCGCCTGCTCGGTCGCGGGGATGCGGCTCGGTGACGCGCTGAAGGATACCTGCATCATGCTGCTGCCGATGCTGGCGGTGCTGGCGGCCATCATCGTCTTCCCGCAGGTCGTGCTATTCCTGCCGAACCTGATATCGCCGGAATTCCTGCGGTAACGGCTGCGTCGCGCCGGCTTCCTCGCGGAAACCGGCGCGACGGATCGACGTTTCCCCGCCGTACCATGTCGTACGCGGGAGAATGCCATGTCGACAATCCTGCTGGTCATCCTGATCCTGGTGCTGCTCGGCGCCCTGCCGACCTGGCCCTATAGCCGCGGCTGGGGCTACTTCCCGTCCGGCATCCTCGGCGTCATCGTGGTGATCCTGATCATCATGGCGGTGATGGGCCGCATCTAGCGCCGGGGAGCAGCCGGATGGCCGACGGCCTGGCGACGCGCGGCATCCGCCTCGGCGGGCGGGACTGGCAACTCGCCGGCCCGGCCGCCGACAGCTTCTTCGCCCATGCCGAGGACCACCTCCCCGGCATGGAGGCCTTGGCCGCGGTCGCCGCCAGCGTGCTGCCGCCGGACGGCACGGTGCTGGATGTCGGCGCCAATCTCGGCCTGTCCGCCCTGGCCCTCGCGCCGCTGCTGCCGCAGGGCCGCATCCTGGCGGCCGAGCCCTCCCCCGGCACCGTCGCGGCGCTGCGCCGCACCCTGGCGCTGAACGGGCTCGAGGATCGCGTGGCGGTCGAGGCGGTGGCGCTCGGCGCCGCGCCCGGCGAGGCCGCCTTCCATGCCGCCGGGCATTCCGCCGGCGCGCACCTGATGGATCCCGACACGCTCGGCGCCGCGGCGCTGCCGCAGGTCCGGGTGCCGGTCGAGACGGTGGATGCGCTGGTCGCCCGGCAGGGGCTCGCGCGGCTCGACTTCGTTAAGATCGACGTCGAGGGCTTCGAGACCGAGGTGCTGGACGGCGCCCGCGCGACGCTCGCCCGGCACCGCCCGCTGGTCTTCGCCGAGTTCAATGCCTGGACCCTGCAGTGCAACCGCAGCGCCAATCCGCGCGCGGTGCTGGAAGACTGGCTGGCGCGCTTCCCGGTGGCGCATGCCCTGCGAGGGCCCGACCCGCCGCTGCGGATCACGCCGGCGACGCTGCTCGGCTTCCTGCACGACCACCTGGTGCTGCGCGGCTGCGCCGACGAGCTGGTGCTGGGCTACGACGACGCCTGGCTCGGCCGCTGGCGGCCCAGCTGAACGCCGGGCCGGCCCCGCCCGATCCCCCTTGGCAATGCCCCCCCGGGCGGTGCCCCCCCCTCAGTGCGACGACTGCATCGCCTCCTCGGCGGCAATGCCGAGGCATTCCTCGATCTGCGCCCGCAGCCGGCGCAGGTTGCGGTGGCCGGCGAAGCTGCGCTTCAGCGCCTGCCGGGTTTCCAGCGCGAGCTCCGGCAGCTCGCCCCTGGCGCAGCCGATGTCGTCGGCGATGCCCGCGAGCAGCCCGGCCAGCGTTCCGTCGAAGGCCGAGGCCGGCGGCGGCGCGACATGGTGCACCGCGAGGCGCGAGAGCAGCGGCGCCGGGATCCCCCGCGTCTCGTTCGCCGCCATGATCCAGACCACGTTGCGCAGGTCGGCCGGGCTGCGCAGGCACTCGTCGAACCAGCCCGAGGCGCTCTCCGGCTCGATCATCGCCAGCAGCGTGTCGTGGACGCGGCCGTTGCTCTCGCGCTGGCCGCCGGCCTTCTCGATCTCGTCGAGGAAGAGCACCGGGTTGGGCGCCGCGAGGCGCGACATCTCGGCGATCGGCCAGGCCGGGGTCGCGGCGGACCAGCCGCGCGCGGTGCCCTGCAGGCAGCGGTTATCGGTGGCGCCGCCGAGGTTGAGGCTGCCGAAGGGCAGCGTCAGGGCCTGGGCCAGCCGGCGGGCGAACCAAGTCTTGCCGATGCCGGGCGGGCCGACCAGCAGGATCGGCCGGATCCGCGGCGAGGGCCGGCCGGCATGCGCCGCCAGCGCCAGGGTGCGGCGGATCTCCTTCAGCGGCGCGGCAAAGGCGGGCGCCGCCGCGGCCAGCGCGTCGATCCGCTTCGCCGCGTCGCGCGGCACCTGGCGCAGCGGCAGCGGGGCCGAGAGCGCCTGGTAGGTCAGCCACTCCGCCCGGTCGTTCGGCGGCTCGAAGGGCTGCAGCACGGTGACGCAGCCGGGGCCGCCGGCCGGCGCCGCGGGCGGCGGCGGCGGCTCGGCCGCGGGGACGGAGGGCGCGGCGGCG
>NZ_SMSJ01000135.1 GCF_004355005.1 Dankookia rubra
GGAGATCAGCCGGCCCTACGAGATCGAGGGCAACCGCATCGTCATCGGCACCAGCCTCGGCATCGCTATCGCGCCGCAGGACGGGATCGATTCCGACCGGCTGCTGCGCAGTGCCGACCTGGCGCTGTACCGGGCGAAGACCGAGGGGCGCGGGACCTTCCGGTTCTTCGAGCCGGAGATGAACACCCGCATGCAGGCGCGACACGAGTTGGAAACCGACCTACGGCGCGCCCTAGTGCAGCAGGAATTCGAGGTCTTCTACCAGCCACTGATCGACATCCGCACCCGCCGGGTCTGCAGCTTCGAGGCGCTGCTGCGCTGGCGGCATCCGGCGCGCGGGCTGGTGACACCGGACAGCTTCATCCCGGCGGCGGAGGAGCTGGGCCTGATCGGCCAGATCGGCGAGGTGGTGCTGGCGCGCGCCTGCGCCGAGGCGACGCATTGGCCCGCCGACATCAAGGTCGCGGTCAACCTCTCGCCCGCCCAGTTCGCCGATTCAGGGATCATGGGCCTGGTCATGGGGGCGCTGCACCGTTCGGGCTTGTCGCCGGACCGGCTCGAGCTCGAGATCACCGAGACGCTGCTGCTGCAGGAGAGCGAGGACGTGCTGGCGACGCTGCACGAGCTGCAACAGATCGGCATCACCATTGCGATGGATGATTTCGGCACCGGCTATTCCTCGCTCAGCTACCTCCGCAAATTCCCCTTCCGCAAGGTCAAGATCGACAAGTCCTTCATCCGCGAGCTTGGCAACGACCCCGGCAGCGCCGCCATTGTCCACGCCATCCTCGACCTCTGCCGGACGCTGGGCATCAAGACGACGGCCGAGGGCGTGGAGACCGAGCAGCAACTGGCCTGGCTGGATGCGGCCGGCAGCGTGGAAGCCCAGGGATTCCTGTTCAGCGCGGCGCGGCCGGCAGCCGGAATCTCGTTGCTGCTGCAAATGCTCAACGACACATCCATGGCAGCCGTCGCCTAATACGCCCGGCCGAGATGGCTGACTCGTAGGTGATATCCAATAGGGCTGTGATGGTGATTCGCTTCTATTGCGTTGAGTGGAGGCGGCAATGATGGCGGCGGTGGCGATCAGCCGGACGGATTTGGACGTGGCGGGGCTGCGTCGGGCGGCAGGGCGCGAACGGGATGCAGCGGCGTCGCGGCGTATGCTGGCCCTGGCGCTGGTGTTGGAGGGGCAATCGCGGACGGAAGCGGCCCGCGCGGCGGAGATGGAGCGGCAGACGCTGCGCGACTGGGTCCATCGCTACAACGTCGAGGGCTTGGCGGGCCTGCGCAGCCGGGTGGGAGAGACCGGGCCAAAGCGGCGTCTGTCGTCCGAGCAGGAAGCGGAGGTGGCCAAGTGGGTGCACCGTGGCCCCGACCTGGCAACGGACGGCGTGGTGCGCTGGCGTCGGGCCGATCTTGCGCGCGCCAATGCCGACCGCTTCGGCATTGTGTTGGCCGAGCGGAGCATCGGCCACGTGCTGCGCCGCCTCGGCTTCCGCCGGTTGGTTGTGCGGCCGCGCCACCCCGGCCATGACGCCGCGGCACAGGCGTCTTTCAGGCCGACTTCGCCGCCCTCGTGACCGCCGTTCTGCCACCAGAGGCGCGCGACAAGTCGCTCGAGATCTGGTGGCAGGGTTGGGCGCACTGCGACCAACGCCAGGGTCGGCCAGCAGAGCACGCTGACGCGTATCTGGGCCGAGCGCGGCTCGCGGCCTGCCGCGCCGAAGGACTGCCGCTATGCCTCGGCCTACCTGTTCGGCGCGGTCTGCCCGGCGCGCGGCATTGGCGCCGGCCTCGTGCTGCCCGCCGCCAACGCCCGCACCATGACCCTCCACCTCGCCGAAATCAGCAGCCAGGTCGCGCCAGGTGCCCATGCGGTCGTCGTCATGGACGGCGCGGCCTGGCACCAGACTGGAGGCAAGCTGCACATGCTCGCCAACATCACCCCGCTCCGCTTGCCGCCATACGCGCCGGAGCTGAACCCGGTGGAGAATGTCTGGGCCTACCTACGTTCCAACAGGCTCGCCAACCGCGTCTACGAGACCTACGACGACATCCTCGACGCACGCACCGATGCCTGGAACTGGCTCACCAGCCAGCCCGAACGCATCACCGCCATCGCATTGCGACCATGGGCACAGGTCACTCAATGATGCCGGGCGTATTATTGATCCAGCCTGGGCAATCTTGAATCAGGCGGCGTAGCGGAAAGTCTTGTGCCCGAAGAAGCTGCGGACGCGATCGGGCAGCTTCGATAGCCTGCGCATGTGGCTGATGGCAGCGCGCTTGAGCTGTGCCTTGCTGCGCGCCGGCGCCTTGCGGGTCACCGCCTGCTTCAGGTCGCCGTTGAGCCCCTCGTCCGGGTTCAGCTCCGGGCTGTACCCTGGGAGGTGGAACACCTCGATCTCGGCCTCACGCCCGACGAGCCAGTCGCGGACCTTGGCCGAGCGATGGACCGGCAGGCGGTCGAGGATCAGGAAGACCTTCTGCCCGGCGTCCCGGGCCAGACGGGCCAGGAAGCGAAGCAGGTCCGGCGCCTTGATGGCGCCGTCCAGCACCATCCAGCGCAACTCGCCCTTGTTGGTCACCGCCGAGATCAGGCCGAGGTTGGCCCGTCGATGATTAACCCGCACCTCCGGTGTGCGGCCCGGGGGCGCATAGCCGCGGCCGCGCACGTCATCGGAGCGCAGACCGGTCTCGTCATCCCAGAAGATCACGCCGCCCTCAGCCTTGGACCGCGCCGCGATCGCCGGGTAGTCCCGCCGCAGCCAGCGCCGCACCGCCGCCGGGTCCTGCTCGTAGGCTCGTCGCAGCGGCTTCTGCGCGGTGAAGCCCCAGCGCGCCAGGTAGGTGCCCATGGTGCGCACCGCCAGCCGCACCCCGAAGCGCTGCCAGATCAGCTCCCGCACCGCCGCCCGGCTCCAGAGTGCAAACGGCAGGTCCAACTCGTCCGGCGTGTGGCGCCGGATCAAATCCGGCGTCTCCGCCTCCTGCTCGGCCGTGAGGAGCCGGCCATACCCCGGGTCGGGCCCGCGCTGCCCAGTCTTCAGCCCGGCCGCACCCCGCTCCGCGTACCGCTTGCAGATGTCGAACACCCCAGTCTGGGTCAGCCCAACCTGCGCCGCGATCGCACCGTAGGTCAGGCCGGCCTGGCGCAGCCCGATCACCTGTCGCCGACGTTCCTCTTGCGCCGCCGGCGGCAGCTTGCGCATGTCCACATGCTTCATGCCCCCAACCTGGACAGATCCTACTCGCCTTCAAGACCGCCCAAGCCGGATCAATAGCTCCGCCAACCGCTGTCACCCATCTGGCGGTAGGTCTTCTCGGATCGCCAGCGCAGGCATGGTTCATCTCCAGTGCCATGCCTGCCGCCGGACCACGCGTTCGTAAACGCGCAATCAACTGGTGGCAGATGGGCCGAGTCGCCACAAACCAGATTTGCTGAGAAACTGGAATGCAGAATGATTGACCAGACCAAAATGGGCTGGGGCGGTGAGCAGGCCGATGAACTCCGCCGTCTCTGGGATCAAGGCAACCCAAAGCTCTCGACCAAGGATATAGGCCGGCAACTCGGCATGTCGAAGAACGCTGTGATTGGTAAGGCACGTCGCCTCAATCTCGCGCCTAGGCCAAGCCCTATCAACCGAACGGACTCAACGTCTGCGCAGCTGACGCCGTTAGTGCCCGCTGGCGCGTCGGTTAACCGGACGCAACCGAGCGCGATACCTCTTTTGGCGGAGACGACCATTACGTCGCCAATCTTGAAACCTGCACCTGCCGTTGCAGCTATTCCGACTGTTATCGTGCTGGCGAGCAAGCCTATTCTGCACGTCGTTGAGCGGAATACGAAGGATGGCTGCTCATGGGTTTATGGCGATCCAAAAAAGCAGTGGTATTTCTGTGATGCTGTACGCTCGGTACTTGGAGGCGCATACTGCGATGAGCATCGCCAGGTGGTTTATTCTACAAAGAAGGCCAGTTAGAGACTATGGTCACTCGGCCTCGCCATCACGTCGTCCCCTCAATCCGCGTCTTCAAGCGATGAACCTGCACCGCTGACCACGGACCACCGCGCATTGTGAGGACTTTCCTCGCGGTCAGCGCCTCCGCAAGCTGTCCAAGCGTCATGCTGCCGTCCGGGTCTAACTCCGCAATGATCAGTGCCAGTTCCGCTGCATAGTCGGCCGCCTTCTTCCGCCGCGATGCACCGCTCGCCGCACCAGCTTGCTTCGCATACAGCCGCAGGCTGTCAGCATCTACCAGCGGCAACATAAAGGTTGCGCTGTCCGGGCCGGACACGCCACTGCCAACCATAATCCGATAGACACTGGCCCGGCTCATCCCAAGCTTTGCAGCGATTGCGGTCGGGGTCATGCCGGCTTCGCGGAGCCGCAGCACATCCGCCGACTTCGCTCGCGCAGTCGGCTTGCGCCCCTTGTACCGCCCCTTGCCTTTCGCCCTGGCAATGCCCTCGCGCTGGCGCTCCAACATTAGCGCCCGCTCGAACTCCACCATGGCGCCGAGTGTCGTCGCCATGAGTTTGCCAGCGGGCGTATTAGTGTCCAAGCTCATGGACAGAATGCGCAGTGCTATGCCCTTGCTGGCGAGCGTGGTAACGATGTCGAGCAAGTCCGCGATCGACCGCGCCAGCCTGTCGGGCTTCGTGACTACCAGCACGTCGCCTTCCCGGAGGTAGTTGAGCGCCGCCGCGAGTTGGTCCCGCTTGCCGATAAACGACGCCTGTTCCGTGAACACTTTGCCGCAGCCGGCTGCGGCTAGCTCCCACTGCTGCGCCTCTAAGCCGGTCTCATGTCTCACGGTGGAGGTGCGAGCGTATCCGACAACTGCGCCCTGGGCACCCGGCGGTGCCTCGGCCGTTACCGCCTGCTTCACTTTCAACTTCCTGCTCGTCATCCCTCGAGCTCCATCTCGCGAAGGTCTAAGGAATGATGGACTGACTTGTCCAAAATGATATTATCTACTTGTATCCGTGGATCCCCCGATGCACACCGCAGCGCGGTCGATCGACGAGACGTCGCAGACCAGGCGCTCTGGCCTTCACCTGTCTTCGGCTCTTCCGCAGGAAGCGTGGTTCAGGCGGCAAGGAGCACGCGGCGGCGAAGAAGGTCGGAGTTGCTGCGCTCGAAGGTCTGGTGTTTCAGCATCTGAAACTTGCCCACTGCTCCTCCGCTTGCCCGCTGCTCCATGCGGTGGTGAGCACGGCTTTCACTGCGGCGCCGTCTTGCCGCAGCCCGGCGGCAAAGGTGGCAACCGCGGCCACGCCGCTCTGCCGGGCGTCCTTGAGCCAGCCTTCGAGAGCAGTGACCGGCGCGCTGCACCGCGCCTTGGTGCTGATACTGCAACTACGCAGGAAGTCGATGAGCCGACGGACCAGCCCGGCGGCGGTTTCGGTCGTGCGGCACCGGCCGTCGAGGCGCTCCTACGCCAGGATGGGACAGCGGGTTGACTTGAGGTCCGCCAAGACGTTGGCGGCGGGCCTTGGTCGGCCCAAGTAGTAGCCCTGCGCCATGGTGCAACCGGCGCGCCGAATCTGGTCCAATTGCTCGATGGTTTCGACGCCCTCTGCGGTTGTCGTCATGCCCAGGCTGGAGGCGAGGGCCACAATCGCATCCACGATCGCTACGCCACCTGCCCCTCCCGTCAACCCTCTCACGAAAGACTGGTCAATTTTGAGTTTGTCGAAAGGAAAGCTTCGCAGATAGCTCAATGAGGAGTATCCGGTCCCGAAGTCGTCCAGGGCGATTTGCAGTCCCATGCCTCGCAATTCGTGCAGCAAGGCGAGGACCACCCCGCTGTCTTGCAGCAGCACCGACTCCGTCACCTCCAACTCCAGCCGGTTCGCCGCCAGCCCCGTCGTCACCAGCGCGTTGGACACCGCCGTGGATAGCTGCGGACTTGTGAACTGCAGGGGCGACAGGTTAACCGCGACCTTCAAGTCGGATGGCCACCCAGCAGCGTCGGCACACGCTTGCTGAAGGACCCACTCCCCGATCGGCACGATGAGGCCGGTCGTCTCCGCCACAGGGATGAACTGGTCCGGGGGAACCAGGCCCCGCTCCGGGTGGCGCCACCGCAGCAGCGCCTCAAACCCGCGGATCCGGCCTTCCTGAAGGTCGAAAAGCGGCTGGTAGAACAACTCCAGCTGGCGTTTCTCCAGCACGTCCCTCAGGTCTGCCTCCATGGCCAGGCGCGCCTGCAGCTGCGCCTCCATCTCCGGCGCAAAGAAGCGGGAGCACGAGCGGCCATCGGCTTTGGCGCGGTAAAGTGCCACATCCGCCTTCTTGAGCAGGTCGTCGGCATCGTGACCGTCGGCCGGCGCAAGCGCTGCACCGACGCTCGCGCTGATCACCACGCGATGCCCGTCAATCTCATAGGGTGCGCTCAGTGCCCGCACGAGCCTCTCCGCGAGTGCCTGAGCTGCCAAGGGCTGGTCCGGCGTAGGCTGCAGAACGGCAAACTCGTCACCACTCAGGCGCGCCACCATCTCGCCGTCACGCACGCACCCACGTAATCGCTGCGCCACCACCTGCAGCAGCAGGTCCCCCGCGGGGTGGCCAAGAGTGTCGTTGACGTTTTTGAAGTTGTCGAGGTCCAAGCATAGGACCGCAAGCCAACCACCTTGGCTCTCCAGCCGTCTCAACTCCTGCTCGAGCCTGTCGCGGAACAGGATGCGATTCGGCAAGCCACTGAGCGCGTCGTGATGCGCCATATAAGCGATTTGGGCTTCGGCACGCCGGCGCTCGGTGATGTCCTCATAGGTGGCAACCCAGCCACCGTCGGGCATCGGCCGGTGCGAGACGGAGACCGAGAGCCCTCCATCGCTTCGCTCGCGAACGAAGGCCCCCGGTAGGTTATTGCGTATCAATGTCTCCTGCGCCTCGTGGATTGCATGTGCCAGCTCGCCCACGCCGTGACCCTTCGCAGCGAGCGCGTGCAGGATGTCGCTCACTGGTGTGCGCGGCGCGGCCAAGCTTGGGGGTAATGTGAAGAGTTCGACGTAGCGGCGGTTGCAGACAATTAGACGCCGCTCCGCATCCACCATACACAGTGCTTGCGACATGTTGTTGAGGGCCGCATCGAAGCGCGCGTTCTGCGTATGTAGCTCGCCGTGGGTGCGCCGGAGGAGCCTATTGTGCAATAGCAAGAGGGCAAGCAGGACGAGGCCACAGGCCGCCAGTGCGACAAGAATGCCTGAGAAAATCCAATGGAGGCGGCTGAGCTGCCGTTGGTCCTCTGCAACGCGGTCGCCGCCCTGGATATTCGCCGCCGCTGCAAGCCGCGCCAACCTTGGCTCGAGCGGCGACAGTAAATCCAACAGCTCCCGGTGGCTCTTTCCGGCCAGATTCGCCACCAAAGGTCCCGCTGCTTCAATCACCGCGTCAAGTGAGGCGACAACGTCGCCCAGCTCGGGACGGCTCTTAGCGAGGTCCGCCACTCCGCTACCCTGCAGCAAGCCAACCCGATTTGCCAGGATGTCGAGCCGGAGCTGGACCTCCTCTCGATCGACGGTGCCGTCGGCCATTGCGTGGCCGGCGACTCGTTCCTTCAGGCGCGCGAGCTCGGAAACAGCTTGGCTAGCGAGCCATGCAATGTTGTAGCGTGAGACCCGCTGAAGCGCGTCCTGGCGCTCTACAATCAGGTGAGACGTGTAAACGGCCGCCAGCACCAGGAGCAACCCGATCGCGGCGAGGAGCGGCCATACGACCCGATCGAGTCTGCCACCGCGCACCCATGGGGCGCGCCGGGCCAACGCGGTCACGTCACCCGCTGGGGAGGGACGGTCAGCGCACATCCAGGCGCGCGAGCTGCCAAGCGGAACGCGAGTAGAACCGTTGATGTTTGAGCTCAGGCCGGCTGTCGAACGGATAGACGATGAACAGCGGTCCCTTGTCGCGCACCGGCATGTACTCCCCATCTCGCTTGAGGGCGAGGAGCACGCCGTAGGTTGCAAAGTCGCTCACCGGAAGCTCGGTCGCATAGTCATTGAGGGCATAAGCCAGTACCCGGTCGCCTGAAGCGCCGATGACCTCGAGTAGTCGGTCCATGCGGACACCGTCAAACCGGACCGGACCAGGATACCAGGGCGTCATGGTTTCAAATCCGGACATCCCCAGCGCCTCCAGCATCGGCCGGTCAAACTGCGCCGTGTCACCCTTGTTGGTATTGGCAATTTTGCCGCTGATCGTCAGGAGCGGCCGCTCCGAAGGCTGAGGCAGCGACGACGCGGTGGTCCGCTGAGAGAACGCGAGAGATGTGGCGCCGGCCAGCGCCGCTGCGATCGTGCGCCGCCCTACGGCGCGCCTTATGAACTGGATCATAGATATCCCTAAACCATCCGGACCTAGTGGCGACGACGTAGCGTCGATGGACGCGCTTTCCCGCAGGGAACAACAAACGCCGGGCGGATTGCAAACTTAAAATGATGTTGCTTAGAGAAGAAAATCTACTTAAAGTTGGCGGTAGGGAACTTACACCTCTGAGAGAGAAGAATGGGACCGACACTCCACCGACTGCGCCGCTCGCAGCTCGGCAACGGTACTGCTGAAGAATACATAGGCCCGGCTGAAAGGTCGGCCATGATCCGCGGTGCGACCGAGAAGCTTGGAGAGCTCTTTGACGTTTTGCGGATTGACCACCTCGACGACCACAATACCCGGGACACGCCAGGCCGGGTCGCGCGGATGCTCGTCGAAGAGACCTTGCGTGGGCGGTACGACGCGCCTCCACGTATCACCGACTTCGACAATGCTCAAGCTTTCGACCAGCTGATCGTGACCGGTCCGATCGAGCTGCGCTCGACTTGCGCACACCACCTGATGCCGATCTACGGCCACGCTTTCGTCGGCGCGCTGCCCTCGGCGGACGGTCGAATTATCGGCCTCTCGAAGTACGACCGGATCGTCGACTACTTCGCTGCCCGGCTCCAGATCCAGGAGGAGTTGGTGAAGCAGATCGGTCAGCATCTCGTCGAGGTAACGGCACCCCGGGGGCTCGCGGTGCGCATCAGCGCCGTGCACATGTGCAAAACACACCGCGGGGTGCGCGCCAGCCACTGCAGCCGGATGGTGAACAGCGCCTACTACGGCGAGCTTGCTACGGACCGGGCGCTCCAGGGCCAGTTCCTTCAAGAGTGTGTTGCGCTGGAGCGGGGGATGGCGGGATGACCCAAACTTTGACGGCTCATATCATGGTCGAGGGTGCACGGGGCGCTTTGGACCGCGAGTTGAGCCCTTATAGCGGGATCAGCCTGGCCAGCACGCCGATCCATAGATCGACGAAGACCTACGACCATAGCGAAGGGCTCTCCTGCTGCTTTCGGCAGTGGCGGGCCCAGTCCCACTGTCGCCTGATCCACGGCTATGCCCTTGCATTCAAGTTTGTCTTCGCCACCCGCGAGCTCGACGAGTGCGGCTGGTGTTTCGACTTTGGTGGATTGAAGCCGGTGAGGGCTTGGCTCCACGAGATGTTCGACCACACAATGCTGGTCGCCGCGGACGATCCCGATCTCCCCGAATTCAAGCGACTTGAGGAGAAAGGCCTAGTGGCCCTTCGCGTGCTGCCGAGGGTGGGTTGCGAAGCAACGGCTGAGCATGTGTTCCGTCACGTCGCGCGCTTCGTAGCGGAGCAGACGGCAGGACGCGTTTGGCTCGAGACGGTGGAGGTCCGCGAGCACGGCGGCAACTCGGCTTTGTACGAAGGAGAGGTGCACGATACAGCCGGCGCCGGACAGAGTCTCGGCACGTTCGGTGAGCTCGGCGCCATCGCCCGTTAAACCACGTTCCAGGACGCTTAAGCCGTAAACACGGCTTTTTCGCATCTAGCTCGAACTCTTGGTCAGGATTTTTCTCGCTTCATCCCGGATTATCGACCCGCCTTGATTAGTGCACCTCATAGTATTTTCGGACAGTCAATAAATTATTCTGCTTTGAATGCCTCTTCGCAGCGGCGTCTTTTGTGTACTTTAACCTCATATTGGTTGGTGTGGTCAAGTACATTCCACACCGCAAGTACGAGTTGCTCGTAGTATGCTGGTTTGTGTAACCGAATCGTTGGCCAACCTAAGCCACACAGATTGGCTCCGAGTGCTCGGTGATTGTAGCTGTTCATCACCACCACCGGCAGCCTTGGGAGGCGATTGCGCAGGAAGCGAATAACGCGCTGACCAGTTAAGGCGTGACGAGCTAAGGACTAACAACAGCAACAACAACAGGCTCACCCGCTAGCGCCTTCGCCTCGGCCTTATATACGCGGTGATTGCTCTAAAACCCTCAACCATTAGAGCGAAGCCGGATCTGGTCGAGTCGAGAGGGGTTCACGCGCGGGCTACAATCTGATTCAAGCTGTTGACTGGGTTAGAGGCCAGCAGCGATGCCGAAGCCCTACTCGTCGGACTTGCGTCAGCGCGCCATTGCGCTGGTGGAAGCGGGACAGTCCCGCAGCGCCGTGGCCCGGCTTCTTGGCTTGGGCAAGGCCGCGGTGATCCTGTGGCTGAAGGAGTTCCAAGCCACGGGCAAGCAGGCCGCGCAGCCGATGGGCGGGCGGCGACGCTTCGTGCTGCTCGCCGAGCGCGATTGGCTGCTGGCGCGCATCGCCGCTGCTCCGAGCTTGACCGGGAAGGCGCTGCGGGCCGAGTTGGCCGCGCGCGGCACCAAGGTCAGCTACGACGCGGTATGGCGCTTCCTGCACGAGCAACGGTTGACGTTCAAGAAAAAGCCTGCGTGCCGCCGAGCAGGACCGGGCCTACGTGACGCGCAAGCGCGAACGCTGGAAGCGCTACCAGCGCCGGGTTGATCCCAGGCGCCTGGTGTTCGTGGACGAGACCTGGGCGGGACTGTCGGCATTTCCGTGTGTTGCCGGTCATGAGGGAATGGAAGGAGCTCCCCCATGGCTCGACGGAAGGCGCCGCACATCGCTGATGAGTTGCTGGACCAGCTGC
>NZ_SMSJ01000136.1 GCF_004355005.1 Dankookia rubra
CCCGCACTTGGTCCACCACGGCCGCCTCGATCTCCGCCGCCGATACGCGCCGCACGATGCTGCCGTCACCGGCGGCGTCCCCCTTCAGTACTCGCTGTGCCACGTAGTAGCAGTAGAGCCGGCCATTCTTCATGGTGTGGACCGGCGACAGCGCCCGCCCGTCCACGCCGAAGATCAGCCCCTTCAGCAGCGCCGGCGCGTGCTGCCGGTTCTGCGCGGCCCTGGCTCGCGGGCTGACCTGCCTGATGGCCTGCACCCGATCCCACAGCTCCCGCGGCACGATGGCCTGGTGTTCACCGGCATGGACGTGACCCTTGTGCTCGACCTCGCCAACATAGGTCCGCAGTTTCAGGAGCTTGTAGACGTCGCCCTTGTCCAACGGCCGGCCCGATTTGCTGGTCACGCCCTCCGCCTGGAGCCGCTTCGGGGTTTCCGAGCCGGAGCCAGTCTCGGCGAACAGCTCGAACACGCGCCGGATCCGTGCCGCCTCCGCCTCGTTCGGCACCAGCTTCCGGTTCCGCACGTCATACCCGAGCGGCACCTTGCCCCCCATCCACATGCCGCGGGCACGGGAGGCGGCGAACTTGTCCCGGATCCGCTCGCCGATCACCTCGCGCTCGAACTGCGCGAAACTCAGCAGGATGTTCAGCGTCAGCCGGCCCATGCTGGTCGTGGTGTTGAAGGACTGTGTGACCGAGACGAAGGTCACGCCATGCGCCTCCATGGTCTCCACCAGCTTGGCGAAGTCCATTAGCGATCGGGACAGGCGGTCGATCTTGTAGACGACAATGGCGTCGATCCGCCCCTGCTCGATGTCGGCCAGCAGGCGCCGCAGCGCCGGCCGCTCCAGGGTACCGCCCGAGAAGCCCCCGTCATCGTAGCGGTCGCGGACAAGGACTCAGCCCTCGGCCCGCTGGCTGGCCACGTAGGCCTCGCAGGCATCGCGCTGGGCGTCGAGGGTGTTGAACTCTTTGTCCAGACCCTCGTCGGTGGACTTGCGGGTGTAGACCGCGCAGCGGAGCTTCTTGACCGTGGCGGGGATCGCCTGGCCGGGCAGCTTTCTCCGGCTCATGCCTCTGCCCTGCCTTTCAATCCGAAGAAAGTCCAGCCGTTCCACCTGGTGCCAGTGATGTGCCGGGCAATGGCGGACAGCGATCGGTAGGGCCGGCCCTCGAACTCGAAGTCATCGGCGCGGACTGTGACCACGTGCTGTACGCCGTCGTACTCCCGGATCAGGCGCGTGCCGGGGAGCGGGCGGCTGTCGGCTCGGATGCGGCGTAGCACGACGTTGCCGCCGTCCAGCTGCTCGCCGAGCGCCTCCAGCCTGGCCCGGGTCTCCGGCTTCAGGCCGCCATAGGCCAGCTCCTGGATACGGTAGGCCAAGCGGCTCTGGATGTAGGCCTTGTTGAAGGGCGGCGGCTCCTTGCCGAAGAGCTCGCGCCACTGCTGCTTCAGGTCGGCAATCGGAGTGGCCTGAAGGGCGGCGAGGCGCGGCAGCACTTGGGCCGGCGGGATGGCGGGGATGACAAATACGGCTGGTGCGGTCTCGGTCATCGGTCGGCGTCGGGTCATACGGAGGCCCTCTCCAAGAGGTCCGCATGCACGCTCTGCTGGCCGGTGAAGTGTAGCGAACTCTCTCCCTTGGCCGCGGCCCCGGCAGCGTTACGGGCGAGTTCCTCGGCAGTGCGGCAACGAAGCCGTACAAGACCGGCGGCCAGGATGGCGCAGACCTCGCGGAGGTGGGGCGGGAGGTGGGGGTTGGGGGTCTGAGTGGCCATAGTTGGCAGCGAAGATCGGCTGCTGCGGGTAAAAGGAACAGCTATAACAAGCCATTAGCGGGCCATCGCGGCCACAAAGGCAGCTAAGCGAAGGAGCGAGTAGCAGAGCAGATGCGGGCGCGTTATCCCTCCGCTCCCCCCAGCAGCGGCTGGGCTACTGAAGGAGCTAAAATGAAATGATCGGTTGCTCGCGAGACACAGGAAATGTCGGCCAGTGAGCCGTGCCTCGCCCCGCAACCAAACCCTCGTACTGCCGCCGGGCGGCCTAACCCCGATCAAGGCGGCCGAGATGTTCTGTCCTGAAGCGTTTGCCATCTATCGGCAGGGCGGTGAGGCGCTCGAGGCCGCCATACGCAGTGAAGCGCATCGGATGAGTGCTCGGGCAATGCGCAGGCCGGAGCTCCGCGCTGACGCGTGGCTGACACTTCAGCTGCTCGACGTGATCTACCGACGGCCGGATCTGAATTTGACGGGTCGGAATCCCAACGCCTCGCTGGCGCCCCGGACCGCGGTCGACCCAGATGTGCTGCAGGCGGCATGCGAGCGGAACAACAGTGACCAAGCGATGCACCGCCGCTGGGTGGAGATCGATTTTATCCGCGACCTTATCTCCAGCGGCCGCGATCTCGTGACGACCATCGATCTCGGCCAGCCTGACCAGAAAGTCGACGCGCGGATCGAGTCGTCTAACGGCTCGCCAGTACAGCCGCCTCTGGCCTCAGTTGAAACCGCGGAAGCGGCCAAGCCGGAGTACACCCCAGATCGGGGCAAACAATGGCTAACATAGGTTCGCGAGACCTGCGTAGCCAATGGCGACTCGCACAAGACGGCGGAGGTCTACGACGTCCTGCTGACCGCCATGGGCAAGCGGCGGCACCCCCTGCTGCTCTCCATCAGCACCGCGACCGGCAATGGCACCGGCATCGGCAAGCAGCTCTGGGACTACGCCACCCGCGTGCTGGAGGAGGTCCAAGAGGACGATCGGCTGTTCGCGCTGATCTACACCGCCAACCCGGAGGACGACCCTTGGGACGAGGCGACCTGGATCAAGGCCAACCCTTCCTGGGGCCAGGCGGTCCAGCCGGATGCCATCCGCGGCATTATGCGACAGGCTCGGAACAACGCCGCGCAGGAGGCGGTGGCCAAGACCCGCCACCTGAACATCTGGGTCGGCGCCGACGAGGCGCTGTTCAGTATGCGGGCCTGGCGTGCGGCGGCAGATCCCTCGCTGGTGCTGGAGGACTTCGAGGGCCAGCCGTGCCACCTCGGGATTGACCTCGCCAGCCGCACCGACCTGGCGGCGCTGGCCATCGTCTTTCCGGGGCGCGACGCGGAAACCGGCAAGGCCAGCTACACCGCCTTCGCCCGGTGCTACCTGAACGAGGACGCGGTAATGGAGGCGCGCAATCCGAGCTACCCTGGCTGGGCGGCCGAGGGCGAGCTGACGATCACGCCGGGCAACGAGACCGACTTCGACGCGATTGAGAGCGACATCGTGGATCTGTGCCGGCACTTTCAGGTGGTGAGCGCTGGGTTCGACCCGTGGCAGTCAGCGCAGATGGCGCAGCGGCTGCGGGGCGAAGGCGTCAACGTCTTGGAATTCCGGGCGACGACGCAGAACTTCAGCCCGGCGATCCTGGAGCTTGATGCCGCGATGCGCGCTGGCCGGCTCCGGCACGACGGCAATCCGGTGTTGGAATGGTGCATGGGCAATGTCGTCGGCAAGCCGGACCGGCGCGGCAACCTGTACCCGACGAAGCAGCGGCCGGAGCAGAAGATAGATGCCGCGGTCGCGCTGATGATGGCAATCGGCCGTGCGATGGCGGCCGACGATGGGCAGGCCGACCTTACGGAGTTTCTGCGGAATCCGGTGTTTGGCTGAAAGGAGGCCGATTGGACTGCTTCAGCATGTTCGGCAGCCATCAACGACTATTGGTTAGTGGTCAATGGCGTTTGATTGCTTCCTGACCTGCTTCCATGGGCGCTGGCTTCGCCGCACTTGCCGCGGATTAGAGTTGAATTGCTCATTGCGTGTGCACAACATGGTGCCGGACCTACGCCATGTTCCGGGCCATCCTCATCCTCCTGCTGCCGCTCGCCGCCGCAGCCTGCGCCGCGTCCCGTGAGCCGCCACCGGATACCGGTGCGGTCTCGCCGCTCGCCCGCGCGGCGCTGGCCGAATGGAAGGCTTGGGGCGGCATCGTGGTGGTCGGCTGGCCCGAGGCGCGGCCATCCAACACTGCCGCAACGCCGGAGCGCTTCGCCCGCCTACTGGAGTATTGGACGGCTGTCCCCGGCGGTGTTGGCATCGCGCGGCGGTTATGCGGCCTGCGTTCGGCCATCGCCGCCGCATCGGCCGGGCACGCCGGCGCGGAGACGCAGGACGGGAATGGCGAGGACCCGGCCACCCGGACGGTCGTGCCGGCACCCGGGCCCGAGGACATGAGCATCTATGCCTTTCCCGCTTGGTCGGCCGCCTTCGTCTCTGCGATCGCGCGCCGCGCCGGCCTTCCCGAGGGCGCCTTGCCCGCCGCCGACAGGCACGCCCGCTACATCGATGCTCTGCTCGCCCGCGCATCCGCGGTCCCAGACGGCGCGCCCTTCCTGCCTTACGCCCCGGAGGACAGAGCGCCGAAACCCGGCGACCTTCTCTGCGCCGACCGCTCAGCGGCGCCACTGTCGCACTGGTCGATGCGCCTTGCCGAGGTCGGCCAACCCCGGCCGATGCACTGCGACATCGTGGTCCGCACCAGCCCCGGCGTCATCGAGGTGGTGGGTGGCAACGTGCAGGATCTCGTGGTGCTGCGGCGCTTTCCCGTCGACGCCGCCGGACGGGTTCTGCCTGCCCCGCCCGGGCAGCCACCCTTCGTGTTGGTGCTCGCGACCCAGGACAGCGAGTGAGCGAGAGTGACGGCGGTCCGAGCAGCGGTGCGGCCGCCCGGCCTCGCCCGCGGCGTCTGGGCCGAGCAGGAGCGCATGGCGGTTCAGCGGAATAGCTCGGGCCGATACTCAAAGTGCAGCCCGTCATAGTGGAACCACTTACCGCCCCAAATGAAGCGCTCGGCCTCGAACGCCTCCAGGATCTCCCCGGGCAGCTGGCCGGGATCGAACTTGGTGCCGCGCGAGCGCGACCAAGCCCAATACTCGGAGTACCGGACGCCAACGTCGATCGCCGCACCGAAAGCATGCATGCTGGGCAGGCCGCTGTCGACGACAACGCGGCAGTTGTAGGCGCCCGCCGACGGCACGAGGGGCGCTTTGACCCGGTCGGGCATTCCCTCCAGCACAGTGACCACGCGCTCCAGCCGGCCGGCGACATCGTTTACAGTGGTCACCGAGAGTGTCTGTGGCCTCGTACGCGGCATTCAGATTACGGACCTCAACCGCGGAGCCACCGCTGCCCCCGCGTGGCAGTCGCCGTACATCTTTACGAAAAAGGCGGTGTTGCGCAGCCGCCCGGGACTGTAGTCACGCGGCGGCGGGCTGAGCGCGGGCCCCGGATCGTAGGTCTGCCGGAGCTGGTCTGCGATCGTCGCGGACCGCAGCATTTCGTGGAAGGGACGCGGGGGCTGTCCCGCGCCAATGGGCATGAGCGTGCCGTCTCGCCAGAGGAGGGTGTCGCGCTCGACGCCGGCGAGGTGGTCTGGGTAGCTCGCAAGGAGCCGCGCGATCCTCACGGACATGAGCACAGACAGATCAGCTCGTGAGGTAGCCGTCCCGGGACGCGGCCACGCCGCGCCCACCCTGGGCGGCGCCGGTTCGCCCCTGCTGCAGGAGGCGAGCAAGGCGAGGCTGGCTTGCAGGAGCGGACGCTTTCGCGGACTGGCCATGCTTCACTTCAACCGATGTCGGCCCGGGGTCTACCGGGTGATATGGTCGAAGCGGGCGGCGACCAGCACCGCCCCAATTCGCCGGCAACGCGCCAGCGCTGCCTGAAAACCCCGCCGGCGATCATCCTTGCCGCGGACCACAGCGCCACAGGCGTAGGGCTGGACGGGCTACCTTCAGTTTCTGACGGCCGGCGTGGTTCGTTCTTGTGCGGCAGCGGAAGCAGGGCCAACAACTCATACCGACCTCATGAAGTCCCGACCCATCGGGAGGAGCACTACCTGCCAACTGCGTCCCGGCCGAGGCAAGCCGTGCCGCTCGTGCAAGGGTCAGGACTTCCTGAGGTTGGTATCAGTGGTGAACGGTGTGGCGCAGCGGCAAAATCCCGCCTGCATCGGCGGGGGTCAGCATGACGGCCACGACAGCGAGTTCCAGCAATCGCTCGGCGCCTGCCCTTCGCCGGACGAGCAGGGGACTGCGCGCCCTGTGCTTTGCGCTGGCACTCCTCGTAGGAGCGCACGCGACTGCCAGCAGGAGCGCCACCCTTTCTCCCGCTGAAGGCGGGTCTCTCCCGGCCGGCCTATCTCTGAACCCGAACTCGGTGACAGTGTCCGGCTTATCTTCGGGCGGCTTCATCGCCCACCAGTTCCACATCGCCCACTCCGACCTGGTGCGTGGAGCCGGCATCGTTGCCGGGGGGCCCTTCGGCTGCGCCGAGCGCGTACCGAACCCCTGGGTGTTCGGGGCGGCGCCGCTCCTGCGCGCCCAGGCCGCGACCCTCTCCTGCACCCATGTCGCGGGGGCGACCCTGTTCGGCCTGCCAGTCCCGTCTCCACGCGTCGAGGACAGCCTCGTGGTGATCGCCGAGGCCCGGCGCGCAGGCACCATTGCAGCGCCATCCCATCTAGCGGGCACGAGGGTTTGGCTGTTCCGCGGCGAAGCCGACGAGTTGGTGCCCAGGAAGACCTTCGACGCCCTTGTCTCACTCTACCGGCAGCTCGGAGTGGCCGAACCGAACCTCATGGTCCGGCCGAACAATGGGCCGAAAGCCGCGCACGGGATGCCGGTGTCCGACTTTCCCGAACGCGGCCCGCTCCCGGCCCGGGCCTGCGGCATCTACGGGCCACCCTTCATCAACCGGTGCGGCTTTGATGCGGCAGGCGAAATTCTCACGCACCTGTACGGCCCGCTGAATGCCCCGGGCGACGCGACGGGCGGAGGTGAACTACGCTCCTTCGACCAGCGCCCCTTCGTTCCTCCCGCCCGCGAGGAGACGGGGATGGCTGCGGTTGGCTGGGTCTATGTGCCGAAAGCATGCGGTCAGCAGCGCTGCAACCTGCATGTCGTTTTCCACGGCTGCCAGCAGGACGCGGGAACCCCGCCCTCCGCAGGGGGGATTGGCGCCGACTTCCTGCTCGACGCCGGGTACAATCGCTGGGCCGTGTCCAACCACGTGGTGATTGTCTACCCGCAAGTGACGGGAACCCCCTTGAACCCGCGCCGCTGCTGGGACTGGTGGGGTTACAGTGGCGACGACTACCTTGGCCGCGACGCCCCGCAGATCGCCGCCGTCAGAGCTATGGTGGCGCGCCTGCTCGATGCGCGGTGAGGCACGGAATGGCGTCTAGCGCACATGGTCGGCCCGCCCCTGCACTTGCCTGCCGGCGTGGAAGCGGTCCAGCGGTGATTCGGTCCGGCGGGCGAGTGGTCAGATTGCCGCCCGCGCCAGCACCCGCGCGACCGTCGTGTGGGTCCAAGTGCTGCCGCCCCGCGGTCTTGGCACCCCGCGCTCGTGCAGCGCCCGCCCGATCGCCCCCAGGCTGGCACCTCCTCGGCCCGCAGCCGCTCCACCTCCAGCCGCAGCGTAACCTGCTACGCTGCCTTCCGCCAAGCAGGAGGCGCCACTGTAGCATCAGGACCTGCAGCAGGCCGACAGCGCTGATTCCATCAAAGGATCGAAAGCAGAGCCATGGCAGGAGACGCCGAGAACGATAGCGACAGAGCGCATGTCGTCACATGGCGGGTTGTGGCATGGAGCGGGGCGGCGCTGCTGCTGCTTGCGCCGCTGATGGCGATGCCGTTTACCGAAGAGGTACGGTGGACCGGATCAGACTTCGCGGTTTTCGGAGTCATGCTGGCCGTGCCACTTGGGGCCTTGGAGCTCGCGGTGCGGGCGACGCGGAGCATGGCCTACCGGGCCGCGGTGGCAGTGGTACTAGGCGCAGCCTTCCTGATGACCTGGGTGAACCTCGCAGTCGGCATCATCGGGAGCGAGGACAACTCCCTTAACCTGGTGTTCTTCGGCGTGCTGGCGATCGGGATCGTCGGCGCCTTCATCGCGCGGTTCCAGCCCCGTGGAATGGCGCGTGCTATGGCCGCAATGGCAGTCGCCCACATCGTAGTCGCTGTGGCCGCCCTGATCGGCGGACATGTCACTGTCGTCCTGACCGGGTCCTTCGTCGGGGCGTGGTTCCTGTCTGCCTGGCTTTTCCGGAGGGCGGCAAAGGATCAGACTGCCGTCTAACAGACGGATTACCGAGCTCCCAATGCCTTTCTTCCGTCCGGCAAAGGTTAGGTCGGATACCGAGTGTCAGACGCGTTCCACTACGCGTGTGGGTGCTCGACCTGCCGCGGTAAGGCCACACTGGACTACATCTGCGAAATGCCCATGCCGTTAATCACTCAGCTATCGTCGCATGTGAGGTCGCGCATCCGTGAACTACCGAGTGGGGGTACAAATGTCGGGTGTGTCGGACGGTAAGTTTCTTGGATACGTCAAAGTCGAGATCCTGACGCATCATCCGCGCCAATGGACCTGGAAGGTGTGCAAGCACGCGAGCCAGCTTCCCGTGCTGTCTGCCAAGGCTCCGTTGTCCTGTGCTGAGAGTGCGTGGGATGCCGGCAGGAAGGCTCTGAGGGCGCTGGAGCAAGGCAAAATCGTTGCGAGAGCAACCTAGCGCCGCGCGCTGCTAACCGGACGATGGCGCGAAGCAAGACCGCGGTATGCTGCCATTTCACCTTGTACGGGAATTGTGCTCTGCAAGCTTCCCGCGCTCTCCGCATAGGCGCGGACGAGGGGCAATCTCCGCCTAAGCCTTGCCAGCTTGCCCACAAAGTCTTCCACAGAGTCATCCCCAGATTCTGGGGATAAATCCTCTGATGACACCGAAGTCGGTTCATAGCGGATTATTCTAAGTATTTGAATTGTTGAACGAACTCAGGTGTCACACCCCGCAAAATCCGATGTGGACAAACCTTGGACTCTCTTGACGAGGGCTGATCCAGCATCGCTGATCACGGCATATTTCGCCGGATGACTCTACCTGAGCTTGTGAATTCGAGGCGGTAATTGCGGGGCCGGGCGTGACGCATCATCTCGCCAAAATTGACGGGAGTCGCAATGAGTGGAAGCCAGAGGCCGGACAGCGGTGACGGGCTTGCCAGTCTCATAATCGGCCAAGTGCTGCTCAGCACACCGCTCAAGTGTACCTGCTCCGCGGTGAAAACGCGGTAGAGCCCCACCGCCAGCTTGGGGGCGCCGTGCGGTGCCGGCGCATCAGCCCGCCTCGGCGACGCGGTAGACTGTGTAGCTGCCCTTGGCGCCCTCCTTACCGGGGTGGACCTGGCGGACCCGCTCGGCAGCCTCGACCGCGAGGCCCTGTCGCTTCTTCAGCCCGGCGAAGAAGCCGCGGACCGTGTGGGCCTGCCAGCCGGTGGCCTTCGCGATCTGGGTGACGGTGGCGCCCTCGGGCCGGCGCAGCATGGCGAGCACCTGCTGCTGCTTGGTACCCTCGCGCGGCTTGCGCCGGCTTGTTAGCCGGGCTGCATTCGTAGGATCAGCTACCCAGCCGGCGCTTGAGTTCGGTCCAACGGTCGATGATTGGCATCAGCTTATCCCTTCCTTCGGCTGGCAAGCTGAACACGACACGGTCAATCCCGATCTCCTCGCAATACCTCAGGCGGTCGATCTCCTCGGGAACACGAAAGATGGTAATCGGGAGGCTGGCGGGATCGCGTCCAGCCTCAGTCGCCATCTGCCGAAACTTGGCAACGAGGACGCCGACGCCGTCCTTCTCCAGCCGATCGGCACGAGGAATCCATCCATCGCCGTAGCGGATCGCCCTGCGGGCGGCATAGGGGAATGCACCACCCACGATAACGGGCGGATGGGGTGCCTGATATGGCTTTGGCCACTGCTTCATCCTGGCGAAATTCACGAATTCACCGTGGTACTCGGGTTCCTCTTGCGTCCAGATCGCCTTCATAGCCTCGATCCGCTCGCGCGCCAGCTTGTGGCGGGTGGCGAAGTCGGTATCATGGTTCTCGATCTCGTCCTGGTTCCAGCCATTACCGACGCCAAAAAGGAACCGGCCCTTCGATAGCTGGTCGATAGTGGAGATCATTTTCGCGGTCACAATCGGATCGCGCTGCGTGACCAGGCCGATGCCGGTGCCGACTTTGAGATTCGTCGTGACAGTCGCCGCCGCATTGAGCGCCAGGAAGGGATCCATGATGTCGTAGTAGGGACGGATCAGAGGGCCGCCGGCGGGATATGGTGTTGTGCGGGAGGATGGAATGTGGGTGTGTTCGGGCACCCAGAGAGATTCGAAGCCCCGCTCATCCAGCACCGGGCCGAGTTCGGCCGGGTGCATGGAGTAGGTCGTGAAGAACATGACCGCACCGATCTTCAGCAAAGGCTCTTTCCTCCGGTGTTGCGGGATAGTGCGGCAGGTGGAGAGAGGGTCGTCAAGGCCGGTCCTGGATGCTGACTGGCCTCAGCAAGGATGCGCACGCGGGTGCCGGAGAGGGCTACCGTCGGAGCTCCTGGTACAGCAATGGCGCATCGGGCAGACACGATGCTAGGTGAATGGAAAAGACGGGGTCCAAGGGAGGTCGTGTATGCGCGGTTTGTTCGCCGCCGTGACAGGATTGGCCATGTCGCTGGTCGGCGTGGCCGAGGCGGGCCAGGCTTTCGACGCAATCCGGGCGCGGGGTAGCATCGTCTGCGGCGTCAACCAGGGTGTCGCCGGGTTCTCGGCCCCAGATAGTCGGGGCGAGTACCGCGGCCTTGACGCGGACTTCGGGAGTGTCAGGAATTCCGTGTGCGTCCGGTCGGTTGAACGACACGGTCAGGCCAGGGCTTTGGTGAAGCGCTGGCCGAACAGGACGGCGAACTGAGCCTTGGCCATGGCC
>NZ_SMSJ01000137.1 GCF_004355005.1 Dankookia rubra
TTCGGCCCTCAGCATCCTGGCCAACGAGCAGCACCGCTTCCTTTGCTCGCTCAGGGCAAAGGACGGCGGCGCCGAATGGCGAGCGATCTATGCGGACGCGGCCGCGGCGCCTGACCTCCTAGCGGAGCTTCGCGCGCGCCGGCTGCAAGCCCTGCAGGAGGAGCAACGGCGCCTGGCCGAAGCCTTGCGGCAGAGCGAGGCAGAGGCTCGCCGCGAACCACCGGGCCCGAACGCGGCCGGCTATACCCCGGCGCCCACGCCAGGATCGACGTCCAGCTACCGCCCTCGGTAACAGAGGCAGAGGCAGGATGCCGGGCATGACCCGCATCCTCGCCGACCTTTACACCGCCCTAGCCCTCACCGCCTGCACCACCCTGCCCAGCCAGGCATCCACAAGCGCCGCTCGCGACGCCGAGCTATACGAGGCCGCTGTCAGCCGCGCGGAAGCGGACTCGGACGCCCGCTGTGCAGCCGCAGGGTTCCGCGACCGGACGACGTGCATACGCGCCAGGCAGGACGCCCTGCGCCTCACCCAGCAGCCTCTACTGCCCTGAGGACTTCCCCCGCCCAGCAAACCAGCGGGCCAGAGCTACCAGCCGACCAGTAACGGGCAGAGCCAGAACCGCCTGCATCTCGGCTTCAGCCGCTTCCGCCCTTCCACGACTGCTGGCCGCCTCAGCCCCAGCCGCCTCAGCACGGGTCCGCTCCGCCTCCGCCAGTGCTTCCGCCAAGCTGGCCCGTTCTGACGTCGCAGCCAGCTCCGCCTCAGCGGCGGCGGCACGCTGCGTTGCCGCCAGGGCAGCCGCCTCTGCCACCACAGCACGCGCAGAGGCCGCCGCTGCTGCTGCCTTGGCCTCAGCCAACTCGATGCGAAGCTCGGCCACAGCCGAAGGCAGCACCTCATTCCTGCCCTCAGCCAGCGCCGCTAGCAGTTCGCGCGCGTCACGGGCGCGATCAGCCGGCACCCAGCCCGAGACAGGATGCAAACCGGCCCCGTGCCGGCGTTCCCTCAGCCTCTTTTGCCGGTCTCGAGCCGCCTTGTGCTCAGGGTTATCGCCCTTTGCCACCGTCACCCCTCACGCAACACCTCCGCAGTAATGACGATACGCTTCCGCATACGAGATGCGGAAGCGTCCAAACGCGTTCGGTCGGCCTGGGTCATCCGGGCTTGCCTAGATTCTAGCCGTGAGTTGGGAAACCGGCCGCCCTAGATCAGCCGTCAGGTGCAGGAGGTCGCTTCCGCAAAACGGGGGCCATTACCCGCTGCGTCACGGTTTCCTCGACGTCCTCCCAGCACACGCCGTGACCGGTCAGACGCTCAATCTCAGCCAAGACCCACCCCCGTAGCCGGCGAGAGGCCGCACGCGTCCAGACGCGGCCAGGGAGACTGCCTAGGACAGTCCCCTCTTGCTCGACTAGCTCTAGGTCTGTGTCCTCGGTCAGATCATCGGCCGTGATGCCGAGCCGCTTCTTCAGAGCCGCGCCCAGGGTCAGGATGGCCAGCCCCTTCAATGCTTCGACCGCTTCCGCATAACGGTCAGCCGCCCAGGCCGCGTCAGGCCCACCGGCAGAGGCGACCGCGAGCAGCTCCGGCAGGGATAGCCGGGACGGGGTGCGTCCCCCTTTGTGCCACTGACCGGCAGCCTCAGCGGCAATGCCCCAACCGCCCGTCTGTTTGGCCTCGTAGGCCGCAACCTGGTCAGCATCTTCAGGCCTAACAATCCTGACGTCCTGGCCGGTCGGTAGGGCCCTCCAACCTCGCGCATGGAGCAGGTGAAGCCAGCGGCCGGTCAGTTCCCGGCCAGCCTCCAACGTGGCCTCCTCAGAGCCTTCGTGGATCACCAGCAGGTGGCTGTGCAGGTGCCAGCCAGTTACCCGCCCTGCCGTGGTCTCCCAGGTGCCGGTCCAGCCCACGAGCCCCTCACGGGTTAGACGGCGCAGCAGTCCACCGTTCGGCATCCGACTCCGAGCCGACGACAGAGCCGATCGCATCTCGGACAGTCGGGTTTGAGGACCATGCGATGCGGTCAGAGTGACCAGCGCGACATTGAAACCCTTCTCTCGAGCCGCCTTGAACAAGACCGAGATGCGGTGGGTAAGCTGGCGACCGCGGAGGGGGCCGCAGCGGGGGCACCGGAAGCTGCCGCACCACACCACGCCATCCACGCCAATGGCTCGCTCACCCTTGGCGCCATGCTCCTCGCGGAACGTCACCTCGGGGTCGCCACCATCGTCCATCGCCGCAGCAGCACCACGGCGCTTCGCGGCCGTCCCACAGCCAGTGATCGAGTTGCGGATGCCCCGATCCAGCAAGATGCGGCGCAGGCCGTCAGACAGCGCCCAGGACCGCGCCCGGCCCCGCAACTCTCCCGGCAGCGGAGCCTGGAAGGGGGGGGTAGAAGGATTTCCTCCAGTATCAAGCGCTGCGGCAGCACCGGGGCTTTTCTGGCCCAGCGAGGCCTCGGCCACGGCACCGGCCCGGCGCGCATCGCGCGCGGCCTGGCGCCGCAGCCGGCGATTGATCGCAGGATCGAATACGGAGCGGAAATCCCCCTCGAAACGGGGGAATGCCGTCTTCGGCGCAGCAGCCTGGTCCTCCCACGCCACAGAGGCGTCGAGGTCAGCCTCGGGCTGCCAGCAGGATGGAGGAGGGAACGGCGGGACGCCGTGAGCCCCGATCCCTGGAAGAAGGGGGCTACCTTGGTCGACCACGGCACAATCCGGTCTTGCCGGCCGTGCCATGGTCGCGATCCCTCTTCAAAAAGAGGGCGTCTGCGCATACACTCATCTTGTCATCGGGTCGCCACCGACCCGGTCCTTTGCTGGGGTCTCTGGTCCCGCGTGCGCCGGCAAGCTCAGCGCGGGGTCATCGGCCCGGTGACACACAAACGGCTCGCACCCTCGGGTGGCGGGCCGTTTCTGTTTCTAAACCTAGCCCCCGTTCAGCACGCCGCAAGAGATTTCTGAACGCGGCCGAGAAAAAGGCTGCCTAAGCGGCTGATTCCATGGAAACAATATGCCATGGCTTTTGCCGTAGCATGTTCCGAATCGACTTATCTACAGGCCGAATTCAAATCTCAGCCCGAGAGAGACGGCAGATCGTCGTCCGGATTTCGATACAACCGTACCCAGGTCCTATGACGACCAGGACTTCGTCCAGGCTCTCACATTCCTGGGAAGACAGATCCTCCCGCGCAGTAGGCGTATAACCCTGCATCACCGTCAAAGTAGGCTACTTCGTGCGAAATCAGGTGAGAACTGAGGGGGGCCTTCGAGCAGTTCCGGAGTTCCTCGGACGCGATATGCCCTACGGTCTATGTAGCCCATCAATTTATCTGCCAAACACACCCTAATAAACAGAAGCGCATTGCACCACTACATTTACATGAAAAATAATAAAAAGGAGATTTAATTATGAAAATGCAGAATTTTATATTGGCATCAGCTACAGTTTTTCTGGCATCTACGGGTATTAAAGCTGCTCCTAATGTATCTGTGGGGCAGCCTATAGTCATGACAGAAGGTGGAGAACTTGAGTCCACCGTCGTTCGTGCTGGGACAAATGCTAGTTGTCCAAATGGACGAGTATTGATTGCAAACGACGTACGCTTCGCAGATCTAAACACTGGAGTAGATAACCCATCGAACATAAATCCTTCGCCTGTTTACGGCCGCGGACTCAGCCAAGCAGACGTCACAATTGTGCAGGCCAGATTTGATCGAGTGCCCGATCCAGCTACGCAGCAAGTTAGCGGTAATGACGCTGGACTGATAAGTTTATCGGATGGCACTGTAATTTTTTTCGGGCCTGCTATTTCAAAAACTGCGATTGTGCCGAAGCCTGACTGGGCTGATCAAACATTTCGTGGTGCATTTGGTCCCAGCGCAAGAACATGGGTACCCGTTTGGCGATCTGAAGATTGCGGTCAGACCTTCCAGTTCATTTCACAGATTGACCCAGCAGACACGCGCTTCCAAAACGGGATATGCGCCTATCCTCAATTTCGACTAGATGCAAAAAACGCACGCATTACATCAGCGCCTTGGGATATGGGAGGCACTGATGGAGCCCGTGCAACTGTCGGGACGGTCAATCACGCCGATGAAATTTATTTCGTACATCAATGCGTAGGTTACAACCCCAAACAGGGCGTGACGCCGTTTACCCCTGACGAAAATTCGCCAGTAAACAAAACTATGGTGTTCCGGTCCACCGACCGCGGAGATACATGGCACCTGCACACCCAAATGGATGCACGCGTTTGGCGCGGACATCTTGCTGCGTTGCCTACAGGCAATACTCTGGCAGTTAATCTGGACAACCGAATCATCCTAGGTCCAGCCAACCAAGTAACCGGCTCCAATGCTGCGCTCAAACTCAATCAAGTTGTGACTTTTCCTGCGACCCCCGGATATCGTGGCGGTTTTGAACTAGATGCTAGTCAACGAGCAAATTGTAAAACTGCAATATGTGGAATATTCAAAAATTATTACGCTAACATTTGGGTTCACACTGTTTTAGCACCATATGGTTCAAACCAAATAATACTAGCGTATCCTTCAGTGATATCCTCAGGGGGCACGCAAAAAAATGGTTATGTTGTTTATAACTACAGCCCTAATAGCGAACAAAAAATTGAGCTTGAATCAATATTGCCAACAGAAGGCGGTATAGATGATAGCTTTATTGGCTGGTTAACAGTTGTACCATCAGCTGGAGGGGGTGTGCTCCTCTATTGGTACGACATGAATGCAAAAGCGATGAAAGCACAGATTCGGGGACGTTTTATCAGCGACAAGGGCAGCGTTTCGAGCGACTTTGTTCTTTCTTCGCATTCTTCGGTGGGGAACGCTGCACCCGACCCGTCGTGGGCCCTAACAGATGGCTGGGTGTGGTATGGCGACTATCACGCTGCTGGAGGTTTTGCAGCTTCTGTTCCACCCCCAAGTATTCTCTTTCCGACGATGACTAACCGGTATCACTTCTACCCAGCATGGGTGGAAAATGATGGGCGGAGTAGAATCGTGGAGGTCATCATCGACGATGTGTTTCCATCGAACTTCCTTGGCTCAATTCGCGTTCCAGCCAAACGGCTCCCAAATGGAAGACCAGTACCTTCGGTTCGTGCGAAGATCCAAAATATTTCAAGTCTACCGCTTACGGCCCGTGTAAGTCTTGAAGCTAAAATCTACGACCGCCTACCTCAGAGAAGTGAGATGCGACGACGCCGTGAGGAGAGACGGAACAATCTCAACAGATAAATTCCGAGACGAGTCGCTAACGCATCCCACTGCTTATTGAGCGCCCGCCGAATAGGAGCCAACAGCACGTCCCGGGCGACCAAACTGCCGCGACAGAATGGAAGGGGGAACGCGATGGGACCATCTGTAAAGGATGAAAGACCCTCGCCGGGAGGCATCCCCCGAGAGAGCGCTTGAAGGAAGCGCTCTCTCGGGGGTGCTGAGAGGGTGGTCCGGCTCCGTCCGCGTCAACTGCTGTCCTCGGCCGTCCTCGCCATGCTCGGCTGCGCCTGCGCGTGGCTCCGGGCGTCCTGCGGGATCAGTTGACGCGGCCTCCACCGTCCTGCCCACGCCGAACATCCGACAGGCTGAGAAACAGAGCCGGCCTCGATGGGCCGGCAACCTGACCTGCCCGAGGCGCAGAGGTTCAACTTAGCTGATGCGGCACAACAGATTTTCTTGGAGTGAACCCGCTGTTCCAATGCTCTCCAACTACAACTTCATAAATTGGAGTTGATTCAGCAGAAGAAAATAGCCAAATTTTGCAAAACAATAAAAATCTATTTTGGAACTTAACCGGCTCTATGGATACCTCATGGAGGTTTAAGCTGGGATATTTTGGAATTTCAGTTTCGCAACCAATAAACATTGACCAGGCTTTATCATCAAAATCAAATCTATCGTTTAATATAGTTTCTTTTAATAATGGAGAGAAACTGCCCATACCATATTCTGCAATTGCATAACTGTGAGCAATTTTTGATAGTGTTCGAACCACTGGCTCAAATCCAATCCAAGGAGGACCATTCACTGCGGGATAGTTTTTCAAAGGCTTTGAATTCCAAAGTCGAGCTAACATTTTTACATTCTCAGGAGGCGGATTGCCTGTAAAAATTCTAGGTCGCTCAAAATGCTCAAACTGAGAAATGAATGGATGCTGGGATGGCAGTAAATTTCCTGCAAACTTGCTAGGGGCGCCATCCTTTGGTTCACTAACAAAAAGAGGTATTGTAGTTTTTCTATTTTTCTTTCTACGTGTTCCATAAACCCCTAAATATGTCTTTAGGCCATCATGTGCGCCATTTATATAACGGAACTCAAACCTAGATGTTTTCTCGGCACAGCTTTTGCTGCCTTTGCAACTGCTGGCTGGTAAAATCATATTTCCTTGTAATCCATCAGCTATTATGTGTTCGTCAGATAATTCAACCTCTGGCGGCCTTCTGCCACAATATATGCAAACTCCAACAGGCTTGTATCTTAATTCGGCAGGCATGGTGTTCTCTCAGACTGTTAGAAAAGACGATCCATCCATTAGGACCGGCTTACACGTTTAGTTAAATGGCGATCGGTCTCCTCACCAGAGCCATTCCTGGCGCCAGCCAACCATCCATACAGGTTGCGCAAATAGCACCCTGAAATCACTAGGGGTTACCGTCTGAGGCCGCATATCGAACCCAACGCTGCACCCGACACCCCAGGATCGCACCATGGATGCCCCCTGCCCTGACTTCCGGCTCATAGAGCGCGACGACGTGCTGCTGCTGATCGAGGAGCTGAGGGCGAACCACCCAGCCCGCCAATGGCCGACGATCCGCGAGACCCAGAGCGCGGCACGGAATCGCTGGCGGGTTGGGATCGGGTCTGACCGGGCTCGGATCCTGCTCCATGAAGCACAGGCAGGCGATCAGCCACCCGACGCTGAGGTTAGTGAGACGCCTGCGATTTTCGGCAAGCGCGTCCATGCCCAGGCTGCCCGTGCTGCCCGAATCCGACGGCGCCAGGCTCGCCTAATGGCTGACGGATCGACTCCCGAGAGAACCGACGAGGTGCGCCAGCTCCTTACCGAATGCCACACCAAGACGTTGCAAGGCGCGAAGAACACGGACGAGGTTGTGGAACCTCTGGTTGCGTGGTTCGAGGCATCGGAGCGACGCAGACTCGCCGTGCTACAGGACCGGCCAGAGCCAGCGCCGCAAGTTGCATCCGACGTCTATACGATCCGCGACGACCCCCGGCAGACCCATATCGAGACGGCAATCGCCCTCAGCACACAAAACGAACCCGATACTGCACCCGACATTTTGCCGCCCCCTGCACCCGACGCTGTACCCAACGCCAACCAGCAACTACTTGGCCTGCTGACCTCCTGAACCCGACGAACCTGACGAATTTCAGGAACGCACCAATCGCCAGAGCGGTATGCTGAGAGTACCGCGAGAGCACTGCAGCCAAACCCTCCGCACCCGACACTAACCAATCGAGTATAGCAATTTCCCTTGCTGATTTCGTTCGCCTGCCGTTAATTTAGACTTTAGCCAGGCATGCATGGTAAACCATGCACCTGGCCAGGGGGGCTTCGCCCCCCGTGGACCCCCCGCCGCCAACTGGCGGCAAGTGAAGCAAGGAAGTGGTGCCGCCATGTCCGAGGACACCGCCACCGCCGCAGCCGCCGAGACCGCTCCGGGCAATGCCCCGGCGCGTTCGTCGCGGCGTCGGCGCCAAGCGGCCGCCTCTTCGGACAAGCGCCAGCAGCCTCGCACCGTGTCAGCCCGGCTGACCGATGCGGCCTATGCCGACCTTGTGGCGCGAGCCGACGCGGCCGGCCTTGGGCCTTCCACCTACGTCGCGCAACTGATCGAGGCAGACCTCGGCACCGCCGGCACCAACCGTCGCTGGGTGCCGCGACAGGCGCCGAGCGAGACACGGGACCGGGCGGTTGCCGTGGTCCGCGAGCTTGGCCGGCTGACCGGCGCTCTCCTCCATTGGTTGAGTGAGGCCCGGACCCTCGGGGTGGACGAGGACGCCATCAACCAGGTCGGCAGACTGACTCCAGTTGCTCGGGAGGCCCTGGCTGACGCCAGGGCAGCGGTCCGTGATCTCCGGGGCCAATAGCGGCCGGGGCGGTCCCGCCCTCGGCAAGCACCTGGCTAAAGCTGCAAAGAACGAGTCGATCCGAGTGCTGCCGGCGCGGCACCTCGGCAGCGAGAGCATCCGCGACCAGATCGAGGAGCTGACCGACCGCGCCGCCCACGCCAGCAGCGCCCGCACCATCTACCATGTCCACATCGACCCGCCGTTCGGCTGGGACGACCGCGACGAGGTGTACGAGGACTTCCTCGAGCGGTTCGAGCGCGAGTTCGGCCTAGAGGACCACGCCCGCGCAGGCGTCGAGCACGTCAAAACCGGCGAGGCCGGGCAGCGCCACCATCGTCACTATGCCTGGGACCTGGCGCGCGACGACGGCTCAGTTATTCGCCTCTCCCACGACTACGCCCGCCGCGAGCGGTGCGCCGTAGAGACGGCGCATCGGTTCGGGATGCCATGCCCACCCCTTGCCCACGCGAAGTCGGTTCACGCCGCCCTGCGGAAGATGGGCGCCACCGATGTTGCGGCTTTCGTCCAGGCCAGCGGCGAGCTCGAGCGCGACCGCCGGGCGGCCAGCACCACGCCCCGCGAAAGGCTGATCGAGGAGCGGACCGGCGTGCCCTTGGCCGAGGTCCGCGCCGCCGCTTACCAAGCGTGGCAGTCCAGCGATAACGGCGCAGCCCTCAAGGCAGCCCTGGCAGAGCGGGGACTGATCCTCGCCCAGGGGACCAAGGCCGCCGTTGTCATCGACCGGGCCGGCACCACTCACCGACTGACCGGTGTGGTCTCGGGCGGCGCCAAGCTGGCCGGCGCCACGGTTAAGGCCGCCGAGGTTCACAGCCGCCTCGCAGGCCTCGACCTGCCGATCTACACCGAGGCTAAGGCACGCATCCGAGACGCGGTGCCAGCACAGCCTGCCACGAAGGCGCCCGACGTCACGCTACTGACGCCCCGGCAGGAGCGTGCAGCAGCACGGGCAGCAGCACGCACAGCTGCACGGGAGAGCGGCAGGCAGGGACGCGACACCAGCCGGGCCAAGACGCAGGAAGCCCGCGAGGCTGCCGAACTGGACGCCATGGTCTTCCCGACCCCGGACGAGATTGCCGAGGCGGCCAGGCGGCTTGAGCAGGAGCGCACCCCAGCAGCGGAGCCGGTGGCGCCGCAGCCACCACCACCGCCCCAGCCAGCACCTCAGCCACGGCCGGCCATCGAGGCGATCGGCGCCCAGGGCAATCCGATGGTGGTGGAGCCACCCCCTCTCGGCAGCGATTTTTCGGCCCCGGTTAGCGAGGCGATCCGGTTGCTGCACCCGCACGCGGTAGGCCACCAGCCGCAGCCAGCGGCGGCACCAGCCCGACCTGCGCCCGCACAGCCGCAGCCAGCCCAGCCCCAACAGCCGCGCCCCCAGGCCGCTCGCACGGGAGACAAGGGTGACAGCAAGGGCAGCGCAGGCCAGAGCGGCAAAGGCGCAGCAGGAGCAGTGGCACCGCCTCGGCCGAGGCGGCCAGTTGCTCAGCCGAAGCCCGTGCAGCCGGCGCCGGAGCCGCAGACTGCTGGCTTGTGGGCGCGCCTCACTGATTGGGCGCGGGGCAAGCAGCGGTCAGCGAAGCCGCCGGCGAGCGCGCCGCGTCCGCAGCCGCAGCCCGCACCGACGGCTACGCCAAACAACAACCTGGATCCCCTTGCCCTGTGGGACAGCAGAGCGGCGCGGACCATGGAGTTCGGGCACGGCAGGGCGCCGATGCCGACATGGGAAGCCGCGCCACGCACCAAGGAGCCGCCTTCTCACGTCCCAGAGGCGTCAATCCTGCTGATGCGCCGCCCCGGCCCGCCAGCCGAGGAGGACTATGCTCGGCGGCGGTGGACGCAGAAGCTGCGGAATGCCGGCCACGCCAACCCCGCAGCAGCGGCGGCCGAGCTGGTAGCACTGCGGCGCGGCACCGCCGCGCGGGCCTACAATGCCGCCACACCAACCAATTTCGCGGACCCTGCGACCCGGGCAGAGCAGCTGCGCCAACTGCGCGAGCGAGCCGCCAAGGTACGAGAGGAGCTGCGGGCAGCCGACGCCATGCCGACCACAGTGAAGGCGGTCGACCAGCTCTGGCTTGAGCACTGCCGGCGACACCATGCCGACGTGATCGCCAAGACCGAGCGCGATATCGACTCAGCACGGCAATACCGCGCTGACGCCGAGCGCAGCGGTGACGACAAGGGCGTCAGACGGTGGGATTCGGCCCTCAGCATCCTGGCCAACGAGCAGCACCGCTTCCTTTGCTCGCTCAGGGCAAAGGACGGCGGCGCCGAATGGCGAGCGATCTATGCGGACGCGGCCGCGGCGCC
>NZ_SMSJ01000138.1 GCF_004355005.1 Dankookia rubra
TCGGCAGCAGGGGCAAATGTCGGGGCGGTGGGCAGTCCTCTCGGAGACATCGTCGCTCAAGGGTCGGCTGTGATCCGCGTGACCCGGCTTGGCGCCTCCAGGTTTGGCATGCTCGCGCCGTTCCTTCCGGTCCGCGGACGGCGGCTTGGAAGACGTGCGCGAGGTCTTCTCCGGCCGCTGCAGCCGCAGCACCAACTCGATCAGCTCCGTCTTGCTCAGCCGTTCAAGCTCGTCCCGCTGCATGCCAGGATCGAATCAGCCAACCCACTTCCGCGCAAGGGGGTGGGTAATTACACGGCTCCGGTCCGATAAGGACTGAGCTCGGCCGCCCCGAACCCTGCGACCTGCCGCGATTGTGGCAGTCAGCAACATGCAGTCAATCGATGGCTGGATCTCGCCTATGGCGAACCCGGACAGCAAGTGCCGAGTGGTCGTCGATACTGCCTTTGCTCGTTGGCAACTCGAGCGTGGCGACGACCTGACGATCCGCGAGCTCGCGCTGCTCGCCAGCATGAGGGAGCCCGCCATCCGCAACTCGCTCAGTGCGGAAAGCATCAAGGTTGAGGCAGGGCGCCGGCCTGGCGAGCCGGGCACGGTCAACGTTGATGTCGCCTACGGGTGGCTCCGCAAGCGTCGGGGCTTCATTGACCCTCGGGATCCGGAAACACGCGCCGTCAATCGACGTAGCGAGTACCGAACCCTGCTGCGTGAGCGGGGCCTAGCCTTTGCCTTTGGCGAGATTCTGCAAGCTGCGGAGCTCTCGGTCGACGATCTTGCCGGGAAAGCCGGTGTCGAACCGGCCTTCGTCGATGGTCTCAGGACAGGTAAGCCCATCCTCGATCTGGAGGCCGCCCGTCTAATCGGCGAGGCGCTCGATCTGGACGTACCTAACTTTGTTGGTATCGCCGTTGAGGCGGCCCTTCGTGAATACTGAAAGGTAAGCGGCTGTCATCATCATCACACCACCCGCCTAGCCCGGAAAATTCGTGAGGTCTGGAACGAGGCCTGAAACAGCGCTGGATCGCTCGCCGCGTAGTTGTGCAGTCGCGCATTCCCGATGCCGGCCTCGGGAGGGGCGCCTTGCTGCAGATTGCGGGGTTGGCTGGTTGCGGTTGGGGGGCTCGGCTGGGGCATCCGCCTCGACGGTCAACAGACCAGGCGAGGCATGCGCTCGAGAGCGAGGCGCAGGATGGCCTTGGTCGGATAGGCGCTGGGCAAGTGCAGCATGACCCGGGTCTTCAGCGCGACGACGCGCGCGGCGAGCTTGACCAGGCGCAGGCGGAGGGTGTCGAACTGAGCCACGCGCCAGATTGAGCGCTTCGGCATGAGGCTGCGTAGCGACCAAAGCAGCCAGTAGGCGCCAGTGTGCAACATGAGGCGGAGCTGGTTGGCGCTGCTTCTGCTGCAAGACGTACGATCCGCGGCGAGGTGCCGTTTCCAGGCTTTCAGATGATTCTCCGCCTGTCCCCTTTGACAGTAGGCCCGCTCATAGAGCCTGCGTGCCGTGCCGCTGGTGAGGTTGGTGACGACGAAGCGAGTGTCGACGCCCTCCGGGCCGGCCTCAACGCGAGCGATGATCCGCTCGACCCGGCTCCAGCTCCCGGCGCCGTCGTAGAACTCGGTGTAGCGGCGCTGCTTGCCCGCGTTGCTGGCCACCGCGTAGCGCGCCGCGGTGCTCGTCTCGAGCGCCTGGACGTGGCGGCGCAGCGTGGTGGTGGAGGCCACGGCGAGGATGAAATCCAGCCGCTCGGCCCGACAGAAATCGAGGACGTCCGGCGCGCAGTAGTGGCTGTCGGCGCGGATCAGGATCTCCACCCGGGGCCAGTGGCTACGGATCTCGCGCACCAGCCGGCGCAGGAAGGCGCGGGCCTCGGCACCACTGGGCCGGCAGGCCGGGCGCAGCATGGCGGCCACAGGCCGGCCCTCGCCGTCAAAGACGACGATGGGCTGGAAGCCATACTCGTCGTAGTAGGCGTTGAAGAGCCGCAGCTGCTGCCCACCGTGGACGGCGTCGAAGGTGTCATCCACGTCCAGGATGATGCGCCGCGGCAGCTGCCGGAAGCTGGCGCAGTACAGCCCGACCATGGCGCGGGCCATCCGCAGCAGGGCCCGCGGTCCCGGTAGGTTCTCGAGCCGCGAGATGGTTGGCTGCGAGCAGAGCGCGGCACCGTCGGGCAGATGGTCGAGGGCCAGCTTGAAGACCGGGTCATGCCGCAAGCTGTCGGCGTCATTGCCGTCCTCATAGCCAGCCGCGATCATCAGCATGCGAAAGCGCAGGATGTCCGCGATGCCGTGCCGAACCCGTTCGGGAGCGCGCGGGTCCTCGACGCAGGCCGCGAGCCGGTCGGCGACGCCGAGCCGGCGCTCGACTTCGCGCAGCGCGAGCAGGCCACCGTCAGAAGAGAGTTGCCCACCGTCGAAGCGGGCGACGATGGGCTTGCCGCAGACCGGTGACAGGCCGGCCAGAGGCGGGGTAGCTTCAACCTTGACGGGCATGGTCTCCGATCGCGGCTGGATTTGTGTGTCGCAGCCCAATCCTATGACCGCACAACGGTTCAGACCATGCCCGTCAGCCCTGGCGCATAATCCGGGCTAGATGCGCCGCCTCTCTCAGCCCGCCATCACCCAGTTTTGGCCATAGCTCCGTGCAGTACCACAGCGGGTCCATCGGCTGCGACTATCGTCGAGGTGTCTTGACACGCCGCTGCCAGAGGAGCCGGAGAAAGGCTACGCCGTAGTAGACAAGACCGATACTGCCGAACGCGATGCCGAATAGCCCGGCTAACCACATAAAGGGGATCAGTTCGTTCATTCCGGCAGCTTAAACCGGGTGCCGGGGACTTAGGAATACTTCTATCTAAATGGGCTATGTCTCTGATGTGGGCCGATTTTTCCCGCAATTTGGTAAAACCGGAGAAATGCAGGAAAAATGCTTCTGGGACAGTGGGTTATGATCATGATTGATCCGGAGGTTCTCGGCAGCTGAGAGGCCGTGATCGCAGGTACCCGCGTCCCGTGGGGGACGACGCCATGGGCTCGGTCCTGGTGGCTGCAGAGGTCCTGGAGCGGGCTCGGGGGGCGGGTACGCAGGTGCGCCACCAGCACTCGTCGGCCCCGGGCGCGGTTCTGGATGCGCTCCCTAGCCGCACCGTCAAAGCTCTCGGCGCATGACCGCCAGGGCGGGCGAACAACCGCCTACGATCGCCGAACTGGCCACAAGGCAATCATCCTCCTTGCAAATTTTGAGGTCGCCTTATATCTTCCAATCAGTCGGAAGGTTTATCGCCATGTCTAATGTTGCAGAAATGGTTACGGCAACAGAGGCCGCAGCGCTGGCTATGGTGGACGTGCGCAAGGTACATCGGATCTTTGACGAACAGATCTTGCCGACAGCGCTGATCCGGGATGGAGAAAGGCGCTTGGTCGCATGCGATGCCGTGGCGCTCGTAGGATTTTACTTTCGGAATGATCAGCTGAGCCCAGAGGCTCGGCGCCTGGTCATCAACATCATCGCATCCCAGGGGAGGACTGGGGCGATCCGTCGGCTCTGGGCCTACCGAAATCGCCCCCGACCGGTCGCCCTGGGTCATGGCGTCACAGCTGACCTGTCCGGCTTCTTCAGGGAGGTCGAGCAGCGCAAGAGGGAGCTCAACCGAGCTCGTGACATGGTCCACACCGATCCAGCAATCCTGGGTGGTTCACAGCCGGTGATCCGCAACACGCGGATCCCTGTCTACGATGTCGCAGCCGCAGTCGAGGCTGGAACGTCGCTAGCAGAGATCGTCACGAGCTACCCGGATCTCTCTGAGGAACAGGTCCACCTGGCCGTTCTCTATGCGCGCGTCGAGCCGCCTCGCGGGCGCCCACGTCAGCGCTTGGCCGACCGTGTGCCTAGGGACGGTCGCCTCATCGCCAGTGGCCGCATGCCTCGCCCCACGATCCAACCCCCACGTCGCCCCGAGACCGTCGAGGGGTGAGTCGCGCGCGAGTTCTTATTGATGCCTGCCTCACGGTCGAGTTGGCATGGCTCGCGCATGAGCGTGGCTACGAGGCGTATCACCTGCGAGACATCTCGAAGGAGCGCCTCCTCGATGGGCAGCTGAAGCCGATCATCATCGAGGGCGGATACTGCTTTGTCACCAGGAATGCGGAGGATTTTCGCGGTCCCGCTTTAGCGCCGGGGAATGCTGGTGAGTATGCGGGCGTGGATCTGCACGCGGGTCTCGTCTGCATTCACGGTCCTCCACGTGGCTTTCGAAAGGAAGAGCAACTGGAGGCCTTCTCCATTGCGCTAGACCTGATTGACGCTGCGAACGGCGATCCTGTGAATCTCCTCATAGAGGTCACATGGACACCGGATGGCATCGACGTCGACGTCGTCGACTTCCCGAAGGACCCTGCCGCGAAGCCCGACGACAGCTTTGCGAACTACGTCTTGCGCCGAGCCGATGATTGAACAGGCAAGCCTCTCAGAGGTGGATAGCTGCGAAGCGCCGCCCCTGTGGGGGCGGCGCTCTAGGCTCAGAAATCATTGCCCAAGCCAGAAGGTGACGATGTCGGCGAGGGTGACGGTGTCGAAGGACGGTGCCGAAAAAGGTGGTGGCGCATCGGTCGTAGCGGGTTGCGATGCACCGCCTGGGCAGGGGGGGTGAGTAGGAACGGTAGCGTCCGTGGAGGTGGTGGAAATTCCGGTTTCGGCCGGGGTGTAGGGCTGGGGTGGCCATCGGACCTGGCGGCTAGGGTGGAGTTGCGAGGCTCCCACCCCTGACCGGCCGAGGACCCGATGACCGAGGAGAGACTGCCACTGGCTGACCTGCTGGCGAAAGCTGGGGATGGTGACTTCCTGCGCAGCGTCGCCGAGGCGGTGCTGCAGATGCTGATGGAGGCCGACGTGGAAGGCCTGATCGGGGCCGGGCGGCACGAGCGCACCGGCGAGCGGCTGAACTACCGCAATGGCTTCCGCGACCGCACGCTCGACACCCGGCTGGGCTCGCTGCAGCTCCGGATCCCGAAGTTGCGGCAGGGCAGCTACTACCCGCCCTTCCTGGAGCCCCGGAAGACTTCGGAGAAGGCCCTGGTGGCGGTGATCCAAGAGGCGTGGATCGGCGGGGTCTCGACCCGGCGGGTGGATGACCTGGTGCAGGCGATGGGCCTGTCCGGCATCTCGAAGTCCACCGTCTCGAAGCTCTGCAAGGACATCGACGAGCGGGTCTCGGCCTTTCTCGACCGGCCGCTCTCCGGCGAGTGGCCGTATCTCTGGCTGGACGCCACCTATCTCCGGCAGCGCGAGGGCGGCCGGATCGTCTCCGTCGCGGCGATAATCGCCGTGGCCTGCGATGCCGAGGGACGGCGCGAGATCGTCGGTCTGCACATCGGCCCCTCCGAAGCCGAGACCTTCTGGTCCAGCTTTCTCAGGAGCCTGGTGAAGCGCGGCCTGAAAGGCGTGAAGCTGGTCGTCTCCGATGCCCACGAAGGGCTCAAGGCGGCGATCGCCCGCGTGCTCGGCGCAACGTGGCAACGGTGCCGGGTCCACACCATCCGAACGCAATCGCGATTCAGGGGTAGATGTGCCGCTACCGTTTGGCTGGCCGGGGGAGAGTGGAATGACATGGCGGATCTCCAGGCTGCCGTCGCCGACGATGATGCGCTCGATGACCAGCTGCAAGATCGCCTGCTTGTCGGTGAGGCTGGCATCCTCCAGGCGCGTGCCCACGCGGGCGCAGAAGGCCTCCAGGCTGGTCCGTACCGCCTCGGCCTGGGCGCGCTGCTGGTGTAGCCGGTCCCTGTCCTGCTGCTGCCGTTCCAGGCCGCGTCGCTCCTCGGCGAGGCGGTGGCGTCGCTCGGACATCTCGGCCAGGCTGACGGCGCCGGCCTCGTAGGCGTCCAGCAGGCGCTTGTCGGCGCGGTCGGTTCGGTCCATTCGCGTGCGGAGCAACTGGTCCGCGGCCCGCTCACGATCGGATCCTGCCTCCACGGCAGCAAAGCGTGCGAACTGCGCCACCAGCCGGGCCGGATCAGCGAGCAGGCCGGCGACATGGTCCCAGACCGTGGCTTCGATCTCCACAGCCTTGACGTTGCGGCTCGGGCATTTCGCTGGTCGAGCGGTCAGGATGCAGTCTTTGCCGTGGCACTGGTAGTAGCGCCTCTCGGGTTGGCCCGCGGTCGCTTTGTAGGTGCGGCCGAACATCGCCAGGCCACAGGTCCGGCAGGTCAGCAGGCACCGCAGCAGATAATCGTACTTCGTGTTGTTCCTGAACGAGAGCGCGGCATTGCGCGCCAGCTGCGTCTGCGCCCTATCCCAGGTATCGACCTCGACCAGGGCCGGCACGGAGATGGCGATCCACAGCTCGCGCGGTTTGGGTTGGCGGCATGAGGCCTCATGGCTGCGCGGCCCTCGGTCGCGGCGGGGCTTCTTGGGCGGCACGAAGGTGTAGCGGTTGGCGTAGGCCGTGCCTGCGTAGACCGGGTCGGCCAGGATGTGGTGCACGACCGAGGGCGACCAGGGATGCCGGCCGGAGCGCGGGAAGTGCGGCCCAGCGTTTAAGCGCTTGAGGATCTGCCGGATGGTCATCTGCTCATCGGTGAGCCAGCCGTAGATCATGCGCACCAGCTCCGCCTCGGCCTCGTCGACGACGAGGTGGCCTGGCGCAGTGTCGTGGCGTGGCACATACCGATAGCCGTAGGGCGCGCGGCCGCACTGATAGTGACCCTCGCGGGCTTTCTGCAGTTTGCCGCGGCGGAAGCGCTCGCCCATCACGGCACGCTCGTATTCGGCAATGGCGCCCTGGATCTGCAGCAGAAGCTGGTCATTCGGGTCGTCCGAGATCGGATGCTGCAGGAACGTCACCTGACAACCTGCCCTGCGGAACTCCTCGAGCAGCAGAACCTGATAGGCGTAGCGCCGCGCCAGACGGTCGGGGCTCAGCACCGCGACGTGCTCTACGGCTCCGTCGCGGACGGTGTCGCGCAGGGCATCGAGGCCTGGTCGGTCGAGGCGTGCGCCGCTGTAGCCTTCGTCGCGGAAGACATGCGCCTCGTCCAGGTCGCGGGCCTCGCTGGCTGCCCAGGCCCGCAAGGCGGCGAGTTGGCTGTCGATGGTCTGGTGGCGTTCCTGCCGTTCGGTGGACACACGGGCGTAGATGGCGACATGCATGATGGCTCACCCCTCATGGGGACAGCGACGGAGCGTAGCGGTGGCGTGCCGGCCGCGGTCGGATCGGCAAGCAGACGGCGGTAGACCTGGTCCAGCCTGTCAGGGCCGTCACGCGTGCGGATCGGGACTGAGCGGACCGTCCAGCACGGGCCGACAGGGGCGGACGACGATCGCGGCATCGACGGAGGCCTCCACGGCAGGAGCCCCCGTCCGAACGCCTATCCCTCGCCGCGAGGGAACTTGGCATCCCGACGCTGCCGTTTGGTCGCCGGTCCCGCTCCGGCAAAGGGGAGCGACATGACCAGCCGCAGCACGTCGATTGCGTTCGGATCGTGCATTGGATGAGGAATGCCTTGGCCCATGTCGGCAAGGCCCAGCAGTCCATGGCATCCGCCGCGCTGCGTCAGGCGTTCCTGCAGCCCGACCAGGCCAGCGCACGACAGACCTGGCGCCACGTCGCCGACCAGCTCCGCGAACGCTGGCCCAAGCTCGGCACCCTCATGGACGACAGCGAGGACGACGTGCTCGCCTACATGGCGTTCCCAGCGCAGCACAGGACCAAGCTGCACTCGACGAACCCGTTGGAGCGCTTGAACAAGGAGGTGAAGCGCCGCGCCGACGTGGTCGGCATCTTTCCCTCCGAGCCCTCCATCATCCGCCTCATTGGCGCCGTCCTGCTCGAGGCCAATGACGAATGGCAGATGCAGCACCGCTACATGGGCGTCGAGGCCATGGGCGAGATGCTCAACCCAGTGCCCACCAACGAGACCCCGCAACTGCCACCCAGGCCCGCCTGAGCCGTGGCCGCACCAAGCCCAGCAGCAAATTCCACCACGTTGACGGACGCTACCGTAGGAACGGCGGCTCGGCCATGGCGGCACCTCTGCCCCGCTCAGAATCACACCCGCCCGAGCCGCCGCAAGCAGTTAATGGGTCCTGAGCCTAGATCGAAGAGCTGTTGCGGGGCGGCCTTTCGGTGCCGATGGGGAAGCAGAACTTGGTGGCAGTTCGGATGATTTCCGACTGGTCCATCATCGGCCACTTCGTTCCGCATGATCCAGTGCCGCGGTGCGGAGTCCGAAGCACGTCATGGCCTGCGGCCACACCTTGATGCCTTTGCACTTCTTCGACAAGCATCGGGTCATGCGCAAGGCGGCGTGCGACGAGGCGGTGATGACGCGCGAAGAGCTACATGCCCTGGTTTGGTCAAAGCCGATGCGAGCAGCGGCGATGGAGCAGGGTATTTCCGACGTGACACTCGCCAGACACTGCCGCAAGGCGAACGTGCCCGTCCCACCGCCGGATCACTGGGAAAAAGTGCGGACGGGGAAGAAGGTCACGCCCCAGCCTCTTCCACCACTACCGACGGTAGCAGGCGCTGCGAGTCTCAGTGGCTTGTTCCCCGCCCACAAGTCCAGCACTTGCCTAGCCGGCAGTCGTGATCTTTCGCGCCCAGCGTTCAAGACCATGGACGAAGTGACGCAGCGGATTCAGGCCGCTGTGGGCGAGATTCGGGTACCCAACTCTTTGTCCAGGCCACCCCTGATCGTCGCTCGGCTTCTGAGGCGAGATGAGGAGCGTCGTGCCAAGATCACTTCCAACGATCTCTACAACAAATCTCAACCAAAGTTCGATAGACCGATCCAGCAGCGGCGTCTGCGGATCCTGTCTACGTTGATTCTCGCCTTGGAAAAACTGGGGCTGAAGGTCTACGGCAGCAAACATGCAGGCGAGGAGTTCACTGTCTCAATCCGGTATTTGCTTGCAGTCCATTTTCTCCTAGCGATCGAAGGAGGAGAACACGGTTACCCCTTTTATGGTGAGCATTTACAGCCACCTTCCGACGAGCGACTCCGCTTCGACATAACGAGCCATTCACCAGAATCTGCTCCACCGCTGCAAACCTGGCGAGACGACGCTACGCCCCTTGAGGACCAGCTCGGAAAGATTGCTTGTGGCCTCCTATTAACGGCGGAGGCAGCTGCACGGCGAGGGGCTGTCCAGTCGTACGAGTTGGCGGTGAAGAACCGTGCGGAGGAAGCCCAGAAGACGCGCGTGGCTGCGGAGCGTGCCAAGGCCGAGCGCGCGGCCCGGGAAGCTGCTGCGGCAAAGGCCCGCTTCACGGCTCTTATGGACGGCGCTGACGCATTGGAGCGTGCCGAGCGGATCAGACGCTACGTCGCGGCCGTGCAGGCACGGGTCACCGCACGGCCCGATATGGCTGAGCCCAGCGCCTTGAGGCAATGGGCAGCCTGGGCACTCGCAGAGGCCGATGCGCTGGATCCAGTCCTGTCAAGGCTATTCAAAGAGGAGTTGCTAACCCCATCCGACGACGTCCACCTTCCCAAAGCGGACCGTTGAGAACGCCAGCCCAGCAAAGCACGCAACTCGGTCGGTTATGTCTTTTTGATTAATATAGCAAAACTGTTTCACTTATGAAGTTAAAGATGTTGCTTTATGAGGTGGTACGAAGCATACTGCTTAGACGCCTAAGAGAGCGAGTATGGCCATCATATTGCGTATGGGGAAGAACACTTACAAATTGCAGCCCTTCCGCAACGGCTACATTTGATTGAATTTAAAGAAATTTTTAAGTTTGTTAACACGCACTTATCGAACCTTATCTACCGCTTCGCCGAAAGCCCCTATTTAGGTAATCGCAATAAAATTGCTACCCAATTCATAATGATCTGAACTCGTGTTAATAGGGATTTGATTCTAATAATAAAATTATTACACAGATAATGCATAAACTTTTGAATTTGGCCCAGGAGAGAGATGGCGGACCGTGTTGCGCATGACCGGCCCAAACTCATCAGCGCGAGCGGCCAGGATTGTAATTACCCACCCCCCTTGCGCGGGAGTGGGTTGGCTGATTCGATCCTGGCATGCAGCGGGATGCGCTCGAGCGGCTGAGCAAGGCGGAGCTGATCGAGCTGGTGCTGCGGTTGCAGCGGCCGGAGAAGACGTCACGCACATCCTCCAAGCCGCCGTCCACAGACCGGAAGGAGAGGCGCGAGCGCGCCAAGCCTGGAGGGGCCAAGCCGGGCCACGCGGGCCACAGCCGGCCCCTGAGCGACAATGTCTCCGAGAGGATTGCCCACCGCCCCGAGGTTTGCCCGTGCTGCCGG
>NZ_SMSJ01000139.1 GCF_004355005.1 Dankookia rubra
GTGGCTGATCGAGAAGAACGGCTACCGCAGCCCGCTCGACATGCGCCTCGACACCGATCTCAGGCGCGCCGCATAGTGCAACCGCGTGTCCAGGACACCGGGTGCGGTACAGAGTTATGTATCGCTCGATAGGCGGAGGGACGATGTTCTGCATGCCGATTCATAGTAAGGCCCAGACCCGGTCGCAACCCGGAAAGAGTATCGGAATAATATTAGTCACGCTGCCCGTTCCGATCGCTACAACAGGCGAACACCGGAATGAGCGGGTTGTCCATTGCGGCACATCGACAGACTGGGGCCTGTGAGGCCATGAGTATTGCCCCATCTACCTGAGATGATTGAAGGGAGCAGGCCCCAGGTTTTGACGGATGCGCAATGGGCGGTGCTGGCGCCGCTCATCCGGGCTGGCGCTTAATCGCGTCTACCCGGGCCGGCCATATGGGCCGGACAACTGCTCTTGGGGCCGACGCATGGGCCCGCGGTCTCGAGTGCCGGCATCCGTTCGGGATGCAGTCCGGGCGGAGTTCCGCCGCGGGGGTGTCCGGTAGTCCGAGCTCGCGGATCGCTACCGGCTCAGCCGGTCGATGGTCTCCCTCATGCTCGCCGACATACCCAACGCCGCCGATCTGCGGCGCCGTGCTGCCAGGGAGCGTCGGCTTCATGGCGGATGAGTTTGTTTTCGATCCCAGGCCGGCACCGGGTGCGCTCCTGGCCATGCTCCGGCTGCGAATGGCGACCCTCGTTTATCGGCCGGAGGGCTGGGAGGATGACTTTTTGCGGCTGGTCGAAGCCATGCAGCACGTCACCACCAAATCATTATCCGACACATTCATCGCTGGCGCGACTACCCCTGGGATTCGGGAGGCTTGGATCCGGAGGGTCGACGCGACTCTCCGCCGCCGAAGGCGGAAGGGGCTGGTAGAGGTCGTTGGCGTGATCCCAAGCCAGACGCATGCGTATGGACGGCCAAAAGGCGTCTACGCAGTTGTCGGGAAGGCCCCCGAGCGGGTACCGCGTTCCCGTGCCTGATGGTACCGCCACGGCTCCAGTTTTCGTTCCGATTCCGTGTTTTCGTGGGGCCAGAATGGGCCCGTCGTGGTCCCGCCGTGGTACCACGAAATATGGCAGGAAAGTGGCAAATTAGCCCCTTCGCTTAGGCCTTTAGTCGCCTACCGCTCGCGCTTTCGTAACGCCTGGGCCGCTCGTTTTTTTGGCTATGGACCCGGGCGGTTTCCGACCCTGCCGGTATGTTTCGGGTACGACGGGGTCGGAATGCTTCGCGCAAGGAATATCGCGTAAACGCGATAACCTTGCCAGGGGCTCCGCCCCGTGGACCCCGCAGGCGCCCAGCGCCTGAAGAAACAGGACCACGCGGCCATGGAAAAGGTGCTCAACACCCGCCACGCCCCCGGAAATGCCCCCAGCGTTCCCATGCCTTCATCGCGCGTTCCGATGCCTGCCCCTGCAGGCACGGAGTTCGTCCGGAAGCGCGGTCGGCCCCGCCGCACCGCCGATGCGGATCTGCGTTCTGTGGTGGTTGGGTGCCGCCTGGATCCGGAGACCGCCGAGTTGTTTGCCGCCCGCGCCGCCCTGCATGGGATGGAGAGGGCGACCCTGCTCACGCAGCTGGTCACCGAGGAGATGGCTCGCCCGGCACCCAAGCGCCGCGCGACCCCGCAGCCCACTGTCCAAGTGACTGCGTTGGCCGAGGCTCTCATTAAGGTCGACACCACCCGAGATGATTTGCGGATGGTCCATGGCACGCTGCGCCAGTACCTAGCCCCGCTCCGCGAGGCCGGCAGGGAGGACGTGATCCCCGCCATGCTCGCCGCTCTCGACCGGGTTGATGCCCTGGTCCTCGAAGTCGAGGGGCTGATGAAGCGCACCGAAACCCTGATTGCCGTGGCCGAAGGCCGCCGGGATGTCGTTCCTTAGCATCGGGGGCGTGTTCCCGCGGGCCAAGCCCGCGGTCGATGCCCTCGCCGACCACCTCAGCAAGGATCTGGATGCCGGCAAGCGTCAGGTTGTGACGCTGCTCCCCGGTGGGGTGAGCGGTGACACGCTCCACGCCAAGCTGCGCCGCCTTGCTGCGATGGCTGCTGGTATCAAGAGCAAGGCCCCCCTGCTGCACACGATCGTCTCGCCATCCCTGGAGGATGCCCCGCTCGAGGCTCAGGAGGCGTTCCTGGATCGTGTTGCAGAGTCGAATGGCACCCAGAACCAGCCACGGATGCGGGTACGGCACGACCTGATCGACAGCCGGGGTAAGCGCGGCATCCACCTGCACGAGATCAGCCTTCGCCGGACCGACGCCGGCAAGGTCGCGAATATCGGCAACAGTTTCCTCATCATGGAGCGCATTGCGGTTGAGGTCGCTCGTGATTTCGGCCTGTCCTGCCCGGCGATTGCTCACCCCGATAAGGTCCATGACTGGCTGGTGGCGAACGGCCGGACTGAGGCCGCGGATTGGCTGCTGGCGAACTTCCCGCGCCTCCCCGATCCGCCTGGTGCCGAGCCGACCCGCTTCGGCCCGCGCCGGAAGGCCAAGATCAACCGCCCTCAGCGCCAGCAGCAGATTCGCACCGGCATCCAGCTCGCCGACGTCGAGCGTGACGTCCTGGCCGCCTGGCAGGCATCGGACAGCGCCGAGGCATTCTCAGCCGCGCTGCTCGATCGTGGCCTCTGGCTCGGCCAGGGTGGCAAGACGGTGCAGATGCTGGACCGCACGGGCGCCACTCACGACCTCGCCCGGACCCTCGGCGCAGTGTCCAAGGCGTCCGACCTGCCGCGCATCAGCGCTGCCGACGTCCGGGCCAAGATCGCCGGCCTGCGTCTGAGCTCCGTCAACGAGGTACGTGCCCTCATCCGCTCCCTGTCGGATGCCCCGCAGGCCGCCAAGGCCGAGGTCGAGGTTGAGTTTGATCTGTCGGACATCGAGCCCGAGGCGATCATTGAGTCCGCCGAGGTCCAGGCTGCCCCGACCGAGGTTCCGCAGCCTGAGCAACCCACGGCGCCGGTGGCACCAGCCCGGTCGCGCCTCCAGGCGCCGCCGCCGGTCAGCCGCGATGCTCGCGACGTCCTCGACGAAATCATGCGCGGTTGGCCGGGGCGGAAGGTCGAGCCGCCGGCCGCTCCTGCGCCCGCTCCGGAGCCGAAGCCAGAGGTACGCAACACGTGGTCGGGGATGCCAAGCGACGATGAGCTCGCCGAGATCCAGAAGCGTGAGCCGAAGCCGGCCGCGTCGCCCTCGGCGTCGGCGCCGGCTCAGTCGGAGAAGCGGCGCCTGCCGCCGCGGGTGCTGGCGCAACTGGAGGCCGTACGACGCAATCCGTACGCTGGCCCACAAGATTTCACGACGGCATTTCAGATCGCGGCGAGTGGCGGCGACCCGGTCATGCTGGCATGGATGCGGGAGCAGGCCCGCCTTGCTCAGATCGAGCTAGAGCGGTCGCGGCGCCGGGTGCGGGAGGAAATTGAGGAGGAGCGCCTTGCCGCGGCGCGTGCTGAGGCCGCGCGTGCCGGCCAGGGCAGGGCGCCAATGTCGTCGGTCGGTGACAAGCTCCGGCAGCAGCGCCGCCGGCACTCAGAGCAGATCCATGTGTCTGCAACCGTACAAAGGACAACTGTGACCGCGACCTCTGTTACGGTCGAGGAGCTCACCGTAACGGCCGCCGTTTGGCGTCAATTGGCAGAGTCGCGGCGCGGTCTCGTGGCTCGTGCGCTGGATTGGATTGCCGACGGTGCCGCGAAGGTCGCTCAGGACATGCGAAACCACGCCGAGTACAGCAAGCGAGTGGCCGCCGAGGATGCCGCCGAGGAAAGCCGCTTCGACATGTGAGGCGGGATAGGGGTTAAGAAGACAGGGCCATCTGGCTCCTCTTGGCACTAATCGCCACCCCGTGATCCGACTATCCCTTGAAGTTCCGGAGAATGTTCCGTAACTTCCTGTGGAACTTTGAAGGGGATTTTGTCGATGCTCGAAGTCAGCTCGGCCGAGGTCTCGAAGAGCTTCGGTGTCTACCGGGAGAAGGCCGAGGGCTCCCGCGGCGCCGCGCCGGAGCCGGTGCGGGTGCTGCACTACAACAAGCCCGCGGTGGTCATCGTGCAGGCAGACGAGTACGAGCGCCTGAAGCGGCGGGACAAGATGAGCTTGGCCCTTGAGGAACTGCCCGAGGACCTGATTGACCAGATCGCCTCGTCCACCATGGACCCCCGCTTCGATTTTCTGAACGCGAAGTGACGCCTGGGACGTGCCGCTACCAACGCTGACGCTGGGCCTGGTGGTCCGCTACGAATACCTCTGGAAGCGGCGCGAGCAGGAAGGGGCGCACACCGCAGACAAGGACCACCCCGCCTGCGTGGTCGCCACCTTCAAGCGGGAGGGGCGTCCCGAGGACTATGTGATGTACCTGCCAATCTCTCACTCGCCGCCGAACGAGGAGGAGATCGGGCTGGAGCTGCCCGACGACGTGAAGAGAAAGGCGGGGCTGGATAGCGCCCAGCAGTGGATTCTGCTCAATGAGTGCAACATCGACTCTTGGCCGATGGACCTGCGCCCGCTGCCCAGGCAGCCCGGTACCTTCCACTACGGCCACCTGCCGCCGGACTTCTTCATCATCGTCCGGGACCGCTTTGTCGAACTTTACCGCGATAAGAAGCTGAGCAGGGTCAATCGCGCCGGGCCCTGACGGCTACCTCGGGGACGGCGCATCTTATCCCCCCCCGTCGCTTGCACCATTAGATTGAGCACGCGCCAGGTCCAGCCCAGGCCATAAATCGGCCATGTGCTGGCACTGGCATTGTGCAGCATTCGCAACACCAGAACCGAGATCACGGCAGCTTGGACATCGCCATCCCGCAACCCCGCCGCAGCTTTCCGGGCGGCCAGGCCGATCGCGCCATCGACCCGAACGCCCAGGGCCTGTTGTAGCCAGGCTGCTGCGGCGCCAACGCCAGCGTTCACCCCGGGGTCAAAGACGACCAGAGCGAGGGGCGCTGGCAGGACATCGCAGGCCAGCCGCAGCCAGTAGTCGCGGTGGTAGACTTCACGCGCCTGGTCAAGGGTCAGATTGCGGATGTCGAGCGTCGGGTAGCTGGCGGCGCTGATGCCGAATTTCGTGCCCTTCAGATCGCCGGATCCAACCTTACCTCCGGTCCAGTTGCCCTTGTCCCGCGGATCGGCGCCATAGCCGCCCTCGTGACCGACCACTGCAGCGAAGGCATCAGGGAAGGGGTCCGCGGTCATGGCCACGGACACCCCAGCGGCGAGGCGCCGCGGCCATGCCAGCATGCTACTTCGCCCTTTCGGCCATCAGGATCGCCACCAGGCCGGCTGCGCCGGTGGCGATCTGGACCACGGCGGCCCAGGCCTCGGGGGTAACGGCTACTCCGGCCATGCCAAGCAGCGCGGCAATGCCGGGGCGTGCGTGCTGGGCTCGCGCAGGCGCGTAATGATGGTCTGCATCAGGGATTTCCTCCATATCCAGTTATGGATGACGCATCGGCCGCGGCGTTCGCCTGCGCCTCCGGGAGCGCAGGGTTTGGATGCGCGGACCTGACTGGCCCTGGCCGCGCGTGTAGGCTTTGGCCCACCACGAGGGGGCGCCATGCAGAGGATTTCTGGCCTCAAGTTTCAGCCCGGCGATGTGCGGGCAACCGTGTTGGAAGCGGAGCGGCTCATCCGCAAGGCAGGCTTCCAATGCCCGGACCCTGCGCAGCGCTTTTACTCGCGGCTTGCCGACAAGGCTGAAACGGATTTTGAGGCGGATGCCGAGACTTGGCCGGCCACCGACCGCAGCGCCGAGGAAAGAGAACGGGGGTACGCCGAGGCGAGCCGACGGCTGAATCGGAAGTTCGACGGCATCACCGGCGATCTCTTCCTGGTGACGGAGATGGTCGAGAGTCCGATCGAGGCGATGTTCGGTGCTTGGGTCGTGCTGTTCGGGAACGACGGCTACAACGACATCGAGTTCTCCTTCGGCCCGGAGAGCCGCTTTGATCCAGAGTGGGGCACAAACTTCACCCCTCAGGTCACTGTCGCCGAGTACCGGGCCGACTTCTTGTTCAAGGTCTGCCTCAAAGGTTCGTTCCGGATGCTCGCTGTCGAGTGCGACGGTCACGATTACCACGAGCGCACCGCGGACCAAGCCGCCCGCGACCGGAGCCGGGACCGTCGCCTGCTGACGAACGGCATCCATGTCTTGCGCTTCACCGGCCGGGAGATCGTGCGCGACCTCGAGGCGTGCATGGACGACCTCAGCGATGCTCTGAGCCGACTGGCCGAGGAGTTGTTGGTCGAGGCCGGGATCGCAAAGCGCCGACCTCAACGGTGGATCCAGGAGAACGTCGACCTCGCCGGGCCACCACCTCGCAAAAGGCCGACGTGAGTCCCAGCCCGTCACTCAGAGAGCGCCGGTTCTGAGTGCGAGCATCAGCAGGCTGAGGCAGTCGATCAGCATGGCGACGGCGAGCCCCATGGAGAGCAGCGCGTCGATGAGAGCATCGCCCTCTGCGGCACGCATCAGCGTGCCCCTTGCTGGAGAGGGCCAGGGATGCGCTCTAAAAACCGCTCGACCCGCTCTAGGCCGCGGATCATCTGCTGGCTGTCGCTCTTCAGCCTGCCATCAGCCTTGCGACAGAGGATCACGCGCTCAGTGACGCCGGCGATCCGCGCGAGCTGGCCAGCCGTGGCCGCCTCCGGAAGCGGAGGTGATGCTACCTTCAGCATATCCGGTGCCTAGAAAAGTGGAGCGGCGCGAACTACCCGCGGAGGATCGAGACCCCGGAAGGACCCAACCCGGGGGAGGGGGGTGCCTACCGCTTGGCCGTTGTCAGCGCCCGCTCCAGAGCCTCGCGGAAGGCGGCCGGGAAGGAAGCCTGAGCCACCCTCGCGCCGCGCTCCTGAAAGCCAAACCGAGGCTTGTACTGAGCAGAGCGGGCGAAGGTAGCGAGCACCTTCAGCCCACCGGCCTTGGTCCGCTCCCAGAACCCGCCATGCCCATGCACCTTGCCGACGAACACGCCTGGCCGAGCCTTGGCCCGTTGCAGCGCGCCCTTGGCAGGTTGCCGTAGCTGTTGAGAGAGGCGTCTTTGCCGGGGATGACCAGCGCCTGCTTGGCAGGCTGGCGAGTGCCGCCCGTCTCCTGCAGCGCGAGGTACTCGGCCTGCCTGTCTTTGACGAACACCTCGGCCACGAGCTCGCGCTTGGTAGCCGGCTTGATCGCCACGGCGTTCTGAGTGAACGGCGTCGGGCGGTCGAAAACTTGGGGGGATCGCCCTGGTCTCGGCGATCTGGACCATCCGAGCCGTGTCGGTCAGGGCCTTTGCGGTCGCGAATGGGATCTGCCGGGTTGCCAGATCGCCCAGCTGACGGTGCAGCTGCCGGACGTCGACCTCGACCGTGATCCGCATCAGCAGGACGCGTCAGTGTCAGTCAGCAAGCCAGCCAGGCGCATCCGCGTTCCGGCGGGCATGGACATGAGCCCGACCAGCAGAGAGACGATGTCCTCAGGCGTGGCAGGCACCGCCTCGCCATCGTCGGCCATGACAGCCATGTCAGCCTCTTCCACGGCCAACGCGATCTCGTCGAGATCGTCGGCTTCCATCAGAGCGTCCATGGTGCCCTCCAAGAGGACAGGGGGCAAACGGCCATGCCGCGCCCTATAAACGGAAGCGCCCAGCGACCTTTCGACCTCGGGCGCACCTCTACACCTTAACTATTTTAATCACACTCGCGTTACTGATGCAGCCGTTACTTCAATCTCTGGTGTGCGCAAAAAATCACGCCTTTGTATTAAAGCCGTGCCAGCAAGTCGGCGACAATTTTGCAAAAACCAGCTGCTGCTCCGAAAACGAGAGTGAAAATAGGTTTATTGCTTTCAATCGCACGACGCCATAATAACGAAAAAGTTTCAAGAAACGGCTTAAGCAAAAAAGATATTACAAAAATAAGACTCACGAGAAACCGTGAACCGTTTAGGATATGTAGCGATAGATGAATCGTATGGTAAAGCAAATCGTCCCAAAACAAGCGTATGTAACTATCCTCACTATCAAATTGTTGTCTCATCCGCGACAGTAAATTGCTAGGGGAAAATATAATTAACCAACTAATTCCATATTGAAATCTCAATATTCCCAAACTCGATTCAAAATAAAAAGACCGAAAACCCTGATATTCTTTTCCGTTAAAAATAACGAGCATCAGATCGTTGATAAAATGGAAAAAATCAACTGACAAAAATCCCCAGATGCATAGTATTACATACTGAACAAAAAGCGCAGTCAGAAATAGGGCGAAATCGACCAGTGAATGACGACCGCAACAACGATATATTACAAGTGTAACAAATCGTGTTAGTGAAATACTTAACATGCTCATAATGAAGGAAACAACTAGCGCTGGTCCATGGGCGGTAGAAAATGATTTACCAGAAAATAATTCACGCAAATTATGTAAGATTTCACTATATTGCCAAAAGGAATTTATAAATATTGCGATTAGCAATGATACGAAATAAATAACAGAGACGCTGATTAATCGTCTTACGCTAAAAATACTAGAGCCAAAAAACTTATCGATAGATTGTATTGTGAACGCTAATTCTTCACGGCCAAAATTGCTAAGTTTTACATATGAAAACCTTATCCACCATTCTTCCAGAAAAGAGCGGATTCTTTTTTGTTGTTGCTCGCTCAAGGAAAAATCAATGAAAGCACCGAGTGCTCCGAAGCTAGCCACAAGGGTTAATGTTTCCTTTAGATCAGTCATGTGACCGCCCTACCCTCGTGCGAGATGCCTGTTTTTGTTACAAAAAATCAGTTCAAAGCCATCTTGCCTTTAAATTCTGCTTCGAGAAGCATTCTGGAGAGAAGTACGATGTCGGCGCAACGCACTCATTCCCCACTCGTCGGCCAGAAGGTCGAGACCGGCCACCAGGAGCCCAGCTGTGCGATTGCGACTGACCACGTTGCTGACCGGTCTGGCGGTCGGATAGAGCCGCTGATAGGCATCCTCGGCGGATAACCCGGCCACTACCACCAGTTGCACCACGGCCCGCAGCTGGCCAGTCCGGAGCACGGCATCACCCTTCGCCAGCTTGCCACAGGCGGCCGACCAGAGCTCGGGAGCGTGAGAGCGGAAAGCAGGGTCGCTGCCCCCTGCACCCTGCCCGATTGTGGGCGAGAGGCCGGTGTTCACGACCTCCCACAGCCTGCCGTATTCGTCGCCGGCGTCCTGCTGATCCGTGGTCAACAGCCCCTCAGTCGCGAGCCGGGCGTGCATCCCGATCCGCCTGGCGACCCGCACCGTCCGGTTCGGGTCCTCTGGGTCAGCCCGGTCGCCGACATGGACGTCACGGCGGGCAAGCTGGCTTGCTTGCATGCCATACGTGGGCGGCTCGGCCTGAGGCTGCTGCCGGCGCTCAATGGTCTTTCGAGGGCGGCGCTTTGCCATCAGCGTACATTCCCCAGATCGGCCCGGCCGGCCGGGGCGACGTCGGAAGGCGCGTCCGGATCACAGAGGCTGAGCCACCCGTTTTCGGTTTTTCGATCGCGGCCAACGCTACCCTTGATTGCATCAGCCAGTAGGTTCCGGGCCTCCACCAGATCGCCCCGCTGGTGCCGCCAGAGCGCGGTGATGACAGCCCGGCGGAGTTGGTCATAGCTCAGCGCGTCAGCGTCGGGCGGGCCGTGCTGAAGCGCCGCGAGGATCACGTCCTCTTCGCCACCCCAGCACGGGGGCTTCAGCGTCTCGTGCAGCCCGTGGCGGCGGATCTCCTCGCCCAGCCACGCGGCTGTCAGCGGCACTGGCGGCGCGGCGGTGTGCACGGTCACGCGCCGCCTCGCGCGGTTGCTTCGGTCGCCATCACGCGGAGCGCGACGCTCAGCTTTTCGTGCCAACGCGCGCGGCTGCGATCCTCCTCAGCGCACGTTAAGCTACGACTTGCAGCGCGGAGCAAACGGGCGTTTTCGGCGTGATGCGCTGCGGCCTTGGCGAGGTCGTCAGGCGTCAGACTGCTTAGAGGGTGCCTCATACCCATGGCTGATTTTTCGGATCGCGATGTGCAAGAGAAATCCGAGATCAGCTCTCGCAAAACGCTCAGTGGGTCGCTAATGCCCAATACATTGCGCATTATTGATCCGGCCTGGGCGGTCTTGAAGGCAAGTAGGATCCGTCCAGGTTGGGGGCATGAAGCATGTGGACATGCGCAAGCTGCCGGCGGCGGCGCAAGAGGAACGTCG
>NZ_SMSJ01000013.1 GCF_004355005.1 Dankookia rubra
ATCGGCGCCTGCCCGGCCGCGGCGCTGCCCGCGGCAGGTCCCGCGCCGGTGCCGGGGCCCTCGTTGCCGACCGAGGCGGCGAGGGTCACATCCCGCTCCGAGCCGCGCAGCGCCGAGGTGCTGGCGCCCGCCCCCGCCGCCGCGAGCGCCGCCGGCCCGGCCGGCCGCACCGGCGGGGAGGAGGCGATGCCGGCATTGATCGGCTTGGTGATGTCCTCGTCGGTGCTGCGGGCCCCGATATAGCTGGTGCCGGCATAGGTCGAGCCGACGCCCGCCTGCTCCGGCGTGTCGCGCGTCGAGGCCGTGCTGCCGATGGCGCCGCCGCCGCCGGTCCAGCCGCGCCCGGAAGCGTCCGGGTTCACCGCCGGCAGGCTGTCCTGCGTCGCGCTGCTGCCGGCGGACCGGCCGCCGATCAGCCCGCCGCCGCCGGTCCATTCGCCGGCGGCGCCCGCGACGTCGGTGCCCGCGGCACCGGCCCCTGGGCCGCCCGCCCCGGCGGCACCGGTCACCGGGCCTCCGCCGGGGCCACTGGCGTGCCATTCCGCTTCGCGCGCGTCGAGGTCGACGGCGCCGTGCCGCTCCAAGGCCTCGCCAACCGGCCAGACCATCGCCTCCGCCACCTCGGCCGAGACCAGGACGCCGCCGCGGCGAATGCCTTCCTGATAGAGGACGCGGTCCTGCTCGGGGATCGGGAGCGTCCGCAGCGAGGCGGGGACGCCGTGCTGCGCCGTGTCGCGCCCCGCATCGGAGGCGGCATGAATCTGCACGCGGTCGCGGCCGAGGCCGTGTTCCTGGATGATTGACTGAACCGCGCGTTCCGCCTCCGGGCGGCTGTCGAACAAGCCGGTGATGGTTCGCATGACGTGTCTCTCCTGCTTCTTGTTGCCCGTCCCGGGTGCCGGGTGGGGTGGCAGCCGCTCGATCGCCGCGGACTGCCGGCGCAGCGTCACCGGGACCGCCGCGCGGCGGTCCTCGGTGCGGAGGCGCACGCGCACCTCCTCCCGCAACACCAGCCGCCGCTCGACGACCAGTTCCTCCTCCACCACCGGGATGACGAGGGTGTCGCCTTCTTCCCGGACGGACGGAAGCTCGGCCACTTGGCGGCCGATCGGCACGCGCTCGACCTCGACGCTGCGCTGGCGCAGCACCTCTTCCACCAGGCGGGAGTCCTCGGCGGTGGTGACCGAGACGCGGACGCGGCCGGTGTCGCGCCATTGCTTAGCTATACGAAGTCGCTCTTCGAGCAGCGGAATGACCTGCTCTGCCGCGTCCTGCTCCATGCGGTGTTCCCTGGCGCGATGAAACCTCAACGGCGGCGATGGCGCGGATGTTCCGCCCGGCAGCGCATCGTCACCCTGGTTGCGCCGAAGTTACAAAGTGCCCCCCGTTGTCACGGCGATTGCGTCGGGCCATGTTGCGGGCCGGGGCCGGAACAGGCCCGAGCGGAACGTCGGCGGGCACCGCCCGCCATGCAGGGAGGATACAGATGGCAGGCAATCGCTTGAGCCGGCGCACGATGCTTCGTTCCGGAGCCGGAGTTGTGGCGGCGGGGACGCTTGGCGCACCTATGGTGCATGCGCAGGGCACGGGCGGTTCGCTCCGCTTCGCCTTCTGGGACCACTGGGTTCCGGGTGGCAACGACGCGCTGAAGAAGCTCGCGGCCGATTGGGGCGAGAAGAATCGCGTCAACGTTTCGCTCGACTTCATCAACACCACCGGCAACCAGCTCCAGCTGACCGCCGCCGCGCAGGCGCAGTCGGGCAACGGGCATGACGGCATCTCGCTGACGCCCTGGGATGTGGGCGCCTATGCCGACCGGCTGGAGCCGGTCGACGACGTCATCCAGCGGCTCGAGGCGAAGTACGGCCAGATCAACCCGGTCGCCAAGTTCCTCGCGGTGCATGGCGGCAAGTGGCGCGGCATCCCGGCGACGTCCGGCACCCAGAACAAGCCGGCCTGCGTCCGCTTCGACCTCATGCAGGAGCATGCCGGGATCGACGTCCGCGCCATGTGGCCCGCGAGCGGCGAGCGTGGCCCGGGTGCCGATACCTGGACCTGGGACACCTTCCTGAAGGCGGCCGAGGCCTGCCAGAAGGCCGGCTTCCCCTTTGGCCTGCCGATGGGCCAGTTCTCCGATGCCGTCGATTGGGTCGGCGCGCTCTTCCTCAGCTACGGCGCGCAGATCACCAACGCCAAGGGCGAGCCCACCATCAAGGGCAACGAGAAGCTGAAGCAGGCGATCGACTACGGCGTGCGGCTGTCGAAGTTCCTGCCGAACGACGTCTGGGCCTGGGACGACGCCTCCAACAACCGCGCCCTGATCTCGGGCAAGTCGGCGCTGGTCTTCAACCCGCCTTCCGCCTGGGCGGTCGCCAAGCGCGACAACATCGCGGTGGCCGAGAAGTGCTGGACGGTGCCGATGCCGGCCGGCCCCGCGGGTCGTTTCCTGGCCTACCTGCCCTTCACCACGGGCATCTGGTCCTTCGGCAAGAACAAGGCTGCGGCCAAGGCGATGCTGGAGTTCTTCAGCCAGCGCGAGAGCGCGGAGTTCACCACCAATACCAGCGGCGGCTACGACATCCCGCCCTTCGCCACGATGTCCGACTTCAAGATCTGGGAGACCCAGAACCCGCCGGTCGGCACCATCGCCAACTACCCGCTGAAGCCGCACCACCAGGCGAAGACCTCGATCGCCTTCGACCCGGCGCCGCCGGAGCTGGCCTCACAGATGTACATCCAGGCGCTCAACACCAAGGTGATCGCCCGTGTCGCCCAGGGCGGCGAGACGATCGACCAGGCGATGGGCTGGCTGGAGCGTGAGATCAACAACATGCGTCGCGGCTGAAGCAAGGCGTGCACGGCGGGGGGCGGCCGCGTGCCGCCCCCTTTCGCCATTTGAGCAGGAGAGGCCGCCATGGCCCTGGATGCCACCACCATCACCGAGACCGGGCGTCCCGCGGCGCCGGCCACCGGGGGGATGACGCTGCAGCGCTTCGCGCGGCGCCGTTCCACGATCGCCTTCCTGATGGCGCTGCCGCTGATCGCGGTGATCGCCGGGCTGGTCGCCTGGCCGGCGGGCTATGCCATCTACCTCTCCACCCTGAACCGGCGGATGACCAGCTTCATCGGCCTCGGCAATTTCGAGATCCTGCTGGATTCCGAGACCTTCCGGATGGTGATCTGGCAGAGCTGCATCTTCGCCATCACCGCCGTGGTGCTGAAGGCGCTGCTCGGCTTCTGGCTGGCGCATATGCTGCACCACATCCCGACCAAGGGTCAGCGGGTCTGGCGCGGCATGCTGCTGCTGCCCTGGGTGGTGCCGCCGGCGCTGTCGACGCTGGGGTGGTGGTGGATGTTCGATCCCAGCTATTCCAGCCTGAACTGGCTGCTGACCGCGATGGGCGGGCCTTCCATCCCCTGGCTCGGCGAGCCCGGCTGGGCGCGCGCCTCGGTCATCATCGTCAATGTCTGGGCCGGCACGCCCTTCTTCATGATCATGTACCTGGCGGCGCTGAAATCGGTGCCCGACCAGCTCTACGAAGCCGCCGCCATCGACGGCGCCACCGGCTGGCAGGGGCTGCGCTTCGTCACCCTGCCGATGATGCGCAACATCATCAGCATCACCGTGCTGTTCAGCCTGATCGTCACCTTCGCCAACTACGACATCGTCCGGGTGCTGACCAATGGCGGGCCGCGCGACCTGACGCATGTCTTCGCCAGCTATGCCTTCCAGGTCGGCGTGCTGTCGGGCAACATCCCGCGCGGCGCGGCGGTGTCGCTGTTCATGTTCCCGCTGCTTGCCACCGTCGCCTTCTTCATGTTGCGCGGCGTCAACCAGCGCAACCGGGAGATGGCATGATGTCGGCCTCCGCAGCCTCCCCCTCCGCCGTTCTTCCAGGCGTTGCCCGCAAGGTCGGCTCGCTCCGCAAGGAGCGGCGCTGGGCGCTGATCACCGCCTATGTGTCGCTGGTCGTCGCCGCCATCGTCATGCTGGCGCCGCCCTTCTACATGCTGATCACCAGCCTGAAGACCAGCGCCGAGATCTCCAACCCGGTCGGCACGCCCTGGATCGTCCGCAACCCGACGCTGGAGAACTACTGGGCGCTGATCAGCGACCCGATGTTCCGCGGCTTCTTCTTCAACAGCATCAAGATCACCGCGGCGGTGGTCTGCGTCACCATGGTGATCTCGGTCCTCGCCGCCTTCTCGCTGGCGCGGATGAAGTTCTTCGGCAGCGGCCTGCTGGCGACCGGCGTCTTCCTGACCTACCTAGTGCCGGACACGCTGCTCTTCATCCCGCTCTACCAGATCGTCGGCGGGCTCGGGCTGCTGAACTCGATCTGGGGGCTGGTGCTGGTCTACCCGACGCTGACCGTGCCCTTCTGCACCTGGATCATGATCGGCTACTTCGCCTCCATCCCGAAGGAGCTGGACGAGGCGGCGCTGATCGACGGCGCCAACTGGATGCAGATGCTGACCAAGATCTTCATCCCCGTGGCGCTGCCCGGCATCATCGCGGCGACGATCTTCGCCTTCACCGTGTCCTGGGCGGCCTTCGTCTACCCGACCGCCTTCATCACCCGTCCCGACGAGATGCCGCTGACCATCGGCGTCGTCTCCCAGCTCATCCGCGGCGACACCTTCGCCTGGGGCCAGCTGATGGCGGGCGCGCTGCTGGCGGCGCTGCCGCCGGTGATCGTCTACGCCTTCCTCATGGACTACTACATCGCCGGGCTCACCGCCGGCGCGACCAAGGGCTGACACCGTCCGGTCGCCGGCCTGTCCGGGGCATCGCCCCGGACAGGCCGGAGGCGTGGATCGGCCGGGAGGAGAAAGAACAGATGGCGCAGGTTTCCATCCGCAAGGTCGTCAAGGAATACGAAGGCGGCGTGCAGGCGGTGAAGGGCATCAACCTCGAGATCGACGACCATGAATTCGTCGTCCTCGTCGGCCCATCCGGCTGCGGCAAGTCCACCACGCTGCGGATGATCGCGGGGCTCGAGGAGATCTCGGGCGGCGAGATCGCCATCGGCGGCGGCGTGGTGAACGACATCCCGCCGCGCGACCGGGACATCGCCATGGTGTTCCAGAACTACGCGCTCTACCCGCACATGTCGGTCTACGACAACATGGCCTTCGGCCTGATGCTGCGGAAATTCCCGAAGGAGGAGATCCGCCGCCGGGTCGAGAACGCGGCGCAGATCCTCGACATCAAGGTGCTGCTCGACCGCAAGCCGAAGGCGCTCTCGGGCGGCCAGCGGCAGCGCGTGGCGATGGGCCGCGCCATCGTCCGCGACCCCAAGGTGTTCCTCTTCGACGAGCCGCTCTCGAACCTCGACGCCAAGCTTCGCGTGCAGATGCGGACCGAGATCAAGAAGGTCCACCAGACCGTCAAGACCACCACCGTCTACGTCACCCACGACCAGGTGGAGGCGATGACGCTGGCCGACCGCGTGGTGGTGATGAACCACGGCGTGATCGAGCAGGTCGGCCCGCCGCAGGAGCTCTACCACCACCCGCAGACCAAGTTCGTCGCCGGCTTCATCGGCAGCCCCGCGATGAACTTCATCCCGACCCGGCTGGTCGAGACCTCCGGCGCGTTGAATCTCGAGCTGTCCAGCGACATCGTGCTGCCGATCCCGGAGGACCGCATCGGCCGCTACAAGGCCCATGCAGGGCGAGAATTGCTCTTCGGCATCCGGCCCGAGCACATGACCGAGGTGCGCCCGAACGACCACCGCCCCGGCCTCGCCAGCTTCCACGCGACGCCCGAGGTGGTCGAGCCGATGGGCGCCGAGACGCTGCTGCATTTCTGGAAGGATGGGCACGAGATCTGCGCCAAGTTCGACCCGGGCGTCGCGGTGGAGCCGGGCGTGCGGACGCCGATGGCGATCGACATGAACCGCATGCACCTGATCGACCCGAAGACCGACCGCGTCCTGTAATCGCCGAAGGCCCGGGGGTGGCCACGCCCTCGGGCCTGCCCTAGGGAAGACCCATGGACAGCTATACCCCGGTACTGATCGCCGCCGACACGCTCGAAGCCCTCGTCGCCAAGATCTTCGTCGCCAATGGCTGCGCGGCGGCGGAGGCCGGGCGCATCTCCCACCACCTGCTCGGCGCCAACCTCGCGGGGCATGACAGCCACGGCGTGGTCCGCGTGCCACGCTACGTCGAGTGGCAGCAGGCCGGCTACATCCTCGCCGGCCAGTCGGCCGAGATCGTCACCGACGGCGGCGCCTTCGCGCTGCTCGACGGCAAGTTCGGCTTCGGCCAGACCGTGGCGCCGGAGGCCTGCGCGCTCGGCATCGAGCGGGCGCAGAAGCACGGCACCGCCATCGTCGCGCTGAAGAACGCCGGCCATGTCGGCCGCATCGGCGCCTATTCCGAGCAGGCGATCGCCGCGGGGCTGATCTCGATCCATTTCGTCAACGTCGCGGGCTCCGTGCTGGTCGCGCCCTTCGGCGGAACGGAGCGACGCTTCTCCACCGCTCCCTTCAGCGTCGGGGTGCCGACCGACCCGCCGGTCGTGCTCGATTTCGCGACGTCGCTGGTCGCGGAAGGCAAGGTCCTCGTCGCCTCGAACGGCGGCAAGGCGCTGCCGCACGACGCGCTGATCGAGCCGGACGGCACCCTCTCGGCCGACCCGCATACGCTCTACGGCCCATATGAACAGGTCGGGCCGCGCAGTCCCTCGGCTGGGCTCGGCGCCATCCGCGCCTTCGGCGAGCACAAGGGCTCGGGCCTCGCCTTCATGTGCGAGCTGCTGGCCGGCGCCTTCACCGGCGGCGGCACCTCGGGCCCCGTCGATGTGCGGGGCCGCATCGCCAACGGCATGCTGTCGATCTACATCTCGCCGCAGCACTTCGGCACCGCTGCCGAGTTCAAGCGCACCGCCGAGGACTATGTCGCCTGGGTGAAGTCCTGCCGCCCCGCCACCCCGGGCGGCGAGGTGCTGGCCCCCGGCGAGCCGGAGGCGCGGCTGCGCGCCGAGCGCCTCGCCAAGGGCGTGCCGCTGCAGCCCGACACCTGGGAGAGCATCGTCCGCTGCGCCCGGGCGCTTGGCGTCACCGTCCCGAATTGACGTGTCGGATGACCAGACGCCGGCGGCGCGCTACCTGCGCTACGCCGCGATCCGCCGCAGCCTGCTGAGCGCGGCCTCGCAGCGCATCCCGCTCGCCAGCGTCGCCAGCCAGGCGCGCGCGCTGACGCTCTGGGACGGCAAGCAGGTCCGCCCGGCGGATGAGATGCAGCTCGCCGCGGTGTTCGACCTCGGCGTGCTCGACCCTGTGGGTGGCCATGGCCGCGCGATCGAGCGCCAGGCGCGGGCCGAGCCGCCGCTGCCGGGCAGCGAGGAGGACCGCATGCTGCGCGCGCTGGGCGAGGCGCGCTTCGGCCTCTACCGGATCCTCGGTCCGCGGGCGGAGGGCGGCGTCTCCGCCGAGGCCTTCCCCGACGGCAGGCCGCTGGTGATCTGGGACAACCACCTCACCCGCAACCGGGCGCCGGGCGCGCTGGTCGGGCTGCGGCTGGCCTTCCCGGACGAGGACCTGGCGATGACCTGCGGCACCGCCATCTCGCTCGACAGCCGGGTGCTGGAGCGCCTCCTGCTCGGCACCCCGCCGCAGCGCGGCCCGGTGATCCCTAACCTGCCGCGGCCTGAGGACGGCCCGGCGCTCGAGCGGCTGATGGCGGAAGCCGCGGCGCGGCTGCGGCTGGCGGCGCTGGCCGCGGCGCCGGGCTTCGCCGCGAAGGTCACCCGCACCGCCCTCGATCTCGGCCTGATGGGCCCCGTCCTCGGTCGCACCCCGGCCGATTTGCTGGCCCAAGGCTGAGCCGCCACGGAGTCACCGACCATGCACCGCCTCCTCGGCCTTGCCCTTGCCATGCTGCTGCTCGCGCCCGTGGCGCAGGCCTTCCCCGACCGTCCCATCACCCTGGCCACCGGCTATGCCCCGGGCGGCTCCACCGACATCGCGGCCCGGATCCTGGCGGAGCGGCTGGCGGCCAATCTCGGCAACGGTGCGCGGGTGGTGGTGGAGAACCGGCCGGGCGCCGGCGGCATCGTCGCCAGCGAGTGGCTGAAGCGGCAGGCGCCGGACGGCCATACCATCATGCTGGTCGAGAGCTCCTCCCACGCCATCGCGCCGAATGCCCTGGTGGGCGGCACGCGCTACGACCCGGTGGCGGACTTCTCCCATCTCGGCGTCATCGGCACCGCGCCGCTGGTGCTGGTGGTGAACAAGGACCTGCCCGGCGCGACGCCCGCCGCGGTGGTGCAGCATCTGCGCGGCGCGCCGCCCGACAGCATCGCCTATGCGACCTCGGGCGTCGGCACCATCGTCCACCTGGCCTCCGAGATGCTGGCGCTCGACCTCGGCACCCGCTTCGTCCACGTGCCCTATCGCAGCGGCGGGCAGATGCTGACGGCGATCTTCCAGGGCGACGGCAAGTTCGGCATCGCCGTGCTCGCCTCCGCCGCGCAGCAGGTGCGGGACGACATGGTGCGCGGCATCGCCGTCACCGGCGACCACCGCTTCCCGACCTTCCCCGACCTCCCGACCCTGGCCGAGGCCGGCGTGCCCGGCTTCGACCTGGTGACATGGAACATCCTGCTGGGACCGCCGGGGATGCCGGCCGAGATCCAGGCGGCGCTGAACCGGGCGCTGAACGCCTCGCTCGCCGAGCCTGCCCTGCAGCAGCGGCTGCTGACCGCCGGCGTCGATGCCTGGACCCGGCCCAACGGCCCGGAGGAAGCCCGCGCCTTCCTGGCACGGGAGGTCGAGAAGTTCCGCGTCGTGGTGCAGCGGACAGGGGTGAAGCTGGAACCCTGACCGCGTCCCCTTGCCCGGCCCATCGTCTGAAGGCTAACTGACGGCCCATGGGGAAGGGCGCCGGGACCCGCGCGGCTTGCGTCAGGGGGACCGGATGTGTCGGATCGGGCTGAGACTGTGGATACGGTGCCGCCGGCGCCGAAGCTGCTGGCGCTCGCGCTGCAGCATGTGCTGGTGATGTATGCCGGCGCCGTGGCGGTGCCGCTCATCATCGGCCGTGCCGCGAAGCTGCCGCCGGACCAGGTGGCGCTGCTGGTCAATGCGGATCTTTTCGCCTGCGGCATCGCCACGCTGATCCAGTCGCTCGGCATCGGGCCCTTCGGCATCCGCCTGCCGGTGATGATGGGCGTGACCTTCGCCGCGGTCGGCCCGATGGTGGCGATGGCGACCAACCCCGATCTCGGCCTGCTCGGCATCTTCGGCGCGGTCATCGCCGCCGGCATCGTCACCATGCTGATCGCGCCCTTCGTCAGCCGGCTGCTGCCGTTGTTTCCCTCCGTCGTCACCGGCACGATCATCCTGATGATCGGCATCTCGCTGATGCGGGTCGGGGTGAACTGGGCGGCCGGCGCCGCGTCCCCCGCCATGCCGGGCTATGGCGACCCGCTGCATCTCGGGATGGCGGCCGGCGTGCTGGTGCTGATCCTGCTGGTCACCAAGCATGCCCGTGGCTTCCTCGCCAATGTCTCGGTCCTCGTCGGCATCGTCGCCGGCTGCGCCGTCGCCTGGGGCATCGGCCATATGGGCTTCGCCAAGGTCGCGGCGGCGCCCTGGTTCGCGCCGGTCACGCCTTTCGCCTTCGGCATGCCGCGATTCGACCTCGTCGCCATCGTCACGATGAGCATCGTCATGGTCGTGGTGATGATCGAATCCGCAGGCATGTTCCTGGCATTGGGGGAGATGACCGGGCGGCGCGTGGACCAGGCGGCGCTGACCCGCGGCCTGCGCACCGACGGCATCGGCACCCTGATCGGCGGCATCTTCAACACCTTCCCCTATACGTCGTTCTCGCAGAACGTGGGCCTGGTCGGCGTCACGGGGGTGACGTCGCGCTACGTCACCGCGGTCGGCGGCGGCGTCATGCTGGCGATGGGGCTGGTGCCGAAGCTCGGCGCGCTGGTCGAGAGCGTGCCGCTCTTCGTCCTCGGCGGCGCCGGCATCGTCATGTTCGGCATGGTGGCGGCGACCGGGGTGCGCATCCTGTCCGGCGTCGACTACCAGGGCAACCGCCACAACCTCTACATCGTCGCCATTGCCATCGGCTTCGGCCTGATCCCGCTGGTGGCGCCGCAGTTCTTCAAGGCGATGCCGCATGCGCTGGCGCCGCTGCTGGAGAGCGGCATCCTGCTCTCGGCGCTGATGGCGGTGGTGCTGAACCTCTATTTCAACGGCATGGGCTCGGCCGCCGCGGCGCAGGACGACGCCGCCGCCACGGCCCGGGCCCAGGAGGCGGCGCACTGATGGACCCGTACCTGCAGGAATGGGCCAGCCTGCTGCTGCGCTGGCTGCATGTGCTGAGCGCCATGGCCTGGATCGGCACCAGCTTCTACTTCATGCACATCGACGCCATGATGAAGGCGGATCCCGGCATCCCCGGCGGCCGCGGCGGCCAGATGTGGGAGGTCCATGGCGGCGGCTTCTACCAAGTGAGGAAATGGCTGGTGGCGCCGGCCTCGCTGCCGCCCGACCTGCTCTGGCACAAGTGGGAGGCCTATACGACCTGGCTCTCCGGCTTCTGCCTGCTGGCCTGGATCTATTACGGCGCCGCCGACCTCTACCTGATCGACCCAGGCGTGGCGGCGATCGGGCCGGCGACGGCGGCGGCGATCGGCATCGGCGCGCTGGTGCTCGGCTGGGTGGTCTACGACCGGCTCTGCAAGTCGCGCATCGCGGGGAACGAGGTGCTGCTGGCCGGCACCTGCTTCGCCTTCGTGATGCTGCTGGCGCTGTTCTTCCAGCAGGTCTTCTCCGGCCGCGGCGCCGTCATCCATACCGGCGCGGTGCTGGCGACCTGGATGGCCGGCAACGTCGCCATGATCATCATCCCGAACCAGCGGAAGTCGATCGCCGCGCTGATCGCCGGGCAGCAGCCCGACCCGGCCTTCGGCAGGATCGGCAAGATCCGCAGCACGCACAACAACTACCTCACGCTGCCCGTGCTGTTCCTGATGCTGGCGAACCACTATCCGATCGTCAGCTCGACGCCCTTCGCCTTCGTCGTCGTCGGGTTGATCCTCGTCGCCGGTGCCATGATCCGGCACTTCTACAACATCCGCCACCATGCCGGTGGCAATCCATGGTGGACCTGGGCGGTCGCCGCGCTCTGCATCATCCTCGCCGGCGTCATCAGCCTGACCTCCTCGCCGGTGGGCCGGGACAGGCTGGGCTTGGCGGCAGCGGAGCCGCCCGGGGCCACGCTGCCGCGGGGCGTCGCCGCGCCGCCCGGGCAGGTGGTGGAGATCGTCCTCGGCCGCTGCTCGATGTGCCACGCGGCGGAGCCGGTCTGGGCCGGCATCGCCGTCGCGCCGAAGGGCATCCGGCTGGACACGCCGGAGCACATCGCCCGCGCGGCGCCGGCGATCCGCGCGCAGGCGGTGATGAGCCAGGCCATGCCGCCGAACAACATCACCGGGATCGAGCCGGAGGAACGCCGGGTGCTGGCGGCCTGGCTGCGTTAGGCGCCGCCGCCCATCCGCCGCCAGAGCATTTTCCGCTCGCATGCGTTCACGGCCAATGCTCCAGGTCATTGTGTTCAGAGCATCCTCACCCGATCAGGTGATCCCACCTGATCGGGATCTGCTCTAGCCGCAGTCGGCCGCCCGGCCCTCGATGAACTCCAGCAGGCAGGTGCCGTAGCGCAGCGTGAACCGAGCATCGGCGCCGCCGCCATGGCCCGTGACCTCCTGCGGCCGGTCGAGGAAGAGCAGCGCGCCGACCCGCGGCGCGCCCAGGCTGCGGAACAGCGCGGCGCGGCGGTCCGGGTCGGGGTCGAATTCGTCGCGGGCGAAATTCGCCACCACCACCCGGGCGCGCGGGCTGCGGGCGGCGCGCACCACCTGCTGCAGGTCATCGAGTGCCCAGGCCCAGGCCGGGCTGCCGGTCGCGCCATGCGCCGCCGGCGCCACGGCCACCACGCCGTCCACCAGGCCCGGCACGTCGAGCGCCTGCAGCGCGTTCCAGGCGCCGCGGGACTGGCCGCCCATGACGATGCGGTCGTAGCCCTGCGCCCGCAGCGTCCGGAGTGTCTGCTTCAGCCATTCGGCGGCGGTGTCGGTCTCATCGGTCGACGGGTCGCGGTCGAAGCGCAGCACGTCGTAGCCGGCATTGTTGAAGACCCGGACATGCGGCTGCGGCTGGCTGCCGCGGCTGTCCTGGCCGCCGGCGGCGCGGCCATGCGCCCAGACATAGGCGCCGCGCGCTGCCTTCGGCCCCTGCCAGAGGAAGCGGCCGTCCGGCACCAGGGACCAGCCCGCGCCGGCCTCGACCGGGGCAGCGGGGGCGGGGGGCGGGGCGGGGCTTTCCATCCCGGGCCAGACCACCGCGAGGTCCGCGGCATAGACCCGGCAGTCGCTGCCGCCCCAGGACGCGCAGAGCTCCACGGCGCGCTTCGCCGTCGCCGCCGCGTCCGGCAGCGCGGCGGCCCAGCCCCAGGCGCCTTCCGGGCTGAGCGCGAAGGCGCGCGGCGTCGCCTGCAGCAGGAAGCGGGCATAATCCTCGCGGCCCGCGGGGCCGAGATGCGGCACGGCGGCGGCATCGAGGACGGGGATGCGCGGCGGCTCCGCCCGGGCAGGGAGGAGGGCAACGGCGCAGAGGATAAAGGACAACAATATGTGATATCCCATAAAAGTGAGGAAACCACATCGCCGGGCTGGATTGCAACAAGCCTCTTGTCCGCCGCGCCCCGACCGGGCAGGACAGCCAGGTTTTCCCGCCGCGCGGCCCCGTCGCGCGGCTGCCCCGACGGGGCCGACCAAGGACGTTTCCGATGCGCGTGAAGGACGTGAAGAAGGTGGTTCTCGCCTATTCCGGCGGGCTCGACACCAGCGTCATCCTGAAATGGCTGCAGACCACCTACCAGTGCGAGGTGGTCACCTTCACCGCCGACCTCGGCCAGGGCGAGGAACTCGGCCCGGCCCGCGACAAGGCCCTGCTGCTCGGCATCAAGCCGGAGAACATCTTCGTCGACGACCTGCGGGAGGAGTTCACCCGCGACTTCGTCTTTCCGATGTTCCGCATGAACGCGCTGTATGAGGGCCAGTACCTGCTGGGCACCTCGATCGCCCGGCCGCTGATCGCCAAGCGTCAGATCGAGATCGCCGAGCAGGTCGGCGCCGATGCCGTGGCCCATGGCGCGACCGGCAAGGGCAACGACCAGGTCCGCTTCGAGATCGGCTACTATTCGCTGAAGCCGGAGGTGAAGGTCATCGCCCCCTGGCGCGAATGGGACCTGACCAGCCGCACCGCGCTGATCGCCTTCGCCGAGGCGCACCAGATCCCGATCGCCAAGGACAAGCGCGGCGAATCGCCCTTCAGCGTCGACGCCAACCTGCTGCACTCGAGTTCCGAGGGTAAGATCCTCGAGGAGCCCTGGGACGCCCCGGACGAGATGGTCTGGCAGCGCACCCTCAGCCCCGAGGCCGCGCCCGACACCCCGACCGAGATCACCATCGAGTTCGAGCGCGGCGACGCGGTCGCCATCAACGGCGAGCGGCTGTCGCCGGCCATGCTGCTGACCAAGCTCAACGCGCTCGGCAGGGCCAACGGCATCGGCCGGCTGGACCTGGTGGAGAACCGCTTCGTCGGCATGAAGTCGCGCGGCTGCTACGAGACGCCCGGCGGCACCATCCTCTATGTCGCGCACCGGGCGATCGAGAGCATCACCCTCGACCGCGAGGCGGCGCACCTCAAAGACTCGCTCATGCCGCGCTATGCCGAGATCGTCTACAACGGCTTCTGGTTCAGCCCGGAACGCCGGATGATCCAGGCCATGGCGGACGAGAGCCAGGCCAGCGTCTCCGGCACCGTCCGCCTCAAGCTCTACAAGGGCAACACCATCGTCACCGGGCGGCAGTCGCCGAACAGCCTCTACTCCATGAAGCACGTGACCTTCGAGGACGACCAGGGCGCCTACGACCAGTTCGACGCGCAAGGGTTCATCAAGCTGAACGCGCTCCGCCTCCGGCTCGGCGCCATGGCCGGCCGCAAGGGCGGCGCGCTCTAGGCGCCCGAACCGATGCGGGAGATGGCGCGGCGGCACGGCCTGCGCGTGGTGCTGCGCCATCTCTACGAAGCGGGGACGCCACCCGCCAAGCGCTTCCGCTATGCCCTGCTCGGGCTCGACATCCTCAGCATCGCCTGGATCGTCATCGCGTCCTTCCTGCCGCCGAGCAGCCTCGTGCTCACGCTTGACGTGCTGCTCGGCCTGGTGCTGGCGAGCGAGTTCGGCATGCGCATCGCCGCCAGCGGCGTGCCGCTGCGGAGCCTGGTCAACCCGTTCAACCTGGCCGACCTGGTCGCCATCCTGTCGCTGCTGCTGGCGCCGCTGCTGCAGGGTGCGATGGCCTTCCTCCGCGTGCTGCGGACGCTGCGGCTGCTGCATTCGGTGAAGCTGATCACCACGCTGCGCAGCGACCTGCCCTTCTTCCGCCGCAACGAGGAGGCGACGCTGGCCGCGGCGCAGCTCCTCGTCTTCCTTTTCGTCATGAGCGGCGTCGTCTTCGAGACGCAGCACCGCGCCAACCACGGCATCGGCAACTATGCCGACGCGCTCTATTTCACCGTCACCACGCTGACCACGACCGGCTTCGGCGACGTCACCCTGCCGGGGACCACCGGGCGGCTGCTCTCGGTGGTCATCATGCTGGCCGGCGTCACCCTCTTCCTGCGGCTGGCCCAGGCATTGTTCCGTCCGACGAAGGTGCGCTACCCCTGTCCCGCCTGCGGGCTGGAACGGCATGAGCCGGATGCCGTCCACTGCAAGGCCTGCGGCCAGTTGATCAACATCCCGGATGAGGGGAATGCCTGACCCGATGCGCACCATGTCCTTGGCGCTGCTGCTCGCCGCGCTGCTGCCGGCCGGACAGGCCCTGGCCCAGGCGGCATGCCCGGGCCACCTCTCGGCCACCGCCCTGGCGCCGGTGCCGCGCGAGGCGGTCTACGGCATCGCGCTACGCAACGACGACGCCACCGGCCGGGCGCTGCGCGACCGGGTCTTCGCCGCGCTGCGCGCCGCCGGCCACCGGGTGGGGGAGCCGGCGACGCATGTGCTCTCCTGGCGCGGCAGCCTCTCGGCCGACGGCGGCCGCGGCGGCGGCGCCGACCCCTTCAGTTTCCGTGACGCCGACAACAACCGCGACGGCGACGACCTCGGCTGGATGCGGGATGTCCCGCGCAACCGGCGCGGCGGCGCCGCGCCCGTCCGCCGGCTGAACGGCAATGTCGAGTTGCGCGAGCGCGCCAGCGGCCGGGTGGTCTGGACCGCCGTGCTGTCCTGCGACCGGCAGGGCGACGACCAGGCGGCGCTGATCGGCACGCTGGTCGGCGCCGTTGTGCCGGTGATCGGCCAGACCGTCGCCGGCCGGGCCTTCTGATCTCCGCCGCCAGCCACGGCCGGCATCCGCGGCTGGAGCGGACTGGCGGCTCGCCTATTCCGCCTTGATCCCGGTCTCCTGCACGATCTTCCGCACCACCTCGCGCTCGCGCGCGATGCGGGCGGCGAAGGCCGCCGAGCCCTCGGCCGCCGGGTCGTTGCCGGCCATCATCAGCTTCTGCCGGGTCGGCTCGTCGGCCAGCGCCGCCTGCATCGCCGCCTCCAGCCGGGCGATCACCGGCGCCGGCGTGCGGGCCGGGGCAAACAGCCCGTTCCAGCTGGTCAGGTCGAAGCCGGGGAAGCCGCTCTCGGCGATGGTCGGCAGGTTTGCCAGCGTCCCGCGCCGCTCCCCGCTGGTCAGCGCGATGCCGGCGGCGCGGCCGTCCTCGACCAGCGGGCGGAAGGTGTTGGCGGTGCCGATCGCCGCGTCGACCACGCCACCGGCGAGGTCCCGCGCGCTTTCCGCCCCGCCGCGGTAGGGGATGTGCTCCAGCGTGATCCCGGCCCGGCTGGCCAGCAGCGCCCCCGCCAGGTGGCCGACCGAGCCGGTGCCGGGCGTGCCGTAGCTGACGCCCGGGTTCTTCTTCGCATAGGCGATGAACTCCGCCAGCGTCTTCGCCGGGAAGCCCTTCTTCACCACCAGCACATAGGGCAGCGACACCGCCTGGCCCACCGGGGCGAAGGCCTTGTCGTGGTCGTAGGACAGGCCCTTCACCAGGAAGGGCACCACCAGGAAGCCGAAGCTGTCGAAGAGCAGCGTATAGCCGTCCGCCGGCGATTGCGCGACGACCCCTCCGGCGATCGACCCGCCGGCGCCGGTGCGGTTCTCGATGACGATGGGCTGGCCGAGCGCCTCCGACATCTTCGGCGCCAGCAGGCGGATCACGGTGTCGGACTGCCCGCCCGGGGCGAAGGCGACGACGACGCGGACCGGGCGGTCGGGAAAGCCGCCCTGCGCATTGGCACGGCCAAGCGCCGGCAAGGCGAGCGTGGCGGCGAGGAAGCTGCGGCGAGCCGGCATGGCAAGGGTCTCCCGATAGTTGAGCGAAGGCTGCATTCGGCTTCGTGGCACGGTCAAGCCGGCGCCGGCGCCCGTTCGCCGGTCATCTCCACGCGTTCCTGCGGCAGGGCATTCGGATGGCGGGCGGCCAGCCAGCCGATCAGGGCCTCCCGCATCAGGCAGCGCAGGTCGAACATCCGCCCGGCATTGCTGGCGCTCATCAGCACGCGGATCTCCATGCTGCGCTCCTTCAGGTCGGTCACCTGCACGGCGAAGACCCGCCGGTCCCAGAGCGGCGTGGCCTCGAGGATGCGCTTGGCCTCGGCGCGGATCGCCTCGACCGGCACGGTGTAGTCCACGTAGACGAAGACGGTGTCGAGCAGCTGCGTGGTGCGCTTGGTCCAGTTCCGGATCGGCCGTTCCATGAAGTAGTTCAGCGGCACCACCAGGCTGCGCTGGTCCCAGGTGGTGATGGTGACATAGGTCGCCGTGATCTCCTCGACCGTGCCGTAGTCGCCCTCGACCACCACCGAGTCGCCGATGCGGATCGGCTGGGTCAGCGCCAGCTGGATGCCGGCGATCAGGTTGGAGACCGCCGGCCGCGCCGCGAGGCCGGCGACGATGCCGGCGACGCCGGCCGAGGCGAAGAGGCTGAGCCCGACCGCCCGCACCGCCGGGATCTGCGTCAGCACCAGCCCGGCGGTCAGCGTCACCCCGGCCGAGACCGCCAGCCGCCGGAAGACCACCAGCTGGGTGCGGCGGCGGCGGGTGATCCAGTCCTCCTCCCCGGTCCAGGCGCGGTCGAGCCAGGCATCGAAGAGGGCCGCGACCTTCCGCGTCAGCATCCAGCCCAGCGCGGCGATCAGCGCCAGGTCGGCCAGCCGCGTCGCCGCCGCCACCAGCTGCCGCGGCAGGTCGAGCTCCGGCAGGATGGCGATCAGCGCCAGCAGGGCGACCGCCACCCGCACCGCGCCGCGGCCGTCCCGCAGCAGCCGCTGCAGCACCGGCGCCTGGTGGTCGCGCAGCAGCCGGTCCAGCGCGGCATGCATCAGGGCCAGGGCGCCGAGCGCCAGTGCCGGCGCGGCGACGAAGCCGAGCAGCAGCGAGAGCCAGAGCGGGGTCGGTCCGGGCAGCAGCATGCGGTCACCTCCTGCGGCAATCCGGGTCCGAACGCGCCGGAACCGCCGCCTGCCCCGCGGCGTTCCGCCGCCGGACTGAAGGAGCGGGATATGCCGAACGCGAATGCGCCCAAGGACACCGGGAAGGGCACCGGCGAGTCCGGCTGGACCGAGCAGGAGAAAGGCCAGGACGCCTCCGGCCAGCCGGCCACGGCGACGGATGCAGGCGAGGCCGGCGACGCCAAGCCCAAGGGCCGCCCGAGCGACGACCGCGAGAAGACCGAGACGGCGGCGTCGGATACCGCGCGCGACGCCAAGCGCTGAAGGACCGAAGGCCGGGGGACGGCATTCTCCCCGCGCCCCTCATCCATTTCCTGGGCCCGCACCGGCCCCGCGGCAGGCGCCGGCTCAGGGGCGGAGGGAGCCAGGGAGGAAAGCGCGTCCCTCGACAACATTGCCGTGCCGCCCCACAAGGGTTCCGCCACGCGCAACCCCGCCCTGCGCATGCCGCCGTTGCGGCGCGGGCCCGGAGTCCGGCAGGTTTCCGCCATGTACAACCCGCCTGCCTTCCGCGAAGACCGCCCGGACATCCTGCACGGCCTGATCCGTTCGGCCCGCCTGGCGCTGCTGGTCTCGAACGGCGCCGACGGCGTGCCGAACGTGACCCACCTGCCGCTGGTGCTGCTGGAGGAGGAGGGCGTGCTGCTCGGGCACGTGGCCCGCGCCAACCCGCATTGGCAGGCGCTGCGCGCGGCCGGCCGGGCGCTGGCGGTCTTTCAGGGGGCGGAGGCCTATGTCTCGCCCAACTGGTATCCCTCGAAGGCCGAGCATCACCGCGTCGTGCCGACCTGGAACTACGAGGCGGTCCATGCCGAGGGCCCCATCGAGGTGATCGAGAACCCGGGCCGGCTGCATGCCATCGTCTCCATCCTGACGGACCGCAAGGAAGCGGCGCAGCCGCGGCCCTGGGCGGTGACGGACGCGCCGGAGCGCTTCGTTGCCGCGCAGTTGAAGGGGATCGTCGGCCTCTCGTTGAAGATCGAGCGGCTGGAGGGCAAGCGGAAGATGAGCCAGAACCGCGCCGAGCCGGACCGCGCCGGCGCCGAGTCGGGTCTGGCCGCGAGCGAGGACCCGCGCGACCGGGAAGCGGCGGCGGCGATGCGGGCCATGGTGGCAGGCGGCTGAGTCCTACCGCCGCGCCCGGAACAGCAGCGCCAGCCCGGCCAACGTCACCGCCCCGCCGGCCAGGTCGCCCGGCGCCAGCCGCTCCCCCAGCAGCGCCCAGCCGAAGACGCCGGCCAGCGGCGGGGCCAGCAGTTGCAGCGCCGCGGCGGTTGCCGGCGGCAGCCGCTCAAGCATGACGAAGTACAGCGCATAGCCGCCGATCCCGACCACAAGCACGCCATAGAGCAGCGACAGGACCAGTGTCGGGCTCGGCGCCGGCGGCAGCGCGGGCTCCGCCAGGCCGGCCAGCAGCAGCAGCGTCAGCGCGGCGACCGTGGTCTGCGCCGCATTGGCGGTCCAGGGGTCGATCCGCCGCCGCGCCGGGACGAAGGCGAGGATCCCCGCCGCTTGGCTGAGCGCCCCGCCGAGCGCGAGGCCGAGGCCCCAGACCTCCGCCGCGCCGACGCCGCCAAGGCCACGCCCGGCGCCGAGCACCGCCACCCCGAGCCAGCCGAGCCCAAGTCCGGCCCAGGCCAGTGGCGGCACCCGCTGCCGCAGCACCGCCACCTCGCCGAGTGCGACGAAGAGCGGCGCGGTCGAGGAGAGCAGCGCGACAAGGCCGGAGGGCAGCACGGTCGAGGCCTTCCACGCCCCGGCGAGATAGAGCGCCGAGCCGAAGACCCCCATGGCCGCCAGCCGCCAGGCATCGGCGCGGCCGGGCCAGACAGCCCGGCGCCAGGCGGCCACCGCCAGCAGGATCGGCGCGACGCAGGCGAACCGTGCCGCCAGCCCCCAGAGCGCCGGCCATTCCGGCACCACGCCCTTGATCGCGGTGAAGGCCGAGGCCCAGATCGCGACGAAGAGCAGGCCGAGGCCGAGGCCCGCCATTTGGTCAGTGCAGGCCGAGGGACTTTTGCGCCCGCCGCAGCGACCGGCTGAGCAGCAGCAGCGCCAGCGCCGGCAGCGCCACGCCGGAGATCCGCAGCCAATCCGGCGTAGTGAGCGCGGGCAGGTCCAGGCTGGCCAGCAGGATGGTGGCGAGCAGGGCGAGGATGCCGAGCACCCGCAGCAGGCGATAGAGCCGCATCAATGCGCCCCGCGGCGGGCCAGCGCCGCCTCAAGCGTATTCTCCAGCAGGCAGGCGATGGTCATCGGCCCGACCCCGCCGGGAACCGGGTTTATGGCCGCGGCGCGCTCCGCCGCCGCATCGAAGGCGACGTCGCCGACCAGCTTGCCGGCGCCATTGTGGTTGATGCCGACGTCGATGACCACGGCGCCCTCGCCGATCCACTCGCCGCGTACCATCTCGGCCCGGCCGACGGCGGCGACCAGGATCTCCGCCCGGCGGCATTCGGCGGGCAGGTCCCGCGTGCGGGAATGCGCGATGGTGACGGTGCAGTCGGCCGCCAGCAGCAGTTGCGCCATCGGCCGGCCGACGATCTGGCTGCGGCCGAGCACCACTGCCCGGGCGCCGGCAAGCCTTGCCCCGGCCTCCCGCAGCAGGTGCATGACGCCCTTCGGGGTGCAGGGGACGAGGCCCGGCTGCTGCGCCGCCAGCCGTCCTGCATTGACCGGGTGGAAGCCGTCCACGTCCTTGGCCGGGTCGATCGCGGCGATCACCATCTCCGGCCTGATCTGCGGCGGCAGGGGAAGCTGCACCAGGATGCCGTCCACCGCGGGGTCGATGTTCAGGTCCTCGACCAGCATCAGCAAGTCGGACTCCCTGGTATCGGCGGGCAGGTGGATAGTGGCGCTGTCGAAGCCGGCGGCCGCCGCGGCACGGTCCTTGTTGCGGACATAGACGCCGCTGGCGGGGTCGTCGCCGACCCGGACCACCCGCAGCCCGGGGCGGAAGGGCAGGGCGGCGATGCGCGCGGCCAGCTGCCCACGCAGGCGTTCCGCCACCGCCTTGCCGTCGATGATCCGTGCCGTCATGCCAATGCCTCGAGTCGGGACGCCAGCATCTCGGGATTGCCGGCGACAAAAACCAGCTTTTCCCGTGTCGCGAGCCCTTGTGCAACCTCCGCGGCAGAGGACGGCATGTCGAGCGCGCGGGCCAGGGCGGCGCAGACCGCCCGGTTGGCGCGGCCATCCTCCGGCGGCTCGGCCACCGCCAGCTTCAGCCGCGGCCCGTCCACCCCGGGGACGAGGCCCTGCAGCCCGGCCCGCCGCGCCCGCGGCTGCACCTTCACCCGGACGCTGACCCCGCCCGGCGCGGCCTGCCACCAATGGCTCACGGCGCCGCCCCGTCCCGCATTCAGAAGTACATGCCGCTCCGCAGCTCAGAAATACATGCCGCTCCGCAGCAGGGCATTCGCGGTGGCGCCCAGCAGCATCTTGCCGGCGGTGATCAGCAGCAGCACGGCCAGCGGCGCCAGGTCGACCGGGCCGAAATTCGGCAGCACGCGGCGCACCCGGCTGAACAGCGGCTCGGTCACCCGGTAGAGGAAGTCGGCGATGGTCCAGACCACCCGGTTGCGGGTGTCGAGCACCCCGAACTGGATCAGCATCTGAACGACAACCGCCAGCAGCACCGCCCACCACAACAGGTCGAGCACCGCGCTCGCCAGATAGAACACCACATCAAGGAACATCAGCCGGTCCCGCCAGAAACGCCGGCGCAACCTAGTGACGCCACCCCGCCGCGACAAGCGCGGGGGGCTAAGCGTCCCGCCGCGGGACCGGCGGGCCGCCCGGCCCGCAGCGCCGCCGCACGGCGGCAAGAAAGCCGGCCGCGGCGCTTGACCTGCCCCATCGGCTGGGGCATATCGCCGCTCCTCGCGGCACCCAACGCCGCGGCGGTGGTACGGGGCTGTAGCTCAGTTGGGAGAGCGCGTCGTTCGCAATGACGAGGCCAGCGGTTCGATCCCGCTCAGCTCCACCATCTACCCTCCCGTTTACCTCCATACCGAGCACCTCTCCGCGACCTTGCCGGCGCAGCTGATGCAGGCCCATGGCCACTGGCCCGGCATTTCTGTCGCGCAGGTCCGGGCCGGCCTGACACGCTTGCGGCAGCAAGCCTGTCGCCCTTGTGTAGCAGGCTCATCGATCGTGCGTCGCGGCACAGAACCCCGCCCCGGGTCCGGCGTAGGGTGCGGACATCGATCAAGGCTGGTGGTGCGCAGATGTTTGCCGCCGATGATCGCCTCGATATCCTGATCGACCGCTTCTACGATGCGGCCGTCGGGGTCTGCGGCTGGGACGCCGTGTTGCGCGAACTCACCAAGACCTTCCGTGCCGCCTTCGCCGCCCTCGGCATCGTCGGCCCGCAGACCCCCGGCCGTATCCTGCATACCGGCCTCGACCCGGTCCTGGTGGAACGCTACCTGCTGCGCCATGCCGGGCGGAACGAGCTCGCCCAGCGCACCGAGCACCTGCCGGCTGGGGCGGTGATCACCGATACCGGCCTCATGCCGAAGGACGAGTTCCGCCGGACCCGCTTCTACCAGGACTGCCTCCGGCCGCTCGGGCTCGACAGCCTGATGAACCTTCGCGCCGCGCGGCATGCGAACGGGCTGGCGGCCAATCTCTGCCTGTTCCGCACCGCGGAGCAGGGCGAGTTCGGTGGCGCGGAGGTCGCTGCCTATGAACGTTTGGCGCCGCATCTCTGCCGCGCCGTCGCGCTGCACCTGCGGGTTGCGGAAGCCGAGGGCGAGCGGCGCGCGCTGGTCGGTACGCTGGAAACCCTGCCGCGCGCCGCGTTGCTGGTCGACGGCGCGATGCGCGTGCTGCGGACCAACCAGGCCGGCGCCGGCCTGCTGGCCGCCCGCGACGGGCTGCAATCCGACCGCGCCGAAGGCGGCGTGCTGCGCGCCCGGCAGGTGGAGGAGACCGCGGCGCTGCGCCGCATGGTGGCCGCGGCGGTCGCCAGCTCCGGCCCGGCCGCGGCCCAAGGAAGCGAGGGCGCCGAGCACCTCTGCCTCTCGCGGCCGCCGCCGGCGCGGCCGCCGCTGATCGTCGCGGTGCTGTCGCTCGGCGCCGCCGGCGCCTCCTCGATGGGGCTGCCGCCCGAGGCCGCGGCGCTGCTGCTGGTGACCGACCCGGCGCAGCGGCCCGATCCGCCTCCGCTGTCCCTGCTGCGCGAGGCCTTCGGCCTGACCCGGGCGGAGGCGGAGGTGGCGGCGCGGGCCGGACAGGGCGAGGAGGTGACGCGGATCGCCGAGGCGCTCGGCATCACCCCGGGCACCACGCGGCTGCACCTGCACCGGGTCTTCGAGAAGACCGGTGTGCACCGGCAGGCGGAGCTCGCCCTGGTCCTCGCCCGGTTGCACCGCTGAGGCCGGGCCGCGGAAATATTTTTTTCGGCATATATCATTCATGCGACGCGGCCGCCCCATCGGCCGCCTAGCTTCCCCTCACCGGCGCATTGGACCGGTTGCCAGGGCCTTCCCCCGAGGACATCCCCCGCGGAGGCAGCGCCAGGGCCAGGGACGATTAAGACCAGACCTTACAGCCAGACCATTCCAGAACAATCTCGTGGGAGGACACCATGGCCCGCAGCACGACATTTGCATCCTTCGCGTTCCTCGCCGGTCTCGCGGCGGCCCCGGCGCTGGCCCAGGCACCAGCCGACCTCGCCTACCGCCCCGCCCAGGGTGTCAACATGCTGGGCGGCAACGTGGCGGGTGGCGGCGTCGCCACCATCAGCGGCGGCGGCGACGACGGGCTGATCACCTACAGCCGCGGCGGCGCGGGTGGCGGTGCCAGCTTCGACCGGCCCGGCCGGGTCGCCACCTTCGCCGGCAACGACGGCGACGGTCCGGCCTGGACCTATGCCGCCCCGGCCGAGGCGAGTCCCGGCCGCCAGGCCTGGATCATGGGCGGCGGCGACGACCGGACGGTGGTCTACGCCAACCCGTCGGGCCGGCGCTGAGCAGCAGCGCGGCAGATCACGGCGGCGGGCCTTCCGGCCCGCCGCCGGAACGGTCGGCGGCCGCGCGGGCGTCGGGCGAGGTCAGCAGCGTCAGCCGCAACCGCGCCGGATGGCCGGCGACGAGGTTGAGCGCCCCGGCCGCGGTGAGAACCTCGGTGCAGCCGTGCCGGGTGGTGCAGAGCCGGTCGCCCTCCACCCGCCAGCGCCATTGCGCCAGCGGCCGGGCTTCCCGTCCGAGGGCCAGGTAGGTCAGCGTGCCGTCGGCTGCCCAGGTCGAGAGGACATTCAGCGTCGGCTCCCATTCCAGGCCGCGCAGGGTGCGCCCGGCCAGTGCGGCGCGGATCTCCGCCCCATGCAGGCGGCGTCCCTGCGGCACCAGCAGCGGCGCGTCCGCCTCGAGCGCGTGCATCACCTGGTCGGGCGGCATGCCGACGGCGCAGGCCCGCGCCACCTCGAAGCCGCGGCTGATCGTGAGGTGGCGAGACGCCGCGGCGCCCCGGCCGAGATCCGGCCGGTCCTGGCCGGCGACCTCCGCGGCATGGACATGCAACCCGGTCCGCTGGGCCGCCGCAACCCAGGCGGTCCAGGCAGTGGCCGGCACCATCCGGTCCCGCCGGTCGCCGATGACGTAGATCTCGGCACCCGGCCGGATCTCGCCGATGCTGTCCAGCGGATCCGCAAGCTCGCCCGCCCGCATGGTGTAGCCTTCGGGCAGCGAGCCGTCCGGCCGCCGGTAATAGGCCTCGAGGTCGAGCGGCGCCGAGCCGATCACCGCGCAGGCGACGTCGCCGCGCCGCGCCAGCAGGTTGGCGACCACCGCCCCGCCGGAGGAGAAGCCGAGCAGCACCAGCTCCTCGATGCCGAAGCGGCGGCGCAGCGCGGTCAGTCCGGCATCGACCAGCGCGACCTCGGCCGTGGTGTGGCGGTCGCGCGCATGCTCGCCGGAGGAGCCCCGCATGCCCGGGCGGCCGAGCACCAGCACCGGCATGGCGCCGAGCGCGGCGCTGCGCGCCCGCGCCGAGGCGTGGCGCGCCGCGTCCGAGAGCTCGTAGGCCTCGCTCACCGTCTCGATCTCCGGTTGCCCGCCGGCCGTCCGGTAGGCGGCGCCGCCGGGGTCGCCGGGGATATAGACGATCGCCCGCCGCGCCGGCCGGGCCAGCCTGCCGGAGACGCGCAGGCATTCCGCCCGGCCCTCGGCGCGCACCCAGAGCCCGTCCGGCAGCGCCGTGCAGGCCGCCTCGGAGGCGGTGGCGCCCGAGATCAGCCCTTCCCGCGTCGCGGTATCGGCGGAGAAGCCGGGGGTGGGCGCCGCCGGCGCGACCGGCGCGGCACAGCCGCCGAGCCCGGTCAGCAGGAGCACGGCCGCGCGCCGCGCAAGGCGCCGGTGCTTCTGCATGGCGTGTCGCGGCATCGGGTGTCGGGGCGGCGGGTGTCTCGGCATGGGGTGCCGTGGCCTGGGGCGACGGGGCGGCGATTGATGCGGCGGCATAGTCGCCCGAATCCGCGCCGCCGGAACGCAATCCGGCGTCATCGGCCGAGGCTGGCCCGCCGGGGCCGCCCGCTCGTCCGCTACCGCGCCGCCATCACGGCCGGGCCATCACCGCAGCGATCGCCGTGCGCAGCCTTTCGGTCTGCAGCGGCTTGGCCTCGAACCGGTCCATTCCGGCGGCGCGGCATTTCGCCTCGGCTTCCGGCGAGGCATCGGCGGTCACCGCGATGATCGGCACCCGCGCCGCCGGGCCGGGCAGGGCGCGGATCGCCCGGGTGGCGGCGATGCCATCCATCCCCGGCATCATGATGTCCATCAGCACCAGGTCGTAGGCCCGGTCGCGCATCGCGGCGACCGCCGCGGCGCCGTCCTCCACCGCCTCCGGCCGGTGTCCCAGCCGCTGCAGCAGGGCCACCGCCACCGCCCGGTTCGCCGCGATGTCCTCGGCCACCAGCACCCGCAGCGGTGTGGCCGGCGCGGCGGAAGGCCCCTCCGGCACGGCGCGCAGCGGCAGCGCCACGCGGAAGATGCTGCCGGCGCCCGCCGCGCTTTCGACCGCGATGCTGCCGCCCATGCTCTCCAGCAGCAGCCGGCAGACCGCGAGCCCGAGCCCGAGCCCGCCGAATTGCCGGGCGGTCGAGCTGTCGCCCTGAGTGAAGGGCTCGAAGAGCCGCGCCCCGGCCTCCGGCGTGATGCCGATGCCGGTATCGGCGATGGTGATGGCCAGCTGCCAGCCGCCTGCCGCCCCCGCACCCGTCTCCGCCGACCCGGCGATGGCCACGGCGCCCAGGGCGATGCGGCCGGAGGGGGTGAATTTCAGCGCATTGTCCAGCAGCTTCAGCAGCACCTGGCGCAGCCGGTCCTCGTCGCCCAGCACCGCCTCCGGCAGTCCGGAGTCGAGCTCGAGCACGAAGTCGAGCCCCTTGGCCCGGGCGCGCGGCGCGACCTGCCAGGCCATGGCACGCAGCGTCTCCCGCGGGTCGAAGACCACCTCTCGCAGGGTGACCCGGCCGCGTTCGAGCCGGGAGACGTCGAGGATGTCGTCGACCAGGCCGAGCAGCTGGCGGCCGGATTCGCGCACCATCCGCAGGTCCTCGACCTGGTCCGGCCGCGGCTCGTGCAGCAGCAGCACGTCGGACAGGCCGATCACCGCATTCAGCGGGGTGCGCAATTCGTGGCTGACGATGGCGAGGAATTCGGTGCGGCTCCGCAATGCCGCCTCCGCCGCCAGACGGGCGGCCTCCTGCGCCTGCAGCACGGCATGCCGCGCCGTGACATCGGTGAAGGTGCGGACCGAGCGGCCGTCCTCGAGGAAGCGGACCCGCACCTCCAGCATCCGGCCGTCCCGGGTCGCGCGGACATAGGGCGGGTGCTCGGCCGCTCCGCGCACGAGGCCGGCGCCCGCCAGCGGCAGGGCCTCTGGCGCCGCGGCGAAGTCGCCGCGCTCCTGCTGGAAGCGCAGGATCTCGCGGATCGCCGTCCCCGGCCGCGTCAGTTCGGGCGGCAGGTCGAGCAACGCGCCGGTCAGGCTGTTGACCACCTCGACCCGGCCATCCGCATCGACCAGCGCGATGCCGAGCGGGGCGTTCTCGAAGGCGGCGGACAGGGCAGCGCGGGCGGCTTCCTGCGCCGCCAGCGCGGCGTGCCGCCCGGTGACGTCGGCATAGGTGCGGATGGTCCGGCCATCGGGCAGGAGCCGGGTCCGCACCTCCATCATCCGCCCGTCGCGGGTGGGACGCTCGTAGGCCTCGCGCGCCTCCGGCTCCGGCGCCGTCGCGGCCGCGGCGGCCGCCTCGGCCAGGATGTCCGGCACCGCGGCCAGGTCGTCGCGCGCGAGCTGCAGCCGGACGATGTCGAGGGCCGGCGTGCCCGGCCGGGCCAGGTCGGGCGGCAGGTCGAGCAGGTCGACCGCCATGCCGTTGATGAACTCCACCTGCTGCGCCGCGTCGACCAGCAGGATGCCGAGCGGGGCATTCTCGAAGGCGGCGACCAGCGCGGCCCGCGCCGCCGCCTCGGCCTGCAGCGCCTGGTGACGGGCGGTGACGTCGGTGAAAGTGCGGAGCACCCGGCCATCCGGCAGATGCGTGGTCCGCACGTCCATCACGCGGCCGTCGCGCAGCCGCCGTTCGTAGTCGGCGAGCGGCGGCTCCGGCCCCGCCAGCGTGGCGCGGGCGGCCGCCGCCACGGCTGGCGTCGTGGCGAAATCCCCGCGTTCGAGCTGGAAGGCCAGGATGTCCTGGATGGCGGCGCCCGGCTGGGCCAGGTCCGGCGGCAGGTCGATCAGCCGGACGGCATTGGCGTTGATGACCTGCACGCGCTGGTCGGCACCGATCAGCAGCACGCCGTGCGGCACGTTCTCGAAGGCGGCGGCCAGGGCGGCCTGCGCCGCCTGGGCCTGGTCGCGCGCCGCCGCCTCCGCCCGCAGCGCGGCGTGGTGCGCGGTGACGTCGGTATAGGTGCGGATGAAGCGCCCATCGGCGAGGAAGTTGGAGCGGACCTCGATCACCCGGCCATCGGGCTTGACCCGCTGGTAGACCCGCCCGTCGAGGCCCTGGGCGCGCATCGCCGCCCAGGCCTCGGGGATCGGCCCCTCGATCGGCTCGATCTCGCCGGCGGCGACCTGGTGCTCGATCAGCCGGGCGATCGGGGTGCCGGGCCGGGCGAGGTCCGGCGGCACGCCGGCCAAGTCGATCGCCGCTTGGTTGCAGAGCAGGATGCGGTCGTCGGGCCCGACCAGCATCACGCCATGCGGCACGTTCTCGAGCGCCGCCGCCAGTGCCGCCTCGGCCGCCAGGGCCTGGTCGCGCGCCACGGCGATGGCGGCGGCGGCGCGGCGCGGCGCGGTGACGTCGGTGAAGGTCCGCACATGGCTGCCATCCGCCGCATGGGCGGTGCGAATCTCGAGCTCGGTGCCGTCCGGCCGGGCGCGCAGCGTCACCACCGGCGGCCGGTCCGGCCCGCCGGAACTGTCCACATGGACATGCGGCGCCGGGCCGCCGCCGAACTCGCCCGTCGCCTCCTGCCAGGCGACGACGGACGAGATCGGGGTGCCGGGCACGGCGAGCCCGGGCGGCAGGCCCAGCAACTCGATCGCCCGCCGGTTCACCACCGCCAGCCGGCGCTGCGGGTCGATCATCATGATGCCCTGGCCGACATGCGCGACCACGGCTTCGAGTTGCGCCCGCGCCCGCCGGTCGCGCCGCCGCACATGCGCGACGCCCAGGCAGGCGCCGAGGATCAGCAGCGTCACCACCCCGCCCACCGCCAGCAGCTTGGCCCGGTCGCGCCGCGCCAGGGCGAGGGCGACATCGGCATCGGTGCCGATGGTGACGACCAGCGGATAGCCCTGCACCCGGCGATAGAGGAAGAAGCGGTCGATTCCGTCCACCACGCTGCGGTCGCGCCAATGCGCCTCTCCCGTCGTGGCGCGGATCTTCTCGATGGTGGCGTCCGGCAGGCGTAGCCCCAGCAGGTTGTCTGGCCCCGGCACCCGGGCGCGGATGATGCCGTCGTCGCCGACCAGGCCGACGGTGCCGCCCTGCAGATCCAGCCGCCGGTAGAGCCGGGAGAAGCTGTCGGCGTCGACCGCCAGCATGATGATCCCGGCGAGGGCCCCGCCGGCGTCGCGCAGCGGGCGGGCGAGGTTGATGGTGGGCCGGTCGCTGACCCTGTCGGTCAGCGGCGCGCTGATCTGCAGCCGGTCCTGCGCCGGGTTGCCGAGGATGGCGGCGACGTAGGGCCGGTCCCGCAGGTCCACCGGCGCGGGCAGCACGCCGTCGAGGATGCTGTGGACGAAGCCGTCGGGGCCGATGATCGCCGCCTGGACGAGGTCGGCGGGGGGATCGATGCCGATCCAGTCGCGCACGGTGAAGCCGGCGGGGTCGCGGGCCTGCAGCGCCGCACCGTAGCGCAGGATGGTCTCGATCGTGCGGAGCCGGCCGGCGATCTCGGCTTCCAAGGTGCGGGCGAGGATGGCGCCGGACTCCGCCGCCTGGTCGGCAGCGCGGCGGAATTCGGCGCGGATGCCGAGCCCGACCAGCAGCCAGACCGTGGCGACGAGCAGGGCGGCGAGGCCCAGCCCGGCCCTGTCCAGCCAGCGCGCGGGCCGGCCTACCTGAACTTCCGCCTCAGCCTGCAATCCCTGTCTCCGGACATGACCGGCCGGGTGGTCGAGATCTATGCCGAGATGCCCTCCCGCCAGGCTGCCAGGAGGGTGCGTGTATCACGTTGGTGTCATGTCTTCCTAACCAGAACGGGCGAGGGGATGGCCCCCCGCCCGCCCGGCCCGGAGCGGCCCCGGTCAGGCCGCCAGCCGTTCCGGCATCCGCGGCTCCAGCCGGTAGGCACCGCGGTCGGTCAGTAGCAACTGCGGGTTGGCCGGATCCGCCTCCATCTTCTGCCGCAGGCGGTAGATGTGGGTTTCCAGCGTGTGGGTGGTGACGCCGCTGTTGAAGCCCCAGACATCGGCCAGCAGCGTCGCCCGGTTCACCGGCGCGGCATTGGCCCGCAGCAGGTACTTCAGGATCCGGCATTCCTTGTCGGTCAGCCGGACCTTGCGGTTCTTGCCGGGGTCGAGCAGCAGGCGGACCGCCGGGCGGAACAGGTAGTGGCCGATGGTGAAGCTGGCGTCCTCCGAGTTGTCGAAGACGCGCAGCTGGGCGCGCAGCCGGGCCAGCAGCTCCGGCAGGCGGAAGGGCTTGGCGATGTAGTCGTTCGCGCCGCTGTCGAGGCCGCGGACGACGTCGGATTCGGCATCCGCGCCGGTCAGCATGATCACCGGCATCTTGCGGCCGTCGCGCCGGAGCCGGGCGCAGAATTCCCGCCCATCGGCGTCGGGCAGGCCGACATCAAGCAGGATTGCATCGTAACGAGAATCATTTTCGGCCAGCTTGCTTGCCGCTTCCGCTGCGTCGCAGGCCTCGTCGGCGATGAACTCGCCGTCCTGGGCGATCTGCTCCGCAAGCGTGGCGCGCAGGTCGGCATCGTCCTCGATGATCAGGATGGGACGGGCGAGGGTCATTTGGCTCTCTCCTTGTGTTGCGCGTACCGCGAGGACCGGATGCTGAGGCTAAAATGCAGCACCGATGCTCAACCTGTGAGATTGGATACGCGATTTTATGTGCGATGTGCCAAGGAATAATCCGCCCTTTGGCAACACGATGATGTGCGGAATCACACAGCCTGTTTGTTTAGACAAGTGAAGTATTGTCGCCGTCTGCGGAGCCCAGAAGGCGGCAAAGCGGCGAAGTCGCGGCAGCGACCACCTGGTCCGGCCGGCGTTGCATTGCGGCATCACCAGCGGACCCCACCCACCCCATGGATCCCTATATCGTCCTGCTCGCCGGCACCGGCGCGCTGATCCTGCTCGTCGCCTGGTTGCCCATGGCGCTGAAGGAACTGCCGCTGTCGCTGCCGATGTTCTGTGTCGCATTCGGCTTCGCCGCCTTCAGCCTCTCGGCCGGTGACACCCCGCATCCCCTCCACTACCCCGCCGTGACCGAACGCCTCACGGAGCTTGTGGTTATCGTGGCGTTGACCAGCGCCGGGCTGAAGCTCGATCGGCGCCTGGCCTGGCGGTCCTGGATGCTGACCTGGCGGCTGCTGGGCTTCGCCATGCCGCTCTCGATCGCCGGGATCGGGCTGGTCGCGCATTGGCTGCTCGGGCTCGGCCCGGCCGCGGCGCTGCTGTTGGGGGCGGCGCTGGCGCCGACCGACCCGGTGCTGGCCGCCGATGTCCAGGTCGGCCCGCCGCGCTCGGGCGAGGAGGACGAGGTCCGCTTCACCCTGACCGCCGAGGCCGGGCTGAACGACGGGCTCGCCTTTCCCTTCGTCAACCTCGCCATCGCGCTGGCGCTGAACGACGCGCTGGTCGGCGACTGGGCCTGGGAATGGGCCGCGGTCGACGTGGCCTGGAAGCTCGGCGCCGGGATCGCGGCCGGCTGGGCAGTGGGCTCGGCACTCGGCTGGCTGTCCTTCCACATGCCGAACCGGGCCCGGCTGTCGCGCACGGGGGACGGGTTCGTGGCGCTCGGCGTCACCTTCCTCGCCTATGGCGTGACCGAGCTGGTGCACGGCTACGGCTTCCTCGCGGTCTTCGTCGCCGCGCTCAGGCTGCGGTCGGCCGAGCGGCACAATCGCTACCACGACCGGCTGCACGACTTCGCCGAGCAGACCGAGCGGCTGCTGATGATGGTGCTGCTGGTGCTGTTCGGCGGCGCGCTGGCCGGCGGGCTGCTCGACCCGCTGGACTGGTGGGGCGTGCTGGCGACGCTGGTCTTCCTGTTCGTGGTGCGGCCGCTGGCCGGGCTGGTCTCGCTGCTCGGCGTCGCGGCGCCATGGGACGAGCGCGCGGCGATCGGCTTCTTCGGCATCCGCGGCCTCGGCAGCTTCTACTACCTGGCCTATGCGCTGAACCAGGCGCCCTTCGGCCATGGCGAGCAGCTCTGGGCGGTGCTCGGCCTGACGGTGCTGGTCTCGATCGCGCTGCACGGGGTAACGGTGACGCCGGCGATGCGGCTGCTCGATGCCAAGCGGCGGCGGCAAGGCGTGCTGCCGCTGGTGCGGACCTGAGGGAGCGGCAAAATGGCGGGTGCACGCGAGCGTCACCCGCTGGCGCTTGGCGCCCCGGCAGCGGCGTGCCTAGCTAGGATGCACAGCAGAGGAGAGCCGCGCATGTCCGGCACCCAATCGCCGTCGCCCAACCTCTCGCCGAGCCTCACCGGGCATTTCCCGCTGGTCCGCCTGATGGCGCGGGGCTGGTGGGTCTTCGTGTTGCGCGGGGTGGTGGCGATCCTGTTCGGCCTGGTCGCCTTCCTGGCGCCGGGCCTCAGCCTCGCCTTCATCCTCGGCATGCTGGCGGCCTGGATGGCGATCGACGGCGCCTCGACGCTCTACCAGGCGGTGAAGGGCCCACCGGAGCGGCACGGCGTCTGGTTCTGGGTGGACGGCCTCGTCTCGCTCGCCGCCGCCGCCATCCTGCTGCTGGCGCCAGGGCTTTCGGCGCTGACGCTGGTCTATGTCGCCAGCTTCTGGAGCATCGCGATCGGCGTCTTCCGGCTTATCATGGCCTTCCGGCTCGGCAGCATCATCATGGGGCTGTTCGGCGCCATCACGGTGTTCTTCGGCACCTGGCTGCTGCTGAACCCGGGGCCGGGCCTGCTGGCGCTGATCTGGATCGTCGGCATCGAGGCGATGGTGGCGGGCGGGCTGATGATCGGCCTCGGTTGGCGGTTGCGGCGGGTGGCGAACGACCCGCACGGGCCGGCGATGGGGCGCGGCTAAGGCGATGCCCATGGTGGCCCGGGGCGTTGCCGCCCCGGGGCTTTCCGGCGAGCATGCGGGCACGTCGGAGAGATCGTTTTGCCCGAATCCCCACTGCCCACGCTCGTCCCCAGCCGCCGCGACCTCTTCCTCGGCTACCTGAAGATCGGCCTCTTCGGCTTCGGCGGCGTCGCCGCCTGGGCGCGCCGCGTCATCGTCGAGGAGCGGCGCTGGCTGACCGAGCGCGAATATGCCGAGGTGCTCGGCCTCGGCCAGGTGCTGCCGGGGCCGAATGTCGGCAATGCCGCGGTGATGATCGGCCGGCGCTTCCACGGCCTGCCCGGCGCGCTGCTGGCGACCGCCGGGATCTATTGCGCGCCGCTGGTGATCCTGATCGCGCTCTGCCTGCTCTACGACCGCTACGGCCAGCTGCCCGCGGTGGCGCCGGCCATGGCGGGCATCGCCGCGGCAGCCGCCGGCATGGTGATCGGCACGGCCTTCAAGATGGTCGGCAAGCTGAAGCTCGCGCCGGAGGCGATCGTGCTGCTGATCCTGGCCGCCTTCGCCGCGGCCTGGCTGCGGCTGCCGCTGCCGCTCATCGTGCTGGCGCTGGCGCCGCCGTCGATCGCCGCCTCGCTCTGGCGGGCCGGGCTGATCCTGCGCAGCGAGACCGCCCGATGACCCTGCTGCTGCAGATCCTGGCCACCTTCTCCATCCTGTCGCTGGTCGCGGTCGGCGGCGCCAATGCCGTGCTGCCGGAGATGCACCGGCAGCTGGTCGAGCTGCGCGGCTGGCTGGACGACGCGTCCTTCGCCCAGCTCTATGCGCTGGCCCAGGTGGCGCCGGGGCCGAACATCCTGGTCGCCAGCGTGATGGGCTGGCGGATCGGGTCCTGGGGCGGGATGGCGATGGCGACCGTGGGCATGCTGCTGCCGGCGGCCGTGCTGGCCTGGGGCGTGGCGGGGCTGACCCACCGGCTGCGCGGCGCGCCCTGGCTGAAGCCGGCCCAGGGGGGCCTCGTGCCGATCGCGGTCGGGCTGCTGCTGGCGGCCGGGCTGGTGATGGCCGAGGCCTCGAGCCAGTTCGGCCTGCTGCCGCTTTTGGTGGTGGCGGTGTCGAGCGTGTTCGTGTGGCGGACGAATTTCAGCCCGCTCTGGGTGCTGGTCGGCGGCGGCGTGCTGGGGTCGATCCTGCTGCGCTGAAGTCAGGGAGGGAAAGAGTAGTCCCTGCCCGAACTCCTACCGTCCCTTCCGCGGGCCGGGCGTCCGCCGCGCAGCGAATGCGGGCTCATGGAAACGGATGAGGGGTTCGGGGAGAATACCTTGTCCCCGATCCTCCTTGTCCTCAGAACAGCGGGATCGCCCCGACCAGCACCCCCGCTGCCAGCATCACCGCCGCCATGCCGAGCGCCCATGGCAGGGTGAAGCGCTGGTGCGCGCCGAAGTCGATCTCGCAGAGCCCGACCAGCAGGTAGGTGGAGGCCACCAGCGGGCTCAGCAGGTGGACCTGCTGCCCGACGAGCGAGGCGCGGCCGATCGCCTCGGCGCTGTGGCCATAGGCGGCGCCGGCCTCGGCCAGGATCGGCAGGATGCCGAAGTAGAAGGCGTCGTTCGAGATCAGGAAGGTGAAGGGCAGGCTGACCAGCGCGGTGATCAGCGGGATGAACTGCCCGGCGCCCTCCGGGATGATGGCGGTGACGCTTTTCGCCATCGCATCCACCATGCCGGTGCCGGACAGGATGCCGGTGAAGATGCCGGCCGCGAAGATGAGCGAGACGACGGCCAGCACGTTCGGTGCATGCGCGGCGATGCGGCGCTTCTGCTCCGCCAGGTCGGGATAGTTGATGACCATGGCGATGGCGAAGCCGATCATGAAGAGCACCGGCAGCGGCAGCACGCCGAGCAGCAGGCAGGCCATCAGTGCCACGGTCAGGCCGAGGTTCACGTAGAGCAGGTGCGGCCGACGCTCCGGCGGCAGCGGCGCCACCGTGTCGACCGTGCCGCCGAGCGGGGTGGCGACGTCGTCGAGCCCCGGCAGAACGACCACGCCGATCCGCGCGCGTTCCCGCCGGCCGAGCACCCAGGCGACGAAGACGGCGAAGCCGAGGCAGGCGACCATGGTCGGGATCAGCGGGACGAAGAGCGCGTTGACGTCAACATGCAGCGCGCTGGCGGCGCGCGCGGTCGGGCCGCCCCAGGGCGTCAGGTTCATGTTGCCGGCGGCCAGCATGATGACGCAGGCGGCGTAGAGCGGGTTCATCCCCAGTCGGCGGAACAGCGGCAGCATGGCCGTGGTGGTGATGATGTAGGAAGTCGAGCTGTCGCCATCGAGCGAGACGACGGAGGCCAGCACCGTGGTGCCGATCATGATCCGCACCGGGTCGCCCTTCACCAGCCGCAGCACGGTGCGCGCCACCGGGTCGAACAGCCCGGCATCGATCATGATGCCGAAGTACAGGATGGCGAACAGCAGCAGCACGCCGGTCGGCGCCAGGTTGCGGATGCCGGCGATCATCATCGGCCCCATGGTGCCGCCGAAGCCGCCGATCAGGGCAAAGGCGATCGGCACCAGGATCAGCGCCAACAGCGCCGAGAGCCGGTCCGTCATGATCAGCGTCATGAAGACCAGCACCATGCCATAGGCGAGCAGTGTCAGCATGCATCCTCCCCGGCCGCCGCCATGCGAATGGACCGCATGGCGGCCAGGCGGGGCATTGCCCTTGGGTCCGGCGCGGCGGCCGGCCCTTGTGCTTTTGCCTAGCGAACCCCCCCGGTCGCCACAAGATGCCGCCTTCGTTTCAGAACGCGATCCGGGTGCCGAGATACAGGCTCCGCCCCTCGCCGGGATAGAAGACCGCGGTCGAGACCTTGCTGGCATCGGTGATGGTGCCGAGGTCGGAGACGTAGCGCTTGTTCGTCAGGTTCCGCGCGTCGAGGAAGACCGAGACGCCCGGCCCGACCGTCACCCCCGCTTCCAGCCCCAGCTTGATGTAGCTGTTGGCGCGGAGGGTATTGGCATAGTCCGCCCAGGCGCCCTGCGGCACCCAGTCCAGTGCCGGCCGCACGAAGAAGCGGTCGGGCTGCGCATAGGCGAGGGTGGTCCGCAGCACGTGCGGCGGCAGGCCGGCAATGCGGTTGTCGCCATACTGGCGGTCGGCGCGGAAGCGGAAGTCGTTGAAGGTCCAGACCTGGCCGAGGGTGAGGCGATCCCCCGCCGCCAGCAGCCCCTGCCACAGGTCGTAGCGCCCGGCCAACTCGATCCCCTGGTTCACCGTTGTGCCGGCGTTGAAGGTGCTGGCGGGGATCGAGGGATTGACCGTGTATTGCAGCAACTGCCCGCGCAGGTTGCTGCGGAACAGCGTCGCGTCCCAGCTGCCGCGCTCGAAGCGGCCGCGGGTGCCGAGCTCGACCGTCCAAGCCCGCTGCGCCTGCAGGGGTACCCAGAGCGGTTGGTTGTTGACCGTCTGCAGCTGGTCGGAAAAGTCGGGCACGTCCTGGCTGCGGGTGATGTTGGCGAAGGCCTGCACCTCCGGCCGCGGCTGCCAGAGCAGGCCGAGCTTCGGGTTCAGCCCGTCATAGGTGCGGCTGTACTGCTGGTTGGTCAGCCGGTTCTCGTAGTCGCGCTCGTTCCGCAGCGCCTTCGCGCCGGCGACCAGGGCGAGGCCGGGCAGCACCCAGAGCCGGTTCTCGAGGAAGGCCTCGTAGTTCTGCGCCCGCTGCACGCCGTTCGCGGTCAGCGCGCCGCGCGAGCCGCGGTTGTTGACGTATTGCAGCGCGTCGTTGGTGCCGGCGAAGTAGCGGCCGCCGACCACCAGGTCGTTCCTCAACCCGCCGACCGTGAAGGCCTGGGTCCAGCGCGGCGCGATCCCCCAGGTCAGCCCGTCCTGGTCGAGCACCTGGAAGATCGGGTGGTAGAGCGACTTGTGGATCACCCAGCTGTCGAGGTCGAGCTGCCCCGCATCCAGCCGGACCGTGGTGCGGTTGGCGAAGCGCTCGACCTGGACGTTGCGCGCCTGGTTGCCCGAGAGCGCCTGCGCATTGGCGATGCGGGGCGTGTTCAGCGCCTGGCCTAGCGTCAAGGCGCCGGGCAGCAGCTGCCGCGTGCCGTAGATGCCGGCATAGAAGCGCGTCTCGACGGTGTCGGAGATGCGGTAGCCGACATTCGCGTTGAACTGGTCGTAGCTGCCGCGGCTGTGCTGGCGCCAGCCATCGGTCGAGAAATGGGAGAAGTTGGCCAGCGCGTCGGCCTCGCCGAGGATCCGCGAGACCTGGCCGGAGAGCCGCCAGGTCCCCCAGACCCCAGCCTCGGCGCGGAGGATGTTCGGCGCCTCGGCGGTATGGGCGGTCGGGGTGGTGAAGTTGATCGCGCCGCCGAGGGTGGAGGCGCCATAGGCCAGCGCATTGCCGCCGGGGAAGACCGCGGCGCTGCGCAGCGCCAGCGGGTCGATCTGGTAGAAGTCGCCGCTGCCGTCGGCCAGGTTCACCGGGATGCCGTCCTGCAGCACCTCGAGCCCCCGCAGATGGAAGCCGCGGGCGATGCCGGAGCCGCGGACGGAGAGCCGCAGCTCCTGCCCGTAGCGGTCCTGCACGAAGAGGCCGGGCGTATCGGACAGCACGTCGCGCAGGGTGAAGGCGCGGCGGTTCCGGAACTCCTCCGCCTCGATGAAGCGGGCAGCGGCGGGCGTCTGCTCCACCTGCTTCCGCTGCTCGGCGACGGAGGGGGCGGTGAGCGATCCCGGCGCCCGTCCGACCACCTCCAGTTCCGGCAGCGTGGTGACCGGCTCCTGGCCCGTCCCCTGGGCCAGCACCGTGGCCGGCAGCAGGGCGAGCAGCAGCGCCCCGCCGGGGGCGCGCGTTTGGACTGGCATGGCGATCTCCTGACGACGGTAAGCCAGGCCGCGGCGCGGCGTGGCAGGCGTGGCGTCAGGCGATGGGCGGCGCGCGCGGTTGTTGCGGCGGGGCGCGGGCGGGGGAGGGCGGCAGGCCGGCGACCCTGGCCGTGCGGTCCGCGGCGAAGTAGCGGAAGGCGGTGGCGGCGACCCTCGGCGCCTCCGGCCCCGGGGCGGCGCTGCCGGGGCAGAGCGGGCAGCTGTCATGCGCCGCGGGAGCCGGCGCGCGGGGCTGGCCGTCCTCGCCGATCACCAGGGTGCGGAGGCCCTCGGCGCCGCAGATCTCGATGGAATGGCCGCCGCCGCCGGTCGCCAGGGGAGCAAGGCAATGCGCGAAGGCCGTCCCCCACTGCAGCGACAGCAGCAGGGCGAGCACGACCCTGAGGGTTGGCGCGCGACGGACCATTGCGCGGCTATGCCGGATCGGGCGGCGCAAGTCACCCCTGCCGCGATGGCAATTGACCGGCGCCGGCATCCGCAGGACTGTCCGGCCATGCCCGACGACCAGCCGCTGCCCGCCCCTCTCCTCGACCGCCTCGCCGCCCTGCTCGGCCCGCGCGGGCTGCTGACCGACCCCGCCGACCTTGAGCCGCACCTGGCCGACTGGCGCGCGCTGTACCGCGGCCGGACCCCTTGCGTCGTCCGCCCCGGCTCGGTCGCCGAGCTGGCCGAGGCGGTGAGGCTTTGCGCCGCCGCCGGCACCCCGCTGGTGCCGCAGGGCGGCAATACCTCGATGGTCGGCGGCGCGACGCCGGACGAGGGCGGCCGGCAGGTCGTTGTCTCGCTCGCCCGGCTGAACCGGATCCGCGACATCGACCCGCTCGACATGACCATGACGGCCGAGGCCGGCCTGGTGCTGAAGGCGGCGCAGGATGCCGCGGCCGGCGCCGGGTGCCTCTTCCCGCTTTCGCTGGGCGCCGAGGGGACGGCGACGGTCGGCGGCGTGCTCTCGACCAATGCCGGCGGCAACACCACGGTGCGCTACGGCAATGCCCGCGACCTGATGCTGGGGCTCGAGGTGGTGCTGCCGGACGGCCAGGTCTGGAACGGCCTGCGGCGGCTCCGGAAGGACAATACCGGCTACGCGCTGCGGCACCTTTTCGTCGGCGCCGAGGGGACGCTCGGCTTCATCACCGCGGCCGTGCTGCGGCTCTTTCCCCGCGCCCGCGAATCGGAGGTCGGCTTCTGCGCGGTGCGGGACGAAGAGGCCGCGCTGGCGCTGTTCCGCCGCTTCCGCGACCGCGACGAGGGCGCGGTTCGGGCCTTCGAATACATGTCGGGCGAGGGCGTCGGCTTCTACGCGAAGCATATCGAGGGCGGCAACGTCCCGCTACCCGGCCATGCCCATTACGTGCTGGTCGACCTCGCCTCCTCCCGGCCCCCCGAGGGAGGAAACACGGGGCTGCGCGCCCTGCTCGAGGCGGTGCTCGAGGAGGCGATGGAGGCGGGCGAGGTGCTCGACGCCGCAATCGGCGAGAGCGAGGCGCAGCGCGCCGCCCTCTGGCGGATCCGCGAGGAGCACCCGGAGGCGCAGAAGCGCGAGGGCGCCAGCGTGAAGAACGACGTCTCCGTTCCGGTGAGCAAAACCCCGGAGCTGATCCGGCGGTCGTCGGAAGCCTGCGCCCGGCTGATCCCCGGCATCCGCCCGGTGCCCTTCGGCCATCTCGGCGACGGCAACATCCACATGAACCTGGAACAGCCGGTCGGCATGGACGGGGCCGCCTTCCTGGCCCGCAGCCACGACATCATGGAGACGGTGAACGAGGTGGTGCGCGACCTCGGCGGCAGCTTCTCGGCCGAGCACGGGATCGGCCGGCTCAAGACCGACATGATGGCGGATTGGCGCGGCGGGGCGGAGTTGGACCTGATGCAGCGGATCAAGGCGGCGGTCGACCCGCAGGGCCTGATGAACCCGGGAAAGGTGCTGCCCTAGCGGCGGTACCGCCCGGCTGCCGCCGCGGCCCGGGCCCGGCGCTTCGGCCACACCTGCGGCCTCGGCGCAACATCCCCCTTGCTTGCGCTTTCCCCATGCCACCGCCGCCGCTAGGGTGCGCGCGACCTCATGACCCGGCTCGACAGTTACATCTTCCGCCAGCTGGCCGCCGCCCTCCTCGCCGTGACCATCGGGCTCGCGGCGCTGGTCTGGCTCACCCAGTCGCTCCGGTTCATCGAGCTGGTGCTCGACCGCGGGCTCTCGTTCCTGGTTTTTATCGAGTTGACTGGCCTGCTGCTGCCGAGCTTCTTCGCCGTCATCCTGCCCATCACCACCTTCGTGGTGATCCTCTTCGTCTATGTCCGCCTCTCGGCCGACCGCGAACTGGTGGTGATGCGCGCCGCCGGGATCTCGCAATGGCGGCTGGCCCGGCCGGCGCTCGCCCTGGCGGGCCTCGCAGTTCTCACCTGCTACGCGCTCAACCTCTGGCTGGTCCCGGCCAGCCAGGCCGCCTTCCGCGCCTGGCAATACGAGATCCGCAACCAGCTCGCCGCCATCCTGGTGCAGGAAGGGGTGTTCAGCTCGGTCGGCGACGACCTGACCGTCTATGCCCGCTACCGCGACCGCGACGGCACGCTGCGCGGCATCCTGGTGCATGACGCGCGGGAACGCGGCGCCCCGGTCACCATCCTGGCCGAGGCCGGCCGCATCACTCCGGGCCCCAACGGCCCGCGCGTCACGCTCGAGAACGGCGAGCGGCAGCAGGTGGAACGCGTCCCCGCGCCGGCCGGCAGCCCGCCCGGCACCCCGGCCAGCACCCGGCTCTCGGTGCTGTCCTTCACCGAGAACAGCATCGACCTGGCCCGCACCAGCCGCGGCGCGACCGGCGAGGGCGGCGAGCGCTACCGCAACGCGCAGGAGCGCACCATCGACGAGCTGCTGCACCCCGACCCGGCCGACCATGTCCCCGACCGCGACCTGCGCCGCTTCAAGGCGGAGGCGCATCAGCGCCTGGCCTCGCCGCTGAACGCCGTCGGCTTCGGGCTGGTGGCGCTGGCCACCGCGCTGACCGGGCAATTCCGCCGGCATGGCGGCGGGCTGCGGCTCTTCACCGGCATCCTGGTGGTGGTCGCGCTGCTCGCGATCGGGCTGATGACCAACAATCTGGCGGCGCGGCAGAATGCCATGATCCCGCTGATCTGGGTGAATGCGCTGGTCCCCGGCCTGGTCGCCGCCTGGGCGATCAGCGGCCTGCCCGGCCTGCCGCAATGGCGCCGGCCCAGGCCGCCCCAGCTCGGTCCGGCGAATCCGGCATGACCCTTGCCACCACGCTCACGCTCTATGTCGCGCGACGCTTCCTGGCGGCGACCTTCGCCATGCTGGCCGGGCTGACCCTGCTGGTGGCGCTGTTCGACTTCATCGAGCTGCTGCGCCGCGCCGCGACCCGGGCCGATGCCGGCTTCGCCCTGGTTGCCACCATCGCCGGGCTGCGGCTGCCCTTCGTCGCGCTGCAGATCCTGCCCTTCGCCATCCTGCTGGGCGGCATTCTCGCCTTCTGGCGGCTGACCCGCTCCTCGGAGCTGGTGGTGGCCCGCGCCGCCGGCATCTCCGCCTGGGGCTTCCTGTCGGGGCCGCTGGTCGTCGCGCTGCTGTTCGGCGTGCTCGGTACCGTCGCGGTCTCGCCGCTGTCCTCCGTCATGCTCGCCCGCGCCGAGCGGCTGGACTATGCCTATCTCCGCGCTAGCGCGGGCCTCACCGCCATTGCCGGCGGCAGGCTCTGGCTGCGCCAGGCGGACCGCGAGCTCGACCCGCAGGGCGTCGCCATCCTGTCCGGCCGCCCGCTGGCGGCGAAGCCCGGGGCGAAGCCGGGCGACTTCACCCTGACCGATGTCAGCCTTTGGCGGCTGGCCGCCAACGACCGGCCGCTGGCGCGGATCGAGGCGCCGCGCGCCCGGCTGCTGCCCGGCCGCTGGGCGCTGGAGGACAGCGTCACCTTCAATGCCGACCGCAGCGCCGGGCCGCGCGCGCTGGTCTACTTCCCCACCGACCTCACGCCCGACCGGATCGAGAACAGCTTCGCCTCGCCCGACACGCTGTCCTTCTGGGCGCTGCCCGGCTTCATCGCGGTGCTGGAAGCCGCCGGCTTCTCCGCGGTGCGGCACCAGCTGCACTTCCAGAGCCTGCTGGCCCTGCCGGTGCTGGCCGCCGCCATGGCGCTGCTCTCGGCCGGGTTCTCGATGCGCACCTCCCGCCGCGGCGGCGTCGCGCAGATGATCGGCGCCGGCGTCGCCGCCGGCTTCGCGCTCTTCGTGCTAGACAAAATCACCAGCGAGTTCGGCGAGGCGGGCACCCTGCCGGTCGAGCTCGCCGCCTGGGCGCCGACCATCGCCGGATTGCTGCTGGCGCTTGCATTGCTCCTGCATCTGGAGGACGGATGAGCCTCGCCCGCATTGCCGCCCGCGGCATCCGTGTGCTGTTCCTCGCGGGCCTTCCGGGCCTGGCCGCGGCGCAGATGGATGCGCCGAGCGTGACCCCGCGCGACCCGACGCCGCTCGGCGGCAACCTCGCGCCCGGCGGCGGCGCGGCCGGCGGCGCCCAGCGCGTCGCCCCCTTTGCCGGGCTGGGCGGCGGCGGGCCGCAGCAGGACCCGAATGCCCCCGTCACCTTCACCGCCGACGAGGTCGAGTACGACCGCGAGAAGGGGCTGGTCACCGCGCGCGGCAAGGTCGAGGCCTGGCAGGGCGAGCGGCTGCTGCGCGCCGACCAGTTCACCTACGACCGCAACACCGGCATCGCCACCGCGACCGGCAACGTCCAGCTCATGGAGCCGGACGGCAGCGTGCTGTTCGCCGACCGGGCCGAGCTGAAGGACCGCTTCCGCGACGGCGTGCTGGAAGGCGTACGCGCGTTGCTGGCGGCCAACGGCAAGATGGCGGCGAACGGCGCCCAGCGCACCGGCGGCACGGTGAATGAGCTGTCGCGCGTGGTCTATACCTCCTGCGACCTCTGCAAGGACGACCCGACCGCGGCGCCGCTCTGGACCGTGCAGGCGCGGCGGGCGACGCAGGACAAGGACGCGCTGCGGATCTCCTACCGCGACGCCACAGTGCGGATGTTCGGCATCCCCGTGCTCTACACGCCCTATCTCTCGCACCCCGATCCCTCGACCCCGCGGGCCTCGGGCTTCCTGTTCCCGACCTTCGGCTATACCCGCTTCCTCGGCGGCTTCTTCGAGACGCCGTATTTCTGGGCGATCGACCAGACCTCCGACCTGACGATCACCCCGATCGTTTCCTCCCGGCAGTATCCGAATCTTGGCCTCGAATACCGCAAGCTGTTCAACTCCGGCGAGATTCTCGGCAGCGCCTCGATCGGCGGCCTGAACGGCAAGGACACCGGGGGGAAGGAGGAGTTCGCCGGCCACATCTTCCTGAAGGGCCGCTTCACGGTGGATGAGAACTGGCGCGCCGGCTTCGACCTGAACCGCGCGACGTCCGAGATCTACCTGCGCACCTTCCGCTACGAATACCGCCGGGTGCTGACCAGCCAGGTCTATACCGAGGGCTTCTGGGACACCGAGGGCTACGTGCGGATGGATGCGCGGGCCTATCAGGGCCTCCGCACCTCGGACGACACCCGGCAGGTGCCCTATGTCCTGCCGAACATCTATGCCGAGCGCGCGCCGCGCGAGAAGGTGCTCGGCGGCAACCTGACGCTGGATGCCGGGCTGCTCGGCATCTACCGCGACATCGGCAGCCAGTCGCAACGCCTGGCGACGCGTGCCCGCTGGGAGCGGCCGGAGGTCGACCCCATGGGCGGCCTCTGGACCTTCAAGGCCGACGCGACGGCGATCGGATACAATGCCAAGGGGCAGCAGGAGCCGCCGACCAACCTGCCGGACGCCAACGGCACGCGCGGCGTCGGCAACATCCGCGCCGCGGTCGACTGGCGCATGCCCTTCATCCGCTACGCCGGCGACTACGGCAGCCAGACGATCGAGCCGCGCGTGCAGTTCGTCACCGGCCCGCGCATGGGGCCGCAGCGCAGCGTGCCGAACGAGGACAGCATCGACTTCGAGTTCACCGATGCGAACCTCTTTGCGTTGAACCGCTTCACCGGGCGCGACCGGCAGGAAGGCGGCAGCCGCGTCGATACTGCGATGCGTGCCGCCTGGGACTTCCCCAATGGCGGCCAGGTGGAGGGGCTGGTCGGGCGCTCCTTCAGGTTCGACGACGATTTCAAGGACGCCAACCCCTATGCCGGCTCTGGCCTCGACCGCCGCGCCTCGGACTATGTCGCGCGGCTGCGGGTGGCGCCGGTCCCCTGGCTGGAGACCATCGGCCGCGTCCGCACCGACGGCGAGCAGATCTTCCAGCGCAAGCTGGCCGACACGGTGGCGAACGTCACCGTCGGTGGGGTGACGGTCTCGGCCGGCTATCTCTATTCGGTGCCGCTGCCCTACCTGGTGCCGTCCCGCTCGCGCGACGAGGTCTCGGCCGGCATCGCCGGCAAGATCAACGAGTACTGGCGCGCCGGCTTTTCCGGCAAGTACGACCTCGCGCTCGGCCGCGCGGTGCTGGTGCAGGGCTTCGCCGGCTACGAGGACGAGTGCTTCATCATCGAGGGCCGATTCATCAAGCGCTTCGCCCAGGACCCGACCACGCAGACGCTCTATCCGGCCAACACGATCCTGCTGTTCCGGATCGGCTTCAAGACGCTGGGCGAGTACTTCTTCCGGGCGCTATAGCCTGCGCCCGTCCCGGATGGAGACAACCGGGACGTGGATCGCTGTATCGGCCAGGCCTGGGCGGTTGCGCATCCCCGCGGGGTTGCGCAGTCTCCGGCCAAAGACCGGAGGAACCGCAGAATGAGTTCGACCATCGGCCGCCGCGGCGCGCTCGCGCTCGGCGCCGCCACGCTCGCCACCTCGGCCCTTGCCACGCCCGCCCTGGCGCAGGCCGGCTTCCCCAGCCGGCCGATCCGCATGATCGTCCCCTGGCTGCCCGGCGGCTCCTCCGACACCGAGTTGCGGGTGCTGTCCGACCTGGCCACCCGCAAGCTCGGCCAGACCGTGCTGGTCGAGAACAAGGCCGGCGCCACCGGCACGCTCGGCGCGCTGATGATGGCGCAGGAACGCAGCGGCGACGGCTACCTCGTCGGGCAGATGCCGATCAGCGTCTTCCGCCTGCCCGCGATGTCGCGCCGGCCGACCTTCGACCCGCTGGCCGACTTCAGCTGGATCATCCACCTGACCGGCTACACCTTCGGCGTGGTGGTGCGGGCCGACCAGCCCTGGAAGACCTGGCAGGAGTTCGTCGCCTACGCGCGCGCCAACCCGGGCAAGGTCACCTACGGCACGCCCGGCGTCGGCAGCACGCTGCACATCACGATGGAGCGCATCGCCGAGCAGCTCGGCATCGAGTGGCTGCACGTGCCTTTCAAGGGCGGTGCCGACAACATCCAGGCGGTGCTGTCCGGCGCGACCACGGTGAATACCGACAGCACCGGCTGGGCCCCGCTGGTCGATGACGGCAAGCTGCGGCTGCTGGTGGTCTGGACCGCCGAGCGGACGAAGCGCTTCCCTGATGTGCCGACCCTGCGCGAGGTCGGCATCGATATCGTCGCCGACAGCCCCTATGGCCTGGCCGGCCCGAAGGGGATGGATCCCGGCGTGGTGAGGGTGCTGCACGACGCCTTCAAAGAGGCGCTGTTCGACCCGCAGCACCTGGCGACGCTCGAGCGCTACGACATGCCGCTGCGCTACATGGGGCCCGAGGACTACGCCGCCTTCGCCCGCCGGATCGCCGGGGAGGAGGCGGCGATCATCCGCAAGCTCGGGCTGCGGATCGACTGATACTCAGCACGAAGGTTCCACCTTCGTGCCCCTCGGACGCCGGGCGCCGCGCCTCCGCGCGGCTTGGCTTCGCCGCACCGGCGGCGGGCGCCATTCGGCGCCTCGGCCCTCCGGGCCGCAGGCCGGAACCTGGTGCGGCGGGTATGGGCGGCTGGCGGCCGCGCCGCTAGGTCACAAGCCTGCGCGACGCCGCTGCCGCTGCCGCTACCCCCGGTTGGCGCGTCGCGTCGCCTCGGCTACAGGCGGTGCCGCACCACGCCGCGCAGGCGGCACCCCTGCCGCGCATCGTATCCGGGGCAGCGTCACGCATGCGGGTGTTTACGCCCGTCCGCACGCTGCCCCGACCCGCGCCGCAGCACCGGGAGAGGATACCGCCATGACCCATTCCATCGGCCGCCGTGCCGCGCTGGCGCTCGGCGCCGCGACGCTCGCCGCGCCGGCGCTCGCCCAGCCGGCCTTCCCGACCCGGCCGATCCGCATGTACGTCCCCTGGGGCGCCGGCGGCACCACCGACGTCGAGATGCGGGCGCTCTGCGACGCCGCCGCCCGCCGCATCGGCCAGCCGATCGTGATCGACAACAAGTCCGGCGCCGGCGGCATCCTCGGCGCCCAGGCCATGCTGACCGACAAGCCGGACGGCTATACGCTCGGGCAGATGCCGGTCAGCGTCTTCCGCACGCCGCTGATGTCGAGCCGGCCGATGTACGATCCGGTCAACGACTTCACCTATATCGTGCATCTCTGCGGCTATCTCTTCGGCGTGGTGGTCCGCGCCGACGCGCCCTGGAAGACCTTTCCGGAACTGCTGGACGACGCGAAGCGCAATCCGGGGAAGATCAATTACGGCACGCCGGGCATCGGCACCTCGCTGCACCTGACGATGGAGCGCATCGCCGCCGAGCGCGGGCTCGACTGGACCCATGTCCCCTTCCGCGGCTTTGCCGAGAACATGAACGCGCTGCTCGGCGGCACCACCGACGTCCTTGCCGACAGCAGCGGCTGGTCGCAGCTGGTCGAGGACGGCAAGTGCCGCCTGCTGGTCACCTGGGGCGAGCAGCGCGCCAAGCGCTTCCCCGCCGCGCCGACCCTGCGCGAGGTCGGCATCGATATCGTCAGCGCCTCGCCCTACGGGATCGGCGGGCCGAAGGGGATGGATGCCGGCGTGGTGCGGGTGATCCACGACGCCTTCAAGGAGGCGCTGGACGACCCGGCGCATCTCGCGGTGCTGGACCGATTCGACATGCCGCTGATGTACAAGAATACCGCCGACTACCGGGCCTTCGTCCGCCAGCAGGTCGAGGAGGACCGGGCGATGATCCAGCGGCTCGGGCTCAAGCTGAACTGAGGCGCTGGCGCCGGCGGGTGCGGCAGGCGCATGCTCCGCGGCAGACCGGCCCAAGCCGGCATGCCGCTGGAGGATCGCCCATGCCCCCGACCCTTGCCCGCCGCGCGCTGCTCGGTGCCTGCCTCGCGCCGCTGGCCGCCCCCGCCCGCGGCGAGGCGCGCTTCCCCGACCGCCCCTTGCGCGTCTTCGTGCCCTGGACGCCGGGCGGCGCGACCGACATCCAGATGCGCTCGGCCTGCGAGCTCGCCTCGCGGCATCTCGGCCAGCCGATCGTGGTGGAGAACCGGCCGGGGGCGAGCGGCTCGCTCGGCGCCGTCGCGCTGAAGGACGCGAAGCCCGACGGCTATACCCTGTCGCAGATGCCCAACAGCGTCTTCCGCATGCCGGCGATGCAGCAGCGGCCGCAATGGGATCCCTTGCGCGACTTCACCTGGATCATCCGCCTGGTCGGCTACATGGGCGGGGTGGTGGTTCGGCCGGACGCGCCCTGGCAGACGCTGCCCGAGCTGATCGCCTTCGCCCGCGCCAATCCGGGGAAGATCAGCTACGGCACGCCCGGCGCCAATACGACGGAGGTGCAGATGCAGCGCCTGGCGAAGCTGGCCGGCATCGACTGGGTGCCGGTCGCCTTCCGCGGCGCCGCGCCCAACCTGCAGGCGCTGCTGTCGGGCGACATCCACTTCTCCGCCGAGACCAGCGCCTTGTTCGACATGGCGCTGGAAGGCCGCTTCCGGCCGCTGGCGGTCTGGATGTCGGAACGCGTCGCCCGCTTCCCCGCGGTGCCGACCTTCCGCGAGCTGGGCTGGGACGTGCTGGGCGAGAGCACCTACGGCATCGCCGGGCCGCGCGGCATGGACCCCGCGGTGGTGCGGACCATCCACGACGCCTTCCGCCTCGCGGTGCACGACCCGGCGCATCTCGCCGTGCTCGCGCGGTTCGACATGCCGGTGCGTTACCTCGGCACCGAGGACTTCGCCAGGGAGGCCGTGGCGCTGGCCGAGGAGGCGCGGCGGATCGTGCAGGAACTGGGGTTGAAGCAGGTGTGAGCACGCTGCATCTCCGCTGCGGCGACGACCTGCGGGTCGCCCTGCCGCGCGCCGGCGTGGCCGGCGGCTATCTCTGCTTTTCCGACCCCGTCTGCCAGGGGCCGGCGCGGGACGATGGCGACCTGCTCGCCTGGCTCGGCCTGCGGGCGCGCTTCGTGGCGCAGCATGCCGACATGGACCTGGGCGAGGCGCGGCTGCGGCTCGGCCGGGAATATGCCGCGCTGCAGGCACTGCACCGCTACGAGGCGGTGCATCTCTGGTTCGAGCACGACCTCTGGGACCAGGCGGCGCTGATCCGCGTGCTGTCGCTGCTGGCGGAGAAGCGGCTGTTGCGCGACCGGTTATGGTTGATGCCGGCGGATGGGGTGCGCAGCTTCCCGGAACTCCCCGATGCGGAACTGGCCGCGCTGCTGCCCGCGCCGCTGAGCGCGCTGCAGCTGCAGCAGGCGGCGGAGGCCTGGGAAGGGTTCGCCGCGGCCGATCCGCGACCGCTGGAGGCGCTGGCGCGGCAGGACCTGGCGCTTCCCTTCCTCGGCGCGGCGATGCTGCGGCACCTGCGCGACCTGCCCTGGACCACGGACGGGCTGGGCGAGACGGAGCGAAAGCTGTTGCGGTTGGTGGCCGGGGGGGCAACGGAGGAGGCCGAAGTCCTTACGGCGCTGCGCGCCGGCGATCCGGTCTTTCACGTCACCGACCTGATCGTGCGGGACCTGGTGCGGCGGTTGCGGACCGGGCCGCACCGGCCGCTGCTGGCGGGCGACCCCCTTCGCCTTTCGGCGCGGGGGGAAGCGGTGCTGGCGGGCACGGGGCGGCACCGGCCGGTCCCGCGCGCGCATGCCGGCATCGCCGTTCTGCCCGATCCGCCCTGGCTCTGGGACCCGAAGGCGGCGGGCGTGGTGGCCGGGACATGAGGGCGGGGCGGGGGCGCGTGCCCCCGCCCGACCCGTGGGGTCAGCCGCCGACGCGGCGGGCCGGGGTGCCGGCCAGCTGGCCGCCATTGGCCGTGCCGGGGGCGTGGTAGGTGACGTGGCGGTTGCCCGCCTCGCCGGTGATCTCGGCGATCAGGCCGGTCGGGGCCTGGGCTTGCGGCGCGCCGCCATAGGCGATGCTGCGGTTTCCCGCCTCACCGGTGATGCGGCCATAGCCGCCGCCGACGACATTGTCGCTCGGCGCGTCGTAGACCACCTCGGCGTCGCGACCGCCGCCAACGACGCGCGGGCCACCTTGTGCGAAGGCGGTGCCGGTCAGCGCGACGGCGAGGGTGGAAGCGAGGAGGATGGAGCGGAACATGATGCTAGGCGTCCTGTGTTGTTGGGGCGGCAATGCGTCGCCCTGTCCCGACACCAGATGGACCCGTCCGCGGCATTATCCCAATACGGATCGTGGATGCCCGTGATTTGCCGGGCTGATGCCCGCATGGGTGCCGTGCGTTGCGCGCGGGACGATACGCGGAACCAACGCAGGGATGCGGAGGCAAGGACCGGATGGCGGCGGCCGCGCCGCGCTGCGAGGCTCGCCCGGCAAGGAGTCCGCCGCATGCCGCATTTCCGCTGTGTCGCCATCCCGACCGAGACCGCCGCGCGCTGGCGCGCCACCGGCCGCGACGATCGCGGCCAGGCGCTGCATCGCCGCGTGGTGGACGGGCCGGGCTTTCCCTGCCGTCACTGCCTGCAACTGGGGGAGGCAGGGGAGGCGATGCTGCTCGGCAGCTACGACCTGCCGCATCCGCAGGGCGTCTACTGGACGCCGAGCCCGATCTTCCTGCACGCACGCGACTGCACCCGTTTCGAGACGCCCGATGCGATCGCGCCGGTGGTGCTGGCGAACGGCATGGTCTCGGTGCGCAGCTACGATGCCGACGAGATGTGCCTCTATGATCTCGGCGGGGTGAGCGAGGGGTGGGAGGTGGCGCCGCTGCTGGCGCGGGCGCTGGAGGATCCGCGAACCCGCTTCGTGAATATCCACACCGCGCGGCCGGGATGCCTGCTGACGGCGGTGGAGCAGGCGTGAGCCGGCCAGGGGAAGTTTGGGGAGGGATACGTGTTCCCTCTCCAGGCCCCACCCTTCCTTTCTCTGGGGCGGCTACCGACCCAGTGCGATAGGAACGGGACCAGGAGGATAACTCCTCCCCGGCCTTCCCTGGGGATCAGGCCGCCTCGAGCTTCTCCTGCAGCTCCAGCCACTCGGTCTCGAGCGTCGGCAGGATCCTGGCGATCACCGCGCGCCGCGTGGTGGCGCGGTTGATCAGGTCGGTCTTGTTGCCGGCATAGAGCCGCGGGTCGGCCAGCGCCGTGTCGATCGCGCTCGCCTCGTCCTGCAGCTTGGCCATCTGCGCCTCGATCTGCTTGGCGCGCTCGCGCAGCGGGGCGAGGGCCTGGCGGCTTTCCGCCTTGCCGCGGCGGTCGTTCTGCTTCGCCGAGGTGCCGGGCTCGCCGCGGGCGCCGCGGCGGTTGCCGCCGCCGAGCATCGCCCGGTAGTCGTCGAGGTCGCCGTCGAAGCTGGCGACGCGGCCGTCGCCCACCAGCCAGAGCCGGTCGGCGACCAGCTCGACCAGATGCGGGTCGTGGCTGATCAGGATGACGGCGCCGTTGTAGTCGGCCAGCGCCTTCACCAGCGCGTCGCGGGCGTCGATGTCGAGGTGGTTGGTCGGCTCGTCGAGGATCAGCAGCTGCGGCGCCTCGCGCGTGCAGAGCGCCAGCAGCAGCCGTGCCTTCTCGCCGCCCGAACAGGCGGAGATCTTCGTCGTCGCGCGCTCGACGTCGAGGCCGAAGCGGGCGAGCTGCGCGCGGCACTGCGTCACCGTTGCCTTCGGCATCGCCGCCTGCATGTGCGACAGCGGCGTGCCCTCCAGGTCCAGCTCGTCGGTCTGGTGCTGGGCGAAGTAGCCGACCTTCAGCTTGGGCGAGCGGAACTGGCTGCCGCCCATCAGCGGCAGCCGTCCGGCGAAGAGCTTCGCCAGGGTCGACTTGCCGTTGCCGTTGGCGCCGAGCAGGGCGATGCGGTCGTCCTGGTCGAGCCGCAGGTCGAGGCCCTTCAGCACCACCCGCCTGTCGTAGCCGATGCTGCCGCTGCTGATCGACAGCACCGGCGGCGCCAGCTCGGCGGGTTCAGGGAAGGCGAAGCGGGTGACGTGGTCCTCGACCACGCTCTCGATCGCCGGCATCCGTTCCAGCGCCTTGATGCGCGATTGCGCCTGGCGCGCCTTGGTCGCCTTGGCGCGGAAGCGGTCGACGAAGGACTGGATATGCGCGCGCTCGGCCGCCAGCTTCTCGTTCTGCGCCGCCTGCTGCGCCTGGCGCTCGGTCCGCACGCGGACGAAATTGTCGAAGGCGCCGGGGTAGAGCGTGAGCTTGCCGCGGTCGAGATGCGCGATCGCATCGACGCAGCGTTCCAGCAGCCCGCGGTCGTGGCTGACCACGATGGCGGCGCCGGAGAAGCGCTGCAGCCAGCCCTCCAGCCACATCGTCGCCTCGAGGTCGAGGTGGTTGGTCGGCTCGTCCAGCAGCAGCAGGTCGGGCTCGAGGAACAGCACCCGGGCGAGGGCCACGCGCATCCGCCAGCCGCCGGAGAACTCGGTGGTCGGCCGCGCCTGGGCGGCGGCGTCGAAGCCGAGGCCGGCCAGGATGGTGGCGGCGCGGGACGGGGCGCTGTCGGCGCTGATGGCGATCAGCCGCTCATGGATCTCGGCCATCCTCAGGCCGTCCGGGTGGTGCTCCGCCTCGGCCAGCAGCGCCGCGCGCTCGGTATCGGCGGCGAGCACCGTCTCCAGCAGGCTTTCCGGTCCGCCCGGGGCCTCCTGCGCCACATGGCCCATGCGGGCCCGGGTGGCGAAGCGGATCTCCCCGCCATCCGGCTGGATCTCGCCGGTGATGGCCTTCAGCAGGGTCGACTTGCCCGCGCCGTTGCGCCCGACCAGGCCGACCTTCCGGCCTGGATCGACCACGAGGTCGGCCGATTCCAGCAGGGCGCGCCCGGCGATGCGGAGCGTGAGGTCGCGGATGGTGAGGACGGTCATTGCCGGGCCTGATTACCGCCTCGGCCGCCCCGGCGCCATCGCGACGAGGGTCTAGCTGGGCTGCTTCTCCGTCCCGTCTTCCTCCGGCGGCAGGGGCTGCCCGGCCGGCTCGCCGCCCCACTCGTCTTCGATCATGCCCTGCTGGCCGCTGACCAGGTCCACATCGGCCTGGCTGGGCGGGCGGGGGATGTAGCCCTGCTTGGGGGGCAGGTCGTCCGGCTTGGGGTCATCGCTCATGCCGGCCCAACGCAGGCGGGGCCGCCGGGTTGGGCTTGCATCCGGCCCGGACCCCGCCTATCCGGCGCCCGACCCTTCGCAACGCCAAAGGAACGCCCCCATGGCCACCGAGCGCACCCTCTCCATCCTCAAGCCCGACGCCACCCGCCGGAACCTGACCGGCAAGATCAATGCGAAGTTCGAGGAGGCCGGCCTCCGCATCGTCGCGCAGAAGCGCCTGCACCTGTCGGACGCCCAGGCCGGCGCCTTCTACGCCGTCCACAAGGAGCGGCCCTTCTACAAGGACCTGGTTTCCTTCATGACATCCGGCCCCGTGGTCGTGCAGGTGCTGGAAGGGGAGAACGCGGTGCAGCGCAATCGCGACATCATGGGCGCCACCAACCCGGCCAATGCCGCCCCCGGCACCATCCGCAAGGAATTCGCCGAGAGCATCGAGGCAAACTCGGTTCATGGCTCTGACAGCGCCGAGAATGCGGCGACCGAGATCGCCTTCTTCTTCGCCGGCACCGAGATCGTCGGCTGAAGGAAGATCGGGGGGAGAGGGCACCTCTCTCCCCAAACCCGACTCACCGTTTCCTGTGAGTCAGGGCAGCGGCGCGGTTCGGTACAGGCTGACCCGCAGCCCGCCATGCGGGACCGGGGCGGCAGGGGGCAGGAAGGGCAGGGCGGTGGCCTGGGCCAGGCTCGGCTCGCCGGTCACGAGACCCACGCGCCACCCCGCGAACCGCTGCCGCAGCACCTGGCCCAGCGCCCGATACAACGGGACCAGCGCGGCCTTGTCGCCCATCCGGGCGCCATAGGGCGGGTTGACCATGACCAGGCCCGGCGGGCCCTCCGGCGGCGCCGCGTCGCTGATCGTGCATTGCCGGAACTCGACATGGCTGGCGACGCCGGCGCGGTCCGCATTGGCGCGGCTCATCGCCACCGCCCCGGCATCCCGGTCGCTGCCGTGGCAGCGCGCCGCGGGGGCGCGGCTGCTGGCCACCGCCCGCATGCGCGCCCAGGCCTCGGAATCGAATGTGGCGAAATGCTCGAAGGCGAAATGGCGCTGCCGGCCGGGATTGAGCCGGGCGGCGATCTCGGCGGCCTCGATCACGAAGGTGCCGGCGCCGCACATCGGGTCCAGCACCGGCTCCCGCCCATCATAGCCGCAGGCCAGCAGGAACAGGGAAGCCATGGTCTCCCGCAGCGGCGCCGGGTTCACCGCCGCCTTGTAGCCGCGCTTGTGCAGCGGCTCCCCCGAGGTATCGAGGCTGAGGGTGCAGCGGTCGTGCTCGATCCGCGCCATCACCGTGATCCCCGCCTCGGCCGCGACCGGGGCGCCGAGCGTCTCGCGGATCGCGGTGGCGATCCGCTGCTCCACCGCACCGCTGTGATAGAGCCTGGAGGCGGCACAGCTGGCTTCGACCCGGACGGGCATGTCGGGGCGCAGCAGGCTGGCCCAGGGCACCTGCCGGGCGCGGCTGTCGAGATGCGCGAGATGGGTGACGTGGAAGGCATCGATCCGCGCCAGCACCCGCCCGGCGCCGCGGATCCAGAGGTTGGCGCGCCAGACCTCCGGCCAGCCGCCCCGGATGGTGACGCCGCCGGGGACTGGCTTCGCGAGCTTGAACCCCTTGCCGCGGACCTCGGCGCAGAGGGTGGCCTCGAGGCCGGGAAAGGTGGTCAGGAAGATCTCGAACTGGTCGGGGGAGGTCATCCGGGGGGCATAGCAGGTCGCGGCGGGCCTGGCGGGGTAACGCGGCGGAAAAGGCCGGCGGGCACGCCGCCATCCCGCAGCAGCGCGCGAAGCTTGCCACCAGCCGGACCGGCTCCGCCTGGCTCGCCGTGCGGGTCTTCCCGAAGATGCTGTTCAGGCAGGACCGTGGGCTGGTCGCCGCGACGCCGAGGGCCGCCGCCTCCGCCGGCATGTCGCGCCCGAGCCGACGGCGCCCTGGGCGCTGGCTGCCCTCGGCCGCTGCGAGCGCATCGCCCGGGATGCCTGGGTCAAGGTCACCGGCGCGACGCTCGACTGAAGTATCCGCCGGGGAACGATCGGGCCTCCGTCGCGCTCCGCCTCCTGCGAACGCCAGCGCGAAGGCAGACGGCCCCCGCGCCGGCGACCGGCAAGGAGAGATGAGCGAGATGGACGAAGATCGGTTCAGCGGCACCGTCAAGCAGGCGGCCGGCAAGGTGCAGGGCGCCGCGGGCGACCTGCTCGGCGATAGCAAGACGCAGGCCGAGGGCGCGGCGCGCGAGATCGCCGGCCGTGCCCAGGACGCCTATGGTCAGGCCAAGGACGTGGCGCGCGGCGCCGCGGAGCAGGTCGGTCGGGGCGTCGAGCAGCAGCCGGTGGTGGCGCTGCTGATTGCCGGCGTGATCGGCTATGCGCTCGGCCTGTTCACCGCCCGGCGCTAACGCTCAACCCGGGTGGCCGCCGCGGCAGCCACCCGGTTTCTCATTCACGCAACGAAGAGCAGCAGCGCCAGCAGCAGCACGACCACGGCGACGACGCCGTAGGTCACGAACTGGGTGAAGCCTTCCCAGCCGCGCTCATGGGTGGCGATGACATCCTTCGCCTCGATTGCCGAAAATTCGTAGTTGGTCTGCTCGGCCACGGCTGCTGTCCCTATGAGATCCGGTGCCACGGTGTAGGAAGCGTTGGCGCTTCCGGCAAGGGCGTTGAAGGGCGAGGTCAGGGAAGGGGGTTCCGCAGGGCCCCCTGCGGTGCCGCCGCCCCGTCCACCACCGCGCGGCCGGCCTCGATCCGCACCCGCCCGGCCGCCAGCCAGCCGAGCGCCGCCGGGTAGATCCGGTGCTCCTCCGCCAGCACCCGCGCTGCGAGCTCGGCCGGGGTATCGCCCGGCAGCACCGGCACCGCCGCCTGGGCCAGGATCGGGCCCTCGTCCACCCCGGCGCTGACCAGGTGCACGCTGCAGCCATGCAGCCGGACCCCGGCCGCGATTGCCCGCTCATGCGTCTCAAGCCCCGGGAAGGCCGGCAGCAGGGAGGGGTGGATATTGACCAGCCGGCCTTCCCAGCGGCCGACGAACGCCGCGGTCAGCACCCGCATGAAGCCGGCGAGCGCGATCAGCCCGATGCCGTGTTCCGCCAGCACCGCCTCCATCGCCGCCTCGAAGCCCGGGCGGTCGCCGCGATGGGCGCGGCTCTCGACCACCGCGGTCGGGATGCCGGACGCAGCGGCACGGCCGAGGCCGGCGGCATCGGCGCGGTTCGACAGCACCAGGGCGATCTCGGCGGGGTAGGCCTGGTCCGCAGCGGCCTCCAGCAGCGCCGCCATGTTGGAGCCGCGGCCGGAGATCAGGACGGCGGTGCGGGCGCGGGCCACGTCAGCGCGGCCAATGGGCGGCCAGGTTGTCGATGCGGAGTCCGGCCGGGCCGCTGCCCGCCTCGATCGCGCCGATGCGGAAGACCTGCTCGCCGGCGGCGGCCAGTTGCGCCATGGCGGCCTCGGCATTGCCGGCGGCGACCACCAGGACCATGCCGATGCCGCAGTTGAAGACCCGCAGCATCTCATCGGCCGCGATGTTGCCGGCCGCTGCCAGCCAGGCGAAGACAGGCGGCACCGGCCAGGCGGCCCCGTCCAGCACCGCGGTCACGCCCTCGGGCAGCACCCGCGGCAGGTTGCCCGGCAGGCCGCCGCCGGTGATGTGGGCCGCCGCCTTCAGCAGCCCCGCCTTGTGCAGCGCGACCAACGATTTCACGTAGATCCTGGTCGGCGCCAGCAACGCCTCCCCCAGCGTCATCGCCGGGGCGAAGGGCGCCGGGTCCGCGAGGCCGAGCCCCGCCGCCGCCACCACCCGCCGGACCAGCGAGAAGCCGTTGGAATGCACGCCCGAGGAGCCGAGGCCGAGCAGCACGTCGCCGGCGCCGATCGCCTTCGGCAGCAGCGCCTCGCGCTCCGCGGCACCCACCGAGAAGCCGGCCAGGTCGTAGTCCTCGGCGGCGTACATGCCCGGCATCTCGGCCGTCTCGCCGCCGACCAGGGCGCAGCCGGCCCGACGGCAGCCCTCGGCGATGCCGGCGATGACGTCGCGCGCCTGGGCGAGCTGCAGCTTTCCGCTGGCGAAGTAGTCGAGGAAGAAGAGCGGCTCGGCGCCCTGCACCACCAGGTCGTTGACGCACATGGCGACGAGGTCGATGCCGACCGTCGCATGGCTGCCGGCATCGATCGCGACCCGCAGCTTGGTGCCGACGCCGTCGGTGGACGACACCAGCACGGGGTCCCGGAACCCCGCCGCCTTCAGGTCGAAGAGCGCGCCGAAGCCGCCGAGCCCGCCCATGGTGCCGCGGCGGTCGGTGGACTTCGCCAGCGGCTTGATCGCCTCGACCAGCGCGTCGCCGGCAGCGATGTCCACTCCCGCCTCGCGGTAGGTCAGGCTGGCCGGTGCCGCGACCGGGGGGGTGGTCTCCGGGGGAGTGGTCAAGGCGGCCTCCGATCGGCGGGGTGGGGAAGGGCAGCAGCACGGCCATGGAGGCCGCGCCCTACGCGGGCCGCGCCCGCAAGTCCAGACCATGATGCCGTCCTGGGCGATTCGCCGGGATGGGATTCGCCCAAACCCGCCGCTTCCTGCTAACCGTCCGGTACGATCTTCGCGACAGAGTCCCGGCCCGCGCCGGCACCTGGCGCGGGCAGCGCAACCGCCGGGGCCACCCGGATGCAGGAGGGGCCGATGCCGGCAAGCAGCAGGGGTGCCACGCTGGTCCTGGCCTGGGGCCTGATCCTGGCTGGCCCCGGTCCCGCACTCGCGCAGGTGCCGCCGCCGTCCGCCGGCGAGCCCGCCGCCGCGGCCGCCGAACCTGCCGCGGCCAGCCTCAACTTCACCCAGCGCGGCGTCCCGGCCGAGGCCAGCGCCGAGAACGGCGTGCTGGCCAAGGAGAAGGCGCTCGCCGCCGGCCGCCGCGCCGCCTGGTCGAAGCTGCTGGCCGAGGCCGGGACCAGCGGGCCGGGCCTGTCGGACCAGCAGATCGACGACATGGTGAGCTCCATCGTCATCGAGGAGGAACGCACCTCGCCCACCCGCTACAGCGGGCGGATCACGGTCAATTTCAACCCGAATCGGGTGCGCAGCCAGCTCGGCGGCCGGGTGCCCGGCCTGGCCCCGGTCGCTGGCGGCGGTGCGGCCGCGCCGGCCCCCGCCGGCCCGGCCTCGAATTGGGTCGACGCCGTCGCCACCTACCGCTCCATGGCGGAATGGCTCGACCTGGTGCGGCGTTTGAAGGGAGCGGGGCAGATCGCCTCGGTCGATATCCAGGCGATCGCGGTGGACGCGGCGCGCGTCCGGCTCGGCCTGCGGGGGCCGACCGAGACGGTGATGGGCGACCTCGCCGGGCTCGGCATCCAGCTCGTGCCCGCGGTCGGGGCGCGGCCGGGCGAAACCTGGCGCGTCGGCCTTGCCGGGGGCGGCTGACCCGCCGCCGGGGAAGGCGGGGCCGGCGGCGGCTGAGCCGCTGCCCGGGGGCGAGGGGCCGGCCGGCGGCCCTGGCGCCAATCCGCCCGCGGTGCTGCTCACCCTGCCCAACCTGATCACGCTCGCCCGGCTCTGCGCCGTGCCGGCGACCATCTGGCTGATCCTGCAGCACCGGCTCGACACGGCCTTCCTCGTCTTCGTGGGCGCCGGCATCTCGGACGGCATTGATGGCTGGCTGGCGCGGGTCCGCAATGCCCGCAGCGCGCTCGGCGCCATCCTCGACCCGGTGGCCGACAAGGCGCTGCTGGTCTCGGTCTATGTGGCGCTGGCCGGCATCGGCGTGCTGCCGGACTGGCTGGCGATCCTCGTCGTCTTCCGCGACGTGGTGATCGTCGGCGGCATCCTGGTGCTCTGGGTGCTCGGCCAGCCGCCGGCGATCAAGCCGCTGCTGATCTCGAAGCTGAACACCGCGCTGCAGATCGGCCTCGCGGCGCTGGCCCTGCTGCTGGCCGGCTTCCGCCTGGCGGCGGACGGGCTGCTCGACCTGATGGTATGGGCGGTCGCGCTCTCGACCCTTGCCTCCGGCGCGGCCTATGTCACCGCCGCGCTGCGCCGGCCCTGGTCGGCCCCGCGGGGCGGGTCCTGATGCGCGCGCCATGAAGCTGCTGCAGAACCGCCCGCTGGCCCGCCCGGCGGCGCCGCCCGCACCGCCCGATCCGCCGCCGAGGCCGCTGGCCGAGCCGGCGCCCGCCGCGGCGCGTCCGCTGCCCTCGCCCCGCGTCGCCACCCGGGCGCAGCGCATCGCGCTCTTCGCCGGCCTGGCCGGGGCGGTGCTGCTCGGGCTCTGGCTCTTCTCGCCGATCCTGACACCCTTCGTGCTGGCCGGCGTCATCGCCTATTTCCTCGACCCCGTCGCCGGCCGGCTGAACCGGATCGGCGTGCCGCGGTCGCTCGCCGCGCTGCTGCTGGTGCTCGGGATGGTGGCGATGGCGCTGCTGGCGCTGCTGCTGCTCTACCCGCTGCTGATCGCCCAGGTGACGGTGCTGCTGCAGCGGCTGCCGAGCTACGTGCTCGGCGTCGGCCAGGCGATGCGGGACGCGCTGGTGGCGCTTTCGGAACGCGTGCCGGATGTCTTCGACCAGCGGCTGCAGGACCTGGCGGTGGGCCAGGCGGGGGCGATCATCTCCTGGATCGGTACTTCCCTGGCGCGGCTCATCGGCGGCGGCGTGGCGCTGTTCAACGTGTTTACCCTCGTCACCGTGACGCCGGTGGTCGCCTTCTACCTGCTGCGCGACTGGCCGCGGATGCTACTGCGGATGGATGCCTGGCTGCCGCGGCGTTCGGCCGCGACGCTGCGGCAGCTGGCAAGGGATACCGACCGGCTGCTCTCGGCCTGGCTGCGCGGGCAGCTGCTGTGCTGCGCATTGCTCGCGGTCTACTATGCCGCGGCGCTGTCGGCGATCGGGCTCGAGCTCGGGCTCACCGTCGGGCTGATGTCGGGCATCCTCTCCTTCATCCCGTATATCGGCTCGATCACCGGGATGATCACCGCGCTCGGCCTCGCACTGGCGCAGTTCGGCACCTGGAACGGGCTGTTGGTGGTGCTGGCGGTCTTCGTCACGGGACAGGTGGTCGAGGGCTACATCATCTACCCCCGCCTGCTCGGCGACAGGGTCGAGCTGCATGCGGTCTGGGTGATCTTCGCGCTCTTCGCCGGCGGCGTCGCCTTCGGCTTCCTCGGCGTGCTGCTGGCGGTGCCGATCGCCGCGGTCGCCGGCGTCATCGCCCGCTACTGGCTGCGGCGCTACCTCGAAAGCCCGCTCTACCTCGACCCGCCGCGCACGGGGCTCTGATGCTCGGCGCCGCTTCCTCACGGCAGCTTGCCCTGCCGCTGCCGATCGCCGCGCGTTTCGAGCTCGGCGACCTGCTGGAGGATGCGAGCAATGCCGCCGCCCTGGCTTGGCTGCGCCGGCCCGATACCTGGCCGGGCGGCAGGCTCGCGCTGTTCGGCCCGGCGGCGACCGGCAAGACCCACATGCTGCGCGGCCTGGCCGCCGAGCGCGGCTGGCCGGCGATCGAGGGCCTCGCGCTGCGCGGCCTGCCGGAGCCCGCGCCGGGCGCCGGCCTCGTGCTCGATGATGCCGATTGCGCGCCGGAGGAGGAGGCGCTGCTGCACCTGCTGAACCTCTGCGCCGAACGTCGTCAGGCGGTGCTGCTGACCGGGCGGGAGGCCCCGGCGCGCTGGCCGGTGGCGCTGCCCGACCTCCGCAGCCGGCTCAGGGCGATGACCGCGGCCGGCGTCCGCCCGCCCGGGGATGCGCTGCTGGCGGCCTTGCTGCGGCGGCATTTCCTGCTGCGCCAGCTGCGGGTCGACCGGGCACTGCAGGACTGGCTGCTGGCCCGGCTGCCGCGCGAGGCGGCGGCGATGGCCGAGGCCGCGGCCCGGCTGGACCGCGCCGCGCTGGCCGCCGGCGGCCGGGTGACCCGGGCGCTCGCCCGCGCCGCCCTGGCCGAACTGCCGGGCTTCGGCCAGGGCGCGGAGGATGACGATTCGATGGCGGACCGGGAAGCCGGTTGGCCGGAGACCCCCACCCTGCTCTAGGCTGGCGGCCATCATGCAGGAGGCCTCCGCCATGTCGCTCGTCGAGACGAAGCCGCCCGTCGAGGTGGCGGCCGAGGCCGCCCCGGGGACCGCCATCGCGCTCGACCAGCCCGCGCGCTTCATCAACCGCGAGCTCTCCTGGCTCGACTTCAACACGCGGGTGCTCGAGGAGGCGGCGAACCCGCACCACCCGCTGCTGGAGCGGCTGCGCTTCATCGCCATCTCCGCCTCCAACCTCGACGAATTCTATTCGGTGCGCGTCGCCGGGCTGATCGGCCAGGAACGCGCCGGCATCGCCACGCTTTCGCCGGATGGCCGCACGCCCTCGCAGCAGCTGGCCGACATCCTGGCCCGCGCGCAGTCGCTGATCGAGGGGCAGCAGCACGAATGGCGGGTGCTGCGCCGGCTGCTTGCGGATGCCGGGATCGCCCTGGCGCAGGCGGAGGAGCTGAGCGATGCCGAGCGCGACTGGCTCGGCGCCTGGTTCATGGACCGGGTCTTCCCCGTCCTGACCCCCCTGGCCGTCGACCCGGCGCATCCCTTTCCCTTCATCCAGAACCTCGCGCTCTGCATGGTGCTGAAGCTGGTGCGGGAGGAGGATGGCGGCACCATGCGGGCGCTGCTGCCGCTGCCCCCGCAGATCGACCGCTTCATCCGCCTGCCGGCGGCCGAGGCCGGCGCGCCGATCCGCTTCGTGCTGCTGGAGGACGCGATCAACCTCTCGCTCGGCCGGCTTTTCCCGGGCTTCATCCCGGCCGAGCACGGGCTGTTCCGGCTGATCCGCGACACCGACGTGGAGTTCGAGGAAGAGGCCGAGGACCTGGTGCGGTCCTACGAGACCGCGCTGAAGCGCCGCCGCCGCGGCCGGCCGATCCACCTGACCGTCACCGCCGCGACGCCCGCCGACATGGTCGACTTCGTGGTCGAGGAGATGGACGCCTCGCCCGACAGCGTCGTGGTGGTGGACGGGCTGCTCGGCATCGCCGACCTGAAGCAGCTGATCGTCGACGACCGGCCGGACCTGCTCTTCACGCCCTATACGCCGCGCTTCCCGGAACGCATCCTCGACTTCGGCGGCGACTGCTTCGCCGCGATCCGGGCCAAGGACATCGTCGTCCACCACCCCTACGAATCATTCGACGTGGTGGTGCAGTTCCTGCGGCAGGCGGCGCGCGACCCCAGCGTCGTCGCCATCAAGCAGACGCTCTACCGCACCAGCCGCGACAGCCCGATCGCCCGCGCGCTGATCGAGGCGGCCGAGGCGGGGAAAAGCGTAACCGCAATGGTCGAGCTCAAGGCGCGCTTCGACGAGGAGCGCAACATCGCCCTGGCGCGCGAGCTGGAGGCCGCCGGCGTGCAGGTGGTCTTCGGCTTCGTCGAGCTGAAGACGCATGCCAAGGTCTCGCTGGTGGTGCGGCGCGAGGGGCAGGTGCTGCGCAGCTACGCGCATTTCGGCACCGGCAACTACCATCCCATCACCGCGCGCATCTACACCGACCTGTCCTTCTTCACCGCCGACCCGGCGCTGACCCGCGATGCCTCCAAGCTGTTCAACTACATGACCGGCTATGCCCGGCCGGAGGCGATGGACCTGCTCGCCTTCTCCCCGCTGACCACCCGGCCGACCCTGCTCGGGCTGATCGAGCAGGAGATCCGCTTCGCCCGGGACGGCAAGCCGGCGGCGATCTGGATCAAGATGAACAGCCTGGTCGACACGCAACTGGTCGATGCGCTGTACCGCGCCAGCCAGGCCGGGGTGAAGATCGACTGCGTGATCCGCGGCATCTGCTGCCTGCGGCCCGGGGTGCCCGGCCTGTCCGACCATATCAGGGTCAAGTCGATCGTCGGGCGGTTCCTGGAACACTCCCGCATCATCGCCTTCGGCAACGGCCACCGGCTCCCCTCCCGTCGAGCCCGGGTCTATATCTCCTCGGCCGACTGGATGGCGCGCAACATGGACTGGCGGGTGGAGAGCCTGGTGCCGATCGAGAACCCGACGGTGCATGCCCAGATCCTCGACCAGATCATGGTGGTGAACCTGAAGGACTCGGCGCAAAGCTGGCAGCTGCAGCCGGGCGGGGAGTGGAAGCGGGTCGGCCGCGGCGAGGCGCCGGTCTCGGCCCATGAATATTTCATGACCAACCCCTCGCTCTCGGGCCGGGGCAGCGCGTTGCGACGCACGACCCAGACGGCGCGACGCAGCCGGCAGGACCGCGTGACACAGGACTGAGCCGCTTGGACATACCGCACCACGCCTGGCCCGATGGCGACCAGCAGGGCCCCTGCCGCAGCGGGATCGTCGATCTCGGGTCGAATTCCGTCCGCCTCGTCATCTTCGAGGGGCTGGGCCGCAACCCGCAGGCGATCTTCAACGAGAAGGCCGTGCTCGGTCTCGGCCGCGGACTGCAATCGACCGGACGGCTGAACGAGGAGGCGATCGCCCAGATCCTGCTGGTGCTGGACCGCTACCACGCCGTCGCCCGCGCCATGCGGGCCGATCCACTGGAGGTGGTGGCGACCGCGGCGGTCAGGGATGCCAGCAACGGACCGGAATTCGTCGCCGCGCTGCAGGCGCGGATGCCCGGCGTGCCGATCCGCATCCTCGCCGGGGAGACCGAGGCGGAGCTCTCCGCCGACGGCGTGCTGCTGGGCTTCCCCGGCGCCGACGGCATCCTCGGCGACCTCGGCGGCGGCAGCCTGGAACTGGTGCGCCTCGAGGCCGGCCGGGCCTCCCGCGCCGCCTCCCTGCCGCTCGGCGTCATCCGCCTGGCGGAACGCGCCAATGGCGACGTGGTCCGGGCCCGGGCCATCGCCGAGCAGGAGCTGGGCCGGACGCCCTGGCTGGCCGAGGGAGCGGGGCGCGACCTCTACCTGGTGGGCGGCGCCTGGCGCGCCATGGCGCGGATGCACATCGCCCAGACCGGCTACCCGCTGGCGATCGTCCACCACTACGTGCTGCGGCGGGAGGAAGCGCGCGACATGGCCGGGGTCGTCATGGCGGCGTCGCGCCGCACGCTGGAACGCATGGCCGGGGCGCCGCAGAAGCGGCTGGGCGACCTGCCCTTCGCCGCCGTCGCGCTGCGCCGGCTGCTGCGGGCGACCGGGGCGGGGCGGGTGGTCTTCTCCGCCAACGGGCTGCGGGAGGGCTGGTATGCCCGCATGCTGCCGCCCGGGATCCGCGGCGAGGAGCCGTTGCTGGCGGCCTCGCAGGAGCTGGCCTGGCGCTGGGGCCGCGACCCCGGCCTTCCGCCGGCGCTGCTCGACTGGACCGACCCGGTCTTCGCCGACCAGGATTCCATCCAGCGGGCGCTGCGGGAAGCCGCCTGCTGGGTTTCCGACATCGGCAGCCACGACCATCCGGAATACCGCGCCGAGCAGGCCTTCCTGCGGGTGCTGCGGCAGCATGGCGTGGGGCTCGACCACCATGCCCGCGCCTTCCTCGCGCTGGTCGCCGCGCTCCGCTACGAGGCCGAGCCGAACGCGCCCTACCTGGCGCCGACCCGGGTGCTGCTGGACGTGCCGACGATCCGCCGGGCGGAGTCGCTGGGGGCGGCGCTGCGGCTGGCCTATACGCTCTGCGGCGGCACCCCGGCGCTGCTGGCCGGCACCACGTTGCGACGCGACGGCAGCCGGCTGGTGCTGCGGCTGGCCGCGGGCACCGGCGTCTTCGCCGGGGAGAGCGTGCTGCGGCGGGTGGAGGCACTTGGCGCAACGCTTGGACTCGAGGCGGTGGTGGAGGTCGCGCGGGGCTGACGGCAAAAGGCAGGGCCGGGGCGACGCTGGCGTCCCGGGTCCCTCATCGCAATCGCTTGCGACTCCGGCCGGCATCATCGGCGCCCGAGGCGGAGAGGGTCGAGGCGCGGGACACCGGGACCCGACCCGTCCAGGCCCTTCCGGTCCCTGGCTGGCCTCCGCGGCAACCTGGCCGGGATGCCCGCTCGACGATCCACCGCTCCGATAGCCGAGGACGTGGCAGCCGGGAGAGCGGCGGCGTCAGCCGCCCCGCCGGGCCAGCCAGATGCCACCGCCTATCAGCAGGATGCCGGCGGCGTGGAAGGCCCGTGGCACCTCGCCCAGCAGCAGCACCGCCAGGATCGTGCCGAAGACCGGCACGAGATGCACGGCCAGCCCCGCCGTATTCGCCCCAAGCAGCGCCACCGCCCGGTTGTAGCAGAGATAGGCCAGCACCGAGGCGAAGAGCGCGACATAGAGGATCGCCCCGGCCGCCACGGGTGTCAGCGGCACCGGCCGGCCGGACAGCGTCTCCGCCAGGTATAAGGGCAGCAGCATCGCCGCCCCTGTCAGGAAGGTGCCGGCGACGAAGCTCAGCCCATGCACCATGGGCCGGCGCCGCAGCAGGGCGGTGTAGACCGCGTAGCTGACGATGCCGGCCAGCATCCAGACGTCGCCGCGGTTGAGGTCGAGCCCGGCCAGCACGGCCGGGTTGCCCCGGCTCACCAGCGTCACCGCCCCGGCCAGCGAGATGGCGATGCCGAGCGCCTGCCGCACGCTGACCCTTTCCCGGAACAGCAGGAAGGAGGCGGCGACGATCAGCACCGGCATGGTCGACTGCAGCATGACGATGTTGAGCGCGGTCGTGCTTTGCGCCGCGATGTAGAGCGTGGTGTTGAAGACCGCGATGCCGAAGACCGAGAAGGCCAGCATCGGCTTCCAGGCCCGCAGCATGGACCGGAGGTCGGCCTGCAGGTGCGGCCAGGCGAAAGGCAGGATGATCGCCGCCCCGACCACCCAGCGCCAGAAGGCCAGCCCGATCGGCGGCACCTGCCCGGCCACGGCGCGGCCGAGGATGGCATTGCCGGCCCAGAACAGTGCCGTCGCCATCATCAGCAACCAGGGCATGTCGAACAGCCCGCGCCGGGCCGGTGCCTCACTCAAGCCAGGGCGCCTCGACGAAGAGGGCGCCGTCGTAGTTGTTCGGCTGGCCCGGGGCGACCACCAGTTCCAGCATCAGCCCGCAGGCCTCGGCATGCGGCCAGAAGACGCGGCGGAGCAGGCGGTGCGTGCCGGGGGGGATCTCCACCAGGGGCGTGTCCAGCACATGGCCCTCGGCGGTCACCAGCCCGATCCGCAGCAGCAGCGGCGGCGCCGCCGGCGCGGTCATCAGGGTCGCCTGGAACAGGCGCCGTCCGGCCCGCAGGCGCGGCAGCCCGGCATAGACCAGGCGCAGCGCCGGCTCCCAGGGGGAGTTGGGGTGGAGCTGCATGCCGGATGCCTTGGCATGGGTCCAGGGGTTGGAGTTGGTCAGCGTGACGGTGCCGCCCGCCGGCAGCGGCAGCGGGCCGGCCGGCGCCGGGGCGGCCTCCTGCCCGAAGGGCAGCCCGAGCGGCATGGGGTCGGCCGGCTGCTGCGGCCGGCCGGCCAGGCCCGACCAGGGCTGCGGGTGCACCAGCCGCATCGGCGTGGCCGGCGCGCCGTGGCGCAGCAGCGCCGCCTCCGCCGGGCTGCCGGTGCGGGCGAAGAGCAGCATGTTCTGCGCGTACCACCAGTCGAGCTCCTGGTGCAGCCAGAGTGCCGGGCGCAGCAGGTCGAAGCAGCGGAAGCCCTCGGCGTCGAACAGCGCGGCCCAGTAGTCCGGCCATTGCTCGTTCACATGGTGCTCGCCGCCCTGGTAGGGGATGGCGGCGGAGAACAGCACGGCATCGGCGAGGCCGGCCAGCAGCCCGACCAGGCCCGGCGCCTGCGGCGGGTCGAGATGCTCCGCCACCTCGAGGCACATCGCCAGATCGGCCGGCCGCGGCAGGCGGGCGGCGATCGCCGCCGGGTCGGGGGCGGCGAGGTCGGCCGCGAGGAAGCGGTCCTGCGGGATCAGCAGGTGGTCCCGCGGCACCCAGTCGCCATCGACGCCGAGGATGCTGGCGGTGCCGAGCTCCTGCGCCGCCCGCAGCCAGGTGCCGACCCCGCAGCCGAGATCGACCACGCCGGCTGGCACGCCGAGCAGGCCGAAGGCGCGGCCCAGCGCGCAGCGGGCGGAGCGCAGCGAGGCCGCGGCATGGGATTCGTAGAAGGAGGCGGCATAGGTCCCTGCCATGGACTGGTCCGTCGGCGCCACCGTGTCAGTCCTCTGCGCCATGCGGCGCTCTGGTCATCGGGGCGCGTTACCCTGCCGGAATCAGCTTGATCCGCCGGCCGTCGACGCCGAGCGCCAGCCGGCCCGCCTTCAGCGCCAGCGCCGCATCGCCGAAGACCTCGCGCCGCCAGCCATGCAGCGCCGGCAGGTCGGGGCTCGCCTCGGTCGCCAGCCGTTCCAGGTCGTCGGAGCTGGCCAGCAGCTTCGGCGCCACATTGTGCTCCTCGGACTTGGTTGCCAACAGCACTTTCAGCAGCGCGACCAGCGCCGGGGAGGGCGAGGGGCCGCCACGTTCCTTCGGCGGCTCCGGCAGGGCGCTGTCGGGCAGCGCCTTGGCCTCTTTCACCGCGGCCAGCAGCCCGGCGCCGCTGCGGCCCTTGGCGAAGCCTTCCGAGATCCCGCGCGCCCGGGCCAGGTCGGCCGGGGTTTCCGGCGCGGTGGCGGCGAGCTCCAGCAGGGTCTCGTCCTTCACCAGGCGCTGGCGGGGGATGTTGATCCGCTGCGCTTCCTTCTCGCGCCAGCCGGCGATGGCCTGCAGCATGCCGAGGAAGCGGCGGTTGGTGGTCCGGGGCTTGAGGCGTTCCCAGGCATTCTCCGGCTCGGTCCGGTAGGTGCCGGGCTCGTTCAGCACCGCCATCTCCTCGGCCACCCAGTCGAGCCGGCCTTCCTTGGCGAGGCGTGCGGTCAGCGCCGTGTAGATCTTCCGCAGGTGGGTGACGTCGGCCGCAGCATAGGCGATCTGCGAGGCCGAGAGCGGCCGGGCCGACCAGTCGGAGAAGCGGTGCGCCTTGTCGATCTGCGCATTGGCGAGCGCCCGGGCGAGGCCGTCATAGCTCACCTGGTCGCCGAAGCCGGCGACCATGGCGGCGACCTGGGTGTCGAACAGCGGGGTCGGCACCGCGCCGTATTTCAGCAGGAAGATCTCGACGTCCTGGCGGGCGGCATGGAAGACCTTGGTGACCTTCGGATTGGCCAGCAGCAGGCCGAGCGGGGCGAGGTCGAGCCCTTCCGCCTGGGCATCGACCACCGCCGTCTCGTGCGTCCCGCCCAGCTGGACGACGCAGAGCTCGGGCCAATAGGTCCGCTCCCGCATGAACTCGGTATCGACGGTGACGAATTCCTCGGCGCTCAGGCGCTCGCAGAGCGCCGCCAGCTCGGCGGAGGTGGTGACGAGGGCGGGGGCGCTGGCTTCGGCAGGCGGGCGACGGCTCATGCCGATGCTTCTACCGCCGGGGGAGGAAGTGGGAAAGCCGGGGGAAAGCGGGGATGCCGGTCAAGCACCCGCCCCGGCGGGGGCCAGCGCCGTCGCGGCGGCGGCCTGGCGCTGGCCGAAGGTCAGCAGCGGCAGGCCGAGCCGGGCGCAGGCGGCAAGGTGGAGCGCGTCCGGCGCGCGCGGGCCAAGGTCGAAGCGGCGGGCACGGCGGGCGGCGACGCGGTGGTCGGCCGGCTCGACATCCTCCGTCCCCGCCCGTCCAGCGACCCGTCGGCCGCAGCGCCGCAGGATCTCGACAGCCTGGGCGTGATCCAGGCGGCAAATCCGCCGCAGCGCGCTGATCACCGCCTCGAATTCGACCGGCTCGGAGGTGCCGACCACCACCGCGGGTTGCTCCGCCTCGATCCAGTCCGGCATCGACAGGCTATGGGCATCCGCCACGAACAGGGACACGAGGGCACTCGTATCCAGGTAGATCACACCTCGTCGTCCGCGTTGCGCATGGTGCGGATGAAGGTGCCTGCATCGACCTTCATCAAGGTCTGAACGGCCGGGGCGCGGCGCAGCTCGTCGATTGATTCCCGGCTGACGCGCTTCTCCGCCACCAGCCGCACCGGCTTGAACTCGCCGATCGGCTTGCCGCGGCGGGTGATGGTGACCGGCTCCCCCCCCCGCCCGGCGGCGGCGAGCAGGGCAGGCAGGCCGTCCTTGGCTTCGGCGACGCTGTAGGCTGGCTCTCCGGCCGTTTACCCACGGGATGGCCATGACGATGGCCATCCGCCCCGCCGAAATCATCGACGGCGCATCGCGGGGTTGACAGGACATACCCCCGGCGCCTCAAACCCGCCCTTCCTCGCAGATCCAGGTCCCCGCCCCATGCACGCCTACCGCACCCATACCTGCGGCGCCCTTCGCGCCAGCGACGCCGGCGCGACCGTCCGGCTTTCCGGCTGGGTGCACCGCAAGCGGGACCATGGCGGGCTGCTCTTCCTCGACCTGCGCGACCATTACGGCCTGACCCAATGCGTGGTCGCCCAAGGGTCGCCGGTCTTCGAGGCGGCCGACCGGCTGCGCGCCGAGAGCGTCGTCACCGTGACCGGGGAGGTGGTGAACCGCGAGCCCGGCACGGTCAATGCCAAGCTCCCCACCGGCGAGGTCGAGCTGCGGGTGCGCGAGCTTACCCTGCAATCTGCCGCCGAGGTGCTGCCCTTCCAGGTCGCCGGCGAGCAGGAGGCGCCGGAGGAGATGCGGCTGCGCTACCGCTTCCTCGACCTCCGGCGGGAACGCCTGCAGCGCAACATGATCCTGCGCGCCCAGATCATCCAGGACATCCGGGAGCGCATGATCGCCACCGGCTTCAACGAGTTCCAGACGCCGATCCTGACCGTCAGCAGCCCCGAGGGCGCGCGCGACTTCCTGGTGCCGGCCCGGCTGCATCCCGGCAAATTCTACGCCCTGCCGCAGGCGCCGCAGCAATACAAGCAGCTGACCATGGTCGCCGGCTTCGACCGCTACTTCCAGATCGCCCCCTGCTTCCGCGACGAGGCCGGCCGCGCCGACCGCACGCTGATGTTCTATCAGCTCGACGTCGAGATGAGCTTCGTCACCCAGGAGGACGTCTTCACCACCATGGAGCCGGTGATCCGCGGTACCTTCGAGCGCTTCGCCGAGGGCCGCCACGTCGATGCCGGCCCTTGGATCCGCATCCCCTATGCCAAGGCGATGCTCGACTACGGCTCGGACAAGCCGGACCTGCGCAACCCGCTGGTGATTCGCGACGTGACGGAGCAGTTCGCCGGCAGCGGCTTCGGGCTGTTCTCGAAGATCGCCGCGTCCGGCGGCGTGGTGCGCGCCATCCCGGCGCCGGGCGCGGGGGCCAACCCGCGCTCCTTCTTCGACAAGATGAACGAATGGGCGCGCGAGCAGGGCGCCGGCGGGCTCGGCTACATCACCTTCGACGCGGAAGGCCCGAAGGGCCCGATCGCCCGCAACCTCGAGGCCGACCGCGCCGAGGCGATCCGCGCCGCCTGCGGCGTCGGCCCGGGCGACGCCGTCTTCTTCGCCGCGGGCAAGGCGGCGGATGCCGCCAAGCTTGCCGGCCAGGCGCGGCTGAAGCTCGGAACCGATCTCGGCCTGACCGAGAAGGCCGGCTTCCGCTTCTGCTGGATCACCGACTTCCCCTTCTATGAGCTGAACGAGGAGACCGGCCAGGTCGACTTCAGCCACAACCCCTTCTCGATGCCGCAGGGCGAGATGGCGGCGCTGGAGGGGCAGGACCCGCTGACCATCGGGGCCTACCAGTACGACGTGGTCTGCAATGGCTACGAGATGGCCTCCGGCGCCATCCGCAACCATAAGGCGGAAATCATGGTAAAGGCCTTCGGCATCGCCGGCTACCCGCCCCAGGCCGTCGAGGACCGCTTCGGCGGCATGCTGAACGCCTTCCGCTACGGCGCCCCGCCGCACGGCGGCATGGCCGCCGGCATCGACCGCATCGTCATGCTGCTGGCGGAAGAACCGAACCTGCGCGAGGTCAACCTCTTCCCCATGAACCAGCAGGGCGAGGAGCTGATGATGGGTTCCCCGTCCCCGGTGGAGGAGGCGCGGACGCGGGAGCTGCATATCCGCACCGTGCTGCCGCCGGCCAAGCCATCGGCCGAAAAGCCCGCGCCGAAGGATGCGCCCCAGGGTGCAGTGCCGGCCAAGACGCCCTAATTGCTGCCGATGCACCCAAGGACCCGCGCCATGCCGTTGCGCCGCCCCCTAACTGCCGCCTTCATGGCCGTGACGATTGCGCTCGGCGTGTCGGTCGCCCTGCCGGCCGCGGCGGCCGAGCCGGGAGCGGAGGCGATGGCCGGCCATCGCGCCGCTTATCGGCTCACCCTCGACAAGGTGCGGGACAATTCGGACATCGCCCGGGCCGACGGGGCCATGCTGTACGAGGTGGTGGACAGCTGCGACGGCTGGGCGACCCGCCAGCGCTTCCAACTGCGGCTGACCGACCGCGACGGCCAGGATGTCGAGACCACCTCGGACTACTCGACCTTCGAGACCAAGGACGGGAAGAAGATCCGCTTCAGCCTGACCCAGACCAGCCAGGGCGCTGTTTCCCAACGGATCGCCGGCGATGCCGAGGTGACCGAGGCCGGCGGCACGGTGACCTATACCGAGCCGGAGGCGAAGCAGGAGGACCTGCCGAAGGGCACCCTGCTGCCCATGCTGCACACCATCCGCAGCCTGGCCGCGGCCAAGGCGGGCAAGCGCATGATGGTGGTGCCGCTCTTCGACGGCACCAGCGCCGAGGGCGCCCAGGACACCACCACGGTGATCTCCGCCTGGCAGCCGCCGGCGGCAAATGCGAAATTCCCCGACCTGGCCAAGCTCGGCAGCGCGCGGATGCGGGTCGCCTTCTTCGACCGCAACGACAGCGGCGCCAATGGCGGCGCCAGCGCCCCGGACTACGAGGTTGGGCTGCGCTACTATGCCAACGGCGTTGCCGACGAGATGCAGATGGATTTCGGCGAGTTCAGCGTGAACGGCGCGCTGCAGGAGCTGGCGCTGCTGCCCAACCCCTGCTGAGCCGCCCGCCCGCCCGCCCGTTCGCTGCGCTGCCAAGGCCCCGGTCACCGCCGGGGCCTTTTTGCTGTCCGGCGGTTTGACCCCGCGGCACCGCGCGTGATTGACTTGCCGCAAGAACGCGCAAGCCGGCGCATGGCACCCGACCCAGCCCCGCCTGCTGCAGGAGAGCCGCCATGGCCGCGCCCGCGATCCCCGTCCTCGACCTCGGCCCCTACCTCGCCCATGAGCCCGGCGCCTTGCAGGCAACCGCCGCCGAGCTGCGCCATGTCTGCGAGACGATCGGCTTCCTGACCATCGTCAACCACGGCGTCCCGGCCGCGCTGGTCGAGGAGGCCTTCGCCGCTTGCGCCCGCTTCCACGCCCAGCCGCTGGACGCCAAGCTGGCGGTCAAGGCGAACCCGCAGCTGCAGGGCTACGTCCCGCTGCGCGGCAGCACCACGCGACATTCGAGGATCAACCCCGACAACAAGCCGAACGAGAACGAGGCCTTCTTCATGAAGCGGACCGGCGCGGATGCCGGCGGCCCGGAATGCTGGCCGGCCGGCCTGCCCGGCTTCCGCGAGGTGGCGCTGCGCTATTACGACGCGCTCGACGCGCTGGCCCAGGCCATGCTGCCGCTCTACGCCGCCGCGCTCGGCCTGCCGGCCGGCCATTTCGCCCCGCTCTGCGACCGGCCGCTGACCAACCTGCGCTTCACCCACTACCCGCCGTGCAGCTACGGCGCCAACGAGTTCGGCATCGCGCCGCATTCCGACAGCAGCTTCTTCACCCTGCTGGCGCAGAACAAGGTGCCCGGCCTGCAGCTGCGCACCACCGACGGCGCCTGGTTCGACGTGCCCGTCATCCCCGACAGCTTCGTGGTCAATACCGGGGACGTGCTGCACCGCTGGACCAACGGCCGGTTCCTGTCCACGCCGCACCGTGCCTTCAACACCTCGGGCGGGCCGCGCTACGCCATCCCGTATTTCTTCCACCCCAACCCGGACACGCTGATCGACCTGCTGCCGGGCTGCGATGCCGAGCCGCCGCGCTTCCCGGCCATGACGACCGGGGCGTACATGGCCTGGTTCCGCAACCAGAATTACGACCATGTCCGGAAGGCGGGTGCGGCCTGATGCGCCGGCTCGCCCTCGCCGCCGCGCTGCTGGCCGCGACCCTCGGCCCCGCCAGCGCGCAGCCCAGGACGCTCCGCGTCTCGCTGAACACCGAGTTGCAGGTGCTCGACCCGATCGTCACCACGATCAATGCGACCCGCGTCTTCGCCTACATGGTCTTCGACACCCTGGTCGGCATCGACAATGCCGGCACCTTCCGGCCGCAGATGCTCGAGGGCTGGGAGGTCTCGGAGGACCGGCTGACCTGGCGCTTCACCTTGCGCGAGGGGCTGGAGTTCGCCGACGGCACCCCGGTGACCGCGGCCGACTGCGTCGCCTCGATCCGCCGCTGGGCGAAGCGGGAGGCGCTGGGCGGACAGCTCATGCGCTCGGCCGAGGCGCTGGAGGTGGTGGACGAGCGGCGCTTCACCCTGAAGCTCAACCGCCCCTTCGCCTTCGTGATCGAGGCGCTGGGCAAGCCCGGCCACACCATCCCGGTGATGATGCCGGCGCGGCTCGCCGACCTGCCGGCCGACAAGGCGGTGCCGGAGATCGTGGGGTCCGGCCCCTTCCTGTTCCGCCGCGCCGAATGGCGCCCGGGCGACCGCGCCGGCTTCGACCGCAACCCGCGCTACCGGCCGCGCGCCGAGCCGGCGGACGGGCTCGCGGGCGGCAAGGTCGTAAAGCTCGACCGGGTCGAGCTGATCAGCATGCCGGACCAGGCGACGCGTGTCGCCGCGCTGCAGGCCGGCGAGATGGACCTGCTGGAGATCGTCCCCTTCGACTTCATCGCGGCGCTGCGGCGCGACCGCAACGTGACCATCGCCTCCCAGCGCGGCGTGCAGCAGATGGTCTCCGTGCTCAACATCAACCACGTGCAGCCGCCCTTCAACGATATCCGCATGCGGCGCGCGCTGCAGGCGGCGATCCAGCAGCCTGACGTGATGGCCGGGCTCGGCCTGCCCGCCGACATGGCGCGGCCCTGCCTGTCGATCTACATGTGCGACGCGCCGCTGACCAACGAGGCCGGCACCGGGTATCTCCGCGGCGCCGGCCCCGAGCGCGCCCGCGCCCTGCTGCAGGAAGCCGGCTACAAGGGCGAGAAGGTGGTCTTCCTGCACGCGGCCAGCTCGGCGCTGCTGAACCCGATCGGGCTGGTGATGGCGGATCAGCTCAAGCGCGCCGGCTTCAACGTCGATGTCTTCACCACGGATTATGCGACCGCGGCGCAGCGCCGGCTGAGCCGCGCGCCGGCCGAGCAAGGCGGCTGGAGCGTGATGCCGATCGTCTGGAACGGCATCGACCTCATCAACCCGCTCTCCAATCCCGCCGTGTCCAACAACTGCTCGGAGTTCAACCCCGGCTGGCACTGCGACGAGGAAACCACGGCGCTGCTGCGCCAGGTGGCGGAAGCTGCCGACCCCGCGCAGCAGAAGGCGCTGGCGGCGCAACTGCAGGCCGCCTTCCATCGCAACGTGAACTACCTCTGGGGCGGGCAATTCTCGGCGCCGGCGGCCTATCGGTCGGAGGTGAAGGGCGTGGTGCCGTTTGCCTTCCCGGTGTTCTGGAACATCGAGCGGAAGTAAGGCCGGGGAGAAGCTATTCTTCCCGGACCCCTCATCTATTTTTACGAGTCTGGCATTCGCCGCGCGGCGGCACTCGACTCACAAAAAGCAAAGGTGGGGTTTGGGGAGGAAATGCTTTTTCCTCCCCAACCTTCCTTACCCCCGCTTCAAATTCCACAGGAACGGGTTCGGCCCCTGCAGCACCCCGCTCAGGTCCCGCCGGAAGGCCGTGCGCAGCCGGAACAGCCCGGTCGGCGCGAAGGGCACGCTCTCCCAGGCCGCCTCCTGCAGCGCCGCCATCGCCCGCGCCTGGGTCGCGGTGTCGGCCGCGTTGATCCAGGCCTCGACCTCCGCCTCGGAGGCCGCATCCGTCGGCCAGCCGAACCAGGCACGCTCGCCATGCCCGCGGATGATCGGGCTGACCGCCGGGTTGGCGATGGCCGCCGCCGGGAAATTGGTGTTGTGCAGGCTCCAGCCGCCCTGCGAGGGCGGCGCCTTGTTGGCGCGGCGGGCGATGGTCGTCGCCCAATCGCTCTCGACCAGCTCGATGTTAATGCCGAGCCGCCGCATCAGGTCGGCGGTGACGCGGCCCTGCTGGGTGACGGCGGGGAAGTCGCTGGGATTCACCAGCACCACCGTCTCGCCCTTGTAGCCGGCCTCGCGCAGCGCCGCGCGGGCGCGCTCCATCGCGGCGTCCCCTCGCGGCGCGGGGGTAAACTCCTTCACGTCAGGCAGGCCGCAGGGGAAGACCGCGTGGCATTCCTGCCAATCGCCCGGCAATGCGACGGCCGCCATGTAGTCGGGCTGCACCATCGCGTCGCGGATCGCGCGGCGCACCCGCAGGTCGTTGAACGGCGCGTGCAGGTGGTTGAAGCGGAGGAAGCCGAGGAAGCCGTTCGGGTCGTAGACCTGCGTGGTGATGTTGCGGTCGCGCGCCAGCACCGGGACGAGGTCGGGCAGCGGGTATTCGACCCAGTCGATCTCGCCGGTCTGCAGGGCGGCCGCCGCCGTGCCGCCATCCGGGATCCAGACCAGCTCCAGCCGGTCGAAATGCACCCGCTTGCCGCCCGCGGCCGCCTCGCCCGGCTCCTCGCGCGGGACATAGGCCTCGTTGCGGGCATAGGCGGCACGGGCGCCCTGGACGAACTCGCCGGCGAGGAAGCGCCAGGGGCCGCTGCCGACCATGCCCTCCACGCCGATCGGCTTGTCGGCCGGCGTCGCCGCGATCCGCGCCGGCATGATGAAGGCGGGGCTGGCCGCTGGCTTGGCCAGCGCGTCCAGCAGGGCGGGGAAGGGGCGATGCAGGCGGATCGCCAGCACCCGGTCCTCCGGCGCGCCCCACTCCGCCACCGCCTTCGCCAGCACCTGGCCGAAGCCGTCCCGCACCGCCCAGCGCTGCAGGGACGCCACGCAGTCGCTGGTCCGCACCGGCTCGCCGTCGTGGAAGCGGAGCCCGTCCCGCAGCCGGATGGTCCAGGTCAGCCCATCGGCCGAGACCGTGTGCCCTTCCGCCATCTGCGGCCGCGGCTGCAGCTTCGAATCGCAGCCGTAGAGCGTGTCGAAGACGCAGTAGCCATGCGTGGTGGCGATCGTGGTGGGGTTGAGGATCGGGTCCAGCACCGCCGGCGCCGCCTGCGGCATGAAGCGCAGCGTGCGCGCCCGGCTGCCCTGGCCGAAGGCCGGCAGCGGCAGGCCGATCAGGCCCGCGGCCTTCAGGATGCTGCGTCGTTGCATGGCGTCACTCCCCCTCGGGGCTGCGCGATAGGGCAGGATGCGCGGCGCGGGAAGGGGTGGCCCTGGCCGGGCGGCCGGGGCAGGATGGTCGCAACACGCCGAAGTCCACGGTCGTCCTCGCAGGAGCCTGCCAGAGATGAGCGCTGCCCTATCCCCCGCCACCCGCGTGGCGACGCACCCGCTCGACGCCAGCTTCGGCGCCGAGCTGACCGGCCTGACGATCGCCGGCGATGCGCCCGCGGCCGATGTCGCCGCCTTCCTCGCCGCGCTGCACCGCCACCATGTTGTGCTGATCCGCAACGTGCCGAACGACCCCGGCGCGCAGGTCGCCTTCAGCCGGCGGCTCGGCCCGCTCGAGCTGCATTCCGGCACCACCCATACCCACCCGCTTCACCCCGAGATCTTCTGCGTCGGCAATTACGAGGCCGACGGCATCAAGGCCAACTTCGCCACCGGCGTCGAGCAATGGCACGCTGACAGCAGCTTCCGCGCGGTGCCGAGCGCCGCCTCCCTGTTCTACGGCGCGATCTGCCCGCCGGAGGGCGGCGAGACCTGGTTCCTCGACGCTCAGGCGGCCCATGACGACCTCGACGCGGCGATGAAGGCGCGGATCGAGGGCCTGACCGCGGTGCACGACCTCGCCACCCTTTATGCCTGGAATGCCCGCCACACCCCGGGCCGGCCGCCGCTGTCGGAGGACGCGCGGCGGAAATTCCCGCCCATGCCGCAGCCGCTGGTCCGCACCCATCCGGTGACCGGCCGGCGCTCGCTCTTCCTCTGCCCTGCCGTGATCAGCCACATCGAAGGGATGGATGCGGAGGAGGGCCGGGCGCTGATCGAGGCGCTGATGGCCCATGCCTCGCAGGAGTGCTACCTCTACCGCCACCGCTGGCGGGCGGGCGACCTGGTGGCCTGGGACAACCGCTCCGTCCTGCACACCGCATCGTTGTTCGACCACACGCGCCATACCCGGTTGATGTTCCGCACAACGGTGGCCGGCACTGCCTGACCGCGCCGCCACGGAGGTGACGGACCGGGAATGACCGAATTCCGGCTGCTGCTGGACCTGGCGGGCGAGGCGGCCCTGCTGCTCTGGGGCCTGCACATGGTGCAGAGCGGCGTGCAGAAGGCCTTCGGCAGCCGGCTGCGGCATGCCCTTGGCGTGGCGCTGGGTGGCCGGGTGCGGGCCTTCGCCGCCGGGCTCGGCGTGACGGCGGTGCTGCAGTCCAGCACCGCGACGGCGCTGATGGTTGGCTCCTTCGCCGCTTCCGGGGCGGTGGCGCTGGCGCCGGCGCTGGCCGCCATGCTGGGTGGCAACCTCGGCACCGCGCTGATCGTGCAGCTGCTGTCATTCGACGTGGCGGCGGTCTTCCCTGGCCTGGTCCTCGTCGGCGTGCTGGCCTTCCGCCGGGCGAAGCGGGCGCGGACGCGGGATCTCGGGCGCGTCTCGATCGGGCTCGGGCTGATGCTGCTGGCGCTGCACCTGATGGTCGCCAGCATGGCGCCGGTCGAGACCTCTCCCACCCTCCGCGCGCTGCTGGCGGCGCTGGCCGACCAGCCGCTGCCCAACCTGCTGCTGGCCGCCGCGATCGCCTGGGCAGCGCATTCCAGCGTCGCCGGCGTGCTGTTCGTGGCCTCGCTCGCCGGCAGCGGCGTGGCGGCGCCCGGTGCCGCCTTCGCCATGGTGCTGGGCGCCAATCTCGGCAGCGCGCTGAACCCGCTGCTGGAAGCCGGCGGCGACCGGGAGGACACGGCGCGGCTGCGGGTGCCGATGGGCAACCTGATCAACCGGGTATTGGGCGCCGCCATCGGCCTGGCGCTGCTGCCGCAGGCGGTCGCCTGGCTGCAGGCGCTGGATGCGGCGCCGGCGCGCTTCGTCGCCAATGCCCACCTGGCCTTCAACCTGGCCACCGGCCTGCTGGCGCTGCCGCTGCTGCCCGGGCTGGCGCGGCTGCTGGTGCGGCTGCTGCCGGACCGCACCGCGGCCGATCCCGGCGCGCCGCGCTACCTCGACGAGGCGGCGCTGCGCACGCCTTCCGTCGCGCTGGCCAATGCGGCGCGGGAGGTGCTGCGCATCGCCGACCGGGTGGAGGCGATGCTGAAGGCCTCGGCCGAGGCCTTCCGCGCCGCCGACCGCGACGCCGCCCGCGCCGCCGGCCGGCTGGACGACGAGGTCGACAGGCTGCACCGCGCGGTGCACGACTATCTCTCGCAGATCCCGCGCGACGCCCTGGGCGAGGAGGAGATCCGCCGGCTGGAGGAGGTGCAGGCCTTCGCCATTGCGCTCGAGCACGCCGCCGACGTGATGGAGCGCGACCTGCTGCGCCATGCCGGCAAGCGGCTGCGCCGCGGCGCCCCGCTGGAGGAAGCCGGGCTGCAGGAGATCGCCGAGCTGCACGGGACGCTGCAGGAACAGCTCCGCTTGGCGATCGCGGTCTTCATGCTGGAGGATGCCGAGGCCGCCCGCGCCCTGGTCCGCGGCAAGGAAGGGCTGCGCGTGGCGGAGCGCGACGCGGCGCGCCGGCTGGCGGCCGGGGAGGGCGACGCGGCCGGGCTGCTGCTGGACGCGGTGCGCGACCTGCGCCGGGTCGGCGGGCATATCGCCCTGGTGGCCCACCCGCTGCTGGAACGCCGCGGCGAGCTGCTGCCGAGCCGGCTGGCGACCGACACCGCAACCGACACCGCCCTGGCGGATGGCGATTTCCCCCCCAGCGGCTAAGGTACCGCCGAGAGGGAGAACCAGCATGGACGCCATGACCCAGCCGCCCGTCATCCGCCTCCATCCGGAGGACGGCGTGGTCATCGCCCGCCAGGTGCTGCCGCCGGGCACGCCTCTCGGCGGCGGCGTCTCGACCGCCGCGCGCGTCCCGGCCGGCCACAAGATCGCGGTCAAGGCGCACGCGAAGGGCGAGCCGGTGCGGCGCTACGGCCAGATCATCGGCTTCGCCACCGATGCCATCCCGCCCGGCGCCTGGGTGCATACCCACAACCTCGGCATGGGCGACTTCTCCCGCGACTATGCCTTCGGCCGCGACGCGAAGCCGCTTGAGCAGGTCGCCACCCCCGCCACCTTCCAGGGCATCATCCGCGCCGACGGGCGGGTCGCCACGCGCAACTACATCGGCATCATCACCTCGGTGAACTGCTCGGCGCATGTCGCCGAGCTGATCGCCATGGCCTTCCGCCGCAACCCGCTGACCGGGGAGGACCCGCTGGCGGCCTGGCCGAACGTGGATGGCGTGGTGGCGCTGACCCACAAGACCGGCTGCGGCATGACCCAGGGCGAGCCGTTGACGCTGCTGCGGCGGACGCTGGGCGGCTTCGCCCGGCATGCCAACTTCTCCCATGTCATCGCCATCGGCCTGGGCTGCGAGGTCAACCAGATCGGCGGGCTGCTGGACGAGCAGCGGCTGTCCGGGCGGCTGCGCAACATGGACATCCAGGAGATGGGCGGCACCCGGAAGACGGTGGCCGCCGGCATCGCCTTCGTGAAGGAGGTGCTGGAGGAGGCGAACAAGGTTGCCCGCGTGCCGGTGCCGTCGAGCGAGCTCTGCGTCGCCCTGCAATGCGGCGGCTCGGACGGCTACTCCGGCATCACCGCCAACCCCTCGCTCGGCGCGGCCTCCGACCTTGTGGTGCGGCACGGCGGCACGGTGATCCTGTCGGAGAGCCCGGAGACCTACGGCGCCGAGCATTTGCTGACCCGCCGCGCGGTCTCCCCCGCGGTCGGCCAGAAGCTGGTCGACGTCATGCATTGGTGGGAGGAGTACACCGCGCGCGAGGGTGCCGAGATGGACGCCAACCCGTCCCCCGGCAACAAGCTCGGCGGGCTCACCACCATCCTCGAGAAGTCGCTCGGCGCCATGGCGAAGGCCGGCTCCACCAACCTGGTCGAGGTGGTGCGCTACGCCGAGCCGGTGACGGCCAAGGGCTTCGTCTTCATGGACACGCCGGGCTACGACCCGGTGGGGGCGACCGGGCAGGTCGCGGGCGGTGCCAACCTGCTCTGCTTCACCACCGGACGCGGCAGCGTCTTCGGCTGCAAGCCGACGCCTTCCATCAAGCTGGCGACCAACACGCCGATGTTCCAGCGGATGGAGGACGACATGGACATCAATTGCGGCACCGTGGTGACCGGCGAGGAAACGGTGCAGCAGGTCGGCGAGCGGATCTTCGCCAAGATGCTGGAGACCGCGAGCGGCGGCCGGACCAAGAGCGAGGCCTTCGATTTCGGCGCGGCGGAATTCGCGCCCTGGGTGCTCGGCGCGACGATGTAGGGCGCGGAGCCCCCGCCGGGCCTTGCGCAAAGCCGTTTCAGACGGGTCAAGAGCGCAACCGCCAAAGCGCCGCTTGGGCAAGTAGTATCATCTGCCAAACGGCCGGAATTTAAGATCGATTCTGCCGGAACGCGCTCTATTCCGGAGGAAATCCTGTCGAGCATGTGACGCGCTGCCGCTTCCAACGGCGGCGCGCGGATCGGCGTTGCTCCCGGCACGCGGGCTGTCCGGCCCGCCCTGGAGAGACGACCAGAATGGCCGACGAATTCCTCACCCTGCTGACGCCTGCCAACAATTCCGGCGTGCTCGGCCTCGCCCGCACCAGCCTCGACGGCAATGTCCTGAGCGTGGACGTCGCCGCCTCCGGGCTGACGCCGGGCCAGGTACACCCCTTCCATTTGCATGGCTTCCTGAACGACGCCCCGGAACGCCTGGCCGTCGGGCTGGACGATGCCGATGGCGATGGCGTCGTCGAGACGGCGGAGGGTGAGTCCGCCGCCTATGGCCCGCTCCTCGCCGGCCTCACCGCCTCGGGAAAGGCCGGCTTCGGGCTGGAGGTCTCGCCGGATTTCCCGGCTGCCGATGCCGCTGGCAACCTCGCCTTCCACCAGAGCTACACGCTCGATCCGGCCGACCCGAACGATGCGCAGATCCTGGCGCGGGTCGAGGCGCGGCTCGACGGGCGGGTGCTGGAATTCCACGGCCTCGACCTGCCGGGCGGCGGCGGCCTCGGCACCGGCGGGGAGGTGAACGGCGCCGCCGGCTACAACCCGCAGGTGCCGGTCAGCCAGGGCCAGCTCTACGAGGTACCGCCGGTGCTGGCCACGGCGGCGGATGCGCTCGGTGTCCCCAACTGGCTCGGCGGCGAGTCCGCCGCCTTCCTGGCGCAGGCCTCCACGCTGCTCGCCGCACTCGGCCCCTATACGCTCAATCCCGCCGGCACCGGCCCGGTCGCGCCGGAGCCGGCGGGCGCGCAGACCGCCGCGACGGATACCTATGCGGCGCTGCTGCAGCCCTCGAACGGCTCGGGTGCGCTCGGCCTGGCTGCCGTGCAGATCGACAAGGCCAATGCGGTCGTCACGGTGGAACTCTGGGCCACCGGGCTGACGCCGGACCAGGCGCATGCGAGCCACATCCACGGCTTCGCCAGCGACGCGCCGTCGCTGCTGCCGAACTTCCGGCTCGATGCCGACAGGGACGGCTTCGTCGAGGATGCCGAGGGCGAGCCGGTGGTCGGGCCGGTCCTGCTGGCGCTGACCGACGACGGCTCCATCAGCAATGCCGTGCTGCCGAACCCGGTGACCAGGGCGGATGCCGCCGGCAACCTGCGGATCAGCGAATACTACCGGTTCAACACTGCCGATCCCGCGCAGGCCGCCATCTTCCAGGAATTGCAGGACCGGGTGACCGGGCGCGAGTTGCAAATCCACGGCTTGCTGGTTCCGGCGACCGAGGGCGAGGGAACGCCGGGCGAGGTGAACGGCGTCGCCGGCTACAAGGCGGACCTGCCGGTCGCCAACGGCATCCTGCTGCCGCTGGGGGAGGCGCTCGGCAGCTTCCAGCTTGCGGATGCCGGCGCGGTGGCGGCGTCCTTCCTGTCCGGTGCGTCGGACGCGCCGTTGATCTGACCCGGACGGGTCAGCGGCTGTTCGAGTCCTCGAACAGCCGCTTCGCCTTCTCGACGTCGTAGCGGCCCTCGCACAGCGTCTCCGGGTCCCATTCGCTGCGCTCGGCGGCGAAGAAGTCGCCGCCATAGATGTGGATCGCCCCGGTCAGCCGCGGCAGCGGGTTGGTGACGGAATGGACGATGTCGCGTCCCAGCACCGCGCAGTCCCGGGCGCGGAGGGATCGCGCCCCGGCGGCTTCCACCTTGCCCGTCGGCAGCCGGCGCCAGAAGATGTTGTCCTCCCCGCCGGTATAGACGCCGATCACCGCCCACATGTGGTGGTCGTGCGGCATGATGGTCATCCGCGGGCCCCAGACGACGTTGAGGATGGTGAGGTCGGCCGAGCGGTGCAGCGCGGTGATGCCCGCCCGCTGCGGGTCGCCGAGCCCGGCCATGACGCCGCCCGGTTCCGCGACGGTGCGGGCCAGCAGCTCGCGCACCGCGCGATGGCCACCGGCATCCTCCGCCAGCGCGGCATGGCAGGAATCGATGAAGCTTTCGAGTTCTAGCATCCGGGGCGTCTCCTGCCGCGACGGGGTGCGGGGAAGGCTAGCGATTGCCACGTCCGCGCGGCAAAGCATTCTTCGCCGCGGCGGGGCTCAGGGTAACGGCGCGCGGGTGATGCGGGATCGCGGCGCGTTGATCTCGCGGTAGGTCGCCTCGATCCCGGTGACGCCGGCCCGGCCGAGCCGTTCGGCATGCATCCGGTGACAGGCCTCGGCCGCGGCGCGGCTCTCGAACAGGTAGACCCCGCCGGCGCGGCCTTCGGCGGCGCTTTCGGTCCAGATCTTCCAGGCAAGGCCCGGCTCCTGCGCGATGCTCTCGGCCAGCGCGCGCAGCGCCGCCGCCTGTGCCGGCCCGCCTGGTGGGCGGGCCGGGAAGTCGAGGATCAGCAGGACCGGCGCGTCAGCCGGCAGCGTAGGCCACCGTCTTCTGGGTCTGCTCGCCGAGGCCCTGGATGCCGAGATGCATCACCTGCCCGGCCTTCAGGAAGACCGGCGAGGGCTTCACGCCGAGCCCGACGCCGGGCGGCGTGCCGGTGAAGATGACGTCACCCGGGTGCAGGGTGATCATGTGCGAGACGTAGGAGACGATGGTCTTCACCCCGAAGATCATCGTCCGGGTGGAGCCGTTCTGGTAGCGCTTGCCGTCCACCTCGCAGAACATGGTCAGGTTCTGCGGGTCGGGGACTTCGTCCTTGGTCACCAGCCAGGGGCCGACCGGGCCGAAGGTGTCGCAGCCCTTGCCCTTGTCCCAGGCGCCGCCGCGCTCGATCTGCCACTCGCGCTCGGAAACGTCGTTGCCGAGGGCATAACCGGCGACATGGTCGAGCGCCTGGTCTTCCGTGACGCACTTGGCCTTGGTGCCGATGATGATGCAGAGCTCGACTTCCCAGTCGGACTTCACCGAGTTCTTCGGGATGATGACGTCGTCGTTCGGGCCGGACAGCGCGCCGAGCGACTTCAGGAAGACGATCGGCTCCTTCGGCACCGGCGCGCCGGTCTCGGCGGCGTGGTCGGCGTAGTTCAGGCCGATGCAGATCAGGTTCTTCATCCCGGCGACCGGCGGCCCGAGGCGCGGGCTTCCCGGGACCGCGGGCAGCGATGCCGGATCCAGCGCGGCGAGCTTCGCCAGGCCGGCGGCCGAGAGCGCGTCCCCGGCAAGGTCGGGGATGACGCCCGAAAGGTCGCGGATGGTGCCGGATGCATCGAGCATCCCGGGCTTTTCCTGGCCGTCGGGGCCGTGGCGCAGCAGCTTCATGATGGGTCCTCCAGAATAGGGGCCCCGCGCGGCAAGGGTTGGTGTGGCGGCTTGCCGCGCGGGGGGAAACTTACAGCATCCAGCCGCCGTCGATGACCATGGCCTGGCCGGTGACGAAGGTGCTCTCGGGCGCCGAGAGATAGACGACCAGCGCCGCCATCTCCTCGGCGGTGGCCAGCCGCCCCATCGCCTGCCGCGCGACGAAGGCGGCGCGCGCCGCATCCATGCCCCCGGCCTGCGCCGCATTGGCGGCGATGCGGTCGCCGAGGCTCGGGGTGTCCACCGTGCCGGGGCAGACCGCGTTGCAGCGGATGCCCTTCGAGACATAGTCGGTGGCGACCGACTTGGTAAGCCCGATCACCGCCGCCTTGGTGGTGCCGTAGAGGAACCGGTTCGGCGCGCCCTTCAGGCTGGAACAGGCGGAGGACATGTTGACGATCGACCCGCCGCCCTTGCCGATCATGCCCGGCAGCGCGGCGCGCGTCGTCTGCCACATCGCGCGGACGTTCAGCGCGAAGGCGAAGTCCCATTCGTCGTCGGTGCAGGTCTCGATCGAGTTCTGGTGGACGAAGCCGGCGCAATTGAACAGCACGTCGAGCGGCCCGGCACCCTGCACGGCGGCGGCCACCGTCTTGTCGTCCAGCACGTCGAGCGCCAGCGTCTCGATCCCGTCGAGGCCTTGCAGCTTCTCCGCATCGCGGTCGGTGGCGACGACGCTGGCGCCTTCCGCGGCATAGGCCAGCGCCGTGGCACGCCCGATCCCCTGGCCCGCCGCCGTCACGAAGCACCGCTTGCCCTGCAGCCTGCCGGCCATGACCCGTTTCCCGCCCTGGATTGCGGGCGCCATCTTCACGGGGACGCTCCCTGCGTCAATGCCCCGGGGAAGGGAAGAATTTTCTCCCCGGACCTCCACTCACCTTTGTCCGGGGGTCGGCAGCCGCGGCGCGGCGGCAGGGAGGGCCTGCTGCCCTACGCCGCGACCGGCGGTGGCATCGACAGGAAGGCGTGCACCGCGTGCCAGAACTGCGCCCGGTTCAGCCCGTAATGCAGCGCATGCGCGGCATGCGAGAGCGAGACGAACTGCTTGTCGCCGTTCGGCAGCCGGCCGAAAAAATCCTGCAGGTCGGCCATCGCGGCGATGCCGTCATGCTCGCCGCGGATCAGCAGCACCGGAGATCCGACATCCTCCGGCTGCACCACCGGCAGCCTCGACGTCATGTCGAGATAGGTACCGGTTGGCGTCTGGTCGCCGAAGACCAGCTCGGCATCCGCCAGCGCCTCGGCCACCGCCATGTCCGAGGTGCCGGGCATGTCGCGGGTGAAGATGCTGCGGATCATGGCGCGGTCGCGCAGCCGCTTGTTGCTGGCGCGGAAGGCATCGAGCCGCTTGGCGCGCTCGGTGAGGGTCGGCGAATCCTTGCCCGTATAGGTGAAGGCGGTCAGCACCAGCCGGTCCACCCGGGACGGGTCCTTCGCCGCGAAGACCGCGGCGCGCAGCGCGCCGGAGCTTTCGCCCATCATGTGGAGCCGCGCGGCACCCGTCTCCCGCGCCACAACCGGCATGGCGGCGGCAAGGTCCGCAGCGCCCGAGGCGATGTCGGAATTGCTCTCGGTGCGGGACGACCGGCCGTAATTCTCGTGGTCCATCGTCCAGACGTCGTAGCCGAGCCGGGCGAAGACGTTCATCAGCGAGTATTCCCCCTTGCCCGGCACCGTCAGGTCGAAGGAGGGACGGGCCGAGTTGGAGGAACCGTGCACCAGGAAGAGCACCGGCCTCGCCGGCTCCCCCGGCCGCGGCGCGCCGAGCCGCTTGCGGAAGAGGTAAAGCTTCACGGGACTGTCCCGAGGGCCCTTCTCGGCCCAGTACTCGGCGCTCCAGACCGCCTCCTCGGCCGCGGCGCCATGCGCCGCCAGCGCGCCGCCGCTCGCCGCGCCGGCCAGCAGGCCGCGCCGTGATGCGCCCTTGGTCATCGGCCATCCTCCCGTCCCCGTTGCCGCAAGTCTGGCACGGGGCGGGAGGGGAACGGAACCGGGTGTTCCGCCGGGCGGCTACCGGTCCCGGTCCGCCAGTTCCACGCGGCGGCCGCTGACCGTGGGCAGGGTGGCGGCGACCGGCCGTTCCTTCGCCGGGGTGGCCTGCTGCGCCGCGGCACGCGGTGCGACATAGGCGCGCTGGTTCTGCTCCAGCGTCCTGACGGGGTCGGGCGTGGCGGCAGGCTGGCCTTGGGCGAAGGCCGGGGCAGCGGCCAGGCCCCACACGAGGGCGGCGACAAGCAGGTTGCGCGGCATGGACATCGACCTCAGGGGATTGGGCGGCCCTGTGGCCGCCCGTTGCCCCCAAAATGGAGCTTTCCCCCCATCCTTGCCAATGCGAAAGGCCGATGCCCGGTATTTGCCGGACTGATACGTATCAGTGGTTGTGCCGGCTCTCCCCGCGGGTCTCGAGGATGTTGAGGTAGGCCGTCGCCGGTTCCAGGCAGCCGCCGGTGCCGAGCTGGCCGACCATGCTGCGCTGGATCTCCTCCCAGGGCGTCTTGTTCGGCAGCACCGGCGGCTTCCAGGCGGCGCGGCGTGCCGCGAGCTCGGCCTCGGGGATCATCACGTCGACCTTGCGCGTGTTGAGGTCGATGCGGATCGGGTCGCCCGACTTCAGCAGCGCCAGCCCGCCGCCCACCGCGGCCTCCGGCGAGATGTTGAGGATCGAGGGGCTGCCCGAGGTGCCGGACTGCCGTCCGTCGCCCATGGTCGGCAGCGTGTCGAGCCCGGCTTTGATCAACGCCGCCGGCGGCTGCATGTTCACCACCTCGGCGCTGCCGGGATAGCCGACCGGGCCGCAGTTGCGGATGACCAGCACGGTATGCGCGTCGATGCCGAGCGAGGGATCCTCGATCCGGTCGTGGTAGTCCTCCGGCCCCTCGAAGACCACGACCTTGCCGTTGAAGACGCCCGGCGGCTCCGACAGGTAGCGGCGGCGGAACTCGGCATCGATGACCGAGATCTTCATGACAGCGCTGTCGAAGATGTTGCCCGACAGGATGGCGAAGCCGGCATGCGGCTTCATCGGCGCGTCATAGGCGCGGATCACCTCGCGGTCCGGCGCCTCGAGGTTCTCGAGGTTGGCCGCATAGGTCCTGCCGGTCACCGTCATCGCCTGGCCGCGCAGCTTGCCCGCGTCCAGCAGCTCCTTCATCACGGCCGACACGCCGCCGGCGCGGTGGAAGGCCTCGCCGAGGAAGCGCCCGGCCGGCTGGCAATCGACCAGCAGCGGGATCTCCTGCCCGATCGTGTCCCAGTCCTCGATCTTCAGCTCGACGCCCATGTGCCGGGCGATGGCGATGATGTGCGGCGGGCAGTTGGTGGAGGCGCCGATCGCGCTGGCGGCGAGGATCGCGTTCTCGAAGGCGGCCCGGGTCAGGATGTCGGAGGGCCGCAGGTTCTCGTGCACCATCTCGACGATCCGCTTGCCCGTGGCATAGGCCATCTGGCCGCGCTCGCGGTACGGCCCGGGGATGGCGGCGCAGCCGGGGAGCGACATGCCCAGCGCCTCGGCCAGGCTGTTCATCGACAGCGCGGTGCCCATGGTGTTGCAGTGGCCGACGCTGGTCGCCGAGCTCGCCACCAGCTCCATGAAGTGGTCGTAGTTGATCTCGCCGGCGGCGAGCTGCTTGCGCGCCGCCCAGACGATGGTGCCGGACCCCGTGAGCTGGCCCTTGAAGTGGCCGTCGAGCATCGGCCCGCCGGAGAGCACGATGGCCGGGATGTTGACCGTCGCCGCGCCCATCAGCACCGCCGGCGTGGTCTTGTCGCAGCCCGCCGTCAGCACCACGCCGTCGAGCGGATAGCCGTGCAGGACCTCCACCAGCGACAGGTAGGCGAGGTTGCGGTCGAGCGCCGCGGTCGGCCGCTTGCCGGTTTCCTGGATCGGGTGGATCGGGAATTCCAGCGGGATGCCGCCGGCGGCGATGATGCCGTCCCTGACCCGCTTCGCCAGGTCGATATGGTGGCGGTTGCAGGGCGAGAGATCGGAGCCGGTCTGGGCGATGCCGATGATCGGCTTGCCCGATTGCAGCTCGCCCCGCGTCATGCCGAAGTTCAGGTAGCGCTCGGTATAGAGCGCGGTCATCCCCGGATCCTCCGGGTCGTCGAACCAGCGCTGGCTGCGCAGCTTGAAATGCTTCTTCGTCTGGTCGGAGCCGGCCATGGCATTCACTCCCGCTGGGGTGGAAGGCTTAGACGGCTGAGTTGGGGTGTCAACGGCGCGCGCGCAGGGTAGCGTCGTCGGAACGTCCGCGTCGGAACGTCCGCGTCGGAACGTCCGCCCTGGGACCCCCGCCATGCTGCGCCACCGGCTGCTCGCCGCGCTCGTCACCCTCGCCCCCGCCCTGGTCCAGGCGCAGGAGGATCCGCCGCTCGCGCTGCGCGGGATGGGCAGCTTCCATGTCGGCGGGCGGGAAGCCGTGGTCGCCGACAAGCCGGTGCGGGAGGTGCTGCTGGTCCCCGGCGGCGTCCCCGCCCGGATCGACGCCAACGGCCCCTACCAGGTCGAGGCGATGTACGTGCAGTACCACCTGCCCGCGGCCGAGCGCGGCAGGGTGCCGCTGCTGCTCTGGCATGGCGGCGGGCTGACCGGCGTGACCTGGGAGAGCACGCCGGACGGGCGGGAGGGCTGGCAGCAGTATTTCCTCCGCCGGGGCTGGGCGACCTATGTCTCGGATGCGGTGGAGCGCGGCCGCGCCGGCTGGGCGATGTATCCCGAGATCTTCGCGGGCGAGCCGGTCTTCCTGACCAAGGCCGATCCCTGGGAGCGCTTCCGGATCGGCGCCGGCCCGGGCAGCTACCGCACGCGCACGGCCTTGCCGGGGACGCAGTTCCCCATCGAGGCCTATGACGACTTCATGCGCCAGGTGGTGCCGCGCTGGACCACGACGGATGCGGCGCAGCTCGCGGCCTACCGGGCGCTGCTGCGCCGGGCGGGGCCGGCGGTGGTGCTGGCGCATAGCCAGGGCGGGATGTTCGCGACCCGCGCCGCCCAGGCCGAGCCGGCGCAGGTCCGCGCGCTGGTGCTGGTCGAGCCCGCCGGCTTCGGCGAGGCCACGCCGGAGGCGCTGGCGGCGCTGCGCGGCATTCCCGTCCTCGCGCTCTATGGCGACTTCATCGAGCAGGATGGCCGCTGGCCGGCGATCCGCCAGCGCGGGCTCGACTTCTACGCGAAGCTCCGGGCCGCGGGCGGCAGCGTCGATGTCGTGGCGCTGCCGGAACGCGGGATCATGGGCAACAGCCACATGATGATGATGGACAGGAACAACCGCGCGGTCGCCCAGGTGGTGCAGGACTGGCTGGCGGCGCGCGGCTTGTGGCGATGACCCGGCGCTAGGGGAAGACCAGGTCCGACAGGCCGCAGGTATTCACCCGCCGCCGCTCCGTCGCCTCGCCGCTGCCATAGACCACGCGGATGTCGTTCACGCATTGCCCGCTCGGCAGGCGGATGGTGTAGCTGCCGCCGGAGTTCAGCGACCGGTCGCCGAGCCGGTCCGGCCCCCAGGAATTCACGCCGGAGGAGGAGACGTAGATCTCGTTGATCTTGCCCGCGCTGTTGTTGGTCAGCCTGAAGGACGGGTCGTTGCCCTGCGCCTCGGCGGCAGCGGCGCCGAGCAGGAGCAGCGTGACGGCCGCCAGCGGCGCCGCATGACGGGGGATGAGCATGCCAAGGTTTTCCTCTGCCTGGGCGGCCCGGAAGCGGCCGCCGCGGCAGGGAACACCGCCCGGATGAGAAAACGGTAAAGCCGCGGCCGTCAGGCCGCCGCTTCCTCGAGGAAGACCTGCACCGCCTGGAACAGCGCGCCGCGGTTTCGCTCCATGAGGATGGTGTGCGTCCCCTCCGCCAGCATGACCAGCCGCTTGCCCGGGCTGTTGACCAGCAGCGGGAACAGCGTGCTGGCCAGCGCCGGCGGCGTGTCGCGGTCCCATTCGGCGACCACCAGCAGCACCGGCGCGGTGATCTTCGCCGGGTCGTAGTAGGGCCTGCCGGACTGCCAGTAGTCCCGGCTGTCCTGGGTCACCCCGTTCGGCGCCCGCAGCGCCGGCGGGTTGCGCCGCTGCCCCTCCGGGTCGGTCGCCCAGGTGACGCCCGCCCAGTGCTCGAACCAGCCGGGCGGGATCAGCGCGGCGACCTTCTCGGCCGGCACGCCGGTCAGCCAGCGCTGCTTCGCCGCGGCCTGGGTCACCCAGCGGTAGGCGCCGAGCTCGGCGGGCTGCCCGGCGGCGGCTAGGCTCGGTCCCTCGCGCAGCCATTGCGGCGCATAGAGCACCACGCGTTCCACCACGGCGGGGTTGTCGGCGGCGAAGCGCCCGGTCAGCCCGGTGCCCCAGGACCAGCCCATATGGACGATCCGCGGCAGGTTGCGCCGCTGCCGGATGAAGGCGTTGACCGCGCCGATATCGGCCACCGCCGCGTCGCCGCGGACCAGCGGCGGATTGGCCTCGGGCGGCTGCGCCATCTCGGGCGGGCGGGTGCTGCGGCCATAGCCGCGGATGTCCATGCACCAGACATCGAAGCCGCGGCCGGCGATGTAGTCCATCCAGGACAGCCCGCCGAGCGGCAGGTCGAAGGCGGTATGCGCCGGATAGGTCGCGCCATGCACGAACAGCAAGGTGCGGCCCGGGGTGAAGGCGGCCATCCCCTCCGGCCGCTTGTTGCGGACGAAGATCTCGATCCCCGGGTCCTTCGAGGGAACCATGAATTCCTCGGTGGCGAGCTGGGCCGGCTGGGACTGGGCCTGGGCCGGGACCGCGGCGATCATCGGGGTGGCCAAGGGGGTGGCGAGAAGCGCGCGGCGGTGCATGACGTCACTCCTGAGGATCCTGCCACCTCGGGTGTGGCTTGGCCGGCAGCCTAGCGCGGAAGCGGTGCCGCGCCAGCCACCCGCCGGCATGCCAGGCGACCGCGCGCCGCCGCTGCGCTACAGGGGCGCGATGCAGGCACATCCCATCGGCGGCATCACCCGGCGGCCCGCCTGGCTGGCGGAGGCGGGGGCCACCCTGGCGCTGGCCTGGCCCTTGGCGCTGACCAACCTCAGCCAGCACGCGCTCGCCCTGACCGACACCGTCATCCTCGGCTGGCTCTCGACCGAGGCGCTGGCGGCCGGGACGCTGGCGGCCAACCTTTATTGGGCGGTGATGGCCGCGCCGCTCGGCACCGCCTTCGCCGCCGGGCCTATGCTGGCCCAGGCGCGCGGCGCCGGCCGGCTGCCGGGCGGGGCGGGGCGGGGCTGGGTCAGGCAGATGCGGCGCGGCGCGCGCAGCGCGCTCTGGGCCGCGCTGGCGCTGCTGCTGCCCTCGATGCTGCTGCTCTGGTTCGCCGAGCCGGTGCTGCTGGCGCTGGGGCAGCAGCCGCATCTGGCCGCGCTGGCCGGCACCTACCTGCGGGCGATGATGTGGGGCCTGCCGAGCTTCTGCGGCTTCATCGTGCTGCGCGGCTTCCTCGCGGCGATGGAACGCCCGGCGCCGGCGCTCTGGGTCGCCGGGGGCGGCATCCTGCTGAACGGCGCGCTGTGCTGGCTTCTGGTCTTCGGTGCCCTCAGCTGGCCCGGCCTCGGCATCCTCGGCGCCGGCATCGCCAGCGCGCTGGCCAATGCGGCGATGCTGGGCGGGCTGCTCGGGCTGATGGCGCGCGACCGGGTGCTGGGACGCTTCCGCCTGCTCGGCCGCTTCTGGCGGCCGGACCTCGCCAAGCTGGCCGAGGTCGTCCGGCTCGGCCTGCCGATCAGCGGCAGCATGCTGCTCGAGATCGGCGTCTTCAGCGCGGCCGCCATCGCCATGGGCTGGTTCGGCGCGGTGGCGGTCGCCGCGCACGCCATCGCGCTGCAGACCGCGGGGATGACCTTCATGATCCCGCTCGGCATCGGCCAGGCGGCGACGGCGCGGGTCGGGCTCTTCGCCGGCGCCGCCGAGCCGCGCGCCGCGGCGCGGGCCGGCTGGGTGGCGATCGGCCTCGGCGCCGGCTTCATGCTGGCGACGGCGCTGCTGCTGGTGGTGGCCTCGGCGCCGATCGCGCGCGGCTTCCTCGGCGCCGGGGATGCGGAGGCCGCCGCGGCCGCGGCGCTCGGCGCCACGCTGCTGACCATCGCCGGCATCTTCCAGCTGGCGGATGGGGTGCAGGCGGTGGCCGCTGGCGCGTTGCGCGGGCTGAAGGACACCCGGGTGCCGATGCTGCTGGCGGCGCTCGGCTATTGGGGGCTCGGCATGCCGGTCGGGCTGCTGCTGGCCTGGCAGGCGGGCTTCGGGCCGGTCGGGCTCTGGATCGGCCTGGCGGCGGGGCTCGGCTGCGTCGCGCTGCTGATGCTGCGGCGCTGGCGGGGGCTGTCCGGGGGCGCCGCCGCGGCCGGGGCCTGACCCGGCCGGCGCCCGTTGCGCCGCCGAAGCCGGCCTGCTGCCCGCCGCGGCTTGCCTGCGGACGTGAACGCGGCACCGCCCTGGCCGGGTGTGGTCAGGGCAGCGTCATGCCCTGCCGCGGTGCGCCCCGGCCAGGACGCGTCCCGGCCACGGGGGCGGAGCCCCTTCCCGCATCCTCGCCGTCCCGACGCGGCGGGGCCCCGACCGGCACGGGTCGATTGCGCGTCAGCCCATCCAGGACCAGTCGCCATGCTCATGGAATTTCGCCATGAGGCGGTCGCCCAGGTCCAGCGCCGGCATGTCGTGCTGCGGCGCGTGCAGGTCGGGAAAGCCCGGCCGAGGCGCAGCCAACGATGCATGGTCAATGTGCTCGCCCGGGTCCTGGGCGTCCTGGCCGTCGGCGACTTCGATCAGCAGGCCTCCGTCCAAGGCCAGCAGGGTCTGCCCGTCGATCGATCCGATCACGAGGTTCGTCCCGCCTGTCGCCCCGTTGATCGTCACATGCAGGTCGAGCGGCGTGTCGAGGAACAGGGCGCCGGCATCCGAGGCGGCGCCGACCTCGGGCGTCCCTCCGACACCGGCCGTTCCATCGGCGCCGTGTCCCGCTGCTCCCTGGGCGCCATGCTCCGCCGCGCCGGCCAGGCCCTGGGCCTGAGCGGCGATGATCTCTCCGATTGTCATCTGGGTCATTCGCATTCCCCTCGGAATGGGGGTCGCTCATTCCGCAGTCAGGCGCCGTCACGTCATGCCGTGCTGCCAGCCGCTTCCGCGCGCGCAGAACTGCCTGGGTACGCCCGGGCCTGCCTCGTCCCGTCCTGCGGCTAGTCGCCAGGTGGCCCGGCGCACTGCGCGCCGGACCGGTTGCTTGGCCTGTACTATGGGCCTGTACTATGGCGGTTGCGTTCGCAGTTGAACGCGGCACCGCTGTGGTCTGTTTTCGTCGGGTGGATTCACGCTGCCGGGCGTTCAGGCCCGACCGGGATGCATCCTAGACGCCGAAAAGGTGGACGTCGGCACCGGCACCGCCGTCACCGCCCACGCCGCCGTTGCCGCCATCCCCGCCGGCGCCACCGGTGGCGGCGCCGCCCGTGGCATTGCCGATCTCGATGGTGACGGTGAGGTCGCCGTCGCCGCTATGCGGCAGGTCCATCAGCTTGATGTGGGCCTTGCCGAGATCGACATAGACATCCCCGACCGTCGCGTTCCCACCCGTCGCGTCGCCGCCGTCGCCGCCTGCACCGCCATTGGCGCTGCCGCCGTCGCCGCCGGTAAAGGTCAAGGTAATGTCGTCGAAACTGAACTTGTCACCACCGTGACCGTGGCCATTGCCTTTATCCCAACCGTAGTGATTGCCCATTTTGGCCTCCGTGACTGACGGAAAACGTGGGTATCAAACTGTGGCCGGTAGCATATTCGTCATGCAGTGTATAATTCATAGAAACAAACAATATTATTGAGGATTTCGGTAGCTCGCCATTTTGGAGAACTTCCTCGCTCCTCTTTCTTGACCCGACCACAGGTAAACTTCACCATGTCGCCAGGACAAAATTGAAGCCTTTTTTCTCATTGTCGAGGGTATGTGAACTTCTCCTAATTTGCGAAAATTGGCCGATACTATTGCGGTAATCAAAGTGTTGCTGGGCGCGCAATCTTCCGAAATTGTACAACATGCGATGGACGCCCAGCCTTCGGCCACGGGTTCCGGCCTCAGGTCAAGGTTCACGTTGTGATGCGGCGCGTCGCGGATGCACGGAGCCGGCCTTAGATCGGCGCCGTTTCATGTGGCGGCTGGCATGGTCCGTCGAACGGCGCCCTGGCGGTCCGTGAGGCCGCCCACCACCCGCCGCTGCCGTGCCGCGCGATCCGACGGCTCAGTCGCCCTCGGGCGGGATCACGTTGGTCCGCCGGCCCTCGACCAGCACGTCGCGCATCGTCTCGGCACCTTTCAGCCGGATGTCGTCCCAGGCCTCCGGCGAGTGAAAGGCGATGTGCGGGGTGATCACCAGGCGGCCCTCCAGCCAGGCCTCGCGCGCCCGGTAGGCCCGCAGCAGGGACGGGATCGGATCCTTCGGCGGCTCCTCGGGGATCACGTCCAGCCCGGCGCCGGCGATGTGGCCGTCGCGCAGGCAGCGTTCCAGCGCATCGATGTCGAGGATCGGGCCGCGCGCGGTGTTCACCACCACGGCGTTGCGCGGCAGCATCCGCAGCTCGCGCTCGCCGATCAGGCCGCGCGTCGTGCGCGTCAGCGGGCAGTGGATCGACAGCACGTCCGACTGCGCCAGCAGCTCCTCCATCGACCGGGCACGCTGGATGCCGAGCGCGCGGTCCCAGCCATTCGGCTGGGCCGGGTCGTGGAAGACCACCCGGTAGCCGAAGGCCTTGGCGCGCAGCGCCGCGGCGCTGCCGATGCGCCCCAATCCGAGGATGCCGAAGGTCTGCACCTCCTGTCGCCGCACCAGCGGCGAGCGCAGGACGGCCCAGGGCGCCGGGTCCGGCCCGCGCTGGGTCTCATGGTAGAGGATCAGGCCGCGGCGCAGCGACAGCGCCAGCAGCACGGCGAATTCGGCGACCTCCTGCGTGCCGTAGTCGGGCACGTTGCAGACCGTGATGCCGCGGGCGGCGCAGGCCGCGCGGTCGACCCGGTCGTAGCCGACGCCCATCCGCACCACGACCTTCAGCTTTGGCATGCGCGCGACCTGCTCGGCCGGCACCGCCATCCGCAGCGTCATCAGCCCCTCGGCCTCCGCCAGCAGGCTGTCCGGCAGCTCGGCCAGGCTGGCTTTCGCGTTGCCCTGCAGGATGCGGACATCGGGGCCGAGGATGCCCTGTTCGAGGCGGGTGTCGGGATAGAGCCCCTCGGGCTCGAGCACCGTCAGCGTCATGTCGTTCCCCCAATGATTGGTGCGCCGAGGATGCGTCCCACCCTCCGGTCCTGCAACCCGGGCCCGACCCCGCCGCGATCAGCGCGGCTGGTCGTGCAGCCAGAGGCCGAGGCCGAGGATCACCGCGGGGACGCTGAAGGGGTCGAGCCCGCCGTCGAACCAGAGCGAGCAGCAGGCGACGAGGGCACCGAGCGCCGCCAGCGCCAGCGCGATCCGCCCCCTCATGATCCCTTCCTACGGTGCATATGCGACTCATTCGCATATGCAAGGTGCGCTGTGAAGCACCCGGCGGCGCACCGGCATCGCCCTTCCGCCCGGACGGCCGCCGCCGCATCATCGCCGGCGGCAGGACAAGGACAGCGGCATGCGGCGATACCTGATCACCGGCGCGGCGAGCGGCATCGGCGCCGCCTGCTGCCGCGTGCTGGCCGGCCCAGGCGCGGCGATCGCGCTCCATACCCGCAAGAACCGCGACGGCGCCGAGCGGATGGCGGAGCATGTGCGCGGCAAGGGCGGCGCCGCCCATGTCCTGCTCGGCGACCTGGCCGGGCCCGAGGCGCCGGCCCGCGCGGTGGACCAGGCGGTGGCGGCGCTCGGCGGGCTCGACGTGGTGATCTCGAATGCCGGCTTCGCCGACCGGACGCCGCTGGCCAGCCTGACCGATGCCGGCTTCGCCGCCAGCCACGACGCCATCGCCTTCGCCCTGCTGCGGCTGGCCCGCGCCGCGAAGCCGCACCTGCTGGCGGGGCGGGACCCGCGGCTGGTCGCCGTCTCCTCCTTCGTCGCCCACGTGTTTCGGTTGGAGCACCCGGTCTTCCCCGCCTCGGCCGCGGCCAAGGCGGCGCTCGAGGCACTGGTGCGGGCGCTGGCGGTGGAATGGGCACCGGCGATCGCGGTGAACGCGGTGGCGCCGGGCTTCACCCAGAAGGACCCCGGCGCGCATGCCGCGCTCGATCCCAAGGCCTTCGAGGAGCGGATCGCCCGCATCCCGATGCGCCGCCTCGGCGCGACCGAGGAGGTGGCGGCGGCGATCGCCTTCCTCGCCTCACCCCCGGCGGGCTACATCACCGGCCAAGTGCTGCACGTGGATGGCGGCATCACCGCGTGATGCCGCCGCCCCGGCTCAGGCCGGGCGGGGTTCCGCCCGGGCGGCGCGGACGGCCGCGCCGACCAGCATCAGCGCCGCGACCCCGAGGGCGACGATGCCCCAGCCCGGATCGATCCAGGGGCTGCGGTTGCCGCTGAGCGCGACGATCGCCTCGCGCAGGCTGCTCCAGTGGTAGACGCCGGCGACCAGGGCGGCGAGGGCGGGCAGGAAGGTCATGGCCACGGCCGCGGCGATGATCGGCACCCGCAGCGGCTGCAGCCGCGGCAGGAAGGCGGCGGCCAGCGCGGCGCCGAGCACCGCGAATTTCAGCAGGGTCACCAGCGGCACCGCCTGCCAGGCGGAAAGGCCGAGCAGCGCCTGGTCGGGGCCGCGGAAATGCAGCACCGGCAGGAACAGCGCGGTGGCCGCGGCAAGGGTCACCCCGCCGAGCAGCAACGCCAAGCCAGTCGTGTCGTGCGATCGGTTCATGGAAGCCTCCCGTTGCTTCCGGGTCTTCGGCGCCCGGAATGGATCGCTTGTAATGAAGTGGTCATGCGAGATCAAGCGCTTCGTTGCGCCTGCTACGCTTGCGGTTTTATGATATAATTCCTATTATAGCGGGGCTTTCAGGAGGCAGGCGCATGGATTCGGTGCCCACCTTTCCTCACCCCCCGCCCGCGCCATGCCGGCGCGGCCATGGTCGCCCCGCTTCCCGGCGGTGCGGGAACCGCCGGATGGCTTGCCGCCCGCCATGGCCTGCTCGGCGCATTTCGTCGGCGGTTCGTCCCCTGGCCCTTTGTCCGAATCCGGCGTTGCCGAAGCATCACGCCGCCGCTGCCCCGAGGCGCCCCGCCGCATGCCCCTGCTGATCCTGCTTCTCCTCCTCCTCCTCATCGCGCCCGCCGCGCGGACGCAGGAGTTGGCCGGGCATGGCGGGCCGGTCCGCGCCCTGGCGGTGCTGGAGGGCGGCGGCCTCGCCTCGGCCGGCTTCGACCAGGCGGTGATCCTCTGGGATCCGGGCGCGGGCACGGCGCGCCGCGTGCTGCGCTGGCACGCCGGCGCGCTCTCGGCGCTCGCGGCGCTGCCCGGCGGTGGGCTGGCCAGCGCGGGGGAGGAGGGGCGGATCGCCCTCTGGCCCGACGGCGGCGCCGAGACCCCGGCCCGGGTGCTGGAAGGCCATGCAGGGCCGGTCACCGCGCTCGCGGTGGCGCCGGACGGGGTGCTGGCCTCGGCCGGCTGGGACGGCACGGTGCGGATCTGGCGGCGGGATGGCACCGCACGGGTGCTGGAGGGCCATGCCGGCCCGGTCGGCGCGCTGGCCTGGATGCCGGCGGGCCTGGCCAGTGCCGGGGCGGATGGCACGGTCCGGATGTGGGATACGTCCGGCGGCCGGGTACTGGCGGAGCCCGGCCTGCCGCAGAACGCGCTGGCCGCCCTGCCGGGCGGGGCGCTGGCGGCGGGCGGGGCGGACGGCTTTGTCCGAATCCTGCGCATCGACGGGTCTTCGCGCGAATTCGCCGCCAGCCCGCGGCCGGTCGTCGCCCTGGCCGCGGCGCCGGACGGCGGGCGCCTCGCCGTCGCCTCGATGGGCGGCAGCGCGGCGATCTGGTCGGTGGCGGATGGCCGGCTGCTGCATACGCTGGACGGGCCTGGCCTGCCGCTCTGGACCGTCGCCTTCTCGGTCGATGGCCGCAGCCTCTGGACCGGCGGGCAGGACCGCCGGGTGCGCCGCTGGGACGCGGCGACCGGCGCGCCGCTCGGGCCGCTGGCCGGGGAGGCGGAGCCGGCGCTGCCGGCCGGGGCCGATGCGGAAGGCGCCCGGGTCTTCCGCGCCTGCAGCGCCTGCCACGCGCTCGGCGCCGGAACCGGGCCGATGGCCGGGCCGAGCCTGCACGGGATCTTCGGCCGGCGGATGGGGGCACTGCCCGGCTATGCCTATTCGCCGCGCCTCGCCCGCGGCGACATCACCTGGACGCCGGAGACGCTGGCCGACCTCTTCACCCGCGGCCCGGACGTGGTGACGCCGGGGACGCGGATGCCGGTGCAGACGGTGGGGGAGGCGGGCGATCTGGCGGCGCTGATCCGCTTCCTCGAGGTGGCGACGCGGTGAGGGAGGCGAAGGCAAGTCTGGGGGAGAAAGTATTCTCCCCCAGGCCCCCTCATCTATTTTTCCGAGTCTGGCATCTGCCGCGCGGCGAGTGCCGACTCCCAAAAGGGAAGGGTGGGGCTTGGGGAGGAAATGCCTTTCCCTCCCCAACCCTGCTCAGGCCAGCAGCCGGCAGATGGTGACCAGGCGGTGGTCCCTGTCCTCGAGCTCCCGCGTCACCGGCACCTCGAAGCGGGCGAGCTCGGCCATGCCGTCCCGCGGGACATAGGCGCGGCCGGGATCGGCCAGCCAGACCTCGGCGCCGGCGGCCGCCATGGCCCGCAGCCAGGGCAGGATGTGGCGGGTCATCGGCGCCTCGTAGCAGACGTCGCCGGCGAGGATGAGGTCCCAGCGGCAGGCGGCGCCCACCACGTCGCCCTCCGGCGTGGCGACGGAGACCTCGTTCAGCGCGGCGTTCAGCCGGGTCGCGGCGAGCGCCAGCGGGTCGATCTCGGCCGCCTCGACGCTGGCCGCCCCGGCGCGGGCGGCGGCGATGGCGGCGAGGCCGCAGCCGGCGGCGAAGTCCAGCACCCCGCGGCCCGCGACATGCGCGGGATGGTCGAGGATCAGCCGCGCCATGGCCTGGCTGCCCGGCCAGGCGAAGGCCCAGAAGGGCGGCTCGATCCCCTGCGCGCCCAGCCAGGCCTCGGTCGCCTGCCAGATCGGGGTGATCTCGGTGGCGAGATGCAGCGGGATCTCCGGCACCATGGGCGGCCGGGCGATCGCGGTCTGGGCGCGGATGAAGGCTTCGGGGCCGGTCACATGCGCCCGAGCAGGAAGGCCAGGGCGATGGCCAGCCCGACCTCCCGGTTCGCCTTGAAGAGCACCAGGCAGTGACCGGGGTCGTGGATGTCGAGCGTCGCGACCTGCCGCGCCAGCAGCGCCGCCGGCAGCAGCAGGCCGGGCAGAAAAGCCCAGTGCAGCCCCGCCGCCCAGCCGGCCGCGGCCAGCAGGGCGAGCGTCGCGCCGTAGCAGGCCGCGAGAAAGGGCCGGGTGTCCTCGCCGAAGCGCAGCGCGGTGCTGCCGATGCCGACCGCGGCGTCGTCCTCCCGGTCCTGGTGGGCGTAGATCGTGTCGTAGCCGAGGATCCAGCAGAAGCCCGCGGCCCAGAGCAGCAGCGCCGCCGCGTCGATCCGCCCGGTCGCCGCCGCGATCCCCTCCGGCGCCGCCCAGGAGAAGACCAGGCCGAGCATCGCCTGCGGCCAGTTGGTGACGCGCTTGGCCAGCGGATAGAGCAGGATCGGCACCAGGGCGCAGAGGCCGAACAGGATGGCCGTGAGGTTGAGCTGGACGAGGACGAGCAGCCCGACCGTGCAGAGCCCGGCCAGGAAGCACAGCGCCTGGAAGGGCGTGACCGTCCCCGCCGCCAGCGGCCGGCCGCGGGTGCGCTCCACCTGCCGGTCGATGTCGCGGTCCCAGAGGTCGTTCACCACGCAGCCCGCGCCGCGCATGGCGACCGCGCCGATGCCGAAGAGCAGCGTCAGCCGCAGCCCCTCGGCCCAGTCCGGCGCCGCCATGGCGAAGGCCCAGAGGCCGGGGAGGAAGAGCAGCCAGGAGCCGATCGGCCGGTCGAGCCGCGCCAGCAGCGCATAGGGGCGCCAGCCCGCGGGGAGGCGGGCGACGAGGCCCTGGGTGCGAATGTCGGTATAGCCTTGCACGCCTGCTCCGTGTCAGCGAAAGGGCCGCATGTCCACCCCGCGCCTCTACCTGGACCAGCCCCTGGCGGAGGGGGCGGAGGTCCCCGCCACCGCCGGCCAGGCGCATTATCTCGGCGGGGTGATGCGCCGCGGCCCGGGCGACGCGGTGCTGCTGTTCAACGGCCGGGACGGCGAATGGGCGGCAAGCATCGCCGCCCTGCGCAAGGACCGCTGCAGCTTCCGGCCGGAGCGGCAGGTGCGGCCGCAGGAGCCGTTGCCCGGCTGCCGCCTGCTGGTCGCCGCGGTGAAGCGCGACGCCATGGACTGGATGGCGGAGAAGGCGACAGAGCTCGGCATCGGGCTGATCCAGCCGGTGCTGACCCGGCGCAGCATCACGGACAAGGTCAACACCGCGCGGCTGTCGAACATCGCCCAGGAAGCCGCCGAGCAATGCGGCCGGCTGACCGTGCCCCGGGTGGCGCCGGCCGCCCCCTTGCACGCGGTGCTGGATGCATGGGATGCCACGCCCCTGCTGGTCGGCGACGAGCGGCGGGAATCGCCGCCGCTCACCGCGGCGGTCCGGGCCATGCCCGCCGGTCCCTGGGCCTGGCTGGTCGGGCCGGAAGGCGGGTTCGAGCGGGCGGAGCTTGACGATCTCCGCCGCCGTGCCTTTGTTTCGACGGTTTCCCTCGGGCCCCGCATCCTGCGGGCGGAAACCGCGGCGGTGGCAGGGCTGGCGGTGCTGCAGGCACTGGCCGGCGACTGGAACAGGGTTTGATCGTGCGCCGGGCGTCCTGCCCAGGCCCCGACGATATGGAAGGGCAGGATGTCTAATCCCGGCGAGGCGGACCTGACGCCGATCACTTCCACGCGGCAATTGGCCGAGTGGTTCGCCGCCGGCAGCAAGCCGCGCGGGGAATGGGGGGTCGGCACCGAGCACGAGAAATTCGGCTTCCACCGGGGCGACCTGGCAACCCCGGAGTACGAGGGGCCGGGCGGCATCCGCGCCATCCTGGAAGGGCTGCAGGCCAAGGGATGGGAGCCCATCCTCGATGCCGGCAACCCGATCGGGCTGAAGCGCGGCAGCGCCTCGATCAGCCTGGAGCCGGCGGGGCAGCTTGAGCTCTCGGGCGGCGTGGTGCCCGACCTGCACGCCACCTGGCTGGAGCTGCAGCAGCACCTGCGCGAGGTGCACGAGGTCACCGGGCCGATGCAGGTCGGCTTCGCGCCGCTCGGCTTCCACCCGACGCATAGCCGCGCCGAGATGCCGTGGATGCCGAAAGGCCGCTACGCCATCATGCGGCGCTACATGCCGACGGTGGGCTCGCTCGGGCTCGACATGATGCAGCGGACCTGCACGGTGCAGGCCAATCTCGACTACGGCGACGAGGCCGACATGGTCGAGAAGCTGCGGATCAGCCTGGCCCTGCAGCCGGTGGCGACGGCGCTCTTCGCCAACTCGCCCTTCACCGAGGGCAAGCCGAACGGCTTCCGCAGCATGCGCGGCCAGGTCTGGACCGATACCGACGGTGACCGCACCGGCATTCCCGGCGTGGTCTTCGAGCCGGGCTTCGGCTTCGAGCGCTTCGCCGAATGGCTGCTCGACGTGCCGATGTACTTCGTCATGCGCGACGGCCGCTGGCTGGACGCGGCGGGGCGGAATTTCCGCCACTTCCTCGACGGCAAGCTGGATGTCCTGCCGGGCGAGCGCGCCACCATGGGCGACTTCGCCGACCATGTGACGACCGCCTTCACCGATGTGCGGCTGAAGCGCTTCCTCGAGATGCGCGGGTCGGATGCCGGCAGCGCGGCGATGATCGTGGCGAAGCCCGCGCTCTGGGTCGGGCTGCTGTACGACGATGCGGCGCAGAAGGCGGCCGCCGCGCTGGTGCGGGACTGGAGCGTGGACGAGATCCGCGCGCTCCGGCTGGCCGCGCCGCGGGAGGCGCTGGGTGCCACGATCCGCGGCCGGCCGGTGCGCGAGGTCGCGCGCGACGTGCTGGCCATCGCGCGGGACGGGCTGCGGGCGCGGGACCTGGGCGAGGATGTCTACCTCGCGCCGCTCGACGAGATCGTCGCCAGCGGGCTGACCCAGGCGGACCGGCTGCTGGCGCTGTACCACGGCGCCTGGGGCGGCGATGCCGGGCGGGCGCTGCTGCACGCGGAGGTGTGAGGCCGATCAGGCCAGGGGCTTCGCCATGAACACCCGGGCGAAGCCCTTCTCCTGCCGCCGCTCGGTCTCGGCATAGCCGCGCTTCGCATAGAGCGCGATGTTCCGCTCCATCAGCACGTTGGTATAGAGCCGGATCTCCGGCAGCCCGCGCCGCCGCGCCTCGGCCTCGGCGAAGTCGAGCAGGACGCGGCCGTCGCCCTTGCCCTGCCGCGCCGGGTCGACGGCGATGTTGTCGAGCATGAGGTGGCCGGGATGCGTCTCGATCACCAGCACGCCGCACAGCGCGCCGGCCTCCTCCAGCACCCAGGCCTCGCCGGCGGCGATGCGGGCGGCGTAGTCGTCCTGCATCGGGAAGGGCCGGCGGCCGACGACCGGCACCCAGGGGGCATAGGCGGCCTCGACGATCGCCGCGAGGCGCGGCGCCTCCTCGGGCCGCGCCGGGCGGATCGTCACACCGCCGTCCCGCCCACGGTCAGCCCGGCCAGCTTCAGCGTCGGCTGGCCGACGCCGACGGGGACGCCCTGGCCCTGCTTGCCGCAGGTGCCGATCCCGGGGTCGAGCGCCATGTCGTTGCCGACCATCGCCACCTTGGTCAGGCTGTCCGGCCCGTTGCCGATCAGCGTCGCGCCCTTCACCGGCGCGCCGAGCCTGCCGTCCTCGATCAGGTAGGCCTCGCTGGCCGAGAACACGAACTTGCCCGAGGTGATGTCGACCTGCCCGCCGCCGAAATTCACCGCGTAGAGGCCGCGCTTCACGCTGCGGATGATCTCCTCCGGCGCCTGTGCGCCGCCCAGCATCACCGTGTTGGTCATGCGCGGCATCGGGCTGTGGGCATAGCTCTGCCGCCGGCCGTTGCCGGTCGGCGCGACGCCCATCAGCCGGGCGTTCTGGCGGTCCTGCAGGAAGCCGACCAGGACGCCGTCCTCGATCAGCACGGTGCGGTTGGTGGGGGTCCCCTCGTCGTCCACGGTCAGGCTGCCGCGGCGGTCGGGGAGGGTGCCGTCGTCGATCACCGTGACGCCGGGCGCCGCGATCCGCTGGCCGAGCAGGCCGGCGAAGGCGGAGGTCTTCTTGCGGTTGAAGTCGCCCTCCAGCCCATGGCCGATCGCCTCGTGCAGCAGGATCCCCGGCCAGCCCGGGCCGAGCACCACCTCCATCTCCCCGGCCGGGGCGGGGACGCTGTCCAGGTTCACCAGGGCCTGGCGCAGCGCCTCGTCCACCGCCGCCTTCCACGAATCTTCCGTGACGATCCGGGCATAGTCGAAGCGGCCGCCCATGCCGTGGCTGCCGGTCTCCCGCCGCCCGTCCTGCTCCACCACCACGGCGACGTTCAGCCGCACCAGCGGGCGGATATCGGCCACGCGGGTGCCGTCGGGGCGGAGGATCTGCACCGCCTGCCACTCGCCGTACATGGACGCCATGACCTGCTTCACCCGCGGATCGCGCGCGCGCGCATAGGCATCGATCTCGCCGAGCAGCGTGGTCTTGGCGCCGAAGTCGAGCCGCGCCAGCGGGTTGGCGTCCTCGTACAGCCGGGCATTGGTTGCGCGCGGCGCGACGTCGAGCGTGCCGGACCGGCCCTGCCGCACCGCGCCCACCGTATCGGCGGCACGCGCGAGCGCGGCCTCCGACAGCTCGCCCGAATGGGCATAGCCCGCGGCCTCCCCGGCCACGGCGCGCAGGCCGAAGCCCTTGGTCGCGTCGAAGGTGGCGGAACGGATGCGGCCATCGTCGAGCGAGATCATCTCGCTCTCGCGATATTCGAGGAAGAGCTCGCCGTCCTCGGCGCCGTCGAGCGCCTGTTTCAGGATCCGCTCAGACCCGGCACGGTCGAGCTCGGCGAAGAAGAGGCGGTCGGTGACGGACAGCGGCGTGTCGAGCGGCATGGGAGAACCCTTCCGTGGATGCGGGCGGCCTACGCCGCGAGCGGGGTGATCAGCCGGGATTTCGGGAAGCACAGCACGGCCGTGGTGCCGGCGCCGGGAATGGAGTCCAGCGTCAGCGTCGCGCCCTGCGCCTCGGCCAGGGCCCGCGACAGATATAGGCCGAGGCCGGAGCCGGGGAAGCGGCGGGACAGCGATGAATCGAGCTGGGTGAAAGGCTCGAAGGCGCGCGGGATGTCCTCCGGCCGAATGCCGATGCCGCTGTCGGTCACCCGCATCACCAGCCCGCCCTCCGGCGTTTCCTCGGCCGAGATGGTGACGCGGCCGCCCTGCGGGGTGAATTTCACCGCATTGGAGACCAGGTTCAGCAGCACCTGGCGCAGCCGCAGCTCGTCCGCCCGCAGCAGCGGCAGCGTGGCGGGCAGCGCCTGCACCACGGCGACGCCGGCGGTGGCGGCGGTCACCTGCATCACCCGCGCCACGCCCTCCAGCAGGGGGATCGGCTGGACCTCGCCCTCGGTGGTGGTGAAGCCGACCGTCTCCGCCCGGGTGACGTCGAGGATGTCGTCGATCAGCGAGAGCAGGTGCCGCCCGGCCTCGTGGATCGAGCGGACGTATTCCTTGCCGCGCACCGGGTCGGGGTCCACGGTGATGGCCTCGGAGAAGCCGATCACCGCGTTCAGCGGCGTCCGCAGCTCGTGGCTCATCGTCGCGAGGAAGCGCGACTTGGCCTTGTTCGCCGTCTCCGCCGCATCCCTGGCCCGTTCCAGCTCGGCCCGCGCACGCAATTCCTCGCTGATGTCGCGGTAGCTGCGGATATAGCCGACGCCGCCGACGCTGTCGGTGGTCACCTCGACGATGCGGTTCTGGCCCAGCGTGCGGCGGCGGGAATAGGGCGTCGGCCAGGCGGCGTGCTCCGGCACCAGCGACAGCGCCTCCTCCAGTGTCTCGGCGTCGAAATAGCCGAGCTCGCCCTGGGCACGGATCAGCGCGCGGATCGTGGCGCCGGGCTGGATCAGCTCGGGCGGCACGCCGTTGAGGTCTGCGGCGATGCCGTTGGCCGCCAGGATCCTGCCTTCCATGTCGAACAGGATGACGCCCTGCCGGCTGTTGTCGAGCATCGCCTGCAGCAGCGCGGCGCGGTGCTGCGCCGCCTGCTCCGCCTCGGCCAGGGCGCTGATGTCGGCCATGGTGATGACGAAGCCGCCGCCCGGCGTCGGGTCGGAGGTCACCTCGATGATGCGGCCGTCACGGTGCGGCCGGGTGTAGCGGGCGGGCTGGGTGCGGTCGATCGCCTGCGCCATCGCCTGCATCCTGAGCTGGTCGCCCCGGATCGCGCCGACCCGGATCTGCTCGGCGACCAGCTCCGACAGCAAGGCGCCCTGCGGCAGCTGGTCCGTGGGATAGCCGGCGAGATCGGCGGCCAGCCGGTTGGCGGCGACCAGCCGCTGGTCGGCATCGAAGAGCTGGATGCCGTGCCGCAGGTTGTCCAGCATCACCTCCAGGATGCCGGCCCGCTCGCGCGCCCTCGCCTCCGCCTCGGTCAGCGCGGTGACATCGCTGTAGGTGGCGACGAAGCCGCCATCCGGCGTCGGGTCGGTGAAGATCTCGATCACCCGGCCGTTCGGCTGCATCCGGGTCCGGCGCTGCGGGCGGGAGTAGTCATCCGCCAGCCCGGCCTGCAGCTCCTCGGCGCTGATCATCCCGGCGCGCAGCGACGCCATGGCCAGGTCGCGCGCCTGCACGCCGGGCTGCACCAGCGCCGGGTCGATGCCGTTGAACTCGGCGGCCAGCCGGTTGGCGGTGACCAGCCTCCCGTCGCCGTCGAAATGCGCGATGCCGTGCCGCATGTTGTCGAGCATGAGCTGCAGCACGGCGGCCCGCGCCGAGGCCTCGTCCTGTGCCCGGGCGAGCTCGGTCACGTCGGTATGGGTGACGACGAAGCCGCCGCCCGGCGTCGGGTCGGAGCCGACCTCGATGACCCGGCCGTCCGGCCGGCGCCGCCGGTAGCGGGCCGGCTGGCCGCGGTCGAGCGCAAGCACCTCCTCGCCCAGCGGCCGCGGCGCGGCATCGCCGAATTCCGCAGCCGCGGCCTGTTCGGCCACCAGGGTCTCGAACAGCACGCCCTCCCGGCCGCGGAGATCGGGGATGCCGTAATCCGGCCCGGCCAGCCGGTTGGCGGTCAGCAGCCGGCGGTCGGGGCCGAACAGCATCAGCCCGTGCCGCATGCTGTCGAGCGCGTCGCGCAGCAGGCCGGCGCGCTGCTTCGCCTCGGCCTCGGCCCGGGCCCGGGCGGTGATGTCGGTGAAGCTGATGACGAAGCCGCCATCCGGCGTCGGGTCGGTGAAGACCTCGACCTGCCGCCCATCCGGCGTGTGGCGGATCCGCCGGCCGCGCTTGCTGCGGTCGGCCCTCAGCAGGCGGTGCAGCACCGCCGTCGCCTCCGGCTCCGGCCCGAACTGGCCGGCGGCATGCTGCCGCCGGACCAGGTCGTCGAAGCCGGCACCCGGGGCGACGTCCTCCGGCACCAGGCCGGACAGCTCCGCCGCCAGGGCATTGGCCGCCAGCAGCCGGCGGTCCGGCCCGTAGATCAGCAGCCCGTGCCGCATGTGGTCGAGCGCCGCCTGCAGCATGCCGGCGCGGGACTCCGCCGCCGCCTCGGCCGCGGCCAGGGCGGTGATGTCGGAATAGGTGAGGGCGAAGCCGCCATCCGCGGTCGGGTCGGACACCACCTCGATCAGCCGGCCATCCGGGCTGCGGCGGTGGTAGCGAAGCGTCCGCGTCCGGTCGGCGCCGAGGGCCAGCCGCTCGATCGCCGCAGCCTCCTCGCCCTGGCCGAAGACGCCGGCCTCCCGCTGGTACCGCACCGCGTGCTCGAACCGCATGCCGGGGTGCAGCATCTCCGCCGGCACTCCGCTGAGGTCGCAGGCGAGCCGGTTGGCCGCCACCAGCCGGTGGTCCGGGCCGAACAGCGCGATGCCGTGGCGGATCACGTCCAGCATCACTGCCTGGGTCGCGGCGCGCCGCTTCGCCTCCGCCTCGGCCCGCGCCAGCGGGGTGATGTCGGACAGGGTGATGACGAAGCCGCCATCGGGCATCGGGTCGGAGAAGACCTCGAGCGTCCGGCCGTCCCGCGTCGGCCGGATGTAGTGCAGCGGGCGCGACCGGTCGGCCTGCAGCGACATGCCGGCCAGCTGCTCGTCGAGCGCGGGGTCGCCGGTCGCGCCGGCGCTGAACAGCGCCGCGGTGATCGAATCGAAGCTGGCGCCGGGACGCGCCGCCGCATCCGGCACCCCGGCCAGCTCGCGCGACAGGCGGTTGTCGGCGATGAAGCGGTGGTCGGGACCGAACAGCACCACGCCGTGGTGCATGGTGTCGATCATCGCCTGCAGCGTCGCCATGCGCTCCGCCGCCGCGGCCTCGGCGGCGACCTGCGCCGTCGTGTCGGTCCAGGTGATGACGAAGCCACCATCCGGCGTGGGGTCGGAGACGCTGTCCACCACCCGTCCGTCCGGCATGCGGCGGCGCACCGGGTAGGATCGGCTGCGGTCACGCCGTGCCACTTCCAGCGCCTCGGCCTCGGCATCCGGGCCCTGGCCGAAGACGCCGCGGCGCAGCTGCCACATCGCCAGGTCGTGCGGCGTGATGCCGGGCACCATCTCCTCGGCCGGCAGGCCGGCGAGGTCGGGGGCGAGCCGGTTGGCAACGATCAGCCGCTGGTCGGGGCCGAACAGCGCGATGCCGTGCCGCATCGAATCCTGCATGGTCTGCAGCAGCATGGCGCGGTGCTGCGCCTCGGCCTTGGCCGCGTTCACCTCGGTGGTGTCGACGTAGCTGATGACGAAGCCGCCATCCGGCAGCGGATCGGAGCTGACCGCCACCACCCGGCCATGCGCGTTCAGCCGCTCACGCCGCAGCGGCAGCCGGCGGTCGAGCCCGAGATCCTCGGCGATCGCCGCCGCGGCCGCCGCCGGCTCGAAGGGGCCGTTGGCGGCGACCCGCTCGGCGACCAGCTCCGGCAGGCCGCGTCCGGGCCGCACCGTGCCGGGCGCCATCCCGCCCAGGGTGCTGCAGAGCTCGTTGGCCGCCAGCACGCGGTGGTCCGGCCCGAAGACCACGATGCCGTGCCGCATGTGGTCGAGCATCGCCTGCAGCAGGTTCGCCCGGTCGCGCGCCGCCGCCTCGGCCCGGGCCAGGGCGGTGATGTCGGTCAGGGTGACGACGAAGCCGCCCTCGGCGGTGGGCGCCGAGCGGACCTCGAGGATGCCGCCATCCGGCGTGGTGCGGCGGTATTCGTGCGGCCGGCCGCGGTCGAGCGCGACCAGCTCGGCCTCGCGCACCGCCGCTGCCGGCTCAGGCCCGAAGGCGCCGGCCTTGCGCTGCGCCCGCAGCAGGGAGGCGAGCGGCCGGCCCGGCACCAGCTCCTCCGGCGCCAGGCTGCTATAGGCGGCACCGAGGCTGTTGGCAGCGACCAGCCGGGCCGCCGCGTCGTAGAGCACGAAGCCGTGCTGCATCGATTCCAGCGCCGTCTGCAGCACGGCTGCGCGCTGCTCGGCCCTGGCCTCGGCCTGGGCCCTGGCGGTGACGTCGGTCAGGGTGATGACGAAGCCGCCCGCCGGGGTCGGCGCGGAACGGATCTCCATCACCCGCCCGTCCGGCAAGTGCCGCCGTGCCTCGAAGGGTTGGCTGCGGTCGAGCGCGAGCAGCGCGCGGAAGGTCGCCTCGGCCGCCTCGCCCGAACCGAAGACGCCGGCTGCCCGCTGCCGCCGCAGCACCTGCTCCAGCGTCCGGCCGGGGGCGATATCCGCCGGCGCCAGGCCGCAGCACGCGGCGGCGAGCGCATTGGCGGCGATCACCCGCGCCGCGGCGTCGTACAGGATGAAGCCGTGCCGCATCGAATCGAGCGCCACCTGCAGCATCGCCGCCTGCGCCTGCGCCGTCTCCTGCGCTGCGGCCGAGGCGGTGACGTCGCTGAAGCTGACGACATAGCCGCCATCCGGCGTCGGGTCGGTCACCACCTCGACCACCGTGCCGTCGGGACGGTGCAGGGTGCGGCTGCTCGGCCGGCGGCGGTCGATGGCGAGCGCCGAGGCCAGCACCCGCCCGGTCTCCGCCGGCTCGCCGAAGACGCCGCGCGCCGCCTGTTCCCGCACCAGGTCATGGATGTGCCGCCCCGGCTGCATCGATTCCGCCGGCAGCCCGGTCAGGCGGGCGGCCAGCGCATTCGAGACCACCAGCCGCAGCTCCGCGTCGTACAGCGCGATGCCGTGCCGCATGTTGTCGAGCATGACCTGCAGCTGCGCCGCGTGCGCGGTCGCCTCGGCGCGGGCGGCGTGCAGGTCGGTGATGTCGGTGGTGACCTGGACGATGCCGCCATCCGGCAGCGGCGCGTAGCGCAGGTCGAGCACCCGGCCGTCCGGCCTGGTCCGCTGCACCGGCGCCAGCTGCTGCGGCACCGCCTTCAGCTGCATCAGCGCCAGCATCGCCGGCGTTTCCGCCCCGTACTCGCCTGCCGCGGCGCGGCGGCGGGTGATGTCGTCGCGGTGCTCGCCGACCGCCAGCTCGGCGCCGGCCATGATCGCCTGGTATGCCGCATTGACCATGGCGACGCGGCCATCCGCGCCATAAACGACGACGCCGTGCGGCAGGGAGGCGAGCACGCCGTCGAGCAGCGCGGCGCGGCGCCGCGCCTCGTCCTCGGCCCGCTTCGCCGCGGTGATGTCGGTCAGCTCCACCAGGTAGCCGCCTTCGGGCAGCGGCTGGCTCTCGACCTGCAGCGCCTGGCCGTTCGGCCGGATGCGCTGGTAGGCGACCGGGCGGGTGCGGTCGAGCCGGCGGCGGTGGTCGATCACCGCGGCGGCGTCGGTATTGGCGAATTCGCCCCGCGCGGACAGCATCTCGAACAGCGTCTCGAAGGAGGTGCCGGGGCGGAGTGCGCCGCGCGGCAGGCCCAGCAGGTCCTCGTAGGCGGGGTTGTTGAACAGCACGCGGCGCTCGGGGTCGTAGGCGGCGACGCCGCCGCGCAGCTGCGCCAGCAGGCTCTCCAGCCGCCGGGCGCGCGCCTGCGCCTCCCGTTCCCGGGCGAGGTGGCCGGTCAGCTCGATCACCGCGGCGACATAGCCGCCGCCCGGCAGCGGCACGCCGGCCTGCTCGAAGCTGGCGCCGTCGGTGCGGCGGAACTGCCGGCGGAAGGGTCGGCTGCGGTCGATGGCCAGGTGCTCGGCGGCCAGGGCGGCCGGGTCGCCCTCGCCGTAGATGCCGCGATAGGCGAAGCGCCGCACCAGCTCGGCGGCCGGCAGGCCGGGCGGCGTCTCGGCGGGGTCGATCCCGGTGACCTGCCGGGTCGCGGCATTGGCGAAGGCCAGCCTGCCGTCGGCGCCGACGACCCAGACGCCGAGCGGCAGCGCGGCCAGGGCGGCCGAGAGGGCGGCCGAGAGGGCGGCGGCCGAGGCCGGGTCGCCGGTCCCCGGATGGGTCCCCCCGTCCTGGCCTGTCCCGTCATGGGTCATGCGGCGCTCCGGGTGTCACGCAGGCAGTGCAGGGCGACCAGCGCGGCGGTCAGCACCAGCACCGCGCAGGCCTGGTGCAGCGTGCCGAGCCAGACCGGCACCACCATCAGCAGGGTGGCGACGCCGAGCGCATATTGCAGGCAGACCGCGGCGCCGAGGCCGAGGCAGGCCTTGCGTGCCGCGCCCGGCGGCAACCTGCGCCAGCCGGCGATCGCGGCGCCGAGCGCGGCCAGCGTCGCCAGCGTCGCCAGCAGGCGGTGGTTGAACTGCACCGCCGGAATATTGAGGGTGAGGTTCCGCCAAGCCGGCTCCAGCCGCCAGTAGCCGTCCGGCACCACCCGGCCGTCCATCAGCGGGAAGCTGTTGTAGTCGAAGCCGGCGCGGATGCCGGCGACGAAGCCGCCGGCCAGCATCGCCGCCACCACCAGCCAGGCCGCCGCCTTGGCCTGGCGGCGCACGGTGCCGGCCGTCGCGGGCAGCGGCCGCGGGGCGCCCCGGAGCAGCGTGAGCCCGGTCCAGAGCAGCGCGGCATAAAGGCCGAGCGCCAGCGACAGGTGCATCACCAGCCGATAGGGGGAGACGGCGGTGCGGTCGGCCTCGAACCCCGAGGCGACCATGAACCAGCCGACCGCGCCCTGCATGCCGCCCAGCAGCAGCAGCAGCAGCAGGCGCGGCTTGAGGCCGGCGGGAATTCGCCCGCGCAGCCAGAACCAGGCCAGCGGCAGCGCATAGGCCAGGCCGATCACCCGGCCCCAGAGCCGGTGCGCCCATTCCAGCCAGAAGATCTCCTTGAAACCCTCGATCCCGAAGCCCTGGTTGACCAGGGCATATTGCGGGATGGTCTGGTACAGCGCGTAGAGCCGGCGCCACTCGGCCTCCGACAGCGGCGGCAGCGCGCCCGACAGCGGCGCCCATTCCATGATCGAGAGGCCCGAGCCGGTCAGGCGCGTCGCGCCGCCCAGGGCGACCATGACCCAGACCATGGCGGCCACCGCCAGCAGCCAGGCGGCGATGGCGCGGTTGGCGGAGGCCCGCTGCGGGGCGGAGCGATGGGCGGCATCGGCCTGGGCGTCGAAGGGCATGACGCAAGTATAGGGCGGCGCCCCCCGCCGCGCATCCGCGGGCGTCATGGCCCGCAGCCCCTGCTTGCAGGCCGAACGCCGGGCTGCTACCCGCGCCGCCATGCCCCCCGCCGATCATCTGGCGCCCGCGGCCGACGCGCCGGCGCCGCAGGGCGCCTCCTACGCGCTGGCGCCGCAGGGCGCCCCGGGCCGCACGGCAGCCGCTGCGCCGCCGCTTCCCCGCTTGCCGCTCTCCGTCGTCGTCCCCGTGCGCAACGAGGCGCCGAACATCGCGCCGCTGGTGGCGGAGATCGAGGCGGCGCTGGCCGGCATCCCGCACGAGATCGTCTATGTCGACGACGGCTCCTCGGACGGCACCCCGGCGGCGCTGCGGGCGGCGGCGGCGGGCGCCCCGCTGCGGGTGCTGCGGCACCGCGCCAGCTGCGGCCAGTCGGCCGCGGTGGTCACCGGGGTGCGCGCGGCGCGCGGCAACTGGATCGCGACGCTCGACGGCGACGGGCAGAACGACCCGGCCGACATCCCCCGCCTGCTGGCCCGGGCCGAGGCCGAAGGCGGCCAGATCCTGGTCGCCGGCCACCGGGTGACGCGGAAGGACAGCTGGGTGAAGCGGCGGTCGAGCCGCATCGCCAACGGCGTCCGCGCCCGGCTGCTGCGGGACGCGACGCCGGATACCGGCTGCGGGCTGAAGGTCTTCCCGCGCGCGCTTTTCCTCGACCTGCCGGCCTTCGACCACATGCACCGCTTCCTGCCGGCCCTGGTGCTGCGCCAGGGCGGCCGGGTGGTGAGCGAGCCGGTGAACCACCGGCCGCGGGTGCGCGGCACCTCCAACTACGGCACGCTGGACCGGCTGGCGGTGAGCCTCTTCGACCTGGTCGGCGTCGCCTGGCTGCAGCGGCGCTGGAAGCGGCCCCAGCTCGAGGCCCCGGTCGCAGACGCCCGGGAATGACCTCGGCGCGGCTGCGGCCGGTCGGCAAGCTGCTGGTCCTGGCGGCGGGGCTGATCCTCGGCGGGCTGCTGCTGCGGGCGCTGGGGGCGGCGCCCGGCACCGACTGGGTGGACCACTATATCCGCGGCCGGGGGCTGCTCGGTGAAACGATCTTCCTTCTGGTCGGGGCCCTGGCCAGCGCCGCCGGGCTGCCGCGGCAGGGCGTCGCCTTTCTCGGCGGCTATGCCTTCGGCGCGGTGGCCGGCACCGGGCTTGGTCTGGCGGCGCAGCTGCTGGGGGCGGCCATCGCCTTCTTCTGGGCCCGCTGGGTCGGCCAGGATTGGGCGGAGCGGCGGCTGGCCGGGCGCTTCGGGCAGCGGCTGCGGCCGCTCCGCGACGCGCTGGCGGAGAGCCCCTTCGACACCACGCTCGCGCTGCGGCTGCTGCCGGTCGGCAACAACCTGGCCCTGAACCTGCTGGCGGGGATGGCGGGGATCGCCGCGGCGCCCTTCCTGGCGGCTTCGGCGGCCGGCTACCTCCCGCAAACGCTGGTCTTCGCGCTGCTGGGCAAGGGCGTGCGGGTGGACGGCGCCTGGCAGATCGGCCTGGCGGCGGCGATGCTGGCGGGATCCGTGCTGCTGGGGCTCAGGCTGCTGCGGCGGCACCGGGCCGGGCGGGCGTTGGACGAGGAAGGCTGAAGGAAGGCCGGGAGAGAAGGAATTCTCCCCCGTCGGACGCATGCGCCCAGCCCCTCATCTGCGTCTGGGAGTCTGGCCCTCGCTTCGCGGCGGGTGCCAGAGTCACGGAAAGCAAAGATGGGGCTTGGGAAGGAAATGCTTTTCCTCCGCAATCTTTTCTTTGCGTGACGCGAGACTAGGGTTTCGCCACCACCGCGGCCTCGGTCACCGCCGAGGCCCCCAGCGGCTCGCCGGCGGCGAACCTCGTGCAGTTCCCGAGCGTCGTCGCCGCGATCGCCCCCAGCGCCTCCCGCGTGAAGAAGGCCTGGTGGCCGGTGACCAGCACATTCGGGAAGGTCAGCAGCCGGGCGAAGACGTCGTCGGCCAGGATCTCGTTCGACAGGTCCTCGAAGAACAGGTCGGCCTCCTGCTCGTAGACGTCGATCGCCAGGCCGCCGAGCCGGCCGGTCTTCAGCGCCTCGATCGCCGCCTCGGCATCGATCAGCCCGCCGCGGCTGGTATTCACAAGCACCAGGCCGGGCTTGGCCAGGGCCAGCGTCCCGGCCCGCACCATGTGCCGCGTCTCCGGCGTCAGCGGGCAGTGCAGGGTGATGATGTCGGCCTGCGCGACGATGGTCGGCAGCTCCGCATAGGCGATGCCGGCCGCGTCCAGCGCCGGGTCCGGGAACGGGTCCTGCGCCAGCACCCGGCAGCCGAAGCCGAGCGCCAGGCTGCGGGCGACCAGCGCGCCGATCTTGCCGGTGCCGATGACGCCGACGGTGCGGCCGTGCAGGTCGAAGCCGAGCAACCCGTCCAGCGCGAAATTGCCGTCCCGCGTCCGCTGGTGGGCGCGGTGGATGCCGCGGACCAGGGACAGCAGCAGGCCGATGGTGAACTCCGCCACCGCATGCGGCGAATAGGCCGGGACGCGCGCAACGGCGATGCCGAGCCGCGCCGCCGCCTTGAGGTCGACGTTGTTGAAGCCGGCGCAGCGCAGCGCGACCAGCCGGGTGCCGCCGGCGGCGAGCGCCCCCAGCACCGGGGCCGAGAGATCGTCGTTGACGAAGGGGCAGACCGCCTCAGCGCCGCGGGCCAGCACCGCGGTCTCGGCGGTCAGCCGCGGCTCGAGGAACAGCAACTCGAAGCCCGCCGCATTCGCCGCCTCGAAGGAGCGGCGGTCGTAGGGCTTGGTGCTGAACATGGCGATGCGCATGCGGCGGCCCCAAGGGTTGCGCGCCGCCGGCGCCGCGGTCGCGTCAGTGCAGCAGGAACTGCCCGTTGGCGTAGCGCAGCTCGGCCGGGCGGATCAACGCGGCGGAGGCGACGCGGACGGAATGCAGCGGGCCCTCGATCTCGCGCTTCCAGAAATCCAGGAAGCGGGTCAGCTCGGGGAAGACCGGCGCGCGGTCCAGCTTCTGCCAGATGAAGGTCTGCAGCACGCCCGGGTGGTCGGGCATGTGGTAGAGGATCTCGGCGGTGGTGAGCCGCCAGTCCGGCACCTTGAGCTCGGGCACGCGAACGAAGCTTTCGATCTCCTGCAGCACGCCTGTCGTCCTTTCCTCAGCCGTCTTCGGTCCGTACCTGCGGTGCGGCCGGCGCCTTTCCTCCTGGTTCAACGAGGGAAGCTTGCCATGGGATGCGCGGAGTCGTGCAACAAAAATGAGTGGAATCAATCTGTTAGCACTCGCACTCGGCGAGTGCTGCAATCCCTTGACGGAGGGTCGTGCTTCGCATAGGTCTTTGGCACTCCTCCGGGGGGAGTGCCAGCGGGCTGCTTTGGCGGACGCTGGCCGGACCTGCCGGTCGAGGAAACGCAAATAGCAAAGGCATCAGGAGAGGATCATGAGCTTCCGTCCCCTGCATGACCGCGTTCTCGTTCGCCGTGTCACGGCCGAAGAGAAGACCGCGGGTGGCATCATCATCCCCGACACCGCGAAGGAAAAGCCCCAGGAGGGCGAGGTCATCGCCGTCGGCTCCGGCACGCTGAACGACAAGGGCGAGCTCCGCGCGCTCGACGTCAAGGCGGGCGACCGCATCCTGTTCGGCAAGTGGTCGGGCACCGAAGTGAAGCTCAATGGTGAGGAGCTCCTGATCATGAAGGAGTCCGACATCATGGGCATTCTCGACAACCCTTCCGTCGCCAAGGCGGCCTGAGGCTCCTGCCGCCGGCGACCGTGGCGTCCGGGGACATCGCCCTGGCGCCGCGGTCCGCTTCGGTGGCGAAGCCCAGTCTGCGTTTGGTCATCAATCCGAGCGATCCGCCGCGTGACGGGGCCTGAGCCCCGCAGCCGGCGTGAGCGCACAACGTAAAGGATAACCCACATGGCAGCGAAGGACGTTAAGTTCGGCGCCGGTGCCCGCGAGCGGATGATCCGCGGCGTGGACATTCTCGCCGACGCGGTGAAGGTGACGCTGGGCCCGAAGGGCCGCAACGTCGTCATCGACAAGAGCTTCGGTGCGCCGCGGATCACCAAGGACGGCGTCACCGTCGCCAAGGAGATCGAGCTGGGCGACAAGTTCGAGAACATGGGCGCGCAGATGGTGCGCGAAGTGGCCTCGAAGACCAACGACACCGCGGGCGACGGCACCACCACCGCGACCGTGCTGGCCCAGGCCATCGTCCGTGAGGGCGCCAAGGCCGTCGCCGCCGGCATGAACCCGATGGACCTGAAGCGCGGCATCGACAAGGCGGTCACCCAGATCGTCGCCGAGCTCGAGGCCAAGACGAAGAAGATCACGACCTCGGCCGAAGTGGCGCAGGTCGGCACGCTCTCCGCCAACGGCGAGAGCGAGATCGGCGAGATGATCGCCAAGGCGATGGAGAAGGTCGGCAACGAGGGTGTCATCACCGTCGAGGAAGCCAAGTCCATCCAGACCGAGCTCGACGTCGTCGAGGGCATGCAGTTCGATCGCGGCTACGTCTCCCCGTATTTCATCACGAATGCGGAGAAGATGATCGTCGAGATGGAAAACCCCTACATCCTGATCTTCGAGAAGAAGCTGTCGCAGCTCCAGCCGATGCTGCCGCTTCTCGAGGCCGTGGTGCAGTCGGGCCGTCCGCTCGTGATCGTCGCCGAGGATGTCGAGGGCGAGGCCCTGGCGACCCTGGTGGTGAACAAGCTGCGCGGTGGCCTGAAGATCGCCGCCGTCAAGGCGCCGGGCTTCGGTGACCGCCGCAAGGCGATGCTCGAGGACATCGCGATCCTGACCGGCGGCCAGGTGATCAGCGAGGACCTCGGCATCAAGCTCGAGACCGTCACGCTGGCCATGCTGGGCAAGGCCAAGCTCGTGAAGATCGAGAAGGAAAACACCACGATCGTCGACGGCGCGGGCGAGAAGTCCGAGATCAACGGCCGTTGCGAGCAGATCAAGGCGCAGATCGAGGAGACCACCTCGGACTACGACCGCGAGAAGCTGCAGGAGCGCCTGGCGAAGCTGGCCGGCGGCGTCGCCGTCATCCGCGTCGGCGGCTCGACCGAGGTCGAGGTGAAGGAGCGCAAGGATCGCGTCGACGACGCGCTGCATGCGACCCGCGCCGCGGTCCAGGAAGGCATCGTGCCGGGCGGCGGCACCGCGCTGCTGCGCGCCAGCACCAACCTGCACACGCTGAAGGGCCTGAACAACGACGAGCAGGTCGGCATCGAGATCGTCAGGCGCGCCATCCAGGCGCCGCTGAAGCAGATCGCCGAGAATGCCGGCAAGGACGGCGCCGTGGTGGCTGGCGAGGTGCTGCGCGACAACACCTACGCCTACGGCTACGATGCCCAGCTCGACGAGTACAAGGACCTGGTCGGCGCCGGCATCATCGACCCGACCAAGGTCGTGCGCACGGCCCTGCAGGACGCGGCCTCGGTCGCGGCGCTGCTGATCACCACCGAAGCCATGGTGGCCGAGCGTCCGGCGAAGCCGGCGGCCGGCGCCCCCGGCGGCGGCATGGGCGGCGGCGGCATGGGCGGCATGGGCGACATGGATTTCTGATCCTCGGATCAGCGATCGAGGGAAGGGGCGGGGCCGCAAGGTCCCGCCCTTTTTCTTTGCCCGCCCTCGCCACGCCGCTGCAACGGTACGCGGGCGTCGATACCGAGCCGGTATTTGGGAAGTCTGGGAGCGGACCATCACCCATGGGTTGATGGCATGCCCGCGAACCCTGCGATGGCATCCTGCCCGCCCGGTCCCATTCCCGCCGCCCGCGAGAATGCGGGTGCAGCGAGGGAGGACATGCGGATGGCCGGCAGGATCAAGGGTTCGGTGAAGTGGTTCAACGAGGCCAAGGGCTTCGGCTTCATCACGCCCGAGGATGGCGGTAAGGACGTCTTCGTCCACTTCTCCGCCATCCAGTCGAGCGGCTTCAAGGCTCTCGCCGAAGGCCAGCAGGTGGAATTCGAGATGGTGCAGGGCGCCGAGGGACCCTGCGCCGCCAACGTCAGCCCGATCTGACGCGGGCCGCGCTGGCCGGCTGGATCTGCACTGCCCCGGTCTGGCGAAGATCCGGTCGGTCGCGGCGTATCAAAACCATATTTTCTTCTTGCGAATAAGCGGGTTGTTTGCAGCAGAGCCAAGTCATCGCCGCTGCCGCTTCTCACTGAAATGCGTGTGTAAGGTGTTTGACTTCGCCGGCGCGATCCGTGTTCACTCGATCAGCCAGCCGCTCTTGGCCCGCCTTGCCGTGCCCTCCCGGTTCCACCGGGCGCCCTCAAGCCGATCCAGCCGGTGGTTTTCCGCGCGGGCGATCGGCGTCCGTGCATCAGGACAGGGAGGGTGCATCGCATGGCGACCGGCACCGTGAAGTGGTTCAACGCGACCAAGGGCTTCGGCTTCATCGTCCCGCAGGACGGCGGCAAGGACGTTTTCGTCCATATCACCGCCGTGCAGAAGGCCGGCCTGCAGGGGCTGAACGAGAACCAGAAGGTCCAGTACGAGGTAGTGATGGAACGCGGCAAGGCTGCCGCCGCCAACCTCAAGCCGCTCTGAGCGGCGAGGGGCCCGTCGCCGGGCCCCGCATCCCTGGCGCCGGCGCCTAGCCCGCCGGCGTTTCCTGAACCCAGACCCGCTTCGCCCCGGCCTGCTGCAGGAAGGCCTCCGCCTGCTCGCGCAGCGACTGCGTCCCGGCCGCGATGCCGAGCGCCGGGCCTTCCGCCCGCACCGCCTGGTCCTGGCCACCCGGCTTGCGGCCCGTGCCCGTTTCCGGCACCGCCGCGCCCGCCGCCTCGCCGGCCGCGAGCGCCGCACCGCCCGCCGCCGCCGCCG
>NZ_SMSJ01000140.1 GCF_004355005.1 Dankookia rubra
GGTTCACTGCTCGCGACATCGAAAGCCTCAAGGATCTCAGCCTCGATCAGAAGCGGTGAGCGTCGCCAAAACCCCAGCCCGCAACAACCGCGGCCTTGGCCGGATGGGTACGCTGTCGGTGCTGGCCATTGCCTTCGATTGGCCGAGCATCCGCGCGCATTTCCTGATGCGCCACTAAAGCGAACGCAACCGACGGTCAATGGCATTGCTCGAAAACCGCGCGACACTGCGGCGACTGGTGCCGAACCTCGCGCCCGCGTCTGTCCTGTGGGGTGACGCGCTGACCCCGGAGCGGCTGTGGCCCTGCGTAGAAAGGGGCGTCTCGTGGTGCGGTCGCCATCGGGCCTTTACGGCACCGCGAACGTCTTTCAAGCTGCCCTCACATAACTGGAAGGCGCAGAAGCCATGCCGTTCTACGAGAGGGGAGCCGTTCGTATCCGCTACGAAGAGACCGGGAGCGGCTTTCCGTTGCTGCTGGTCCCCGGGGGAGGGTTGAACTCCCGCGTAAGCAACTGGCCGACCGCCGTCTTCAACTCGCCTGAAATTTTCAAGGACGAGTTCCGCTGCATCACCATGGATCAGCGCAACGCCAATGGCGGGGATTCAACGGGACCAATCCCGACCAGCGATCCGTGGGACGCATTCGCTGACGATCAGCTCGGCCTCATGGACCACCTCGGCATCGACCAGTTCCTGTTCATGGGCTACTGCATCGGCGGCTGCTTCGCCATGAAGCTGATGGAGCGGGGGCCACAGCGCGTGAAAGCGGGCGTGTTGGTGCAGACCGTCGGCCAACACCCTGAGCACCCCGACTACATGTATAACTCCGGGCGGGACGTATGGGCGCCTGAGCTCATGAAGCGGCGTCCGGACGTGACCATGGCCGAAATCGAGCGGTACCTGCATGAGCTCTACCGCGCCCGTCCGGAGTTCATCTACAGCGTGTCGCGGGATTTCGCCCGCAGCTGCCAGACGCCGATGCTCGTGTTGCCAGATGAGACTCCGGCCCACCCGCTAGTGACGTCCGTGGAGGTTGCCTCGCTATGCCCCAATGCGGAGATCACCGTCTTCCCCTGGCGGGACCCTCCCGAGCTCAAAGCTCGAACCATCGACCGCGTACGCCGCTTTCTTCGGACCCATCAGGCCTAAGCTCGTAATTTTACAACGGGCGCTTTTCCGCTAAGCTCACGCCTACCCCCGATATAGGAACACACATTTTAACTGAGGAAATCACCAAATCAATTTTGCTAGCAGCGTAAATGAAACTAACGCAAACACCCACATCACGACTTGACCAGAAGCACCTTTCGCTTCCATCCCCAATGCCTTGAATTCGAAAGGCCCTTCCGTCTGTCGCAAAAACACCACTATCGCATACGACGTTCCCGCCATTTGGGGGAACCCCAGAAAAACCGCCAGATGATCTTTCAGTACCATCTGAAAATACATCGAGTCAGTGAAGAATATTGAGATCACTATATTTATAAGAAATACTAGGCAAACCATTGCCACCATAATCATGGCAATGATCAGCCCTATCTTCCGCATACGCTGCTCATGATCCGTCGCGTCGGGTGGTTGCACCGAGAGGGCCATCGTTGAACCTCCGCTGATCATCGACAGAGCTTAATCGAGACCCTGTGGCCCATTGCTCACCCTAGCGGCGGCACGAGAAGCCGCTGTTTCCCGCTCGCTCAGGCGCTTAACTTCAGCCCTTGGTGCCCCGTTCACGCGCCTTCGCCTTGCGCATATGCCTACGCCACCCCTTTGACTTGCGTGGTGCAGCGGTGGCCTGATCTTCCGCGATTGGAGTGATGCGTTCGAGTGCACGCCGCGCAAGGCGGGCCGCCGCGGCGACAGGCTTGCCTACGGCGGAGTTCACCAGATCGGAAATGGCCATCATGCCCGGACTTCTCCTGTGGCCCGCACACTCGCACGGCGACGCCTGCGAGCGAAACGCGCGGGTCCCGCGCAGGTGGCGCGCAAGCTACCCTTTCGGAAGGACCGCTACTGCCTGATAGTCCGCCTCGTCCACCGGCTGCATCCAGGTGGTGTTGTCCGGCCCGTCGGTTTCGACAAAAGAGATGTGGGCGAAGAGGTGGCCGGCCAGCGCCCCGTGCCAGTGCACTAACCCCGGCGGCACCACCGCGACATCGCCGGCACGCAGGACCTGGGGCGGCTTGTCCTTCACCTGTACCATGCCGGTTCCCTGGGTGGCGACCAGTACCTGCCGGGTCTTGTGCGTGTGCCAGTTCGTGCGCGCCCCCGGCGTGAAGGTCACCAGGGTGGCGCTGGTGCGCGACGGGGCCTGTGGCGTCGCCATTGAGTCCTGCAGGACTGTCCCGGTGAAGCTGCTGGCCGGTGCCGCCTTGGTGGAACGGCTCGCGGCCGAGCGGATCATTACATCGTCCATCGCGCGTCTCCTTGCCAAAGTCCCGCCGCTCGCGTCATCAGGCCCGCTCGAGCAGCCATGACAGGGTCACCTCGCGCTGCGGCGAATAGGCTTTGCCGATCGGGCCAGCACCGCGCGTCCCGCCTCCCACGCGTCATGGGCGGAGCGGTAGACGCTTTGCGACGCCGCCCGCGCGTGTGGCTCATCGTCGAATTGGATCTCCCACCGCCAGTGCCGAGGCGGGAAGGTCTGCTGGTGCGCCTTCACTAGGGGCTTCGCTCTATAGCCACCAGCGAGCGGAACGTCCTTGAGCAGCGCGTCGGACACCATTCTCTCCCAGTCGGTCGAGTGACCATAGGCAGTCGGCGCGACCCTGAGGCGAGCATTGGCGACACCTCACGCCCTGCTGATGTAGGAGCCGGTTGGTTTCGCCCATTCTCGGTCAATCGGCCGGGCGCGGCAAAACCCAGAGCTACTCAGCCAACCTGGCCTCGAGCTGAGCGAATCTTCTCCAGATCAAGGAGCCCCTTCGCACCCCAGCCCTTTACGTCTGGCGGCACCTCGGGCCGGAAATGCTCGTAGAGCCGGAAGCCGACCCGGTTCAGCTCCTCCGGCTCAAACCGTGCGGCGAGCGCCTCCATGGCCTTCCTGACCTCCGCTAGTCGGTCACCGAACGCCTTGGCGATGTAGGCCTCCACCGGCTTCGCCGGCGCGGACTTGCCATTGCCGTCATCGGCCAGCACCATCCCGTCCTTGTCGTGCACAAGCCGGATCTTCCGGCCGAGCAGCTGGGCCGTGTCCTTGGGTGTTGCCGGGGCCGCGTCGCCCCGGTCCCTCGCCTTGTCGCTTTCCTCGTCAATGCCGAGCCGTTTGGCCTTGGCCCTCGCCGCCGTACCCGCGACAGCCTTTGCCAGGCTGAGCGCGGTCTCGGGCGGATGACCGAGCCGCTCGGCCACCACGGTGGCCCAGAGCGTCAGGACGGGAGCGCGGTTGACCTTGATAGCCATGCCTTCAGGCGAGCTTGTCGATCAGGAACTCATCGCGGCTCTTACCCTCTGCTTCCGCGGCATGAAGCCATTTGGGTATCCGTCCCCGGCCTGACCATTCGTCACCGGTGGGACTGCGGTATTTCGCTGCTACCGAGGGACGCCCGGCTTTCGGCTCGCCAACAGGCTTACGGCCCCGCTTAGCAGAAGCAGATCCGCCAAAGAGCGACCCAAGGTCGAGGCCGAGCTGCTCGCCTTCCGCTTTCATGCGGGTCAAAAAATCCTGCTTGGCGCTATCCAGCTTGCCATCTTTCAGAGCTTGCGCCCGCTTCAGCACCTGGTTCAGCTCCGGCACGCTGAGCGTCTCCAGCACTTTCAGAAAATCCGGCTCCGGCTGCTCGTCGGCGCGCAAATCACGCGACGGCATTTCGTCTTCGGAAAGCTCCGGCTGCATGGTGGGCACCTTGCGGGTGCTGGGACGAGTGGCGGCCAACGGAAAACTCCTTCGACTTAACGGGAATGGCAACCAGGCCAAATTAGGCCTTTTTCAGCTCGTCCGGCTTATGGGCCGCCTGTTTACCCGACTTGGTGCTTTTCACCAGCACCTGCGGCTCCTCTTTCGTCGCCTTTGCCGTATGGCCTTTGATCTTTGTAGCGCTGGTCACCACCTTCTCGACCACGCCTTCGGTTTTGCCTTGCGAGGTATCCCAGGACACCTTCTCGCCTTTTCCCGGAATCTTAGCCACGGCAGCGCTCCTGATGAACGCGCTTCGGAACGTATTGGCGAATGGCCAGTTTCCTTGAACCTTCAAACCTGACCAATGGTCAATAGCCGGGGGTTAACCAGCGCGACGCTATAGGCGCTTCAAACTTACTGCGCAGCAACCGGCAATCAGCCGCTGCAGCCTCCGCCATCGCCGCACGATCCGCTGCCACTGGGTGAAAAGCCTGCGTCGCCGCTGCCGGACCCAGATGAACGCACCTGCCAGTGGTCGCGCCACATCTGAAGGGCGACCGCTGCCGTCACGATGGTTGCGATGCCGAAGCCTTTGGCAGGGTTGGGATGCCAAAACATAGAGAGAAGCACGCCGAAGAATACGATCAGGAAGATCGCGCAAGCTGCCACGCGCGTCCAAGGTATGGCTTTGCTCAGTGACTTAGATGCTTGCATGTCACGCGTCCTTTCCGTTGCATCGCTTGATAAAGGGCTTAATCTCCCTGCTGCACCCACGCTCTCGCCAGTCCAAGTGGCACACGCGGCGGACGCGGTATCTCTCCGTCCCAGAGCTTCGACCAGAACCGCAGCTCGCCGTAAGCGGCCTGTCGCGCATCCTCACCTGTCCGCAGCGCCATTTCAGGCCAGAGAATGAAGGTCAGCCGGTCATCGTTCGGCGGCAACGCCCGGTCTGAGGGCGTCCAGTGGAAGGCGCTGAACAGGGGGGGGCGCTACTCTTCCTCGTCCGGCTCGTCCTCTTCGAGCTCGTCTTCCGGCTCGTAATCGAACATCGCGTCGGCGTAGCGCCGGAGGCCGAGCACGGCAGTGTCGATCTCTTCCGTGGAAAAGGGTTGCAGCTTCGGGCGGCGCAGGCTGGCCAGCTCCCGTCGGAGCTCGGCCGCGCTGGTGCACCAAGCTAGCTCGGCGGAGATCGCCGCGCCGAACTCACCGGCCAGCGTGGCGTGCCGGAAGGCACGGCGGGCATCCAACAGGGCGGCGGCGAGCCGCTGGCACTCGGCATGGGCCTCGGGCGCGCCCCGGTAACCTGTGGTCGGGATGCCATCGATGATACCGTGCAGGTGCCAGGTGCGGTGGCTTATCGCGGTAGTCACGTCGCCTTCGGCGCCGCTCCCCGCACCTCGGCATCATGGCTGCGCCGCAGGGACCGGCGGTGTAGCGCCACAGCAGTCCAGCCGAGCAGCACGACGGCGACTGGCGTGGCGAAGGCAATCACGGCGTAGCTGTTCATTTCAGGTCTCCCAGCACGCTTCTCGCCAGCATATGTAGGCTCGCCGCCGCCAGGAACGAGAGCCCAACGAAGGCGAGCAGGCCGCCCGGCCCCAGCGCCGCCCGAACGCCCTGCAGATCGAACCACCACGATACGCTGGGAGTGACGATCCCCACCGTGAAAATCGACGTGCTGGCTCGGTCGAGCGCGCCCGCGAGCAGCTTAGTCCGTTCGTTGTCAATCAGGTCCGGCATAGCGACAGCCTAACCGGGACCGGGCGGCAGCATCAGAGCTAAAGCTCCACCAGCTTCGCCGGGCTTTCGCTGACCAGCTTCGCCCGCCGGACATACCCGCGCATGGTCCTGACATCCTTGTGGCGGTTGTGATCCATGATCGCCTCGTCCCGCGCCCCGGCCTTGTAGGCCTCCGTAATGAATCCCGCCCCGGGCCATGGGCGGAGAGGCGCTCCATCGCGTTTGCCTTCAGTCCAGCCAGAGCGACGCGCCTGGCCAGGATCTTCGGCAGAGCGCCCAGCTGCAGGGCCGTCGTCTCGATCCCGTCCCACTGGTTCACCTTGCGGAATACCGGCCCGTACTGGCAGTCGGACGCCCGCAGCCAGAACTCCATCGCGCGGACCGGGCAGGTCTCCGGCTTCATGCCGCGCGGGATGCCGATCTCCGCGCCGCGGCCCTCCTTGTCGGATTTGGCGCGGGGGATGAGCAGCCTCATGCCTTCGGCGGTGAAGGTTAGATGCTCGCGGTGCACGGCCACCAGCTCGGAGCGGCGTAAGGCCCCGGCGAACCCGATGAGGAGCAGCACCCGGTCCTGCTGGCCGGTCATGCTGCTGTCGCAGGTGGCGACCAACCGCCTGATCTCGGCGGTTCCGATGGGGGACGCTCGCCGCGCGGGTGCGCCGTGCCGGCGCAGGGTGCCGCCAGCGTATCGCGGATGACCGGGTGCTTGGCGTCCCACGCCACGCCCTTCATCCGGTGCGACCGTCCGATGGCAGCCAGTCGGCGCCGCAGCGTCGCGCCGGCATGGCTAATGGCATTGGAAGCCAGAAAGGCCGCGACGGTGGTTGGATCGGCCGGAAGCGCCGGCACGCCGCGGCTTTGGCATCAGGCGTCGAAGTCTGCCCAATCCGCGGCGTAGGCGGCCAGCGTCGCCGGCGCCAGCGCCTGGCGGGCGTAGCCGGCGGCGCGGGTGACCTCGGCGTTGGGCAGCAGGGCGGGTGTGGACATCAGCGATCTCAACGGCTTGCCGGCAGTGGGGCAGGCTTTGTGGCAGAAGGTCAACAAGCTCCAGAAAGGCCGTTGTCGCGGGTGAGGCAGCGGCGGCTAACACGCGGGAACCGGCCCGAGCTGCTGGCGTGGACGCTGACCAGCGGGCAGTCGCCAGGGATGATTAGCTACGTCAGCCAAGCGAGATCGAGCTTCTTCGATGTCGTCCGCGCCGCCCGCCGCCGGGCCAAGGCCCTCTAAACGAAGGCGAAGTCGGCCAGCCCGAGCCCGTGTACGCCGTAGATCAGCACGTGATCCGGCCCGGTTTGCCCGAACCCGCCGTAATACACCTCCGTCCCAGCCTCGGTGTCCTGCAAGCTGGTTTGCCGCATCGAGCCGGTAATCTCGATCTTGTCCACGCCCTGCTCAAACTGCAGCAGGATGTCGTGCCCGTCGCCGCGGTCGAACCGGAAGGTGTCCTTGCCGGCGTGGCCAATGAGCCAGTCGCTGCCGGCCACGCTGGTCAGCACGTCATTGTCGACCGTCGCCAGGAACACGCTGCCGAAGGTCGGGTCGTCGACATGAATAGCCATGGCTGAAATCCCCCGCCGCGTTGCTCGCGGCGCGAGAACATGCGCCGGCAATCAAACCCTCGGCTACGCACGGGGTCGCGACCCGCCGGCCGACGCTGACGAGCCAGGCCCGGCGGCTGAATCAGCCAAGCCATCAGTCGCCCCATTTTCGAGCAGGCCATCCGGTCAGGGGTGCCTGCGATGCCGGTCAGAACGCAGCATGCGTCCGCAGGCCGAGCACCGTAATCAGCCCGCGGTCGGCGTTGTAGGCGGGATTGGCAATCAGTTGGAGATCGGCGGTCAGGTTCAGTCCAGGTGCCAGGCGCAGGTCGTAGTACGCCTCCATCGCCGCTTCAGGGCGGTAGCGGAGCCGCCCATCGCCGGTGATGAAACCGATCCCGCCAGACTCGAGGAAGCGGCGGTGGTCACGCGAGAGCCCGCCGACATTTGCGGCGAAGCCGACCGTGTCCGCCTCCCGCCCCCAGCGCAGCCCGCGCAGCGACAGGCCCGCGGACGCGGCCCAGTCCATTTCCGTGTACATCCACTGCTGCGTCTGGCCGTCGTTCCATGAAAAGCGTGCAAAGGCGCCAAGGTCGTCGGCCAACTCCTGCTCGCTGTTCAGCACGGCCATGTATTTCATCGCGTAGCGGCCGCGCGGGTTGACCTCGGTGGCCTCGATGTCGCCCGCCAGCAGACCAGCGTAGCTTTGCGAGCGGGTGCGGGAAAGCCCGCCCAGGAGCCGCAGCGCACCGGGGCGGCCGCTCAAGGTGAAGAAGCGGTCCACCTGCGCCAGCAACTGGAAGCCCTTCAGCGCCTGCGGATCCAGAGAGAGGGAGTTGATGCGCTTGGCGACCTGGAGGGCGCCGCCGCGCAACCCCCAGCTCCTGTTGTCCCACTCGACGGCTACTCCGTTCGTGTAGCCTTTGGCGTCGTTGGAGAAATCGAAGGCACCGGCGGAGATGAAAGCCCAGTTCAGGAACTGCGTTCGTGGGTCGTGCGAGTAGCGGTTGTCGTCGAAGATGTCGAAGACCGCGATCTTGCCCGCGGTGATGGTGATGCGTTCCCGGGGCAGCGGCGCCGAGAACCGCAGCGGATCGGCTTCCTGCGCCACGGTGTCAGCGGAGAGCGCGATGGTCTGGCGGAGGAAGATGCGGGTGAAGTAGGCGCTGGGTCCCTCGCTGCCGATGCGGAAGGCTTCGCCGTTTGGGAAGGCCGCGATGCCGCGCGTGCCGGACAGGCCGAAGCCGCGGGAGACCTGCGGGTTGACCACGAACTCGGCCCCATCCCACAACCGTCGGCCGAGCACCAGGTCTGTGGATAGCGTGTTCCGCTGCATGGCGGCGGACTGCATGCTGTTGGGCCCGCTGTACGGCGAGCGGAACGCAGGGTGGAACTGCTCAACGAAGGTCGCCTGCCCCCGCAGGAGCCAGCCCAGTTCCTCAAGGCGCTGCTGCGTGTCCGCCAGGCCGGAGAACAGCGCGGGGCTTCCGACCGGGCCGGGCGGCGCCCCGGTCCCGCGGGAACCGCCCGCATGCTGAGCCCTGGCCGTCCCGCCCAAGCTGCCGAGAAGCAGCAAGAGCACGATGAGTGTAGACCTGTTCAGATGAAGAGGTCGACGGACATTATGTAGGTCTTTCAACGACATAAGCAGAGGTACAGGTCGCCGTTCCGGAGCGCAACCGCTCTAGGCCGGCTTTGCAAACGCTACAGCCATAGTAGCAGCATGCCGATGTGGACCATGGCGAGGTAGTTGGCGGCGCGTTTCTCGTAGCGCGTGGCGATCCGGCGAATTGGCTTGCTCAAGAGGGAACGAAATTAGAACATCAGAGGTATGGCCCTTTGTCCCCTCCTTCTCAGCCTGCCCCTGGCCGACACGAAGGGCCGGCAGGTCATCGTGACAATCAGCAGCGACCAGCCGCCTGAGTTGATCGTCGCCATGGGCATGGGACAGGTCCGTCTGCCCGACAGCGAGGCCGACCGTCTGGCCACGTGGTGGCATGCTTGGATGGTGCAGCGGCGGCAGGCGGCGATGTGACCGAAGTTGAGGCGCGCGATCTGCTGCGCGACTGGCCCGGTGTCGGCGGCGTCGAAACTTGGGTCGCCCGGCGCCGATGGCACACGACGCCCGACGGTTGGACCGTCGACGGCATGCTTCAGGGTTGGCGGTTTCGGGTCGAGATCGTCGCCAGCGGGCTTCGTCTCAGCGCCAGGGCGACAGACGATCAAGCGCCAGCGGTGTGGGTCGTGACAGCGAAAAGGACCGCCAAATAGAAACCGCCCGGCGCGGGAGGCACCGGGCGGCTCTGCGCCTAGACGTGTCGGTCCGGCTTCCGACCGGGCGGGGGATACGCCCTTGCCATGCGGCCGGCTTCGCACCGGCAGCGCCGCGGAGAAGATGAGGCCCCCGCGGGTACCTCGAGCTAAACGTGCCGGAGTTTTAACGGCGCCCGATACGCACACTCAAGCGAGGGCCAATCACCTGGGGCGGCGTCAGCGGCGAGCGATAACTGTCTGCCGATCTGAAAGAGCTATAAGTCCCGCGCGTTGGCTACGATGCGGCCTACCATGCCGTACGCCACCGCCTCCTCGGCACTCATCCAGTAGTTGCGGTCGGTATCGCGTTCCACCCGCTCGTAGGACTGGCCAGTCTCGCGCGAGATAATGCGGTTGATCCGCTCACGCATCTTGACGATCTCGCGCGCCTCGATGTCGATGTCAGTGGCCGGTCCCCGCACTCCACCCATTGGCTGGTGCAGCAAGAACCGGGTGTTGGGCAGGCAGTACCGCCGCTCGCGGGCGCCGGCCAGGAAGATCAGTGCTCCCGCGCTAGCCACCCAGCCTGTGCCGATCACCCGC
>NZ_SMSJ01000141.1 GCF_004355005.1 Dankookia rubra
CACCGCCCATCGCCAGGGCCAGGCGCCGCCGCGTGCGCCGCCGGCGGGCCCGGAAGCCGAGCCGCCGCGGCGGGCCGACCGGCGCCTCGGTCTCCAGCGCCCGGCAGACCGCGAGCACCCAGGCCTCGCCGCCCGGCAGGCTGAGCGGCGCCTCGCCCGCCAATGCCATCATGGGGTCGGCGGGCGGATGGTCGGTGCGAGCGACCGGCAGATGGCCCGGGAAGATCGCCGGGAAGCGCCCGGCGGCCAGGCGCTGGTGCAGCAGCGCCGGCCCGTCCGCCGGGCCGCCGGCCAGCACCACGCCGTGGCGGGGATGCAGCAGGATCAGCGGGATCGTGGCACCGCCCAGGCGGCGTTCCGGCAAAGCGAGCCAGCCCTGCGGCAGCGTCGCCGGTCCGGCGGCAAGAGGCGCAGTGGTGAGCATGGGGTCCCGTGGCCAGTCGCGGGTGCGAAGCCGCACAAAGGCCTAATCTGGCCATTGGTCCCCGCCGGGCGAGCACAAAGCTCCGAGAGCCTTGTGCGTTGCAGCACAGGGCTGCCCGGGATCCCGCTGCGCTATCGCCCGACCGCGAAGCCCGCCAGGGTCGCGTAGCCGCGGACGATGCCGGCAATCTCCTCGGGCGGGATCACGTCCTCGATCCGCGCGAAGCCCTTCGGCGCCAGCTGGCCGAAGACGTCCAGCACCCGCTCAGGCCCGCCCATCCGGTTGCTGGTGCAGATCGCCGCGGTCTTGGGCAGGCGCTCGGCCTCGTAGGCCCGCAGCGCCTCGGCCGGCGCCTGGGCCGCCAGGGCATCGGCCAGGCAGCGCGCGTCCAGCACCGCCTGGGACGCGCCGTTGGAGCCGACGGGGTACATCGGATGCGCCGCGTCGCCGAGCAGCGTGACGCGCCCGGCGCTCCACCAGGGCAGCGGGTCGCGGTCGCACATCGGGTATTCCAGCCGCTGGGGGGAGGCGCGGACCAGCGCCTCCGAGTCCAGGAAGGGCAGCCTGATCCGCTTCGCCAGCGGCAGCACGTCCTTCAGCCGCCCGGTGCGGGACCAGTCCTCCCGCCGCGGCGGCGGCTGCTCCCCGGTATCGACCTTGGCGTAGACCGCCCAGTTGGTCAGCCGGCGGTCCGGCGTGCTGCCGGGGCCGATGGGGTAGCAGACCAGCTTGGCCTTGAGGTCGCCGGCGATGAACATGACGTCGCCGGTCTCGTAGGCCGGCCAGTCCACCGCGCCGCGCCACATCAGGATGCCCTGCCAGCGGATGCCGCCGTCGTCGGGGTGCAGCAGGGCGCGCAGCGCGGAATGGATGCCGTCGGCGCCGACCAGCACGTCGCCCCGCACCGCCTGCTCCCCGCCCGGGGTGGCGAAGCGCGCGGTGACGCCGGCCGCATCCTGCTCGAAGCCCAGCAGCCGGTGGCCGCAACGCAAGGCGTCCGGCGGCAGGCGCCGTTCCGCCGCGCGCCAGAGCATGCCGTGCAGCCGGCCGCGGTGGATCGAGAATTGCGGGACGGCGTGCCCGGCATGCAGCCCTCGCGGCTCGGTCCACAGGGTCTGGCCGAGATGGTTGAGGTAGCGCAGCTCCCGCGTCCGGATGGCGATGGCGTCGAGCTCCTCGAGCAGCCCGAGCTCGGCCCATTCGGCGACGCAGTGCGGCAGGTTGTTGATGCCGACGCCGAGCTCCCGCACCGCCTCGGCCGCTTCCAGCACGGTGCAGGCGATGCCCCGGTGGTGCAGCATCAGCGCCAGGGTCAGCCCGCCCACGCCGCCGCCCGCGATCAGCACCCGCATCCCAGCCCTCCCCCGCCTGCGCGGAAGGTAGCGGCGGCTACCAGCCGCCGTCGAGCGGGGCCGAGAGCGGCACGCCGGCCACGCGGATGCCGGCGGGCCGGCCCCCCGCCGTCGCGCCCTGCCAGGCCGCGGTATAGGTCGTGGGCAGCGCCGGCCCGTCGGCGCAGGCCAGCCACAGCCGGAACAGGTGGCGGCGCTCCGCCGGGTCGGGGAAATCCTCGTAGGCGGTGCGCGAATGCATGATCCAGTGGTTGCTGACGAACTGCATGTCGCCAGGCTGGAAATCCATGTCGAGATGGATCGCCGGGTCCTCGGCCAGGGCGTCCAGCGCGTCGCAGGCGGCCTCCAGCGCCGGCGTGGTCCGCGGCACCTCGGGGAAGCGCTGCGCCTTGCGCATGGCGCTGCGTACGTAGGTCGCCACCAGCCCGCCATCCCGCATGGGGCTGAAGACCGGCACGGCGTACCAGGGCTCGGCGCCCTCCGGCACCTCGCCGCGGCGGTCGCGGTAGACCGGTTCCAGCAGCTCCGGCAACAGGTCGGGGTGGCGGCGCAGCATCTCGTTGAACAGCGCCCAGCTGCTGACGATGCTGGACTTGCCGCCCGCCTTGGCCGGCTTCAGGCAGAGCAGCCCGACGATGTCGGAGCTGTCGCAGTGGTAGGGCAGCCGCGCCGCGGTCTGGTAGCCGCGGTGGTCGGGCCTGGCATAGTCGGCGCCGATATCCTTCACATGGCCGAGGATATGGCCCATCGCGTTCTGCGACACCGGCTCCCCCAGCAGGGTGCCGAGGCCGAAATAGGCGATGGCGCATTGCCGCACGGTCCAGCGCTGCACCGGCACGCCGCGCACCAGGATGAAGCCGCGGCCGTGCAGCGTCGCCGCGCGAATCTCCTCGACCAGCGGCTGCAGCGCGGGTTCCTGCAGGTGTTGCGGGCCGATCGCGGCGATGTCGATGCCGGTGGCGTCGAGCCGCGCGACGGCGGCCTCCAGCGCGGTGATCTCGGCCGCGGCCAGCGGCCGGACCCAGTCGTTGCGTGCCGCCATCTCCGGCCCGTACCAGAGCGGCGGCCCGCTGCGCGCGGTGATGGCCATGCCGGCCTTTCCTTCCGTTTCCCCGCTTCAGCCTAGAGCAGATCGCAGAAGGGTGTGAACGCCCGGATGCGTGAATCTGCTCTGGCAATGAAGCGCCGCAGCGGCTTGCGTTCACCCCTGAACGCAAGCCGCTGTAGCCAGCGCCCCGGCCGCGGAGCAATCTCGGCCGGGCAAGAAGAAGGGGAGGGTCCCATGCGCCTCGGGGTGATGCTGCCGCTCGGCGATATCGGCGGCGAGCCGTCCGCCATCCGCGAATTCGCCGAAGCCGCGGAGGCGATGGGCTTCACCAATCTCGGCCTGCCGGACCATGTGCTGTCGGGCCGGCCGGGCGAGGGCGAGCAGTCCGCGCTCTCGAGCGGGCTCTACCAGGACCCCCTCGTCTGCTTCGGCTTCCTGTCGGCGGTCTGCCGTCCCACCACCGAATTCTCCACCCAGGTGCTGATCCTGCCGCAGCGCCAGGCGGCGCTGGTGGCGAAGCAGGCGGCCTGCCTGGATGTGCTGTGCGGCGGGCGCTTCCGGCTCGGCATCGGGGTCGGCTGGAACCCGGTGGAGTTCACCGGCCTCAACGAGACCTTCTCCAACCGCGGCCGCCGCTCCGCCGAGCAGGTCGCGGTGATGCAGACGCTCTGGGCCGAGCCCTACGTGACCTTCGCGGGCAAGTACCACCGCATCGAGGATGCCGGCATCAACCCGCTGCCGGTGCATCGCCGCATCCCCGTCTGGTTCGGCGGCCACGTGCCGCAAACGCTGGAGCGCATCGCCACGCTCGGCGACGGCTGGATCATGAATGCCTATCCGCCGGGCCCAGAGATCGAGGCGGAGATGGACAAGTTGCGCCGCCTGACCGAGGCGGCGGGGCGCGACCCGGCAGCGGTCGGGCTCGAGGTCTGGATCTCCGGCGGCGCCGGCGACGAGGCCTCCTGGCGGGCGGAGGCGGAATACTGGAAGCGGCTCGGCGCGACGCACCTGACGCTGACCAATACCTTCAACCGCCGGCACCACAAGCGCATCGCGGGGCGCGGCATGGCGGACCACCTGGCGGTGATGCGGCGCTTCGTCGCAGCGGTCGCGGACGTCGTGTGAGCAAGGCTGGGGGAGAAGGTATTCTCCCCCAGGACCCCCTCATCTATTTCTCCGAGCCTGGCGCCCGCTGCGCGGCGACGCCTTTCACTCAGGGCCAGGCGAAGGGTGATGGGAAGGGCCGGCCGAAGGGCCGCCCCGCCTTCACCACCTGCACCGGCTTCAGCCATTGCGTGCCCTGCCGGCGGTTGTTGCGCGTGTCTACAAATTCCACCGGCTCCCGCACCAGCTCGAGGATCGAGACGTCGCCCGGCGCGCCGACCTGCAGCGTGCCGAGCTTCTCGACGCGGTCGATGACCTTCGCCGGCTTCACGGTGGCCATCTCCACCACCTGGTCCAGCGTGTAGCCGTTGTTGAGGAACTTGCTCATCACCCAGGGCAGGAAGGGCAGGCCCGGCGTGTTGCCGGACACCGCGTGGATGTCGCTGCTGATGGTGTCCGGGCCGAAGCCCTGGTCGCGCGCCGGCTCGAACACCGTGTAGTCGAAGCTGCCGCCGCCATGGCCGACATCGATCACCACGCCGCGCTGCTTCGCCCGCAGCGCCGCCGGCACCACGCGGCCGTTCTGCACCGTGTTGTTGCCGGCGCCGCTGAAGGCATGGGTCAGGATGTCGCCGGGACGCAGCAGGTCCAGCACCGCCTCGATGCTGTCGGGCGCATTGCCGATATGGCACATCACCTTGGCCCAGGGGCCGGCCAGCTCGGCGGCGCGGACGGCGCGGCGCAGCGGCTCCAGCCCGTTGGTCCCCACCACCTCCTGCGTCATGCGCACCTTGATGCCGAGGCAGACGTCGCGGTTCTCGGCGGCGGTCTTCGCCGCCAGCTCGACCATGGCGTGGTCGATGTTCAGCATCTCCCCCACGGGGAAGCCGGCCAGGCCGAAATTGGCGATGTGCACGAAGCCCAGCAGCCGGGTGCGCGACCGCGCCATGACGGCGTGGCGGAACATCGAGAAGGTGCTGCTGCCGGCATCGCCGGCCGAGACATAGGTGGTGGTGGCGGTCCAGGGCACCAGCTCGTCCGCCGGCAGGCCGATCGACGAGACCTCGGGGTAGACATGCGCGTGCAGGTCGACCAGCCCTGGGCAGACCAGCTTGCCGCCGGCCTCGATCATCTGCGCCGCGGCGCTGGCGGGGATCTCCGGCTCCACCGCCACAACCAGCCCGTTGCGGATGGCGACGTCGCGGCGGCCGCGCAGCCCCTGGGAGGGATCGACCACCTCACCGCCCTTGATCAGCAGGTCGTGGCGCGGCGCCTGCGTGCTCCCCTGGGCGCCCGCCTGGCCACCGAACGCCATGGCGGCGGCCCCGCCCAGCAGGGCGCGGCGCGGAATCTGGTGCATGGTTTTCCTCCCCCATCTTGCGGGGCAGAATGGCACGGCCTGGATCGAGGTGTGCAATGGCGTTCGACGTGATCGTGGTCGGCATCGGCGGCATGGGCAGCGCCGCCGCCTGGCAGCTCGCCCGCCGCGGCCAGCGGGTGCTGGGGCTGGAACGCTTCGACATCCCGCATGTCATGGGCTCCTCGCACGGCGTCACCCGCATCATCCGGCTGCCCTATTACGAGGACCCGGCCTATGTCCCCCTGCTGCACCGCGCCTATGCGCTGTGGCGGGAGCTGGAGGCGGCGACCGGCGAGCGTGTGCTGCACACCCATGGCTCGCTCGATGGCGGGCTGGCGGATGGCGAGGTCTTCGAGGGCGCGCTGACCTCCGCCCGGCTGCACGCGCTGGAGCACGAGGTCCTGACTGGCGCGGAGGTGAACGAGCGCTTCCCCGGCTACCGCCTGCCCTCTGGCTACCGCGCGATCTTCCAGCCGCAGGGCGGCTACGTGATGAGCGAGCGCGCCATCGTCGCGCATGTCCGCGCCGCCCAGGCCGCCGGCGCCGAGATCCATGCCCGCGAGCAGGTGCTGGGCTGGGAGGCGCGGCCGGGCGGCGAGGGCGTCACCGTGACCACCGACCGCGGCCGCTACGAGGCCGGCCGCCTGGTGCTGACCGCCGGCGCCTGGATGGCCGACCTCGCGCCGCTGCTGCAGGGCGTCGCGGTGCCGGAACGCCAGGTGCTGGCCTGGCTGCAGCCGCAGGCGCCCGCGCTGTTCACCCCGGAACGCTTCCCGGTCTTCAACCTAGAAGTGGCGGAGGGGCGCTACTACGGCTTTCCCGTGGTCGAGGTCCCCGGCTTCAAGTTCGGCCGCTACCACCACCGCGAGGAGCACATGCCGGCCGAGGCGATGCGGCGCGAGGTGGATGCGGCGGACGAGGCGCTGCTGCGCGAATTCGCCGGGCGCTACTTCCCGCAGGGCACCGGTCCGACCATGGCGCTGCGCGCCTGCATCTTCACCAATACGCCGGACGAGCACTTCATCCTCGACCACCACCCGGCGCATCCCCAGGTGGTGCTCGCCTCCCCCTGCTCGGGCCACGGCTACAAATTCTGCAGCGTGGTGGGGGAGGTGCTGGCCGACCTCGCCACCGGGGACGGCAGCACGCGGCACGGGATCGGCTTCCTGCGGCTGGGGCGGCTCCGCACATGAAGGCCGGGGAGGAAGTATCCTACCTGGACCCTCCTCTGTTTCTCCGAGTCCGGCACCCGCCGCGCAGCGGCAGCCGACCCACAAGAGGGAAGGGAGGGGCTTGCGGAGGGAATACCTTTTTCCCTCCCCAACCTTCCTACCGCGCCAAATGCTTGTCGAAGAAGCCTGCGATCTCGCCGAACACCTCGCGCGTCTCGGGCGCGGTGTCGTCGCGGTTGTAGTAGGCATGCGCCTGCGCCTCGAAGACCTGCAGCGAGGCCTCGACCCCCGCGTTGCGCAGCGCGCGGTGCATCCGCACCGTGTTACTCAGCAGCAGGTCGCGCGTGCCGCTGGTCAGGATGGTCGGCGGGAAGCCGCGGACGTCGCCATAGACCGGCGAGATCAGCGGGTCGGCCAGGTCGTGGCCATTGGCGTAGAACACCGTCGCCGCATGGCAGAACCCGTCCACCGCGACCAGCACGTTGTCGACCAGCGCATTGGTCCGGAAGCTGTCCCCCGCGCCGGTCGCGTCCGACATCGGCGTGCCCGGCGCGATCGCCGCCGGCAGCGGAAGTCCCTCGGCCTTGGCCTTCAGCACCATCTCGAGCGTCAGCGCCCCGCCGGCCGAGGAGCCGAAAACCGCCATGGTCTTCGCGTCCCGCTCGCGCAGCGCCGCCTTCCACACCGCGACGACGTCGTCGAGGGCGGCGGGAAAATAGGCATCCGGCGGCATGCGGTAATCGATGGAAACGACGGGGTAGCCGCCGAGGCCCGCCATCAGGATCGCCTCGGGCAACCCGGCCTCGCCCGGGTTCAGCACGTAGCAGCCGCCATGGATGTGGATCAGCAGGCGGTTGCGGTTCTCGGGCTTGATCTCCTTCGGCGTGACGCGGAAGACCTTCACCCCGCCCATCTCGCCCGGCTCGACATCGACCTTCAGCCGGTCGCGCAGACCGGGCAGGCCCTGGCGGGTCGCCGCGGCGCCGGCCTCGGCCAGCTTGCGCCATTCCTCCGGCGTGGTCGGCGGGGTGTTCCAGCCGGTGCGCAGCGGCATCCCGATGATCTTCTGCATCTGCGGGCTGACCGTGCCCGGCACCGGCAGGCTGCGCGCCGGCAGCTCGCGCGGCGGCTGGTCCTGGGCCATGGCGGCCGGGGCATAGGCGAGCAGCGCGGCGGCGAGCGCCTGGCGCAGGGCGGGCATGGGCGGATCCTTCTCGGCTGGGCGCCACTCCACCCCAGCCATGCCTGCCCCGCAAGCCGCGGGGGCTTGACCCCGGCCCCGTTTACGGGCGGAACCCGGGGCGAGGGAGACCGCGATGCCGTCGATCGAGCTGAAGATCCTGGATGCCAGGCTGCGCGACTGGGGCCTGCCGCGCTACCAGACCGCGATGGCCGCGGCCATCGACCTGCTGGCCTGCCTCGACGCGCCGACCGAGATCGCGCCGGGCAGCCCGCCCGCGCTGATCTCCTCCGGCATCGCCGTCCATATCGGCGATCCGGGCCTGGCGGCGCTGGTGCTGCCGCGCTCCGGCCTGGGCCACAAGCAGGGGCTGGTGCTGGGCAACCTCGTCGGGCTGATCGATGCCGACTATACCGGCCCGATCATGGTCAGCGCCTGGAACCGCAACGCCCCGGGCACACCGCCGATCCGGCTCGCGCCCGGTGACCGCTTCGCCCAACTGGTCTTCGTGCCCATCCTCCGGCCCGGCTTCGCGGTGGTCGAGGAGTTCACCGCCCCGTCCGGGCGCGGTGCCGGCGGCTTCGGCTCCACTGGTCGCTGATCGCGCGCCGCCCCATATCGCCCCCATGGACCTCGATTTCACCGAAGCCGAGCTGCACCGCTATTCCCGCCACATCCTGCTGCAGGATGTCGGCGCGGTGGGCCAGGCCAAGCTGCGCGCCGCTCGCGTGCTGATCGTCGGCGCCGGCGGGCTGGGGGCGCCGCTGGCGCTCTACCTCGCCGCGGCCGGCGTCGGCACCATCGGCCTGGTGGACCACGACGCGCTTGAACTGTCGAACCTGCAGCGCCAGGTCATCCACGCCACCGCCCGCATCGGCCGCAACAAGGCGGAAAGCGCGGCCGAGACGCTGGCCGGCCTGAACCCCGAGGTCGCGGTCGACATCCACCCCGTGCGGCTGGACGCGGCGACCGCCCGCGACCTCATCCCCCGCTACGACCTGGTCTGCGACGGCACCGACAATTTCGCCACGCGCTTCCTGCTCGGCGATGCCTGCCACCTGCTCGGCCGTCCCCTCGTCTCCGCCGCCGTGCTGCGCTTCGAGGGCCAGCTCTCCACCTACACGTCGCATCTCGGCGCGCCGCATCCCTGCCACCGCTGCCTGCACCCGGAACCGCCGCCCGACGGGCTGGTGCCGAGCTGCTCCGAGGCCGGGGTGCTCGGCGCCGTCACCGGCGTGATGGGCACGCTGCAGGCGACCGAGGTGCTGAAGGAGATCCTCGGGATCGGCGAGGGCATGTCCGGCCGCCTGCTGCTCTGGGACGCGCTCGACGCCCGCTTCCGCACCATCAAGCTGCGGCGCGACCCCGGCTGCGCGCTTTGCGGCGAAGGCGCCACCATCCGCGACCTTTCGGCGCATGCCGCGCCGCCGCCGCTCGTCTGCAGCGCCGCCTGAATGGCGCCGCCGCTCGGCATCCTGCTGCTCTCGGGCGAGCATGAGCGGGCGCACTACGCCCTGGTGCTGGCGACCGGCGCCGCGGCGCTCGGGCGCGAGGTGACGCTCTTCGCCACCAATGCCGGCTGCCGGCTCTTCCTCGCCGGCCAGCCCTTGGCCGCCGAGCCGCGGGAAGCGCTGCTGGCCGGGCGCGGCGTCGCCGGCATCGCCACCCTGCTCGACGCCGCCGCGGAGCTCGGCATCCGCCGCATCGCCTGCGAGGCCGGGCTGCGGGCCGAGGCCATCCCGGCCGCGGAATTGCTGCCCGGGGTGGAGGTCGCCGGGGTGGTGACCTTCCTCGGCGCGGTCGGCGAAGGCCAGATTGTCTCCATCTAGCTTGACCCGGACGGCTTCGGCTTGGCATGCCGTGGCTGTGATGAATCCCCTGCGCGCCGCGCTGCCCGCCCTGTTCCTCCTGCTCGCGCCGGCGGTCCCGGCCCCCGCCCGGGGCCAGACCAGCCTCGGCCAGCCGGGCAACCTGCCACCGCCCCGCGCCGCGGCGCCCGCCGCGCCGGCCGCATCGCCCCCGGCGCCCTCCGCCCCG
>NZ_SMSJ01000142.1 GCF_004355005.1 Dankookia rubra
GCCCTCCTTCGCCCTGGCCCACCGAATGACCGAGAGCGCGCCGGTCACGAGCAGGCGCCGGATCGTGCGGTCACCCATTTTGGTGATCCGCCCGAGCCGGTCCTTCCCACCGCTCGAGTTCTGCCGCGGTACGAGACCGAGCCAGGCGCCAAAATCACGGCCCGACCGGAAGCCCTGGATGTCGGGAACCCCTGCCAGGATTGCGCTCGCGGTGATTGGGCCGATGCCCAGGACGGCAAGCAACCGGGCGCCGTCGGGATCCGCCTTGCAGCGGCGTTTCATCCCCGCCTCCAGCTGATCGATCTGCTTCCCGAGTTCCACAAGCTGATCGATGAGCAGGTTCAGCGCATTCCGAGCCAAGGTCGGTATGGGGGTAGTCGGGTCGGCGACCCGCTCGATCAGTTGGCTCATATGCTGCGGGCCAGCAGGCGCGAGAATGCCGAACTCCGCCAGATGACCGCGGACCGCATTGATGAGCGTTACCCTTTGCCGTGACAGCAGTTCGTGCGTGCGCTGCATGACCCGCGCAGCCTGCTGGTCTGCAGTCTTGATCGGGGTCGTCCGTACATTCGGCCGGGTAACCGCCTCGCAGATCGCGGCCGCATCGGCTGCATCGTTCTTCTGGCGCACGACATACGGCTTGACGTAGGACGGCGGGATCAGGCGTACGTCGTGTCCGAGTACACGCAGTTCCCGGCCCCAGTAGTGGGCGGTTGCACGCCTCCATGCCGACGAGGCACGGAGGTAGCGCGGCGAAGAATGCATGCAGCTCATCGCGGCGCAGCTTGCGCTGCAGTACCTTCCGGCCCAGCGCAGGCGGATGCAATCTCGGAGACCAGGGTCCGGCGGTCCTCCAGGCGGGTCATTCGCCCTCGCCGTCGCGGAAGACCGCATTCAGTTTTTTTCTGAGCACCAGCAAGGCGGCCGTCTCGGCCAGTGCCTTGTCCTTGCGGTGCAACTCACGCTCGAGCTCCTTCACCCGCCGCCGGTCCTGGCGGGCCTCGACGGCGCTGGCCGCCCGCGGCTCGCCCAAACCGGCAATGGCGTCATGCTTCCAGGCCTTAAGGTCAGCAGGGTAGAGCCCCTGCTCACGACACCAGACGCTGCGGGCCGCCTCATCCATAGCCGCGGTGGTGATCACCGCCTCCAGCCGCGCCACTGGTGTCCAGCGCTGGCTTACGACCAGGGAGCCTGGCCCGGCCAGCACTTGCGCTCGCCAGCGCTCCAACGTGCCGATGCTGACACCGACCTCGCGTGAGACCACCTCAAGAGCCGCACTCTCCGGCGGCAGCAGCCGCGCGACAATGCGGTCCCTGAAGGCTTGTCCGTATCTCGCCATTCTCGATTACCCGCGCCCCCTCATTGCGCGATCCTATCCAGGCGACAACTTGTCTGACACAGGGGGGGCCTGCCGCCGTGCTTCGCTGGCCGGATCAGCGGCGCCACAAGCGCCCACTCGGCATCCGTCAGGTCAGACGGGTAGCGCAGGCCACGGCGATCCGCTGCACGCCGATGTTCGGCCGTCCACGCCATCCGTCTACTCCCGCACATCGTCCACAGGAGCAGCGAATCACATCCGATTCAGGAGATTCAATTCCTTTCCGGATGGGCTCTGACGGTTACGGTCTTGGTCATCTCGCAACAACACGTAGGCGTTGCCGCGCGGGAACGCGGCTCGGGCAACCCGAGCGGTGTCGTCAGGCACAGGCGGGAGCGGCTGCTGCGGGCGGAGCGACACAGGGCACCTCCGAGGCGAAGTGCCTTTCAACGCTGCCGACACTCCGAGCGCTACCGGTGACTTCGCCAACAAGATCCTGACCGTGATGATCGACTATGTAAATATATTACGAATGCGATTAAACAGTCAAATCGAGGTGAAAAATGCAACTTTCTGTGCTAGCTGAAGCGTACCATCGTGCGCGGGACGAGATAGACAGTGGACGAACCAAACAGCCTAGCGGACGACAGTAACACCCCGATCAACTCGGCGCGTGTCGCCGCTTTGCGCATTTTGGCACAGCACGTTGGCGGAGACCTCGATCCGCAGTTGCTGCGTCTTCTCTCAGCCGCCCCAGAGGTCGACGCCCCCACGCTCGTGCGGTGTGCAAGTGACGCCGGGCTACGGGCCAGAGCGCTCCGCCCGTCTTGGCGGGACCTGATCCGGCTCGCCAGTGCCGGCGCCCCGGTGATGCTACTCCTCAAGGGTGGAGGTGCGGCCCTGCTGGAGGGTGCCATCGAGGACGGCACGGCTCTACTCTTGCGCGATCCCTTGAGCAGCGCAGCGGCGTTTGCCGTCGACACCTACCGTCTACAGGAGTTCTGGTTAGGTGTCGCCATCGTTGTCCGCCCGCGGCGCGGCCAGGCGATGGAAGACGCACCATTTAACATGCGCTGGCTCATCGGCGAGGTGCTGCGCGAGCGGTGCGTATTTCGTGATATCGGCATTGCAACCCTCATTATGAGTGCGCTTGGTCTCGCCACGCCGCTTGCTTTCATGGCCATTACGGATCGAGTACTGGTCTACCACAGCTGGCCGACCTTGACCTTACTCTCGCTTGGTCTCATTGTTGTTTTCCTGCATGAAACCCTGCTCGGTTACGCGCAGCGTCATCTGCTTGCGGTCGCCGCGGCACGTATTGATGCCCGCTTGAACCTGTTCGTCATGGCTCGATTGCTTCGCCTGCCACTTGATTTTTTTGAGAAAAATCCCTCAGGCGAAATTACACATCGAGTCTTCCAGGTAAATCGCATCCGGGAGTTCCTCACCGGACAGTTGTTTCGGACCTTTCTCGACCTTTCAACCCTTGTCCTTCTCCTACCCGGCCTCTTTTTCCTGCATGCTGGGCTGACTTGGTTGGTGCTCGGCTGTACCGGCGCCATTGCGCTCATCATGCTGACCTTCCTGCCAGCTATCAACCGGGCAACGAGCCGCGTGGTCGTCGCCGAAACGGCAAAATCTATTGTGCTGGGCGAGACGGTGCATGGCATGCGCACCGTCAAGGCCCTGGCGCTCGAGCCACGCCAAGCCGACGATTGGAACGAGCGGGTTGCCCTCGCAACGCAGCGCCGTCTTGAGCTCGCGCACCTGGCGAACTGGCCGCAAACGCTGATTCAGCCAATTGAGCGCTTCATTCAGGTCGGCACCATGGCGGTCGGTGCCTATCTGGCGCTCGCGGGCGACAGTGCGTCGATCGGCACGCTCATGGCCTTTGCCATGCTGAGCGGGCGCGTTGCGGCCCCTCTCATCGCCTTGGCAGGGCTGCAGCAGGCGCAAGGAGAGGTGCGGGCAGCGCTCGCCGAGGCATCGATGGTACTTAACCAGGAGCCTGAGCGACCAACTGGGGCAGTCGGCATGCGACCCAAGCTCCAAGGCCACCTCACCTTCGAGGAGGTGAGCTTCCGCTACCCTGGTGCCCAATCCGCGGCACTTGATCGAGTAAGCTTTGACGTGCCGGCCGGCACCCTACTCGGCGTGGTCGGCCGCAGTGGCTCGGGTAAAAGTACGGTCACGCGCCTGCTCCAAGGACTCAACTGCGGCTACGCCGGCATGGTCAAGATCGACGGTGTCGAACTCCGTGAGATCGACCTGCCGCACTTGCGCCGTAACCTCGGTATCGTACTGCAGGACAATTTTCTTTTTCGTGGTTCCATCCGCGAGAACATCGCGGCCGGACGCCCCGGCATTACCTTCGAACGAATTATTCGGGCCGCTCGTCTCGCTGGCGCCGAGGAATTCATCGAACGTCTGCCCGGTGGTTACGAGACGTTTATCCAGGAGGGTTCGCCCAACCTCTCCGGTGGACAGCGCCAGCGCTTGGCGATTGCCCGCGCTATCGTAACCGACCCGGCGGTCATGATCCTGGACGAGGCGACCAGCGCCCTCGATCCGGAGAGCGAAGCGATCGTCAACGCCAACCTGCTCCGCATCGCTCGCGGTCGGACTGTCGTCGTCGTCTCACACCGGCTCTCCTCGCTGGTCGACGCCGATGCGATCCTGGTACTCGACCGCGGCCAGGTCGTGGATTACGGGCCGCACGAGGACCTCCTTCGACGCTGCACAATCTACCGGACCCTGTGGCAGCAGCAGAATCGCACGGCTCAAGCAAAAAGGCTCATTGATGTCGCTCACCCGGCTGCCATCGCAGGGCAGTGAACGGGGCGTCGCCCTGGCCACTCTCGAATTCATTTCGCCCACCGCGGCGATCGTCGCCCGCCCGCCATCCCGTGTCGCCGTTGGCGTGGTCTGGATCCTGGCTTCGCTGTTTGGCTGCCTGCTCGCGGTCATTGGGCTACTGCCCATTGACCGCGTTGTGGCCGCCGATGGCCGGCTCGTGCCGCTCAGCCCGACCATCCTGGTACAGCCGCTAGAAGCCTCAATCATCCGCTCCTTCGAGGTCCGGCCGAACCAAGTGGTGCGGTCCGGCGAGTTGCTGGCGCGCCTCGACCCCACTTTCGCCACGGCCGACCTAGCGACCCTGACCTCGCAGCACGCGAGCCTCGCGGCCGAGGTCGCGCGGCTAGAGGCCGAGGCGGTGGGTGAGCGCTACAGGCCAGAAGCGGGTCAGTTTGGAGCTTTGCAAGCCGCCATTTTCGCGCAACGTGAGTCCGAGCGGGCGTTCCGCATCGAGAATTACCGGCAGCGCATGCGCTCGCTGACTGAAACGGTACAGCGCGGTGAGGTGGAAGCGCAGCAGCTCGAGCGCCGCTTGGCCGTCGCAGGACAGATCGAAGGTATGCGGCGCGAGCTGGAGCGGGCGCAGGTCGGCAGCCGGCTGAACGCGTTGATGTCCACAGATAGCCGCATCGAGGTGCAACGCGGCATCGGCGTCGCACAGAGCCAAGCCCGGAGCGCCGCGCGTGACCTCGCTGCGCTACAAGCCGAACATGATGCATACCTGAGCCAGTGGCGGGCGCAGGTGGCGCAGGACCTCGCGGAACGCCGGGGCAGCCTCAACGACGTCCAGGAGAACCTCACGAAGGCGCAGCTGCGGCGCCAGCTCGTCGAGCTGCGCGCGCCGGCGGACGCCGTGGTGCTCGAACTCGGCAAGACCTCGGTCGGCGCCGTGCTGGCGCCGGGCGAGTTACTGGTCTCACTTGTGCCGCTGAATGCCGCACTCGAGGTGGACGCGCAGGTGCAGCCGCGCGACATGGGCTTTGTGGCGGTTGGCGATCCGGTCAAGGTGAAGTTCGAGACCTATCCCTACATCCGCCACGGCACGGCGGACGGGACGGTGCGGACCATTAGCGAGGACACGACGCGCAACCGCGATGCCCCGACGCCGCAGGGGGAGCGTCCCTATTACCGGGCACGCGTGACGTTGGACACGGTGAACTTACGGAACCTGCCCGCCGATTTCCGCCTGATGCCAGGCATGCCAGTGCAAGCGGATATCGTGGTCGGCGACCGGACGATCCTGCAGTATCTCTTCCAGCGAGTCGTGCGACCCTTCCGCGAGGGGATGCGCGAACCGTGACGACGAAGATGCCGCAGGGCGGAATCTGGCGGGGTCTCGCCGCTTTGTTCGTGGGCGCAACGCGCGCCACACCGGGCGCGGCGGCCGGCACCACAGCACTGCCGGACATCCGGCGGTCGATCACAGCGGCCCGGCGGGGGCAGCCCGAGGCACAGCTCGCCGTCGCGCAGGCATATCTGCAGGGCATCGGCGTGCCGACCAACGCCATGGAAGGAGCGCTGTGGCTACGCCGTGCGGCCGAAGCCGGGCACGCCGAGGCGCAGGCACTGCTGGCGACGCTACTGCTGCAGGGCTTGGCGGGGTCGACGACGGGCGGACTGTTTGCCGGCAGCACCGCGCACGCCTACCCGGAAGCCGCGGCCCAGTGGGCACAGCGCGCCGCGGCGGCTGGGGCCGTCGAGGCGCAAGCGCTCCTCGGCTTCCTGTACGCGACCGGCCAAGGCGTGGTGCAAGACTATGTGGCGGCGGCACAATGGTACGAGCGCGCCGCGGCGGCCGGCAGCCCGCAGGCGGCGCTCGGCCTCGGTCTGATCCGCCTCGCTGGTCTGGAAGGTCTGGCCGATACCGCGGCAGCGGCGCGGCTGATTGAGCAGGCGGCGGCAGCGGGCTTACCGACGGCGCAATATGTCTTTGGTACGCTGCACGAGGCCGGTGTACCCCCGATTGCGCCAGACCAGGCGGCAGCGGTTGTGCTCTACCGGGCGGCGGCCGTGGCGCAGGTTCGGCCAGCCCAGGCGCGGCTCGGGCTGGCCCTACTAGAGGGCTGGGTAGCCGCGCCGAACCGCCTTGAGGGGGAGACATGGCTGCGTCGTGCTGCCATTGCAGGCGACGGCGAGGCGGCCGCACTGGTGGCTGACCTGCAGGCGGGCAACACGGACGGACCACCCAACCTGCTTGAGGCCGCCGGGTGGTACACCCTCGCGGCTGAGGCAGGGCACCGCCAAGCGGCCCGTGTCCTCGGCTTCATGCACCTTGCCGGCCTGGGTGTGGCGCAAGACTCGGAGGAGGCCATCAAGTGGCTCACGCGGGCCGCCGAAGAGGGCGACCTCGTCGCCGTGGTCGACCTTGCGCAAGCCGCCACCCTCGCCGGCAAGAGCAATACCGCGCTCGAACGGGTGGTGGCTTGGTTCGAGCAGGGGGCAGCCAGAGGCGATGCTGTGGCCGCCTACAACCTCGCTGTTTGTGCGGCACACGGGATCGGTATGGCGCAGGATATGTCGGCCGCCGCGCAGTGGTTGCGGCGGGCGGCCGAGCGGGTGGTCAACGCCCAATACTGGTACGCTCGGCTGCTGCTTGAGGGTGCACTCGGTGCGCCTGACGTGGCCGAGGCACGGCACTGGCTGCGCCGAGCCGCCGACGAGGGGCTGGCGGACGCGGCGGTGCTTCTCGCCGATCTCGATCTCAACGGCCGCGGCGCTCCCCGCGATCCGGCAACCGCCCTTGTACGTTTCGAGATAGCGGCGCAGCAGGGTCATGTAGGCGCGATGTTTGCGGCGGGTGCGATCCTTGGTGGTGGTCACGATGTGGCACCCGATCGTCCGCGCGCGCTGGACTGGTTCCGCCGCGCCGCTCTGGGGGGGCATCCACAGGCCCAACTGATGCTTGGACGCTACCTAATGCGGGGCCTTGCGGGCGAGCCGGTAGTTGAGGAGGGCGTGGCTTGGCTGCAACGCGCCGCGCAGGCAGGTCTGGCGGAAGCGGCAGCAGAGCTGTCGGCCCTCCGGCCGGCTTCGGTTGAGGAGGCAACTGTGACTGCGAACGCCGCCGGCTGAGCTCGTGCTGAATGAGGTCCTGCTCCTACGGTCAGAATTGACCCGTTCGCCGGCCGAGATGCCCAAGGCATGGCCGAGCACGGTGACCAGGTCGCGCCGGCCACGCGCCTTCATGCGCAGCACGCAATAGCTGTTTTTCCGCGTTGTGGAAGGTGACGCGCTCTACCAGCTTCGCGCCAGCACCTCTTGCGCCGGGGCCGGCGCGGCGGAGGTCTGGCTGCCGGACATCAGCTGATCCTCACGCGGGCGGGATTCTGGCATGGCGGCCAAGCCTCAAACGGTAGCGACGCCGAACTGCGCCGCACGCTGGAAAGCCGCTCGGCGCGGCAGTCTTTGGCTGCAGCGGCCGTGGACGTCGCTCCGGCAAATGCGGGTCGCGCAAGCCGGCTTCGCATGACGCATTGGAGGCGTTTTTCGGGGCACGGCGGAGAGCGCCAACGGGGAAGAATTTCGGTTCTGGTGCGCCTGTTCAGCGTCGGTTGACGGCCTGACACGTGCCAGGAATGGTCATGATGTACGGCGCCGGGATCGCACCTGCAGCCGAGGGGAGACCGGCACCATGCCCGACCGCTTGCCCGTCCTTGTCGTTGGCGCTGGTCCGGTTGGCTTGGTGGTCGCTGCCGCCCTGCTACGTCACGGCGTGCCTGTCACCGTGCTGGAGGTGGGGGAGGCATTCTCGAACGAGACGCGCGCCTCCACCTTTCACGCACCGACCCTCGACCTGCTGGACGAGCTTGGCGTCGCAGAACCGCTGATTTTTCAAGGACTTATTGCGCCGCGGCTACAGTACCGCAGCCGTACGGGAGGCATCATCGCCGAGTTCGATTTCGGCCTTCTGGCCGACGTCACACGCCACCCCTACCGGTTGCAGTGCGAGCAGTGGCGGCTGACCCGCATCCTGCACGAGCTGTTGCGGGACCGGCCCGGCTTTTTGCTGCACTTCGGCGCTGCTGTTACCGCCTGCATCGACCACGGTGCCTACGCTGAAGTGGTGCTGGAAGGCGGGAAGCGGATCAGGGGCGCTTATGTAGTCGGCGCCGATGGGGCCCACAGCGTCGTACGCCAGGTGGCCGGCATTGGCTTCGAGGGTTTTACCTGGCCTGAGCGCTTTCTGGTGCTCTCCACCCCCTTCGACTTTACCGGGTTGATCCCCGGCCTTGCCCCGGTCAGCTATTTCGCCGACCCGAAAGAATGGTTCTTCCTGCTGCGCATTCCTGGCCTCTGGCGCGCCATGTTTCCGGTCCCCGCCGAGGTGCCAGACCAGGCGACAGTGACCGACACTTACGCCTGCGACCGCCTTGGCCGGATTGTGCCAGGGCCAGGCAATTATCCAGTTCACCATCGCACCTTGTACCGGGTGCACCAGCGCGTGGCTGAGACGTTCCGGCGCGGCCGCGTCCTGCTGGCCGGCGATGCGGCACATATCAACAACCCACTCGGTGGCATGGGGCTGAACGGTGGCGTGCATGATGCCTGCAACCTGGCTCCGAAGCTCGCCGCGGTATGGCACGGCGAGGCACCCGATGGGCTGCTCGACCGTTACGACCGGCAGCGGCGCGGGGTCACCGTGGAGCACGTGCAGCGGCAGACCATCGCCAACAAACAGGGGTTGGAAGCGAGGGACCCCGAGGCGCAACGGGCTTTCCAGACGCGGTTGGCCGAGGCGGCCTCCGATCCGGTCCGGGCGCATACCTGGCTGCTCGGCGCCTCAATGATCAACAGCCTGCGGCAGGCAGAGGAGATCCACTAAGCCCGGCTTACCTGATCAGCCGGGCTGGTTGATTGCCGTACCATTGAGTTCTGCGGTCACGGCCCGGAGGTGGGTGAGGAAGAGTTCCACCGGTGCGATGAGGCGGCGGCGACGCAGCGTGGCCACTACGACCGGCACGGGCGGCCGGAGCCTGATAGGCAAGGCCCGCAGGCCCCAACGTTTGCCGTTCGCCTGCAATAGCGAGGCCGGCAGCGAGGTGACGTAGTCGCTCCGTGCCAACAACTGCATGCGCAGTTCCATGTTATGGGTACTCACCGCCACTCTGGGTGGCTCCAGTCCTTCGGACCGGAATGCCTCCACCACCAGCGCGCGGATGGCTGTCTCGGGCGGGCCCAAAAGCCAACGCGCTGACAGCAAGTGAGAGCGTCGGAGAGAAAATCCCTCAGGGAGCGGCTGGGTAATCTGGCCGCGGCGGCGTGAAATAGGAGCGCTGCCGAGCCTTTCGTCACGACGGCTGACGGAAGGCCT
>NZ_SMSJ01000143.1 GCF_004355005.1 Dankookia rubra
ACCTCGCTCCGCATACCGCTTGCAAATGTCGAACACCCCGGTCTGGGTCAGCCCAACCTGCGCCGCGATCGCACCATAGGTCAGGCCGGCCTGGCGCAGCCCGATCACCTGACGCCGACGTTCCTCTTGCGCCGCCGCCGGCAGCTTGCGCATGTCCACATGCTTCACGCCCCCAACCTGGACTGATCCTACTCGCCTTCAAGACCGCCCAGGCCGGATCAATAAATAGAAGTGTAGGACCGACTCTGCCGTTGGTGCGTCATGCGCCTCGGCAAAGCGCGTCTCGTCGGCATTGAGCTGCAGCACTGGCAGCCAGTCTTGATCGCCGCGCTGGTTGCGCGCGAAGGTAGCGTCAACGTCGAGGATCCGAGCGAGATTTTCAGCGCGCTCGACATAGCGGGCCAGCCAGAACATGCACTCCGCAGAGCGGGCGAGGAGAATGTCAGCCAAGGACCCAGGTATCCTTCGATCCGCCCCCCTGGGACGAGTTAACGATGAGCGACCCCTTCCGGAGCGCGACGCGCGTCAGGCCGCCTGGCAGTACCCAGCTTTTCGCACCGGTGACTGCGAACGGCCTCAGATCGACATGCCTGGGCTCGATTCCATCTCCGGCAAGGGTCGGCGCGACCGAAAGATCAAGGCAGGGTTGACTGATGTAGTTGGCCGGATTTGCCACAAGACGCTCGCGGCATTCTTGCAGCTGCTCCCGCGTTGCCCGGGGCCCAATGGTGATGCCATAGCCACCAGACTCCCCGACCGGTTTGACCACCAAATCCGCTAAATGCTCCAACGTGTAGCGTAGCGCCTCGGGCTCGCGGCAGATATGCGTCTCGACGTTTGAGAGAATTGGTTCGTCACCAAGGTAGTACCGAATCACACGTGGCATGTAGGCGTAGATCGCCTTGTCATCGGCGACGCCGGTACCGACCGCGTTGGCCAAGGTCACATTGCCCGCGCGATAGGCACGCATCAGGCCGGGGACGCCGAGCATGCTGTCCGAACGGAAGACCTCCGGATCGAGGAAGTCATCGTCAATGCGGCGATAGATCACCTCGACCCGTGCGAGCCCGCGTGTGGTGTGCATGTGGACACGGTCCTGATTGTCCACGATCAGGTCGCGCCCCTCGACCAGCGGAACGCCCATCTCGCGCGCCAGGAAGACATGCTCAAAGAAGGCGGAATTGTAGCTGCCGGGCGAGAGCAGGACGACCTGTGGATCTACTGCTTCGCCAGGAGCGACGTCCCGCAGTGCCGCGAGCAATCGCTGGCCGTAATCGTCGACCGAGCGCAACCCGATCCCTTCTAGCAGGTCGGGGAAGGCACGCTGCATCATGTGGCGGTTCTCCACCACGTAACTAACGCCGGACGGCGTTCGTGCATTGTCTTCCAACACCAGAAAGATGCCGGCGCCGTCGCGGACGATGTCGGTGCCGCAGACATGCACATAGGTGCGGTGCGGCAGGTCGATGCCCTGCATCGCCGGCCGGTAGTTGGCATTGCCGAGGACAAGGTCCTGCGGGATCACGCCGTCCTTGAGAATGTGCTGCTCGTGGTAAAGGTCGTGCAGCAAGTGGTTCAGGGCGGCGACACGCTGACAGACCCCTGTCTCGATATGCCGCCACTCATCGGCCGATAGCACGCGTGGGATTGGATCGAAGGGTAGTACCCGGTCTATTGCGTTTTTGTCGGAATAGACGGTGAAGGTAATGCCCCGATCGTGCAGCTCGGACTCGGCATCCGTGGCGCGCTGTCGCAACTCCTTGACCGAGACCGTGCCCAGCCGGTCCGCAATGCGCTGCACAGCGCCGCCGCGTGACAGCTCGCAATAGAAGTTTCCTGGCGTGTAGTCGCTCAGCATGGGCCCCACGTCCAGTTGTGATCCGTTGTTGCAACAAGCGCCGCGAGAGCCTTGCATGTCCTATGCCACGCCGCCGTCTCGAATGGGATTCGACTTAGGCACGACGATCAGATGCTCGGTGCCGCGACAGGCGAGCGACGCAGGGCGGCGCAGCCCGGGCGGGGGAGGGGCCGGCCACGCGAGGTGCCGGCCGTGGTGGAGGAGCCGCCCGAGGTCCTGCCGCCGTCGCTGCCCCGCGCCGGGCCGCTCGAGCGGCGGGCCTTCGACTACGGCGACCTCGAGGCGGCGATGCAGGCCGTGGACGCGGCGATCCGGAAGGACCGGACCGGGCTCGCGCGGGTGGCCGGGACCGGACGCGCCGACGACGGTGCGGGGTGAGGGGCCTCGGATGGCGATTTGCATGGATTGAGGCGACGACCGGGATGACGAGCCCAGGCGGTCTCGGACCAGGCATCGTCCGGCATGCCCCAAGGAGGTGGCTGGGCGGCAAGATGCCGGGCCATGGGCAAGGCCCGCAGCGATGCGCCGGCTCGATCCTACGACCAGCGACACAGAGGTGCGGCGACGACTGCGTGAGCGGCGTTCGATCCGGACCGCCGGATGGATCCATCACCCTCAGGGGGAAAGGCCATCAGCCCGCGAGCAGCGCCAAGTCCTTGAGGTCCTGCGTGCGCTGCCTGGCTCGCCTTTCGTAGCTTTCCTGGTTCTTGGTGCACACCAAGCTGTAAGGCCGGCCGCGGCGATCGGTCGTCAGGTCGAGGTCGGCTTGGGCCCGACGAATACTGTCCTCGACATGGCTGCGGTCGGCTTCTGCGGCTTTCAGTATCCAGGTCTGCCGCTCGGGGTCAGCAAGGAAGCGAGCCAATTCGGTGCAGTTCTTGCAACGGCAGGGGAGTGTGGCTGCCCGGCGCCAATCGGCCGGCGGCGCCAGGGGCTCGGCGGCCCGGAGGCGCAGGTGCGCGACGCACGCCGCCCGTAGCCTCTGGACCGAACTCGCGCCCTGCATCCTGCCGCTGCCGATCATCGTACGAACTGCCGGGACAAGGATGGCATCCAGGTCGTAGGTCTTTGGTCTGGCCAGGATATGGTCCACCGCCCGCTCGGCCAGCGCCCGGTCGATCGCGCCGAGGCCGGTCAGCAGATCAACGACGGCGGTCGGGCTCACTTCGGGCCCGCGCTGCCAGAACTCGTCCGGCGCCACGCGGTCGCGACCGCCCGGAAGTGCCTCGGCCAGCCTGATGGCGGCGCCCGCGAGGCCGGACACGTGCTGCTGATCCAGGGCGGCAGCCGTTCGGGCCAGGAGATCGGCACAGGCGCCGAAGCTGGTGGCAGCCGTTCCGGCCACAATGCGCTCAACCAAGGCCGCTGCCCGCGGCGGCGGTAGGCTGCCGATCGCGGCGACGATCGCGGTATTGTCGCCCTTACCGTAGACGCCCGCGGCGGTGATCTCGGCCAGGAAGCGCTCGATGAGCTCGGTATCAGCCAGTCGGGTCAGCAGATCGAGCATGCGGGCGGCATCGCCCGGGGTCTCGTCTGACCGCGGATACCCGACCCGTCTCGGCCATTGCGCGAGCATGTGCCCGGCAAGGTCGTGCGCCTCGCGCCAGAGGAGCGACTGCCGGTCCCCGCCGTCCTCGGCCCAGCGCCGGACCAAATCGTCCAGATAGGGCAGGGTCACCCGCAGCCCGGCCTGGCTCAGGACGGCGAAGAGCCGGTCGCTCGGCCAGAGCACCAGCGCCGCCCGGCGGTAGGTGCGCTCAAAGGAGGCCCCCTCATTGCCGGTCGCCTCGCGGAAATGCTCCTCGTCCGGCTCCAGCTCGTCGCAGGCGTCGGGCGGCACGAACTCCTCCGCTTCGACCGGGATCCCGCCCAATGTCGTCGTGCCGCCATCGGGACGGCGCCAGTCCGACAAGGTCATGCTGCGATCGAACACCTCGCCGGCCTCGAAATCGTCCTCTTCGGAGTCCCACCTCCCCCGGCGGGAGCCGTAGTTCCCGGCATACTCGGCGGCGCCGCTCTCCTCGACGGTGAGCAGCGCCAGGTGCAGGTCGCATTGCGCCTCCCGCGCGGCCTCAGTCAGTACCCCAGCGGCTGCGGCATCGGCGCCCTTCAGCATGGCGAAGCCGAACTCCGCCGGCGTGTAGGCATGCTCGAGGAGGTAGACCAGCTTCTCGGGCGTGTCGTCATCCCGATGGCGCTTGCCGCGTTTCCACCGCTGCAGCAGCGCGGTCACGCGGGCCTGCTCGGCCGCATAATCGGGCGGCACGGGCGCCCGCCCCCGGCCGTGGCGCACCAGGTTGTAAACCAGGATCAGGCGGCACCCCTTGGTGACCGGCAGGACCTCGTGCACGCAGTCGGCATAGAATGCGGCGAAGGCCACCTCCGCCGGGTCGTCGCCGCGCAGATCGAGCCGGACTTCGCGGCCCTTGTGGCGCACCACCAACTCACCGCCCACGAAGGACGACGGCAATGCCGCCACGAGGGTGGCGAACATGCCGGGCGTCTTCTCGGTGTCGCGGTGGCCGAGAAAGAAGCCGCCCTCCTCGTAGAGCAGCAGCTTGTAGAACTCGGCCGAGACCGGTCCATCGACGCCCAGCCCCTCGGCAGCGCGGGCGACGATCGTCTCGAGCGTCCGTACCCAGTGCCTGCCGCTGATCCGCACCCGATCCGGGCCGACCTGCCGGCAGCGCCTGACCGCCGGATCAATCAGGGTCTCGGCGCCACGGCCGTACGGGGCCGGCTCAGCCACGGCGGCGAGTTGCTCAGCTTGCGCCGGCAGCAGTGGCAGCGCCACGGGACCAACACCCTCGACCTCCAGCAGCGGCGCCAGCAACTCGCTCGTGCCAGCGGCAAAGAAGTCGCCTGGCCGACGGATGGTGGCGAGCAGTGCGGCGAGGTCGGCGGGGATCGTCGTCATGCGGCTGGTCAGGTGAAATGTTGCTGCAATAGGCCAAGGCCTAAGGATGTACCTTGCCTGGCCACAACGGAGATTAACCTCGGCTCTCGCGGTCTTGCATGCAAGGCCGCGAGCAGGAAGATCATTAGCGGCGGGCAAAGAGCGCCCGGAACAGCCGCTCCGCCTCGCGTCGTCCCTCCTCCGTGAACACCACCGAGTCGGCCGTGAAGTAGGCGGAGAACGGCGGTTATCTGCGGCTTTCCGGCGCTCAGGAAGTATCCGGTTTTGCAGGCTTGGCCTTGAGCGGGGGCCGGAACCTTGCAAACGGGGCTGTGCGTTGCGGGCCCGGAGGGGGCGTGATTCGGTCAGCGGCACCCGGCAGGTAGAGGCCTCCGATGCGCCCGAAGCAGCCCAAGGCCGAGCCGCAGGAGGACCTCTTCCGCGCGCGGCTGGAGAACCTGGTGGACCCGCGGCATGCACTGGTGCGCCTGGCCGGGCTGATCGACTGGGGCCGGTTCGAGGCGGAGTTCGGCGCGCTCTACACCGATGGCGGCCGCCCCGGCCTGCCGACCCGCCTCATGGTCGGCCTGCACCTGCTCAAGCACATGGACGGTCTGTCCGACGAGGCGGTTTGCGCGCGCTATCTCGACAGCCCCTATTTGCAGCTGTTCTGCGGTGAGACCCACTTCCAGCACGCCCTGCCGCTGGACCGCTCCTCGATGACGCGCTGGCGCCAACGCATCGGGCCCGAGCGTCTGGAGGTGCTGCTGGCCGAGAGCGTGGCAGCCGCGCAGCGTGGCGGCGCCGTCGAGGAGCGGCACCTGCGGCGGGTGACCATCGACACCACGGTCCAGCCCAAGGCGGTGACACATCCGACCGACAGCAAGCTGCTGCACCGCGGCATCGAGATCCTGGCACGCCTGGCCCGGCGGCACGGCATCCGGCTGCGCCAATCCTACCTGCGGGTGGCTAGGCGGGCCCGGCGCGAGGCCGCCAGGCTGATCCATGCCGGCCGCCGGCGCCAGGCCGAGCGCCACGTCCGGCGGCTGCGGACCTGGCTGGGTCGCCTGGCCCGCGACATCAGCCGCAAGATCGCCGGCAAGGCTGCCGTGCAGGCCGCCCTCGCTGCGCCGCTCGGCCTCGTCGCCCGGCTGCTGCGGCAGCGGCGCGAGGACCGCGGGCGGGACAAGCTCTACTCGCTGCACGCGCCGGAGGTGGAGTGCATCGGCAAGGGCAAGGCCAACGCCCGCTACGAGTTCGGCGTGAAGGTCTCGCTCGCCACCACCAACGCCGCAGCACCCGGCGGGCAGTTCGTCCTCGGTGCTCGCGCCCTGCCGGGCAACCCCTATGACGGCCACACGCTGGCCGCCCAGATCGCCCAGACCGAGCGTGTCATCGGCGTCGAGGTCGAGCGCGCCTATGTCGATCGCGGCTACCGCGGCCACGATGCCGACCGCGCCCGCGTGTTCGTCTCGGGTCAGAAGCGCGGTGTCACCCCGACCATCCGCCGCGAGCGACGCCGCCGCAGCGCCATCGAGCCCGTCATCGACCACCTGAAGAGCGACGGCCATCTCGGTCGCAACTTCCTGCTCGGCACCGAGGGCGACGCCGCCAACCTCGTCCTCGCCGCCGCCGGCCACAACCTCCGCCTGCTCCGCGCTTGGCTCGCCTGGCTCTTGGCGTGGCTGCTCAGCCTGCTGTCGCTGTCCGAGCAGCCACAGACGGGAAACATGTCCAGGCACGCCGTTGCCTGAAAACTCCGTAGTTCACGGCCGACTAGCACTACTTCGGCATTTTCATTCGAGCCTGTGCAGGTCAATGAACTCGCGGCATTTGGGGCATCGCAGCCGGATGAGAGCGGCGAGGTGAGCGAGCAGCGCGCGTCGGATGGCTGGCAGGGTAGGTTGCGGCGGCGGACCAGTGGTGCAGATTTTTCCCCCGCTGGCCACTTTGGCCTAACCGGAGGTGTTGCAGGAAGGCGAAGGCGATCAGCACCATGAGCGCGTGGTGGTGCAGGCCAGCCCAAGATCGCCCCTCGAAGTGATCGAGGCCGAGTTCTTCCTTCATCTGCTGGTGCGCCTGCTCGCAGACCCATCGGGCCTTGATCGTGGCCGCGAGGGTCTGCAGAGGCGTTTCTGCGGGATGGCTGGCAAGATAGTACCGCCGCGCGCCGCTGCTGCGCCGTTCACCCACCAGCCACAACTCATCACCAGGCAGGCGGTGCCCGGTCTCCGACTGCACCCCTTCGGCCACTCGCACCCGCCGGGCGGCAAAGCTGGCACTCAGCGGACCCTTGGTGCCCTGCCGCCATTGGATCCGGCGCCAAGGCACGTTCTTCAGGCCCGCAGCGGCCGTCACCGGCCGCTGGTTCGGCACGCCATGCCGGCGCGGACGTCCTTTGCCCTGCGCGGCGGGCCAACACAGCTTCACCGTGGCGGGATAGAGCTTCTGCGTCTTCGGGATACCCACCGCCCAGAGCGGGGTGCGGCTAGCTAGACCACGACGGAAAGCGGCGCTACGGCCATAGCCGCTGTCGGCCAGGGCGCAACCGAAGCGGACCCCGGCAGCCCGGAGCCGGTCAATCTCCTCGAGCGCGATTGCCCCCTTGCTGCGGAAAGCGCGGCGGTCCGCCGGTACTCCCGCCTTGTCGCAGCGCGCTCGGTCCTGGCACCAAGTCTTCGGCAGGTAGAGCCGCAGCGCCACGGGCACCGGCACCTCTTCGCGGGCCAGGGTGAGCGAGACCAGAGCCTGGCAGTTCGCCGTCTTCCCCAGCACACCGGCATACTGCTGCGCGACCCCGACCGAGTGCTCGCCCTTTTTGGGCAGCGCAGTGTCGTCGATGATCAGCATCGTCTCCGGCCCGCCCACGAGGCGGTCCGCCTGGCGCGCCAGCACCACTTCGAGCGGGGCGGTTTGCCAGGCCGGACTGCTGATGAAGTGGTGCAACTGGTCGCAGTCGGACGGCGCGATCCGTGCCGCCATCGGCTGAACGCTCTTGCGCTCCCCCGGGCCCAGTAGACCCCGCACATACACCGGGGCCCAGCGCTGCCGCACCTTGTGGCCGAGGGCCTCCAAGAATGGCTTCAGCCACTCGGCGAAGGCCTGCTCCCAGTCCGCGGTCGCTTCGATCATGCGCCACCTCGCCGGGCCGCACCCCAATCGAACCGGTCATCAGCTTACCAGCCGGGCTCGCCAGCTACCAGGAAACTGCCGAAGTAGTGCTAGTCGCGCTTCGGAGTTTAGACGAAGGCCTCACAGGTGCGTCAATCTCACTGCGCGGCGGTATCAGGTGTTGTTGGTAGGCTCCCGAAGCAGCTCAGCCGGGCGTACTCCCAACTCCTGTGCCAGCTTGCCGACCATATCTATGGTAGCGCTGTATATGCCGCGTTCTAGCGAGCTTACGTAGGTCCGGTCGATGCCGGCGCGAAGAGCCAACTCCTCTTGTGACAAACCTCGGTCCCGTCGCAGCTGGCGGAGGTTGTGCGCCAGCACAGCCCTGATGTGCATGTGCACGACAGCAGGAGCTTGTTGAGTATTTTACTACGGAGTATACTCGACAGAAATCTCGTCTCCCGCACATCCACGCTCAGCAAAGGTCCACGCGGAATGTCAGATAAAATGGAAAAGGATGTAGCCGTCTTGCTTGTCGCAGTTGAGGGTCTGCGTGTAAGAGAAAAAAAATACCGAGAAAGAATTGAATGGATAGAAGGTAGATTAGCAGTAGTTGAAAGAAGGTTGCATAATGTCGAAAGCCTTGAGCATCAAATAGAAGATCAGAGTTTATGGAAAATTCGTCCAGAAGAAATTTAATTGATAACCCATGCCGGAGGCCTTTTTCGACGGCTCAGCTAAATTTGGTGGTTGTGTTGCGAACTCCTTGAATCCTGGGTAATTACCCACCCCCTCTGACTTCTGCGGCGGAGCGGTCAGGCCGTGACGGTCGTCAGGATGGTGCCGAAGACGCTGGTGTTCGGCGCGAGGCGGGCGGTGGCGACCACGGTGCGGACGTCCGCCTCGCCCTGAGCGGCCCACATCGCGCGATAGCCGTTGGTGACCTTGCGCTGGATCACGGCGGGGCGGAGGTCGCGCTCGCAGGCGTTGTTCGTCGCCCCGACCTGGCCAGGCCAGTCGGCAAAGGTCAGAAGTTGGTCGCGCGCTCGCCGCAGCTTCGCTTGCAGCGCCCGCGTCAGCTCGCAGCCGCTGGGGGCTGCCAGGATCGCGTCCAGCCTGCGCTCGAGCGCCCGCCGCTTGGCGGCCAGGGTAGAGGCGGCAAGGCCTGCGGTGTCGGCTAGGTCGAAAGCTGAGCCCAGCCAGAGCTTGAGCCGGAACGGCACTGGGTCGTCGCTGGCCTCGAGCGCGTACGCCACGTCGCGCGCCACGTGTGCCAGGCAGGTCTGCTGGGCCAAGCCGTGGCCCTGCTGCGCCGCGTAGCGATCCGAGAGCCAGACCGCGGGGCGGTGCCCGTCCATCATGGCGTGCACGACAGAGGCGGCGCGGGTCGGTGCGGCCTGGTGCACCACGGCGTCCTGGCAGCGGAACACCCAATGGTAGCCGGAGCAGCCCTCGATCCGCACACCGGTCTTATCCGAGGCCACCACTTCAGCACGGCGCAGC
>NZ_SMSJ01000144.1 GCF_004355005.1 Dankookia rubra
CCGAGGCTACAGCAGCCACACCTTCCGCCAGCACCTCTGGGACCTCGGGGCGCGGCCCGCCATCCCGCCGAAGATCAACGAGGCTCCAGTCGCCTGCCCAGCGCCGATCTACAACAACCGCAACCGCGTCGAGCGCCTCTGGGCGAGGCTGAAAGAGTGGCGAGCCGTCGCCACCCGCTACGAGAAGACCGCCGCATCCTTCCTCGGCGTGCTCTGCCTCGCCGCCACCGCAGATTGGCTCAGGCGCTAACGGGGCCTAGTGCGGATCGCAGCATGGCGTGAACGTCCGGCCGTGATCCGCGATGGAGAGGATGGGCATCGGCCGCTGAAGCGAGTCCTGATTTTGTCGCACAAAAGTGTATAATTGTATCCGCGCTCCTCGCCGACCGGGCACTTGATGCACGTCGATTTCGGCCCGGTGGTCGTGGCCAAGGCGGTGGAGGGCGCGCTGGTGCTCACCGCGCCCGGGCTGCGGCAGGAGGAGGCCGCCTTCGAGCAGGATGTCCCGCCCGACCTGCCGCTGGTGCTGGCGCGGCTGGCGCTGCTGGAGCAGGTGCTGGTGAGTCTGCCGCTGAATGCGCGGGACGCCATTTGCGCCCGGCCGGCCGGGGCGCCGCGGCGGATCCGGCTGGCGGCGCCGCCGGCCGGGGAGGAGCGGGTCTCGGTCACGGTGGCGGATAACGGCGGCGGGCTGGACCCTGCGGTTCTGGGGCGGCTGTTCGAGCCGTTCGTCACCACCAAGCCGCAAGAGGAAAGGTGGGACTCGGCCTTGCCGTCAGCCACGGACGGGTGCGCGGCATGGGTGGCACGAGCACGGCCGGGAATGGGCTGGCGGGCGCGGTCTTCACCGTCACGCTCCCTTGTGCGTCGGCCCTGGTGCCGGCCCGACGGCGGGCCGGACGAAAAAACCGTTTGGCGGTCCGGCGCGGGAAGGCTAGCTTGCGACAGGCCCTTGCGGGCGGACGGGGAAGCCCCGCCGCTGGAAGTGCAGGCCTCGTGCAGCGGACGGTCCGTGGACATCACGCCGCCCGCCATGCTTATGGACGACATTGACCGCCAATGCCGTGCGCCCCTGGACTTCCTGGGGTTGACCGGGGCGGCCCACCTGCGAGACGGCAGACGCAACACTGATGAACATGAAACGCATGCGCGGCCGCAACCATCGGCATGGTGGTGGCGGCGGGGGTGGTGGCGGCGGCGGCCCGCCGCAGTTCCGCCAGAGCGGCCAGTCGCCGATGAACCGCAACCACGTCTTCGATTCCAGCGGCCCGGACATGCGGCTGCGGGGCACCGCCCAGCAGCTGTTCGAGAAATACCTGCAGCTCGGCCGCGATGCGACCAGCTCGGGCGACCGGGTGATGGCCGAAGGCTATTTCCAGCACGCCGAGCACTATTTCCGCATCCTGAACGCCATGAGCCAGGCACAGCAGCAGCGCGAGGGGGGCCAGCAGGCGCCGCAGCGCCGCTACCAGCAGGGCGGCGAGCAGACCGAGGCTGGCGAGGCCAATGGCAACGAGCCCGGCGAGATGAACGGCCAGGTGAACGGCCACGCGCTCGAGGGCGATGCCGACTACGACGGCCCGCAGCCCGAGACCCGCGAGCCAGCCTGATCGCCGCTGCCGCCTCCGGCCGGTCCGCCCGGTTGCGGACGCCGCGTTGACAGGGCCCGGCGCAGGACGCAGGCTCGGTGATGTTCCAAGGGGGGTCCCGCATGGGGCTGAGATACGGCAGAGGCGCCGTGACCCTTTGAACCTGATCCGGGTCATGCCGGCGTAGGGAGAGGAACGAACGGGCGCCATCCGCGAGGGGCGTCCGCCCCGCGCATCAGTTGCCCCCGGATCTCCAATTCTGAGGAGGTCCAAGTGCCCGATTCGATAACCCCAGAGTTGCCGCAGGTGACGACCGGCCCGTTGCCGGCCTCTCGCAAGGTGCATGTGCCGGGAGTGCTGCATCCCGGCCTGCGCGTGGCGATGCGCGAGATCGCGGTCAGCGGCGGCGAGCCGCCGCTCCGGGTCTACGACCCGTCCGGTCCCTATTCCGACGGAGCCCACCGCACCGACATCCGCCGCGGCCTGCCCGAGCTTCGCCGTGCCTGGATCGAGTCGCGCGGCGATGTCGAGGCCTATGCCGGCCGCGACCCGCAGCCCGAGGACGACGGGCTGAAGCCGGGCGAGGCCCGCAAGGTGCCGCAGTTCGATCGCACCGGCCGCCAGCCGCTGCGGGCCAGGCCGGGCGCGACGCCGACCCAGCTCGCCTATGCCCGGGCCGGGATCATCACCCCCGAGATGGAATACGTGGCGATTCGTGAGAACCTCGGGCGGGAGAAGCTGCGCGAGGCGGCGCTGCGGGACGGCGAGAGCTTCGGCGCGGCCATCCCCGACTACGTCACGCCTGAGTTCGTCCGCGACGAGGTCGCCCGCGGCCGCGCCATCATCCCGGTCAACATCAACCACACCGAATCCGAGCCGATGGCGATCGGCCGGAACTTCCTGGTCAAGATCAACGCCAATATCGGCAACAGCGCGGTCAGCTCCTCGGTCGCCGAGGAAGTGGACAAGCTGGTCTGGGCGATCCGCTGGGGCGCCGACACGGTGATGGACCTCAGCACCGGGCGGAACATCCACACCACGCGGGAATGGATCATCCGCAATTCCCCGGTGCCGATCGGGACGGTGCCGATCTACCAGGCGCTGGAGAAGGTGAACGGCCGCGCCGAGGACCTGACCTGGGAGATCTTCCGCGACACGCTGATCGAGCAGGCGGAGCAGGGGGTGGACTACTTCACCATCCATGCCGGCGTCCGGCTGGCCTATATCCCGCTGACCGCGCAGCGGGTCACCGGCATTGTCAGCCGCGGCGGCTCGATCATGGCCAAGTGGTGCCTGGCGCACCACAAGGAGAACTTCCTCTACGAGCGGTTCGACGAGATCTGCGAGATCATGCAGGCCTATGACGTCAGCTTCTCGCTCGGCGACGGGCTGCGCCCAGGCAGCATCGCGGACGCCAACGACGCCGCGCAATTCGCCGAGCTGGAGACGCTGGGCGAGCTGACCCAGATCGCCTGGAAGCGCGACGTCCAGGTGATGATCGAGGGGCCCGGCCATGTGCCGATGCACAAGATCAAGGAGAACATGGACAAGCAGCTCGAGGTCTGCGGCGAGGCGCCGTTCTACACCCTCGGCCCGCTCACGACCGACATCGCGCCGGGCTACGACCACATCACGTCAGGCATCGGCGCCGCCATGATCGGCTGGTTCGGCTGCGCCATGCTCTGCTACGTCACGCCGAAGGAGCATCTCGGCCTGCCGGACCGGGACGACGTGAAAGTCGGCGTCATCACGTACAAGATCGCCGCTCATGCGGCCGACCTGGCCAAGGGTCATCCAGCGGCGAAGCTGCGCGACGACGCGCTGTCCCGGGCGCGGTTCGAGTTCCGCTGGCGCGACCAGTTCAACCTGTCGCTGGACCCGGAGACGGCGGAGAAATTCCACGACCAGACCCTGCCTGCCGAAGGCGCCAAGCTGGCGCATTTCTGCAGTATGTGTGGGCCGAAGTTCTGTTCGATGAAGATCAGCCAGGACATCCGCGCCGCGGCGCAGCAGGGCATGGCGGAGATGTCCGAGCGCTTCAGGAACGACGGCGGGCAGATCTATGCGGCCCCGCAGCCCGCGGCGGAATGAGCGGGGAGTATGGAAGGGGCGTGGGGGGAGGAGGCCGTCCCCCCACCCCGTGCCTCGCCTGCCGGGCCTAGTCGACCTCGACCAGCATCCGGTGCGGATCAACCACCGCGCCGGTCTCGAGCGATCTCAGCACCCGCTGGCCAGCGGCCCAGGCATCCTCAGCATGGGCGAAGGGGGCGTCGGAAGAGAAGACGACGACGTCGCTGCCATCCCGGCGGACGCTCCATTTCCAGCGCCGGGGCGATTGGGACTGCAGATCAACTTTCACGTACCCGTAAAATTTACAGCCGCGTTCTTTCGCCATCGCAAGTAGGCTCCGTTACCGGAGTATGAATGCCCCACTCGCTCAGCAGTAGAAAATCGAGAAACCGTCAATAACCAGAACGTTAGCCTCCTTTTAATGGAGCAGGTCGCCCTGGGTCGGCTCCAGGGCGTCGCCGACGGCGATCCGGCCGCCCTCAAGCACTTCGGCGTATACCCCGAGATCGGCATGGCCGAAATGCTCCCGCAGCCATTTCGGCGGAGCGGCATCGCGTTCGGCTGTTTCGGGGTTCACCTCGGTCGCCGGGCAGCGAACGATGCGCTTGAAGACCCGCAGCCGGGCGCCGCCCAGCAGCACCTCCTGCCCCAGCAGGTCGAACTCGGCCCAAGGGGTGGCGCCGGAGACATAGATGTTGGCGCGGAAGCGCAGCGGGTCGAGCGGCATGCCGGCCTTCTCCTCCAGTGCATGCAAGCTTGCCAGGCCGATGATCGAGACGCACTTGGCCGCGACATCCGTGAAGTTGTGCCCCGGTGCCTCGACGAAACGCGGGGTGCCGCGCGCCTCCTCGCCGAGGTAGCCGGCGAGGAAGGCGCCGATCTCGGCCCGGCCGGCCGCGGTGCGGGTGCTGGCCAGCAGCGGCGGCGCGTCCGGCGGGCGGATCGCCAGGGTGCCGGTCTTCGGGTCGAAGGCGGAATGCAGCGCGGCGAGCCGGGCGTTGTAGGCCAGGCAGCCGAAATGCCGCTTGGGCAGCCAGGCCGGGGCCGCCGGGTCCATCGGCGAATCGCCCTGCGCCAGGGCAAAGCGGCGGTCATGCGGCAGGCATTCCCCGGGCGAGAGCAGAACCTCCTCCAGCGCCTCGGCGGTCAGGCCCTTCACGGGGTAGCGATAGATGTGCTCGACGCGCATCGGAACATTTTCCTCTCCAGGGGCCTTGACCCACCGCAAGGCGGATTACCACATCCCGGGTGAACTTGGTCCTGGTCGTCGCCTATTCAGGGGTGGCCGGAACCGGTCGCCTCTCGCTGAGGGACAATGAGCATGGACATCGAGAAATTCACCGACCGCGCCAAAGGCTTCCTGCAGGCGGCGCAGACCATCGCCATTCGCGAATACCACCAGCGCGTCACCGCCGAGCACCTGCTCAAGGCGCTGCTGGATGACGAGCAGGGCGCGGCCGCGGGCCTGATCCGCGCGGCCGGCGGCGACCCCGCCGCGGCCAAGCAGGCCGTCGACGCCGAAGTCGGCCGTCAGCCCAAGGTGACCGGCGGCGGCGCCGGGCAGCCTGCCTTCACCCCCGACATCGTCCGCGTGCTGGATGCCGCGCAGCAGCAGGCGCAGAAGGCCGGCGACGCCTTCGTGGCGCAGGATCGGCTGCTGGTGGCGCTCGCCGCGAGCGACGGCGCGGCGGGCCGCATCCTGAAGCAGGCTGGGGCCGACGCACAGCGGCTGGAAGCCGCAGTGGCCGACCTGCGCAAGGGCCGCAAGGTCGACAGCCAGAATGCCGAGCAGGCCTTCGACGCGCTGAAGAAATACGCCCGCGACATCACCGAGGCGGCGCGCGAGGGCAAGCTGGACCCGGTGATCGGCCGCGACGAGGAGATCCGCCGCACCATCCAGGTGCTGGCCCGCCGCACCAAGAACAACCCGGTGCTGATCGGCGAGCCAGGCGTCGGCAAAACCGCGATCGTCGAGGGTCTGGCGCTGCGCATCGTCAAGGGCGACGTGCCGGAGGCGCTGAAGGACAAGAAGGTGATGGCGCTCGACCTCGGCGCCATGGTGGCCGGCGCCAAGTACCGCGGCGAGTTCGAGGAGCGCCTGAAGGGCGTGCTGCAGGAAGTCGAGCAGGCCGCCGGCGACATCATCCTCTTCATCGACGAGATGCACACGCTGGTCGGCGCCGGCAAGGCGGACGGCGCGATGGACGCCTCGAACCTCATCAAGCCGGCGCTGGCGCGCGGCGAGCTGCATTGCGTCGGCGCGACCACGCTGGACGAGTACCGCAAGCATGTCGAGAAGGACGCGGCGCTGGCGCGGCGCTTCCAGCCGGTCTTCGTCGGCGAGCCGAGCGTGCAGGACACGATCAGCATCCTGCGCGGCATCAAGGACAAGTACGAGACGCACCACGGCGTGCGCATCACCGACAGCGCGCTGGTCGCGGCGGCGACGCTGTCCAACCGCTACATCACCGACCGCTTCCTGCCGGACAAGGCGATTGACCTGGTCGACGAGGCCTCGTCCCGCCTGCGCATGCAGGTCGACAGCAAGCCGGAGGAACTCGACGAGCTCGACCGCCGGCTGATGCAGCTGAAGATCGAGCAGGCGGCGCTGGAGAAGGAGGAGGATCCGGGCTCCCGCGACCGGCTCGGCAAGCTGCAGAAGGAGCTGGCCGACCTCGAGGAGCGCTCGCGCGAGATGACGCGGCGCTGGGACGAGGAGAAGGGCAAGGTCGTCGCCACCAAGAAGGCGAAGGAGGAGCTGGACCGCGCCCGCACCGAGCTGGAGCTGGCCGAGCGCCGCGGCGACTTCGCCAAGGCGGGCGAGCTCAAGTACGGCGTCATCCCGGGCCTCGAGAAGCAGATCTCGGGCGCCGCCGACGGCGATGCGCGGCTGGTGAACGAGGCGGTGACCGAGGAGGGCATCGCCGCGGTGGTCAGCCGCTGGACCGGCATTCCGGTCGAGAAGATGCTGGAGGGCGAGCGGGCCAAGCTGCTGAAGATGGAGGACCAGCTGCGCCGGCGCGTGGTCGGCCAGGAGGAGGCGCTGGAGGCGGTGGCCAAGGCGGTGCGGCGCGCCCGCGCCGGGCTGCAGGACCCGAACCGTCCGATCGGCAGCTTCCTCTTCCTGGGCCCCACCGGCGTCGGCAAGACCGAGCTGGTGAAGGCGCTGGCGAGCTTCCTGTTCGACGACGAGCGGGCGATGACGCGCATCGACATGTCCGAGTACATGGAGAAGCATGCCGTTTCCCGCCTGGTCGGCGCGCCCCCGGGCTATGTCGGCTACGACGAGGGCGGCGCGCTGACCGAGGCGATCCGCCGGCGGCCCTACCAGGTCATCCTGTTCGACGAGGTCGAGAAGGCGCACGAGGACGTCTTCAACATCCTGCTGCAGGTGCTGGACGACGGGCGGCTGACGGATGGCCAGGGGCGGACGGTCGACTTCCGCAATACCATCATCGTGCTGACCAGCAACCTCGGAAGCCAGGCCATCGCCGAGCTGCCGGAGACTGCCGATATCGAGGCGGCGCGGCCGGCCGTGATGCGGGCGGTCAGGGACCGGTTCCGGCCGGAATTCCTCAACCGTCTCGACGAGATCGTGCTGTTCCGCCGCCTGGCGCGGAGCGACATGGCCTCGATCGTCGACATCCAGCTGGGCGGGCTGCGCAAGCTGCTGGAGGATCGCAAGATCCACCTGGAGCTCGACGCCGCGGCGCGGGAATGGCTGGCCGAGGCCGGCTACGACCCGGCCTATGGCGCGCGGCCGCTGAAGCGGGTGATCCAGCGGAATCTGCAGGACAAGCTGGCGAACCTGCTGCTGGAGGGCAGCATCCACGACGGCGAGCAGCTGCGGGTGACCGCGGGGCCCGACGGCCTCGAGATCGCCGCGACCCCGCTGGCCGAGGCGGCCTGACGCCGGACGGCGCGTCCCGCCAGGGACGCGCCACGGCAAGCGGTGGGAGAGGGGCTGCGGTCAGTCGGCCGCAGCCACCTCCTGCATCGGCTGCAGGCGTCCGGCCAGCACCGTGAGGCCCTGGCGCGTCGCTTGGAAGGCGGCCAGGGCCGGCCCTTCCAGCACCGTGGCGGGGCGGGTCCGGGCCCGGCTCGGGTCGATCTGCCGGCCGGCCTCGGCGATCTCGTAGTGCAGGTGGTTGCCAGTGGCGACGCCGGTGCGGCCGACCTTGCCGATCATCTCACCCTGCCGCACCCGGTCGCCGAGCTTGAGACCGGGAGCGAAGGCCGAGAGATGCGCATAGCGGGTCGAGCGGTCTTCCGGATGCTGCAGGGTGACGACGCGGCCATAGCCGCTGAGCCAGCCGATCTGCACGACTTCTCCGTCCGAGGCGGCAAGCACCGGCGTGCCGCTCGGGGCGGCGAAGTCGATTCCCTGGTGCTGGCGGGTATAGCCGAGCACCGGATGCGCCCGCATGCCGAAGCCCGAGGTGACCCGGGCGCCGTCGAGCGGGGTGCGGAGGAAGGCACGGCGGAGGCTGCGGCCCTGGTCGTCGAACCAGTCCGGCCCGGCTTCGGTGTCGTAGCGCCAAAGCGAGAGGTCGCGGCCGGAGAGGGCGAATCCGGCATGCAGCATGCGGCCTTCGCGCAGCAGGTCGCCCTCGCGGTCGCGGAAGCGCTCGAACAATATTGTGAAGCTGTCGCCAGGGCGGAGTTCGCGCTGAAAGTCCAGCTCGTGCGCCAGGCCCTGCACCAGCTCCCGGGCCAGGGAATCGGGCAGGCCTGCGCCGCGCAGATCGTCCAACAGGTCTTCCCGTATCGTGCCGCGGGCGAGGGCCAGATGGCGGCGCTCACCGGCGGTTTCCTCATGCGCGATCCAGCCGGTCGGGGTACGGGTGACGGTGACGGTGCGGCCTGGCTGCGGCTGAAAGGTGAGGGCGAGCAGCGCGTCGTCGGCGGCGGCCTGGCGCAGGGTAAGCTCATGCCCCGCAGGCAGGGCGGCACGTGGCGGCAGCAGGGACGCCAGGGCGGAGACGGCGGGTTCCAGTTCGCGCCGTTCGACGCCGGCCGCGGCCAGGACCTGGGCGACGGTCTGGCCGCGGCGGGCGACGACGGTACGGATGGTGGGACGCGACCGCGTGGTGGAGACGCCGTGCGCGAGGCCGCCGGTCGACAGGACAGGGCGGTAGCCGGGCGGCATGGGGTCGGCAGCGGTGGCGGCGGATGCGCCAAGCGACAGGCACGCGACTGACAGCCAGCGCGCGTGGCGCCGGGTGCGATGCAGCATGGAAAAACCCCTCCCAGGGCTGAAATGTGGCGTAACCCTTTCAGGCAAAATCACGCCAAGTCAACAAGTTGAACTGTCCGGTTACGTCATGAGGTGAGAGACGGGAGCAGTTACAACGCGGTAGCGGGAAAAGGGTTTGACAGGTTTGGGGTTGGGGCATAAAAGCCGGCCTCCCGACGGTGGGCCGGTTGGTCAGACTGCGGGGATTAAGAAGAGGTCTTGACCTGAGTAGCTTCAGCCACTAAGGTCTCGACCCCGCTGAAAGGCGGAACTTCCTAACCGACAGGGTCTGGTGCCGGTCGGACCGGGACGATAAGTCTCGGGGCGACCGCAGGGAAGCCGTTCATTGACAGTTGCATCTGGTTTTGGAAGCGCGTTTTGCGTGAGTTGTTGCCATTTGGTTATCCTGTTGGGATGGCTGGGGGGCGGACTTTTGCTGGGTGTGTATTTTG
>NZ_SMSJ01000145.1 GCF_004355005.1 Dankookia rubra
ACCTTACCCCTAGGCGTAAGGGCGGCAACGGACATCCGCACCACCCACAAGCCAGCAAGGTCACCCAATCAGACGCCCGCAGCGCAAGGCAGCCGAAGAAGGACGCTTACGGAGCAACAGCCGAGGATTAATGAACAGGTGGTGCTCCAAGCCCGGTCGACCCTGATGGAAAGCATGACTTCTTCAACGCCGATCTTGGCCCGCGGCGTCGTCTTGGCGTCACTACCGGCGTGGGGAACTGGCGGCTCTGCGGGTGCGGCGCCAGTCTGCCCGATGCACGCCTCTGCTATGCCCTCGGGCTCCCCCGGCAATGCCCAAACCGTGTCTGGCTTTGGCGTTGGGGAGTGGATGCCAGCCCTGGGCGGCATTCAGTCCGGCCCTCGTGCCGCTGAAGCCGTCCTCACGGTCGAATGGTCGTTCAGTGTTTTGTGCTGCGACACCCCTGACGACCATGCGATGGCGCAGGCCATTGCCACGGCCCGCAACCTCAGCCGTCGCGGGCATATGGCCGTCCTGCTTTCGGCCGGGCCGCGGTCGACACCTCTGGCTTCCGCGACGGAGGCAGAGGATTGCAGGTGCCAACCGGTTCGCCTCCTCCTACCAGTACCCGACGATCGGAACAGCCTCGTCCCCGTCCTGGCCGCCTCCGTGGCAACCCTGCTTTCCTCGATCGTCTGCTGCGGGATGGTATCGTTGGATGCGTCGGATACCTGGTCGGCGATCGGCAGCCCCAACCCTGGCCTTGCCATCTCGGCGGTCGCCGGCAGCATTCGGCCAATCCGTCGCGTCAGCAGCCGGCGCGGCGGGGACGGGCGTGCCCGCTGTGCACCGCCTCTTGATCAACCTCCTGATGCCACCTGCATGGGGCCTCCACGCGATTGATGCGCTCGCCACGGCTATCGCGGACAGATCCGGTAAAGCCGAGATCGCGGTCCTGACCGCGGTCAACGACCCGGCCGCCGAGACTGCATGCGTGCTGCTGGTCTGCTCGTTGCGGGCGTCTGCTCCAATACCGGCATGGGCGCAATGGCCCGGCAGGGCTGCCGAGGGACGGGCTTCATGCCCCATGACGGGGCCAAGGCCGCCATCGCGTGCTGTCGCCCGGCAAATGGTCTAACGGCTGGCGCCGGAGCACTGCCGCGTCGACCGACATAGCCGAACCGCTAATTTCGGAGCAACACCTTCAAGGTCCAGGTATTGCCGCGCGGCACCGTCCGATCGAGACCTGCGACAGGGCCAACCCGCACTTCCACATCAGGGTCATAGGTGCCCGGTGCGGCAACCACGGTCAGGCGGATGTTCGGCCCGACGAGGGTGCAAGGTCCGGCAACAATGCGCTGGATGGTCGCGCGGTCCTGGTCATCCAATGCGCGGCGTAGTTCGGCGACTTGGCTCTGGCTCCCGCATAAGGCGGTGCCCTGCGTGGTGAATACGGGCCGTTGAAAGTTCACATCCTGCTGGGCGGTCGCGATCAGAGGCATGGTGCCAAGAAGCAACGCGGCAGCAAGCAGATCGACGCCCTTACGCATGACCGCCTCCTCGGTGTCTGCTGCCGGCATAACATCAAGGCAGGCTCGGTACGCGTCAAAAGTCGGTACAATCCCGCAGCCCCAAGCATGGCACCGGTGCCCTGCGAGCTTGCAAGCGACCAGGGACTCTTCTCTTGCCACGCTTGATCTTCAATCGCTTCAAAGCGCAGCCTTGCGACGCGATCCTCCAGTTTCAGTCGAGGCAATCCAAAGGGCAGCGCCATGCAGAGGCTCAATCGCCGGTCGGCCTCGGCCTTGGGGCTCGCAATGTCGGCCAAATCCATGCCGGCAACAGGTGCGCTCGCTCAGCCTCTTGCTGGGGGCGCCTGAGCAGCGCCTCCGGGAGCGCGGCATCGATTTGCCCAAGGTCCCTCCCGTCGCAGGCGTCAACGATGTCCCACTCGTGCGCACGCGCAGTCTGGCTTTCCTGTCCGGAGTTGGGCCAAGCAGACCCGGGGCGGCCTTGCCACGGGAAAGGCCGGCCGCGACGTGACGGTGGACGAAGCGTACCAGCCCGTTCGACATACCGGACTGGATCTTCTCGCGGTGTTGCGCGCGGGAGTGGGTAGCCTGAACACCGTGGTGCGGCCAGTGGAGGTGCTGGGGATGGCAAATGCCATTCCCGAGTTCGCCGACCACCCGAAGATCATCAGCGGCTGTTCCGACCTGTTCGGCGACCAGGGCGGCATGCGCGTTCCGCTGCCGGAGTGGCGTCTCTGCCTTTCGGCATCACCATCGAGACGGTCTTTGAGGTTGCCTGACGCTTGGCACGGTTCGACGGGGGTGCGTATCGCACTTGCCGCGACTTGATGGTGCGGTTTTTGTTTTATCCCTCTTCCATCTGGGCAGGGCAGGTTCCGGAGCACTTCCCTTCGTTATTGGCGGGATAGAATTCCATGAAGGACGTTTGGGTTGAGAGATGCGGCGTTTGAAGCGGAAGTGAAGTGTTTGATGCAAACCGGTGAGGGCAGGACCTCTGGATGAAACGTTAGGAGACTGGCAATATTGCCTTCCCGGAGCGGATCGTGCCCATGTTCACGCCGATGCGACTATCCAGCGCGACCAAAATTACCGGCACCGATGGCAACGATTACATTCGTTCGTTTGGCAATGCCGACAGCACTCTTGAAGGTGGATGGGGCAACGATACCATTCAGGGCGGTGCCGGCAATGATTACATCAGCGGCGGTCGAGTTTCAATCGTGCTGCAACCGGACAACAACCTGCTGGACGGTGGGCCGGGCAACGACACCATTGTCGGTGCCATGGGTAATGACACGCTGGTGGGCGGTCCGGGCACCGACCGGCTGGCCGGCCAGGGCGGAAATAACCTGCTGTTCGGTGGTCCCGGCGACGATACCTTTGTCTTCGGGCACGGTGCCCCGTTGGTGCCTGCACGACTGATCGGCAACGACGTCATTCTCGATTTTCGGCACGGCGACATCATCGATCTCTCGGCGCTGAACTATCTAGGTGGCACCGCCGATCTTCCTTACCGCTTCATCGGTGACGCCGCCTTCAGCGGGACTGGTCCCGAAGTGCGGGTCGTGGTGGACAGCTTCACCACGAGGATCGAACTCGACACTCAATACGTCTCCTGGCAGCCGGCAGATGGTAAGGTTGATGCGATCATCACCCTATTCGGACGCCATGCTTTGATGGGTGATGATTTCTTCCTCTAGGCTCGCATCAGCGCATCAGGCATGGCCGGCAATTTTGAGTTGCGCTGACCGTTTGAAAGCTCGGATTGACAGCGGTCACCGGGATCAGAAGCTGGCTTGCGCGATTCGTGCTGGTGGCTTTCACGTCACCTAACGGCACGATGCTCGCGCGACGTTGGAAAGGAATTGAGGCGCCTGATCCGGGATTTATCGCGCCCTCGCCGTTCCGGCACGTCCGTACCTCAGAGGGGTTACAGTCCACCAGAAAAGCTGCGTAGTTTTTCCACAATGGAATGGTGCTCGGTACCATGTTCAACTGACTCAGGGCTCGACAATGTTCTTCGGCGCGGACGAGCCGTCGATGCTCGCCTCACTTTTGCGCAGTGCCGATGGTGTCTGACATCTGGAGCAGGTGTGCGTGCCGCAGGAGCCTCACCGCCCGCGGGCATGCGCACCGCCCTCGTTCGCGGCTTACCGGCCGCTGGCCAGAAGGTCGTCACGACCGATCTCCGGTCGGCGCTTGGGCGGCTCACTCGGGGAGGTAACCGGAGGCGCGGGGTGATCGAGGATGACTTGGAAGGTGACGAGGACGGGACAAAGGGTGAAATCGCTGCCTGATTGTCCGGCCGTTGCCCTCAACATCAGGAGCCGAGCCAGTCGAAGCGAGATTTCAAAATTCATCGACACCTAGCAAGCGCCAGCGACGACGACTCTTGCGGCCGAATTGCGGACGTGTTGCGATCCGCTATGATCGATAAACTTCCTCCAGCGGCCGCCCTCGACCGCAACCTCTTGGCTCTGCTCGACCACGCGTTGGCGATGGTGGCAGACCGCCTTACGCCCCAGCAACGCGCCGATTTGTGGCAGCGGTCCGAGAAGATGGGGCTCAGGGAAAGCATCGAGCGCCACTGCTCGCCCGAGGTCCAGCAGGTGCTTTTGAGCGAGCAGCCCCGTGGCAATCCGGACGGTGGGCAGGTCGGTGCAACCCCGGTCGAGCCTCAGCCCAGTGAGGGCGTGATCGTCGAGGAAGGGTCGGGCAAGATTTCGAGTATTCCGACGAGCTAGAAAGGGACCGGCTTCAGCAACAGGGTTGATCCAGTCCAGGTCGGGATCGCCTCAACCCACACCGCATCCACAACGGGAATGGGCACGGAGCATGGCGTGCGCGGAACGCAAAAAGTCTGCGCCGACCATCAGGCTGACGGCCGAAGTGAGACGTCCGCCAGCCGCTCTTGCGCTACCTTTGGATAATCGATCATCGCGCCCTCGCCATACGGAACCGCCTCGTTTCCCTGCTCCGCCCCAATGGCAGCCAGGAGGTTCAGCGCGATTCGGCGCGGCTGATGCGCCTAAACACGGGGCCATAGATCATCATCCAATCGACCCCTTCAACGACTTGGCCACCAGCGCGGCATCGTCGCCGGGTTACCGGCGTGCACTGAAGCGACAGCAAACGGACCCGAGCCTGCCGTATGGCCTGAAGGTGCCGAGTGATGGTAGCAAGATGCGGCCACCCTTTGGGCGGACGACGACACATGGGAGATCACCAGCCTTCATCGTGGCCCCTGGGAGGACGACGCGCTCCGGTTTTGACGGCACGGGCGGGCAGTCCTCCTCAAGCGCCGGCCGCTAGTCTGACCTGCCCAGCGCCTTGGCAACACTCACTGCGGATGTGCCGACTTCCGCGACGACGGCCTTCAGGCGTTCGGGGGTGACCTTCCACTTGTTGCACCAACCCATGACTTCCGGGGCCTTGGTGATATCCACCTGGGCACGCTCCCAGGAAGTTGGTTTCCGCGTTGTCGCATCCATTCTCAGCACCCCGACCGGCCCCGTGCTTGCGGCCAAGTTCCACCTTATCACCGCGGCGCAGTTGCAGTGGCGGTGTCGCCCCGAATTCGCAACGCTTTTCCGTGTGTACGCCGCCGTTCTTGGCCACCGCACTCGGTTGCGGCAGGCTGGTCGGCGTTGATCGAGCATCATCCGTTGACGCTTTGCGGTCGTTATGGAGCGAAAGGTCGATGTGCAGCGTATCGGCACGGCCGTCAGCCGCGGGAGCAACCTCGTCCGCTCCCAAGGGGATGCCGCAGACAAGATTGCCAGGGCGATCACTGGCGCCTTGGACGTGGTGGTGGCCTCGGGCAAGAAACCTACCGAAGCGGTGTCCAACAGCATCAAACAGGCAGCCTCAGCAAATGGGGCTCTACCCTTTGCGATTGGCGTAAGCTGATCTGGTTGACGATCGGTCAAAGCCGTTCTGATCGTGGTGGACGATCAAGCTAGGCTTCCCGAAAGGGCCGGCGGAAAGCGCCAGGGCAGAAGGTTCCTCCTGGGCTGATGCGGCACGTCCGAGGGAACGGCCGGTTTGCGCTTTGCACGCCGTACCGCTCGGACGTTCCGTTGCTCGGTACCACCGTCAACACTTGGACAAGCTTCATCGGACAGCAGATGATGGGTTTCTGACACGAACTTGCGAGTTGTGTCTCCACAGCAAGAATGTACTTGGAGTTGCATGCTGCAGCATGTGCAAATCGGGACCATCGCGCGGAGCACTCAATGATGGCACTCCGGGTTCTGATAGCCGAGGACGAGGCGTTGGTTGCCATGTCGCTCCACGACCTGCTGGAAGCGGACGGACATGAGATTGAACTCGCCTTCGACGGCGTCGCGGCGCTGGCGATGGCCCGCCGTCTGGGCACGGCTCTGGACGTTCTCGTCACTGACCTGAATATGCCGCACCTCGGCGGCGAAGCGCTGATCCTCAATCTTCGAGCCGAGCGGCCCAGCCTGCCGGTCGTCGTGGTCACCGGATCGCCGCCGCCAGGTGGAGCGGCGTCGTTGCGCGAGGGCAGCGGCGGCAACGGCCCACTCGTCCTGTTGCACAAGCCCATCGACTACCAGGCCCTGCTGGCAGCGGTGCGCGAGGTCGCGCACATCGGCTCGCAAATGGCTGCCGAGTAGCCACGGCGGGGACGCCGCCGGACGACACCCAGAGTTGGCGTTTGACGAACGCCAGTATGACCCGGCGAAACGCCAGGGCCGGAGTTGGTGACTGCGAAAAGTGACGTCGAGCGAGCAAGGGCGGAGATTGCCGCCGCCGGCGCGCCCCCGGCGGCCGAAGGAGGGCGGTTCAGCACCTTGCTTCTGCCAAGCCGCGACGCTGTCGTCTAACTCCACGCCCGGAAGGCCGTCGCCCATCGCCGGCCGATCCGCCCCAAGGCAGCGCAGGCTGAGAGTTCGCGCCAGTCCACGAACCGGGCCAGCCCCGCCGGCAATCTCGCGGGTTGGAGTTCGGAGGGTTCCAGGTTCGGCGTTTCCGTTGCACGCTCAGGCAGCGCTGATACGGCTCGCGCTGCGTCCTGCGCCTGCCAGAGGGCTTCGACCAACCTTTGCATCTCGGCGGCGTGTTGCGCACGCAGGCGCTCGATCTCCGCGGCGTGTACCTGCTTCGCGCCATGGAGCGCCTGGGTCAGTCGCGCCACCTCGGCCGCTTGCGCGTCGTGGTTCAGGGTCGCAGAGGCTTGCCCCTGGTCCTCAGCATGGACGCCATGCTGCCGGGGGGCCACAATGGTATCGGGCGGCGGCGACGCATAGGTCTCGCTCGCTGCCGCGACCTCGCCCGGCTGCGTTGCTGTGAACACCACCGATGGGGCACCCTGGTCGGCTGGCGGCAGGGGCAGCGGATGATCGCCGCTCGTCTCCCTGCCCATCAGCGAACAGAGTGCGGCAGGGATAGCAATCCCAGCTCGGCGAAGGCGCAGATGTTTGTCGCTGGGCCGTCCATGCCCAAGCATAGACCATCGACGCTTAATGGTATGTTGCGCCGAGGTGGCCGGCTCCCGAACTCTGGACATCAGTTGATGACAGGAAGGCGCAGCAAAAGCCGCAGGGCGCGCCGGGCATCGGCGGTCAGGCCCGCAGCGCGCTCTATCCAATGCTGGTGCTTGGCCCGATGCTCAGCTTCGACGAGCAATCCAGTGCAGGGCCAAGTCTAGCGAGGCAGTGGGAAGCCCTGACGCCCGCTGACGGCGACAAGGGCGCCGGTCGAGACTAGCAGTCCATGACAGACACCGCGTCGCGCTCACCCCCAACCTGCCCAAACCGCCTTGTTCCAGGGGAGATCACCAAACGCTATCGTCAGGGAACCGCATTTGGTCCGAGGCTGTCAGGCGCCGTGACATACCGCGAAATATATCAACGGTTGAATATGCCATAGAATATAAACTATCTGTGATGCCTCCGGATATGGAAGCGCATCATGCGTCGTGGCCTCGTCCTACCTTTCCCGTCTCCGCAGCGCCTCACACCCGATGACTGCGAGAGCTTGCAACGCTTCGCAGCAGCGTTCCCCGATGCGCAGATCGACATCATCATCGGCCGCGACCGTCGTGAGATCGCCATCGTCGCCTGTGACAAGCGCCAGCTTTGGATCAGTCGCAATGAAAGCCGCGTCCTTGTTCGAAACGCGGCAGGAGGTCAGCACCTCGCGCCAGAGATCTCCATGGACGACATACTCACCGCCCTGAAGGCAGGCCTGTTGGATGGCCAAATGCCCGGCAGGAGCATCGCGTCCAAACTTGCCGTTGGGCAGTCCATCATGGCTCTGGCCGGCAAATAGACCCGTGAACATCAATCAGCCGGGTGTACCCCATCTCGTCGAGATGCCACGACACGTGATCCTGGTCGTCGAGTACGATGCCATGCTGGCGCTCGATCTGGAGCAGACATTGGCTGGGGCTGGCCACGAGGTCGTCCGGGCAGCCGATGGCCACTCTGCTGTGATCAAAGCCGCCGACCCTGCGGTGAGCGTGCTGGCCGCGATTGTAAACCTTAATTTGCCTGATCGCGTCACGGCCCGCGAAGTCATCGGCCGACTTCGGGCGCAACGGCCTGGATTACCCATAGTGGTAGTCACAGGCTATTCGCCCCTCGCTTCACAAGCGGACCTGCGTGGCTTGGGTGGGCCGACCGTCCGCCTTCAACAACCCATCGACCCAGAGCGTCTCCTCCAGCGCCTTAAGGAGACGATGATGTCGGTCACTGGCGTCGCTTAAGGCCTGCACAGGTGCAGCCCCGCTTATGCTGCATCGCACAATCACTCACTTGTAAGATGTAATATCCGATACTTACGCGCATTCCTTCCCAGGAAGTTGAAAGGTGGGGGGCACCGATCATCTTCAGGGGATCAAACCATGCAGGTCTTGGTTGTCGAGGACGAGTGTCTGATCCGAATGCTCGTCTGCGATCTGCTGGAGGAGGCAGGGTGCGTTTGCATCGAGGCGGGAAATGGGATTGAGGCCCTGGCCTTGTTGGACAGCAAGCTGTGTCGCCCGGCTCTGCTGGTAACCGACTTCAATCTCGGCCCTGGCCCGAACGGCCAGACGCTTGCGAGGGAAGCCGTCAGCAGAATACCGGGGCTGCCTGTCGTCTTCATGACTGGCAATCCGGAGTCATTCGAGGGTTACGCGTTCCGCAACGACGAGCGACTGATCGCGAAGCCGTTTTCCGGCAGCCATCTGGTGGAACGCATGGCTGAACTAATGCCCCCCGTGCCTCGGCACCCGCCCGGATTGCATCCCCAATGGTCGACCGGCAGGTCGCCTGCTCCCGCCCATGATCTGCAAGTTGCGTAACTTCGGCTGACCGGTGGCCAATGCCACCGGGTCGGCCGGCAGCGGCTCGCAGCGCATTGCATCGAAGGTCTGATGCAGCGCATTCAGCAACCATGTGTCGAGCAAAATGCCGCTCGCTCCCGGTGCAGCCCGTTCCAAGACATCGATCCGCGACTGTCCGTCGCTTCTGACCATCGAAGGCAATCTTGCAGCAGTACACTTCCGTCTGCCGGCCATGACCTGACGGGATCGACGGAATGAAGCCGATCCGAGCGCGCCGCGTCTCCTGACCAGCCGATGAGGCGATGCTTCTCTGTGTAAGCTTCTCAATATAGGGTCGGGCGAAATTATTGATCCGGCCTGGGCGGTCTTGAAGGCGAGTAGGATCCGTCCAGGTTGGGGGCATGAAGCATGTGGACATGCGCAAGCTGCCGGCGGCGGCGCAAGAGGAACGTCG
>NZ_SMSJ01000146.1 GCF_004355005.1 Dankookia rubra
GGCCGCCGCGCCGCCCTGCTCGCCACGGCGCCGGCCGAGACCGGCGACCCGCCCCGCGTCATCGGCCCGATGCCGGCCGAGGACCTGCGGGCACGGCTGGCGGCGCTGCGGCCGAAGCCCTGGGCGCCCGACCACGCCGCGGCGCTCGCCGCCTTCCAGGCCTGGCGCGGCGTCAATGCCGGCGCGCTCTCGACCCTGCTGGTCAGCGACGGCGTCGAGCACGGCGCCGAGGCGGCCGGCCCCTTCCAGGCCGCGCTGGCCGGCGCCGGCAGCCTGACCGTCGCCCGCGCCGAGGCCCGCCCGGTCCGGCTGCTGCCGCCGCCGCTCGCCGAGGCCGACCGGCTCCGCCTTCGCGTCCAGCAGCTGCCGCTGCCGACCGCGACCGAGGCGGTGGTGCTGGCCCGCACCGGCGACGGCCGCGCCATCGCCCAGGCCCCCGTCGCCATTCCCGCCGAGGCGGCGCAGGGCGAAGCGGTGCTGGAGCTGCCGGTCGAGCTGCGCAACCAGGTCGTGCGGCTCGAGATCGAGGGCGAGACCGGCGCCGGCGCCGTCGCCCTGCTGGACGAGCGCTTCCGCCGCCGCCCCGTCGGCCTGCTGCCGCCGCAGGAGGAAAGCGCCGACGCGCCGCTGATCGGCGACCTCTTCTACCTCGACCGCGCGCTCGCCCCCTTCGTCGAGCTGCGCCGCGGGCCGCTCGACAAGCTGCTGGCCCGCCCCATCGCCGTGCTGGCGCTGGCCGACCGGCCGGTCGCCGAGGGCGCCGAGCGCGAGGCGCTGACCCGCTGGGTGGAGCGCGGCGGCACGCTGATCCGCTTCGCCGGCCCGCGCGTGGCCGAGCGGCCGGACCCGCTGCTGCCGGTGCCGCTGCGCGCCGAGCGCCAGCTCGGCGGATCCTTGTCCTGGGAGCAGCCGCAGCACTTGGCACCCTTCCCGGAGAACTCGCCCTTCCTCGGGCTGCCGGTGCCGGAGGAGGTGACGGTGGAGCGCCAGGTCCTGGCCGAGCCCTCCCCCCGGCTGACCGAGCGCACCTGGGCGCGGCTCGGCGACGGCACGCCGCTGGTCACGGCCGAGGCGCGCGGGCAGGGTCGCATCGTGCTGTTCCACGTCACCGCCAATGCGGAGTGGTCGAACCTGCCGCTCTCAGGCCTGTTTGTGCAGATGCTGCGGCGGATCGTCGCGCTCTCGGCCGGCATCCAGGGCCAGGAAGGCGATGCGCCGCTAGCGCCGCTCGAGGTGCTGGACGGCTTCGGCCGGCTCGGCGCCGCGCCGCCGGCCGCGGCGCCGGTCGCCGCCTCGGCGATCGAGACCACCCCCGCGTCCCCGCGCAACCCGCCGGGCTGGTACGGCACGCCCGGCCAGGACGCGGCGAACGCGGCCTACCGGCGGGCGCTGAACCTCGGCGGGGCGATCCCCGGGCCGCGCGCCGCGCCGCCGCCGCCGCCCGGCGCCGCGCTGCTGGCAATCGGCGGCGTGCCGGCCGAGCGCGACCTCGGGCCCTGGCTGCTGGCCGCGGCGCTGCTGCTGCTGGCCGCCGACCTGCTGATCGGGCTGGTGCTGCGCGGGCTGCTCGCCGTCCCGCGGCTGGCCAGGGCCGGCGCGGTGCTGCTGGCGGTGCTGGCCGCGGCGCCGGCCGAGGCGCAGCGTGCCCCCGCGGCCGAGAGCGACCCGGCGCTGGCCACCCGCCTCGCCTATGTCGTCACCGGCGACGGCTCGGTCGACGAGACGCAGCGGATGGGCCTCGTCGGCCTGTCCGATTTCGTCAACCGCCGCACCGCCGCGGCGCTGGCCGACCCGGCCGCGGTGACGCCGGGGCAGGACGACCTCTCCTTCTATCCCCTGCTCTACTGGGTGATCCTGCCGGATGCGTCGCAGCCGGAGCCGCAGGCGGTGACCGCGCTGAACGACTTCATGCGCCATGGCGGCATCATCCTGTTCGACACGCGGGACGAGGGCAGCGGCGAGGGCTTCGCGGCAGGCGCCCGCGCGGCGCTCCGCCGCGTCACCCGCGACCTCGCCATCCCGCCCTTGGCCCCGCTGTCCGAGGACCACGTCCTCAAGCGGTCCTTCTACCTGCTGCCCGACCTGCCCGGCCGTTTCGCCGGCGGCCAGGTCTGGGTGGCGCGCGACCAGGACCGGGCGAACGACAGCGTCTCCCCGGTCATCCTCGGCGGGCATGACTGGGCGGCGGCCTGGGCGATCGACGCGCGGGGCAACAATCCCTTCGCGGTCATCCCCGGCGGCACGCGCCAGCGCAGCCTCGCCTACCGCTTCGGCGTCAACCTCGTGATGTACGCGCTGACCGGCAACTACAAGGGCGACCAGGTCCATGTGCCGGCCATCCTCGAACGGCTGGGGAACTAGATGCAGCAGGCCTTCGCCGGGATCGACCTTTCCCCCGTCATCCCGCCCTGGCTGCTGGCCGCGCTCGGCGCGGTGGCGGTGCTGGCGCTGGTCCCGGCGCTCTGGCGGCGGGCGCGCGGCGCGCCCCTGCGCGCCCTCGTTTTCGCGCTGATCCTGCTGGCGCTGGCCAATCCCCGGCTGGTCGAAGAGACCCGGGAGACCCGCCCCGACATCGCCCTAGTGGTGATCGACCGCTCCGACAGCGCCCGCATCGGCAACCGCGCGGCGCAGGTCGAGGCGGCGCGGACCGCGCTCGAAGCCCGGCTCGGCCGGCTGCCCGAGCTCGAGGTCCGCACCGTCGAGGTGCTGGAGGGCGGCAACCAGGGCACCCGCCTGTTCGCCGCGATGGAGCAGGCCCTGGCGGAGATCCCCCGCGCCCGCCTGGCCGGCGTCATCGCGCTGACCGACGGGCAGGTGCACGACGTGCCCGCGGCCTCCCCCATCGAAGCACCCTTCCACGCCCTGCTGCCCGGCAGGCCGGGCGAGGTCGACCGGCGGCTGCGGGTGATCGAGGCGCCGGGCTTCGGCATCGTCGGCCGCAGCGTCGAATTGCGGGTTGCCATCGACGACCTCGGCGTCCCCAACGGTGGTGCCGCCGGCTCCGCCGGGAGCGGCGCCGCCCGCCTCTCGATCCGCCGCGACGGCTCGCCGCCGCGTATCGAGAGCGTCCCGGTCGGCCGCGAGCACCGGATCGAAGTGCCCGTCGAGCGCGGCGGCCCGACCGTGGTGGAACTCGCCGCGGAAGCGCGCCCCGGCGAGGTTTCCGAGCTCAACAACCGCGCCGTCGTCACGGTGACCGGGGTGCGCGACCGGCTGCGCGTGCTGCTGGTGAGCGGCGAGCCGCATGCCGGCGAGCGCACCTGGCGCCGCCTGCTGAAGGCCGATCCCGGCGTCGACCTGGTGCATTTCACCATCCTCCGCCCGCCGGAGAAGGACGACCTGACCCCGCTGAACGAGCTGGCGCTGATCGCCTTCCCCGTCCGCGAGCTGTTCCAGGTGAAGCTCCGCGAGTTCGACCTGGTGGTCTTCGACCGCTTCGCCAATCGCGGCATCCTGCCGCCCGCCTACCTCCGCAACATCGCCGACTATGTCCGCGGCGGCGGCGCGCTGCTGATGTCGGTCGGGCCGGAATTCGCCGGGCCCGTCAGCCTCGCCGCGACGCCGCTCGGCGCCGTGCTGCCGGCCCGGCCCGCGGTCGGGGCCGGCCAGGGGGCAGGCCTGTCCGGCGCGGCGGAGGGCGCCTTCAAGCCGATGGTGACCACGCTCGGCGCCCGTCATCCCGTCACCGAGGGCCTCACCGGCGCCAATCCGGACGAGCAGCACGAGGCGACATGGGGCCGCTGGTACCGCAGCATGCGGGCCGACCAGCGCAGCGGCACCGCGGTCATGGAAGCCGCCGGCGGCGCGCCCCTGCTTGTGCTCGACCGCGTCGGCGACGGCCGCGTCGCCCTGCTGCTGTCGGACCATATCTGGCTCTGGTCGCGCGGCCATGACGGCGGCGGGCCACAGGCCGAGCTGCTGCGCCGCGCCGCGCACTGGCTGATGCGCGAGCCGGAGCTGGAGGAGGAGGACCTGACCGCGCGGATCGAGGCCGGCCGCCTGCAGGTGCAGCGCCGCAGCGTCGAGGCGGCGACGCCGCCCGAGGTCACCGTCACCGCGCCCGACGGCAGCACGCGCCGCGCCGCGCTGCAGCCCGGCCCCGGCGGCCGCGCCACGGCCGAGCTGCCGGCCGACCTGCCCGGCGTCTGGCAGGTCTCCGACGGCCGCCGCAACGCCTTCGTCGCCGCCGCCGCGGCCAATCCGCCGGAGGTCGCCGACCTGCGCGCCGATCCGGGTCGGCTGGCGCCGATCCTGGCGGCGACCGGGGGCGCCGCCCGTTGGCTCGGCGCCGCGGCCGAGCCCGCCTTGCCGGAACTGCGCCGGATCGGCCCCGGCCGGGACGCCCAGGGGGGCGGCTGGATCGGGCTGCGGCGCAACGGCGACCACACCGTCACCGGCATCGCCGCCATGCCGCTGCTGCCGGCCTGGCTGGCGCTGCCCCTGGTACTCGGCCTGGCCGTGCTGGCCTGGCGACGGGAGGGACGCTGATGTTTCGTTTGCTGTTGCTGTTGCCCTTGCTGCTCGGCGCCTGCGCGACCGAGCCGCCGCTCGAGACCCGGCTGCAGCCGCTGGTCGGCAAGACCGAGGCGGAGCTGGTGCAGGCGCTCGGCGTGCCCTCCGCTACGTATGAGGCCGGCGGCGACCGCTTCCTGCAGTACGAGGACCAGACCAGCACGATCTATCCCGGCGATCCCTACTGGGGTGGCCGCTATCGCCGCTTCGGCGGGCCGATCTATTCGCCGCCGCTGGTGATCACCCGCACCTGTGCCATCACCTTTGCCCTGGCCGGCCAGAAGGGAGGCGACCGGCGGGTCGCCAGCTTCACCTTCCGCGGGAATGGCTGCCGGTAGGGCGGAGGGCAGGAGGGCGTGAACGCCCGGACGCCCGACCCTGCCCTGACAAAAAGGACTTATGGCGGTGCCGCGTTCACCTTCGAAGGCAGGCCGCCATGGCCCGGCGGTCAGGCGGCCCGAAGCCGGGATGGGCTCGCGCTGCGGCGGCGCCGCTTCAGCGCCTCGGTCAGCGGCTGTTCCAGCAGGGTGAAGCAGGCGAGCCCGGCCAGGGCGGATACCAGCAGGCTGGCGAGCAGGAAGCCGGGCGCCGGCAGCCAGCCGACGAATCGCCACACCACCCCGACCAGAAGCGGGTGCAGCAGGTAGATCGAGTAGGACGCATCGCCGAGCCGCTTGGCCAGGCCCGGCCGCAGCGCCGGGGCGGCGGCGAGGGTGCCGGCGACGATCAGCAGCGCCGGACCGCCCCAGAGCACCACGCGCCAGGCATCGGAATAGGTCCGGGTCGCCTGCAGCGCAGCATAGGCGGCCAGGCCCAGCGCGAGCATCGCCAAGCCGATTTGGCGCCGCGGCAGGCGGCCCCGCAGCCGCAATTGCGCCAGCCAGATGCCGGCGAGGAATTCAAGCAGCATCGGGCTGGTGTAGGTGGCGGCAACCGCGCCGTCCGGCCGCAGCAGGACGCCCAGTCCGACCAGGCCCAGCATCATGGCGGTGATCGCGGCCAGCTGCGCCGACCGCGGCAGCACCAGGGCGGCGGCGAACAGCGCGTAGAAGAACATCTCGAAGTTCAGGGTCCAGCCAGGGACCAGCACCGGGAAGATCTGCCCTGCCGGATCCCGGTGCGGGATGAAAAGGAGCGATTGGACGACGCGGTCCGGGCTGGCCTGCAGGTTCGGCATCGCGGCCGGCAGGACCAGCGCCAGCCCCACCAGGGCCAGCGTGACCAGCCAATACAGCGGGACGATCCGCGATATCCGGTTCCAGGCGAACCGCAGCGGCGTGGTCGGACGCGCGGCGGTGACGGTCATCATGATGAAGCCGGAAATCACGAAGAATACGTCGACGCCAGCGGCCCCGACCCCGAAGGCCGACCCGGCGCGGTCGGCCGCGTGGTAGGCAACCACGGCCAGGGCGGCAAAGGCACGCAGTGCCTGGATCTCGATCAGTTGCCCGCGATCCATGGCCAAGCCTCTCGTGCCTTCAAAGCAGCTTTCAAACTATCGGTTTCGTGATACGTCTTCAACCTAACTCTTGGGTTGCCGTCCGGTCCCGCGGCCCGGCTTCCGGCGGGTCGGCCCGATGGATAGGCCGGATAGGCCGGCTCGACTGGCGGGACGTCGCCGCAGACGGTAAGCAGGGCGGCATGCGCCGCATCCTGCACCTTGCACCCCTCGTCCTCCTCGCCTTCGCCCTGCTGCCGATGGGCGAGGCCGCGGCGCAGTTCGGCCGCGGCAGCACCACCAGCCGGGTGCCGCGCGACATGGGCAACAGCACGTCCCGCCCGCCGCCGCCGGCGCTGCCCGGGCTGCAGAACCGCCGCGCGCCGGACCCGATCCCGGCCGACCCGAATCAGGTGCTCTCGCCCAACGCGGCGCTGTTCGACGCGATCAACCGCGGCGACCTGCCGGCGGCGCGCGACGCGGTGGCGCGCGGCGCCGACCTCGAGTCGCGCAACGTGCTGGGCCTGACGCCGACCGATGCGGCGGTCGACCAGGGCCGCAACGAGATCATGTTCTACCTGCTCTCGGTCCGCGGCGGCACCCGCGTCGCCGGCCCGCCGGACGAGGCGCCGGCCGCCCCGCCGAAGCCCGGCAAGCGCGGCGCCGCGGCGGCCGCGGCGCGCCCGGCGGCGGGCGAGGTCGATCGCAGCATGCCGATGCCGGCGCCGACGGTGCGCAACCCGCGGCTCTGGGCCGGGGATGGCGGCGCGCCGCAGCCGGATATCGGGTTCCTCGGCTTCGATGCCGGGCGCCCGGCCGGGGCGGTGGCGCCTCAAGGATCAAGCCAACGCTCCGCCCCAGAAAAGAACAGGCGGAGATCATAATATCCATAAACTTAACACGGCAAAGACTTGGGCTGCTTTAATTGCGAAAATTATAATATAATCTTAGACATTACAGCAAAAAGCTGTCTTGAATTTCATGTATTTTTTCAATGCTCATTAATTCATTAATGGCCACTAAATTGCTGTCGTTTTTAGGCCAAATTGAGCGATTTGGAAGCTCAAACGGCCCCAAGCCTAATTTTTCGAGTAGTCCGATCGTGCTCTCACCAATGCTACTAAGTGTGTGGAAAGTAACCTTTTCCACACAAAAAAGGGTACTCTGCATCGGGACATAATTTTTATCAGCGAGCTGGACAGGCGCTAGCATTGATCGATGAAAGCTAAATCCAGATGCTGATGGATCATTTATCCGCGCGATTGAGACACGACACCCGACTGGAACCTTACCCCGCATTAGCTGTTCGTGCTGAAACTGCTGTATCGTCCGTATTCGGCCATGAGCCTCAAGATTTATAGTCACCATCATGGCCCACTTCGCAAGTAAAGAACATTCAGCACCGGAAAATTAGGCCACTCGCCGTCGGCAAGCGCGACTATCAAATTTCGAGCTGAGCTTTGCAGACGGCTCATCCAGCCACTATTGCATTCTTGGCAAACATGATTAACAACACCAGAATAAATATTCCCCTGAACCTTGTAAGCTCGGTTGTGTGATTTTTCATCTTCTCGGTAAAACGAAGTTTTTTCAGGCCGCCTGAGCGTGTGAGTGCCATAATTATTTCTGATTCTACCATATTTTAATCTTATCCAGTCACCAAAAATATGCTCTCTGTGATACTTTCCCGATTTTTTGCAGTATGTGCAATTGCCGAACTTGGTGGGCTTTCTCGATCCATGTCGCAAATCAAAATTACAGCGTCCACAAAACGGCAATTCCTTAGCTGTAGTAGCTTTGCATTGTGGGCACAGTTCGGGCTGGTAAGGTGTTAGTGGTCCTCTGAATACCATGGCAGCGGTCCATTTCGATACGGCTTTAAGCGGTTTTAGCAACAGCCGGTGCGATTCCTCCATACTCTGTCATTTCGGTGCCTCCAGGTCCGCGGCCGTATCCACGTCCCGCAGCCGCCGCAGCAGCGCCACCCGGCGCCCCGCGCAATTCGCCAAGGTGTCCGCCAGCGCATGCTCGGTCGACCAGCGCACCCCGGCGAAGAGCGCCGGCGGCCGGCGCGGGCCGAGGCCGACCAGCCAGTAGCCGCCATCCTCCGCCGGCCCGAAGACCGCATCGGCCCGGCCGAGCGCCCTGAAGGCCGCGGCGACATCAGCGCGGCCGAGGCCCGGGATGTCGCAGCCGACCAGCACCGCCCGGCGGTGCCGCCCGAGCGCCCGGCCCATCCGCTGGCCGAGGTCGCCGCCCCCCTGCCCCCGCATCGGCAGCCCAGGGGAGGCGCGGACCGGCCAGCGGATGCGGTCCGGCGTCACCGCCAGCTCCACCCGCCAGCGGCGGTCCCGCCCGGCCTGCCGCAGCAGCCGGCCGAGCTGGCCGCGGTAGAAGCGCAGCGCCGCCATGGCGCCGATGCCCGCCGCCAGCCGCCGCTTGACGGTGCCGAGCCGCGGCGCCCGGGCGAAGACGATCAGCGTGTCGCCCTTCACGGATAGACCCGGGCGATCAGCCGCGGCGGGACACCCATGAACCAGAGCGAGAGGCAGGCCAGGTTGCGCGCCGAGCGCCGGCGCCAGCCATCGCGCCGCCAGCGCTCGGCCGAGGTGAGCGCCTCGACCGGCAGGGCCGCGAGGCGGCGGCGGCCGATGCGGCGGACCAGGTCGACATCCTCCATCAGCAGCAGCGGGCGGTAGCCGCCGACGGCATCATAGAGGGCGCGCGGCAGCAGAAGCCCCTGGTCGCCGTAGGGCAGCGCCATCACCCGGCAGCGCCAGGCGACCAGGCGTTCCAGCCGGCGGGCCTGCGGCGAGGGGTCATCGAGCGCGAAGGCGAAATACGCCGCCCGCCCGGCATGGCCCGCCGCCGCCATGAAGCCCCGCACCGCCGCGGCCCAGCCGGGGGCCAGCCGGGTATCGGCATGCAGGAACAGCAGCCAGTCGCCGCGCGCGGCCGCGGCGCCGGCCGCGAGCTGCGGGCCGCGGCCGCGAGATC
>NZ_SMSJ01000147.1 GCF_004355005.1 Dankookia rubra
GGCAGCTCGGGCGTGGCGGGTGCCGCAAGGGCCGGGGGGGCCTCGGGGGCAGGGGGGGCGGCCGGCGGCGCCGCGGGGGCGGCAAGCGCCGGGGGCGGGGCGTCGGGAATCGGCTCGCCGAACTTGTCCACGCGGCCGCCCGGTGCCGGCGCCGCGGGCGGGTCGAGCGGCGGCGGCTTGGGCTGCGCCCACGCCTCGATGCGGGCGGCGCCGAGGCCCGCGAGGCCGATCACCAGTGCCGTGCCGAGGACCCACCGCATGCCGCACGCTCCGCCTGTCGCCGCAACAATAGGGGCGGCGCGGGACCGGGCGCCATGCCCGCGGCCGGCCGCGGCGTGGATAACCGCGCGCGGCGCCCGCGGAAGGCGGGGCCGACCCTGGCGGACCCGCCCGGCCGCGCCCACATTCACCGCATGAGCAACCTGCCCGACAAGCCGGCCACGGCCGCCGTCGCGGCCTTCCTCAAGCGCGTCGAGGGCCTGCCGCAGGCGCGGCCGGCTTCCGGGCGCCGCGGCCGCCTCGTCTTCGCGATCGACGCCACCGCGTCGCGCCAGCCCACCTGGGACCGTGCCTGCCAGCTGCAGGGCGAGATGTTCCAGGCGACCCGCGACCTGGGCGGCCTCGCCATCCAGCTCGCCTACTACCGCGGCTTCATGGAATTCGCCGCGACCCCCTTCCTGACCGACCCGCCGGAGCTGACCCGGCGGATGGCGGGGGTGCAGTGCCTGGGCGGCCAGACCCAGATCCAGCGGGTGCTGGACCATGTCATCGCCGAGACCAGGCGGGAGCGGGTGAATGCGCTGATCTTCGTCGGCGACGCGGTGGAGGAGGCGGTCGATCCGCTCTGCCACGCCGCTGGCCAGCTCGGCTTGCACGGCACGCCGGTCTTCACCTTCCATGAGGGCGGTCATCCGGAAGCGGCCAATGCGCTGAAGCAGATCGCCCGGCTCTCGGGCGGTGCCTATGCGCCCTTCGATACCGCCAGCGCCGCGGCGCTGCGCGACCTGCTGCGCGCGGTCGCGGTCTATGCCGCGGGCGGCCGCTCGGCGCTGACCCGGCTGCCCGGCGGGGCGGCGCAGCGGATCGCCGGGCAGCTGCCGGCGCCGAAGGCCTAGGCGCGGATGGTCTGGCTCGCGGTCGGCGCCGGGCTGCTGCTGCTGCTGCTCTGGCTGGCGCGCGTCTTCGCCACGGCGCGGGTCGAGGCCATCCGCAAGGGCGCCATCTGGGGCGGCGCCGCGGTTGCCGGTGGCGGCTTGCTGCTGGTGCTCAGCACCGGCCGCGGCGCCCAGGCGCTCTGGACGCTCGGCCTTTTTGCGCCGCTGCTCTGGCGCTGGGGCCGCGGCTGGTTCGCCGCCCGCCGTTTCCGCTGGCAGGATGCGGCCGCCGGCGGCACCGGGGCGGCGGGCGAAAGCGCGGTCGAGACCGCGACGCTGGCGATGCGCCTCGACCATGCCACCGGGCGGATGAGCGGCACGGTGCGGCGCGGCCGCCAGACGGGGCGCGAGCTCGCCTCCCTGTCGCTGCCCGAGCTGCTGGCCCTGCTGGCCGATTGCCGCGCCGAGGATCCGGACAGCGTGGCGCTGCTGGAGGCCTGGCTCGACCGGCTGGACCCGGACTGGCGCGCCGCCGAGGCCGCCACCCCGCCGCCCGGCGCCCCGCCCGGCGGACGCATGACGCGGGAGGAGGCGCTGGCGGTGCTCGGCCTGGCCGAGGGCGCCGATGCGGCGGCGATCCGCGCGGCGCACCGCCGGCTGATGCGGGCGGCGCATCCGGACCAGGGCGGCAGCGACTGGCTGGCGGCGCGGGTCAACCAGGCGCGCGACACCCTGCTGCCCTGAGTGGCCACTCCGCCGGCTCGCGGCGCGGCGGGAAGGCGGGGGTCCGGTCGCTAGGCTTCCCTGGTCCGTTTCGACCCGGCTGCCCGGGCCGCGGCAGGCTTCAAGATGACGCGACTCTCCCCGCCCCCGAGGCGAAGCCCAGAGGCAGCCGCAGGGGTTTTTCGTTTCCCTTCGGTCGACGCCGCGGCAGGCCATGCCGGATCACCACGGGGGATACGACCGATGCGCAAGCTGCTGCTCGCCGCCATGCTGGCCTGCCTGCCACCCTCCGCCATGGCGCAGCGATACGACAGCGGCCGGCGCAGCATCACCGCCGAGGGTCTCGCCGGCCCCGAGCTGTCGGGCGCCGGGGTCAAGGTGAACAACGTCGTCATTACCCGGTCCGAGCAGCCGCGCGGCGCCTATACCTTCTTCGCCTCGGCGGTGAAGCGGGTCGCCGGCCGGCGCAGCGTGCGCATCGAGCTGGCCGGGCTGAAGGGCGACAAGAGGCCGACGATCAGCTCGATCAGCGCCATCAATCTCGGCGACGAGCAGCCGAACAGGATGCAGCTCGACCAGCACCGCTTCATCGCCTTCCCGGCCGAGGTCGCCGATACCAGGACCTACCTGCTCCGCGTGCTCATCCCCTGACATGAAGGCGCCCGGCCGGCGGGGCCAGGCGCCGCGGCGTCCCGGCCCTGCCGCCGCGCCCGCCAGCGGCCGGGATGGGCGGCACGACGGCCGCCCGGCCCGCCCACCGCCGCGAGATCGAGCGCCCGAAGGCCAGTTTTTGGTAACCGGCCCGGCGGTAGACTTGCCTTGTGGCAGGCGGCGGTCCCGGCCACAGGGCTGCCCTGGTCGCAGGGTGGTGGCGACCGCCGACCGCCGGGCATGCCTTGCCGGGCGTCCGGGTGCGTGGCACTTCTCACGCCCTCGACGCGGGGCTGGCGCATGCTGCCCCATGACGCCGTCACCGCCAGGAGAGGCACGTGTCCGCACTGAAGCCCTTGAAGAAGGCCGTCCTTCCGGTCGCCGGCCTCGGCACCCGGTTCCTGCCGGCGACCAAGGCCCTGGCGAAGGAGATGCTGCCGGTGGTCGACCGGCCGCTGATCCAGTACGCGATCGAGGAGGCGCGCGCCGCCGGAATCGAGCAATTCTGCCTGATCACCGGCCGGGGCAAGACTTCGATCGTCGAGCATTTCGACGTCGCCTACGAGCTCGAGAAGACGCTCGAGGAGCGCGGCAAGGCGAAGGAACTGGCCGAGCTGCGCGCCCAGGCGATCGAGCCGGGGGCGATGGTCACCGTGCGCCAGCAGGTGCCCATGGGCCTCGGCCACGCGATCTGGTGCGCGCGCAGCTTCATCGGCGACGACCCCTTCGCCATCCTGCTGCCCGACGACCTGATGATGTGCGACGTCTCCTGCACCGCCCAGCTGGCCGCGGCCTATCGCGAGACCGGCGGCAACGTGGTGGCGATCGAGGAAGTGCCGCGCGAGAAGGTCAATCGCTACGGCGTGCTGGATGTCGCCCAGGACATGGGCCGGCTGGTCTCCGTGAAGGGGCTGGTCGAGAAGCCGCCGGTCGACAAGGCCCCGTCCAACCTGACCGTGATCGGCCGCTACGTGCTGATGCCGGAGGTGATCGGCCATCTCGCGAGGATGGAGCGCGGCGCCGGCAACGAGGTGCAGCTGACCGACGGCATGGCCAAGCTGATCGGCAGCCAGCCCTTCCATGGCCTGCGCTACGAGGGTCGCCGCTTCGACTGCGGCGACAAGGCCGGCTGGCTGGAGGCGCAGATCGCCTTCGCCCTGGCACGGCCGGACATGGCGCCCGCAGTGCGCGAATTCCTGAAGCACTATTCGTGACCCCCCCGTGCTAACCGCATCGGACTGACGCCGGACGCGGCCCACCGGACCACCGGGGACCGCGCCGCTCATCCAACGGGAGCAGGACGATGCGTATTGCGATGGTGGGGGCCGGCTATGTCGGCCTGGTCTCGGGGGCCTGCTTCGCCGAATTCGGCCACGATGTCTGCATCCTCGACACGGACGAGCAGAAGATCACGGCGCTGCGGGCCGGCCGCATCCCGATCTACGAGCCCGGCCTCGAGACCCTGGTGCAGGAGAATGCCCGGGACGGTCGGCTGTCCTTCACCACCGACCTGGCCGAGGCGGTGCAGGGGGCGGACGCGGTCTTCCTCGCCGTCGGCACGCCGTCGCGCCGCGGCGACGGCCATGCCGACCTGTCCTTCGTCTTCGCCGCGGCCGAGCAGGTGGCGAAGGCGGCCAAGCGGCCGCTGGTCCTGGTGACCAAGTCGACCGTGCCGGTCGGGACCGGACGGCAGGTGCATGAGATCGTCCGGAAGGCCCGGCCGGAGCTCGCCATCGAGGTCGCCTCCAATCCCGAATTCCTGCGCGAGGGCAGCGCCATCGGCGACTTCATGCGGCCCGACCGCGTGGTGATCGGCACCATGGAGGGCGAGGGCGGCGAGCGGGCGATGACGGTGCTGCGCCGCCTGTACCGGCCGCTGAACCTGATCGAGGTGCCGGTCCTGGCGACCCGGATCGAGACCGCCGAACTCATCAAGTATGCGGCGAACGCCTTCCTCGCCACCAAAATCACCTTCATCAACGAGGTCGCCGATCTCTGCGAGAAGGTCGGCGCCGATGTGCACGACGTGGCGCGCGGCATGGGGCTCGACGGCCGCATCGGCCGCAAGTTCCTCCATGCCGGGCCGGGCTATGGCGGGTCCTGCTTCCCGAAGGACACCCTGGCGCTGGCCCGCACCGCGGCCGACTTCGGCGCCCCGATCCGGCTGGTCGAGGCCACCATCGCGGTGAACGAGGCCCGCAAGGAAGCCCTGGCCGCGCGCGTGATCGCCGCCTGCGGCGGCAGCGTCGCGGGCAAGGTGATCGCGGTGCTCGGCCTGACCTTCAAGCCCGAGACCGACGACATGCGGGACGCGGCATCGCTGGTGCTGATCCCCCGCCTGGCCGAGGCGGGCGCCACCATCCGCGCCTTCGATCCGGCCGGCATGGGCCATGCGAAGCCGCTGCTGCCCGGCAGCGTGCACTACGCGACCAGCGCGCCGGATGCCATCGCCGGCGCCGATGCGCTGGTGCTGCTGACCGAATGGAACGAGTTCCGCGCCCTGGCGCCTGCCCGGCTGCGGCAGGCCATGCGCGGCGACGTGCTGGTCGACCTGCGCAACGTCTACGACCCGGAAGCGATGCGCGCCGCCGGCTTCCGCTATTCCTCGATCGGCCGACCCTGATTCCGCCGGGCAAATTCCGGCAAAACGCGGAGACCTGCCATGACCGCCTTCCACCACAGCTTCGACCGGACCGTGCTGCGCGAGTACGACATCCGCGGCATCGTCGGGCAGACGCTGCAGCCGGAGGACGCCTTCGCCATCGGCCGCTGCTTCGGCAGCATCGTCTCCCGCGCCGGCGGCACCAAGGTGGCGGTCGGCTATGACGGCAGGCTGTCCTCCCCGGACCTGGAACCCCAGCTGGTCGCGGGGCTGCGGGCCTGCGGGCTGGAGGTGATCCGCATCGGCCTGGTCGCCACGCCGATGCTCTATTTCGCCAGCTACCACTTCGGCGCCGACGGCGCGGTGATGGTCACCGGCAGCCACAACCCGCCGGACTACAACGGCTTCAAGATGATGCTGGGCAAGAAGCCCTTCTTCGGCGCGCAGATCCAGGAGATCGGCCGCATGGCGGCCGAGGGCGACGTCGTCCCGGTCTCGACCGAGGGCAGCGACCACAAGGTCGAGGTGGCCGAGCCCTATGTCGCCCGCGTGATGCAGGACTACGACGGCGGCGACCGCAAGCTGAAGGTGGTCTGGGATCCGGGCAACGGCTCGGGCGCTGACATCACCAAGCTGCTGACCGCGAAGCTGCCCGGCGAGCACTACGTCATCAACGGCGACGTCGACGGGAGCTTCCCCAACCACCACCCCGACCCGACGGTGGCGAAGAACCTCGAGCAGCTGATCGCCGAGGTCGAGAAGGAAGGCGCCGATCTCGGCATCGCCTTCGACGGCGATGCCGACCGCATCGGCGTGGTGGACGGCGAGGGCAACATCCTGTTCGGCGACCAGCTGCTGGTCGTGCTGGCGCGCGACGTGCTGAAGTCGAAGCCGGGCGGCACCATCATCGCCGACGTCAAGGCGAGCCAGGTGCTGTTCGACGAGATCGCCAAGGCCGGCGGCACGCCGCTGATGTGGAAGACCGGGCATTCGCTGATCAAGGCCAAGATGGCCGAGACCGGCAGCCCGCTGGCCGGCGAGATGTCGGGCCACATCTTCTTCGCCGACAAGTGGTACGGCTTCGACGACGCGCCCTATTCGGCCATCCGGCTGCTCGGCATCATCGCCCGCAGCAGCGAGACACTTGGGCAGATGCGCGCCGCGCTGCCGCAGGTGATCAACACGCCGGAGCTCCGCTTCGACTGCCCGGAGGAGCGGAAATTCGTCGTGGTCGACGAGGTGAAGGCGCGGCTCGCCGCCAGCGGCGCCAAGGTACAGGCGGTCGACGGTGTCCGCGTGCTGACCGAGGACGGCTGGTGGCTGCTGCGGGCGTCCAACACCCAGGCGGTGCTGGTGGCGCGCTGCGAGGCGACGTCGGAAGCGGGGCTCGAGCGGCTGAAGGCCGGGCTGGTCGAGCAGCTGACCGCCAGCGGCCTCGCCGCGCCCGACTTCTCCGGCGAGAATGCCGGCCACTGAGGTCGGGCACCGGCGCGGAGCGCCCGCCAACGGTTGACGTCTCGCGCACCGCCTCCGCATCCTGACCCCGAACCGGGGAGGGGAAAGGACCATGCGGATCACCAGGCGGGCGGCGCTCGGCGCGGGCTTGGCAATCGCGGGGACCGCGCGGGCGCAGGAAACCTGGCCCACCCGGCCCGTCCGCATCGTCGTGCCCTTCCCGGCGGGCGGCACCACCGACCTGCTGGCGCGGCTCTATGCCCAGCGGCTGACGGAAACACTCGGGCAGTCGGTCGTCGTCGAGAATCGCGGCGGCGGCGGCGGGTCGATCGGCGCCGACGTGGTGGCGAAGTCGACCGACGGCCACACGCTGCTTTTCCACAACCTGACCTTCTGCACCACCACCGCCGCGCTGGAATTCGCGGGACGCGCGCCGCATTCCATCGAGCGCGACTTCGCCCCGGTCTCGATGGGCGCCAATGTGCCGATGATGCTGCTGGTCAACCCGCAGGTGCCGGCGAAGGACCTGAAGGAGTTCGTTGGCTACGCCAAGCAGCGCGGCGACCTCTTCTACGGCTCGACCGGACCCGGCAGCACCATCAACTTGGTCGGCGAGGTGCTGAAGCGCGATGCCGGCATCAAGCTCGACCACATCCCCTATCGCGGCGCCGCGCCCCTGGTGCAGGAGCTGCTGGCGGGGCGCATCCAGTTCGGCGGCGACCAGCTCTCCTCCTCCCTCTCCAACATCCGGTCCGGCGCCTTGCGTCCGGTGGCGACCTTGGCGGCGCAACGGGCCAGCGCGCTGCCGGAGGTGCCCACCGCGCGCGAACAGGGCTTCCCGAGCATCGAGCTGCTGGGGTGGAACGGCTTCTTCGCCCCCGCGGCGACCCCGGCGCCGGTGCTGGCGCGGCTGCAGCGGGAGATCGCCGCGGCGGCGCAGCACCCGGATGTCGCGCGCCGCATCGCCGAGCTCGGCGCCGAGCCGGGCGGCAATTCCGCGGCCGAGTTCGGCGCCGCGGTGAAGGACCAGCTCGCCCAGGTGCGGCCCCTGGTCGCCGAGCTGAAGATGCAGGTGGAGTGACGCCGCCGCTTTTCCTCTACGGCACGCTGCTGCGGCCGGCGGTGCTGGAGCGGATGGCGGGGCAGCCGGGCCTGGCGCGGCGGCTGCGCCCGGCGCGGCTGGAAGGCTGGGCCCGCGTCGCGCTGCGCGGCACGCCCTACCCGACGCTGGTCCGCGCGAAGGGCGCCGCGACCGCAGGCGCGCTGCTGCGCTGCGGGCCGGCGGCGCTGGCCCGGCTCGCGGCCTACGAGGGCGCGCCCTACCGGCTGGTGCCGGTGCGGGTGACGACGCGGCGCGGGCCGCGGCGGGCGCGGGCCTGGGTGGCGCCGCGGTGGCGGGGCGCCGCCCCGGACCCCGCCGGCGGGGCCTTGCCCCTCTGGACACCCCGGGTCTAGCCCATGGCGCAGAATATCTACGACAACCCGGAATTCTTCGCCGGCTATGCCCGGCTCAGGCGGTCGGTGGAGGGGCTGGACGGGGCGCCGGAATGGCCGGCGCTGCGGGCGATGCTGCCGCCGCTGGAAGGGCGCCGCGTGGTCGATCTCGGCTGCGGCTTCGGCTGGTTCTGCCGCTGGGCGCGGCAGGCCGGCGCCGCCTCGGTGCTCGGCCTCGACCTGTCGCGCGCGATGCTGGCGCGGGCCAGGGCGATGACCGAGGACCCGGGCATCACCTATCGCCGCGCCGACCTCGAGGCGCTCGACCTGCCGGTGGCCGGTTTCGACCTGGCCTTCAGCGCGCTCGTCCTGCACTACATCGAGGACCTGCCGGCGCTGCTGGCCCGGATCCGCGATGCGCTCGCCCCGGGGGGCCACTTCGTCGCCTCGCTCGAGCATCCGATCCTGACCGCGCCGGGCCGAGCCGGCTGGACCACCGATGCCGCGGGGCGCAGGTCCTGGCCGCTCGACGGCTACCAGCGGGAGGGGCCACGCGTCACCGACTGGCTGGCCAAGGGGGTGGTCAAGCAGCACCGCATGCTCGGCACCACGCTGAACGCGCTGCTCGGCGCCGGCTTCCGGCTGACCCATGTCGAGGAATGGGCACCGACGGAGGCGCAGGTTGCCGAGCGCCCCGAACTGGCCCCCGAGCGTGAGCGCCCGATGTTCCTTTTGTTGTCTGCCCATCTTCCCAGCTGATTCCGCAAGGCGCGGCAGGCGTCACCCCCGCCTCCTGCCTTTTTCCTTGCTTTTATTCCTATCTTCGTGCTCCGTTCCGGGTTCCTGCCGGAGGGACCACCCGATGCGCCGCCGCCCCCGCTTCGACCCCGGCATC
>NZ_SMSJ01000148.1 GCF_004355005.1 Dankookia rubra
TCGGGCACATGCGCAGGCTATCGAAGCTGCCCGACCGCGTTCGCAGCTTCTTCGGGCACAAGACTTTTCGCTACGCCGCCTGATTCAAGATCGCCCAGGCCGGATCAATAGTATGCTCGCAAAAGTCCTCGGGATGGTTTGCGAGACTCGTTGATTCCTCGTTGGGCAGGCTCGCAAAAGCCCACACCTTCCTCGCAAGACCCCTCGCGGTGACTGTAGACCAATCGGTCGTGGCTCGGCTCCAAGCCGATGGCGACTCGTTCATCGCAAAAGTCCACACCTCGGCCATTGAGAGGCCCTCGAGGGCACCGGAGCCGGCGGCGAGGTTGTTGGCGTGTGGCGCGAGGACTTCGTCCAGCAGCGCAGCGGCTTCGCTCACTTCCAAGTCTCGACGTAGCTGATGCTTGCCTGACCGTCCGCTTCGGACAGTGCGAACCGAAAGCCCTCCGCCTCAAACGCAGCGCGGATCGCGGTCAGGTTGTTCGTGTGCGGGACGCCCGACCCGTTCTCAAACTTCACAAGCGTTGCGCGAGATACCCGCGCCCGTTCCGCAAGTTCGTCCTGGCTCCACTGAACCGCCGCCCGCGCCGCGCGACATTGCGCCGCCGTGAAGCCCGCTTGGGTCATTCGCCTCTTGCCCTTTGCCTCTAAGCTGTCCATAATGACTAACTATTCTCCTAAGGGCAAGAGTTGGTTGCAATGGCTCGGTTCGGGAGCGTTTCTACCACATATCGTGCGCTGTTGGGCGTAATGCCTAGCGTTTGCGGTTCGCCGGCATGACCGTTGCCGCTCTCACCCTGGCCGGCGTGGCTGGCTGCGTGGTCGGCTACGTCGTCGGTGCCATCTCCGCCGATCAGCAGACGCACGCGATCGGCTTCGCCCTGGCGGCCTTCCTCGCCGCCCTGGTGCTGGCATGAACTGGCTGCTCGCCCTGCTGGTAGCCGGGCCTTGCGGTCGCCACGCCGCGACCGGCGGCCTGGTCATCCTCGCCGTGCTGCTGCTGGGCTTGCTGCTGGGGCCGGGCTGGCGATGACCCCCGAAGCCTTCGCCCTGCTGGTCGCCTCATGCGGTCTCAGCCTGCCGCCGACCATCACCGTGGACCGGCTACGGGCCTACGCGCAGGTTGAAAGCAGTTTGAACCCTGCGGCGGTCGGTCGGCCGAACCGCGACGGCTCGATTGATTACGGGCTGATGGGATTGAACAGCCAGCACATCGGCAAGCCCGGTTTCCCCGCAACAGTCGCCGAAGCCATGGATCCGTGCCGCAACATGGCGGCTGGCGTCGCCATTTTGCGCGATGCCGATCGGCGCGCCGGTTTGGCAGCGCCGGCACAACGTCCGATGCTCGCCTGATCATCGTCACCATCGGGGATGCGCAGGGGTGAAGCCGCTCGAGATACGCCTTCACCGCCTCGAGCGAGGCCGTAGGAACGGTTGGGAGGCGTTCCAGCATGTTCCGCCCCATCTATGGCCAGACGCGGCGCTGTGGTCCTTCCTGGGGCTTCCTGAGGGCACTAGCGATGCCGAGCTGCAGCGCGTCATCGCAGAGGCCTCCCAGGCGAAGGACGGTTAGTCGGCACTGGCGAAAGGAAGCTGCCGCTCGCAGCACCTGCTAGTCAGCGGCGATGCGATGGGCCGTTCTTCTCGGGAAGTGGCATCGGCACCTCGCCGATGCTCCAAAGGGATGTAGGGTCCATTCCGAATGTACGAACCAAGTCAGTGCTGGCAACAGGGGTGAAGCCGACGTCCTGCAAGGTGCGTGCGTCTGCGTCTCGCAGTTCGGCGCAGGTGCGGCGATGCAGCATCCAGGCGCGCAGGCGCTGAACCAAGCCAGGGCTGACTTTCCGATCTCTTTCGGCTCGAGCGCTGGTCGGGGTAAAGCGGCCAAACGAGATGGTGGTCATCAGCCTGTCCTCTAAGCAGCACCAGGAGCTTGGCGATCAGTCTCGTTCAGCGCTGTGCTCTCGCGCACCGGATATGCAGGCCCTTTGTAGCTGAGGGGTGAACGCCGGTCGTGCTCGCGCACGTGATGATCGGGCCGCTGGTGCTGAGCGTCGTGCGGCTGCAGCGCAAGCTGCAGGTGAGGCTACTGGTAGCCAACGCTGCCGGCTCGCGGCATTCTTCCCGAGCGGGGCGGGCTAGGCCTCACCTCCTAGCGGCAACCTGCCCGGCTGCCTCCTCCGCACCTCACCGCCCCACCTCGACGGTCGGGTCACGCGCGCCACACCTCGAGCACCGGAGTCGGACGACAAGCCGCCACATCCGCTCGTGCCCGCTCATTCCAGCCCGCAAAGCGATCAGCCCGATGATGCCGCTGGCCCGGTGTCCGCAGCGGCACTGGACGTGCAGCGTCTCGTGCTGGCGATACCAGATCGGGTCCACTGGCTTCGGGCTGCCGTCGAGGTGCCGCGACATGCGTGAACAAAGATGGAACATCGGTGCTGGTTTCGCATAGGCTTCGAACTGCTCCGAAGGGCGATCCGCCGATGCTCACCGACCTGGACAAGCTGGCGACCGAAGACGAAGCCGACCGCCTGAGCGGCGTCTACATCCGCATTACCGTGCTGGCCCGGGCTCAACGCATCGACTTCATTCAGGTGGGCCGTGAGGCGGTGGCCAAGGGACTGGTCAGCACGGCCGACTGGCTGATGCTGCGAGAGGCCATTGGTGGACGGTAGTGGTCTCGCTCCTGGCCGGACATCCGCCTGGGCTCTCGGCGCCGCGTTGACCTGATGACGACCGGGCGCACGATCTGCCATCCTCGGTCCATGACCAGAGACCTGCCTCTGCCCGGCGGCTGCAATTGCGGCGAGGTCCGCTACCTCATCACACAACCTATCCTCACCACCTACATCTGCCACTGCCACCTCTGCCAAAAGCGAACCGGCAGTGCGTTCAGCATGTCAGTGGTAATCCCCGCTGACGGCTTCGACTTGGCGCGAGGCAAACCGCTGCGGACGGAGCGGCGCTTGGCCGGCGGTGCTCGTATTTTCGCGCATGTCTGCCCGGCCTGCCATTCCCGCACTCACACGCAGCGAGAGGGGCGGAAAACCGTCAATGTCCGGGCCGGCACTCTCGACGACACCAGTTGGGTCCGCCCGGTCGCTCAGTTCTGGACGAGCAGTGCGCAGCCTTGGGCGGTGGTGCATGGCGACATCCTGTCCTACGCCGAGCAACCCACCGACTTCACCCCTCTGCTGATAGCTTGGCGGGAACAGTCGAAGTGATGATGAGGACGACCGCCAGGGCGGTGAGAGTCACGCGCACTGCCGCTACCGGGTCGTCTTCGACCAGTCGGACCGGCCCGCAACGCGATCAGGCTGATAATGCCGCTGGCTCGGTGCACGCGGTGTAGGTTCAGGAAACTGCGGCACCAGCAGACCGTTTCATAGTCATGTTCATCATGGATGCTGCGCCATGGGCCGGGTATGGGCATTGCTGAAGGATACCGGGGAAGGCTTCATAGCGGACGATGCTCTGACGCGGGCTGCCGGCATCGCCTACTTCACCCTGTTCTCGATCGGGCCGCTGCTGTTCATTGCTACCGGCATCGCCAGCTTCGTCTTCGGTCGCGACCAAGTCGATGACGCCATCACTGCTCAGATGACCGGCATGCTGGGCGACCAGGCGGCGCGCGAAGTCGGGCGACTGTCCGATGGCGCGATGGGTAGTGCGCGCGGCGGCTGGGCCGTGGCGATCGGCCTAGGTACCTTGCTGCTCACCGCCGGTGGCGCCTTCGGTGCCCTGCAGAATGCGCTGAACGCCGTCTGGAAAACTGAGGTGCCGGAGGCGGGCTCGATTACCGAGACCGTTTCACGCCTAGTCAAGGCGAAGGCTGCGGCGCTCGGTCTGGTGGCAACGACAGGCTTCATCCTGATCGCCTCCCTAGCAGTTAGCGCTGCCATCGCATCCTTCGGCTCTTGGCTGGAAGCCGCGCTTCCTGGCGGTGCGTCACTCGCCTTCGTGCTGAGCATCTCGGTGACGATCGGCGTTCTGACGCTGCTGTTTGCGGCGATCTACAAGGTGCTACCAGATCGCAAGCTCGCTTGGCACGATGTCCTCATCGGAGCCTTCACGACCGCCGTCCTGTTCACCGTCGGCAAGACTTTGATTGCGCTCTACATCGGAAACAGCGGGGTCGCCGCTGGATTCGGTGCTGCGAGCGCGATCATCATCATTCTGGTATGGCTCTACTACTCAGCGCTGATTTTCCTGGCCGGAGCTGAGTTCACCCGGGCCTGGGCCAACCTCAAAGGAAGCAAGCAGGCAGTGCCGGTTCCGGCAAAGTCGGCCGATGCGGTGCTCGCTCCAGATGCCAAGCGGCGCGAGTTGCAGCATCGATCTGCGGCAGCGCCGGTGCTCGCTCCCAACGCCATCCTGCAGCTTCTTGTTGCCCTGCTTCCGTACGTCGTCACCGGCCTCGTACAGGGCATGGTGGAGCGGCGATCGGGGGCGGCGCGCAACCGGCCGTCACAACGACGAAGCTGGCTTTGACGTCCACGCTATGCAGGATCGTCTAGCGATGACTGCCCCACCGCCCGGCGTTCTAGCCAAAGATGAACAGGTCGCGCATGGCGCCTACGTCGTTCATCGTGTAGCCGGATAGGGTGATCGTGCCGTGATCCGCGGCCGAGCCATCGGTGCCGCCGTACCAGGCTTGCAGGGTGCCGTCCTCGCCAGCGTGGAAGCTGACCTCGTCCTGCTCGACGCCGATTATGAGGACATGATCGATGCCGATCCGTGCATCCGCAATCAGGTCGGCCCCATCACCGCGCTGGAAGATAAAAGTATCTGCTCCAGCGCCGCCGATGAGGACGTCAATGTTCGTGCCGCTAATGATTGTATCCGCCCCGGCGCCACCAAACAGCATGTCATTTCCGCCCATGCCGGAGAGAAGGTCGGCGCCTGCCGAACCGAAGATGACGTCGTGGGCGTCACTGCCCGTTCTCGATCCCATTGTGGTCCTCCTGAAAATGAGGCCGAGGCAGAACCCCATCGGCTGGTTTGGGGCCGGCTGCATATTGCTGCGCCGGCTATGCGCCCTACTGATTTGCCGGACGAGCTCAGTCCTGGACGGCTTCCCGGTGCTTCCGTGAGGCCTTGTGCGTGTGCATCACGATGGTGATAGGTATCTGAATTATGGATGAAACATTGCTATCGTGTCACCACGAGCAGTCAAGCTCGGGGGAGAGACGCCATGAAGCATCCTGTTCTGCTCCACATAAAGGAGCACACCTGGCTTTGGGTGGCCGGCCTTGCCGCTTGTGGTGTACTTGCCGCAGTGCTTGGGCAAAGCACCCCAGCGGCGCTACTCTTTATGGTGGTAGGTCTGCTGATTATCGTGAGAAGCCAAGGGACCGACCTGCTAACAATCGTCACTGACGATCCCCTGACGCCAGAAGAGGACGAGCCAAACCTGCGCTTAGGTCCAGCACGCCACTGAGCAACGTGGTAGCAGGAGCAGCTTCGGGTCGACGGCACTGTGGCCCTAATTCGCCGCAGCGACGACGATGGCGATGACCAGCTCGGTGAGGATCACGCCTACCGCTCACCGTGTGCGAGCGTCCATCAACGGGGTCGGTGCGGCTGGAAGAGACAGACGCTTCCAGCCGCACCTGCACCGAGGTGGGTACATCCGCCACATACTCTGACATTTAAGTATTGATCCGTAAAAATTTCACAAAATGCTTAATCGTGAAGCTTTGTAGAGGGGCAATACTGCGAGCAGAACAAATAATGTAAGTATGCTTATCGTTTTATTTTAGCGTGTCGTAATTTTCTTTATGAAAAAGAATATAATTTTTCTATGTCTCTGCTTTCTTCATCCTGCGCGTAAAGCGGAGGGAGCGAATGCATCGTGCATCAACCCAAGAAGTGGCGAAGGTATTGCACGCCCACTCCGTGCACGATCCCTATCTTCTGGTGTTCGGTCCGGATAGCCCAGACGCACCAGGCAGGTACGTGCTGAGGGTCGTACTCGCCGTGCCCGAAGACAGGATCACTGACCACCATTGGACGGCGAACTCGTTGGAGCAAGCGCGAGCGATGATTCCGTCGGGCCTCGTCCGTTGGCCCAAGGTACGTACCACCCCGTTGCCGGCACTCGTGGAGCAGTGGGGATTGAAGCGCTAAATCGGCATTCTCTCGCCGTGGCGGACCACCGCTTCAGCAAGAGCCCTGTCGTCCATCAGCATGGTGCCTTCAGGAGTGGTGATGCGGAGTGGGGTCCCTATGTCGCTCGCCGCCAACCTATAAGCCTCTGCCACTGCCGCTTCGATGCTTTCATGAACGCTGCTTAGCAATGCGCGCATGCCCCAAAAGTGCAGCACCACAGGCGACAATGACGTTTCCCGCCGCATGGCACGAGCAATGGCCTCGAAGTCGTCGGCGAGGAAGTCAGCCGGCACAGGTCGTCTCCCTTCCTTCGGGGATCTACGCGGTCAGCCCGAGCCGTACCGCAGCAGCCTGAAGCTGCTCTACATCGCCTTCGCGCCATTGCCGCCGGGTTAACAGCTTGGTCGCCTCGCCAGCCGGCATCCCGAGCGCCTCGCCAATCGCGGCCGCGGTGGTAATGCCCCGGTCTTCCAGAGCCCGGCCGATCGCTATGCGCAGACGGATGGTGACGAGCCTGTCCTCGCGCCGTTGCCGCTGCTCAGCGGGGGTGAGCTTCGGCTTGTCCTGCGTCATAGACCACCTTGAGCGAGATGCCGCTGTGCCTCGCTGACCAGGTGGCGGTCATTGGCGCTGGCGACCAGTCCTGCGGCTGAGAACGCCTTGAAAGCGGCCAGCACCTCCGCTGCGCTGGCGCTCATGTGCGCCTCGAGCTGAGCTCCGGCCGCTAGTCAGAAGCGGCCGACCTCTTCCGGCGGTAGGCTCTGCAGCTTGCGATGTGCGGCCAGCAGCATGCCCTGCCCCTTCTGGAAGGCAGCCAGCGCCCGTTGCAGCCGGCCTGCGGCTTCGTACTCGGCCGGGAAGTTCATGTGTCGTTCGCCGTGACACGAAGCGCGACCCCGATGCGGCCGGGATCAGACGTGAACTGGACCCCTGCTGCCTCCATAGCTGACTGAAGCGCAGCAAGGTTTGCTCGCATTAGCCGTACGGGCTCGCCAGTCCGGGGGCTGCGGGCGCGAGTTTCGAAGTTTCGGATTGTGTTCAGGCCGACCTGTGCGCGCTGCGCGAGTTCGTTCTGTGACCAGCCTAGCAAGCCACGGGCAGCCCGACAGGTCTCGGGTGTGATGCCGTTCATAGGCGAAAGCTAAGCGCAGAAGAACGCCATCGCAAGGATTTTTACCCCTTGCGTTGGGTATTTAACCCATCCTAATCCTATTTACACCAACAGAAGTACCTGAAGGCGGGCCGAGCAAGGTGCAGCAACACCTCTCCCGGCCCTGACCACAACCCGAGCCTGTGGAGCCCGGATCATGGCTTTCATCTCTGTAGACCAACCCGCGCGCGCGCGTCTCGCGGCTATGCGACGCGTTTCCGTCCTCGACCGCCCTCTCCACCATGACCAGACGCTGGTGGCGATGGTCATGGCGGGCGTCCGCTGCATGGACATCCGCGCCGAAGGCGACACCTACCGCGTCGATCTCCACCTCCGCCTGGGCAAGTGGTTGCCCCTGGCCGACGGCGTCACCGAAGAGGCGGCCTTCGCTGCCGTCCTCGCCTTCGTGTCGCTGGTCGCCAGCGTGCCGCAGGAATACGCGCCGGAGCACGACGCGGCCGAGTGTGCCGCCGCTGCCGAGGTCTACGCGGCCTTCGCCTCTCCCCTGTCGATCGCAGCGTGAGGGGCGGAACATGACCCTGATCCCTGACGAAGTGCTGCTGCGCGACCCTCGCCCGGCCGCTGAACTCCGCCGTGCCCTGCTGGCGCCGACCGTTTGCCGCATCGCTTACCTACGTAATCTGGGGCGGTTCACGCGTATGGCTGATGCGCTTGATGCCATCGAGGCCGACCAGGTGCGGCGGGCCCGCGAGGCTGATGCCGCGGTGCTGGAGCAGGCCATATGAGCGCCGCCCATGACGTCGACGTCCTCGCGCTCGAACTGGTCGAAGCTGCCGATCGGCCCGCGCGGGTGCTGGCCATCGCTGCCCGGCTCGCGGCCCTGGCGCGCCACCTGCACCAACAGGAGAATATGGCTGTGCCGCCGCATCTGCGGGTGTCTGGTCCTCTGCCGGTGGGCGTGACGCGGCTTTGTGGATGGAGGGCGCGGCCATGAACGCCCCCTCCCCCTGGATCATCATGGACCGCGCCGGCGGCACGACAGAGCACACCACGCGGGTCGACTGGCTGGCCGAGTGGCGGCACCGGATCCGCGCGCTCGAGACTGCGGACCGTCCTGCCGAGCTCCGGCGCGAAGGCCTGGAACGAATGCTGGCTGCAAATACCGGCACGTTCCAGGCGCTGCTCGAGCATGGTGCCCTGGACGCGGTGCTCGACGTGACGGGCGCAGCTGCTACGGCGGATGCGCGGCTTTCTTGCTTGAACACCTCACAGGAGATCGCCGCATGACCAGCACTGACACTGAGCTGCTCGAGCTCTGCGCCGCGTGGCGCCAGGCCGTCGATCGCCTCATCCCAATCGCGGACCGTCACGCCGGCATGTTGGACCGCGACTGGTCCGCCGCCGACCGCGTATTGAAGAAGGAGGTGGAGGGCGAGGTGTTCGGGCTCGAGCGGCGCATTTTCGACACTGAGGCCGCGACCCTGGCCGGGCTGAAGGCCAAGGCCGGCGTGCTGGACTACATGGACACA
>NZ_SMSJ01000149.1 GCF_004355005.1 Dankookia rubra
AGGCCTTCCGTCAGCCGTCGTGACGAAAGGCTCGGCAGCGCTCCTATTTCACGCCGCCGCGGCCAGATTACCCAGCCGCTCCCTGAGGGATTTTCTCTCCGACGCTCTCACAATCCGCCCCACGAGGTGATCTCGAGTTCCGGGTGGACGCTGTTTGTTGTCGGCACTTCGGGCAGCAGCGGGCTGCGCTCCTTGCTGGTGATCGCCAGCGGGCTTGGAAATCTGGCGCGCTGCTGACGCTGGACGATACTGGCCATGTCACGATAATTGCGCTGAATCTCGGCCCATCCCACGCGCAGAGCGCCTTCTGCGTGAAGGGTATCCGCGGCCTGCCGGAGTGGAGGACCGTCTCCCGGATCCTCTCCGGCGAGGAGCCGGTGGCTGGTTTGCTGAGTGCCAGATGCGCGGTATTGCCGGGCTGCGCCCATTTCCCACAACTGCAAGCGACCGAGCAGTTCCTGGACTCCGTAGTGACTCAGCCTTCTTCGACGCCGCCCGCGTCCGTGTTCGCAACAGCCATCCTGAAATACCCATGCTTGGGCAGCTTCCAGACGGGACCTGAGCCATTTAGCGGCAGCGGCAGCGGCAATGGGTCTTGGGGGTGGCTGCGCCTGGCGCCGATGGCAAAGAGGCGCGAAACAGCCCCGGAGGACGCCATGATTCCTGCCCCGCGCCGCCTCGTGCTCGCTGCGGCCCTTGCCGCCCCCGCCATCGCCCGTGCCCAGCAGCAGCGGCCCGTCACCATCATCGTGCCCTTTGCCGCCGGCGGCAGCACCGACGTGCTTTCGCGCCTGATGTCGGAGCGGATGACGCAGACCCTCGGGCAGACGGTGCTGGTTGAAAACCGGGCTGGTGGCAACACCATTGTCGGCGCCGAATACGTCGCCCGCGCCCAGCCCGACGGCAACACGCTGCTGATGGCGGCCGGTACCACGCTGAGCATCAACCCCGTCGTGGTGAAGAACCTGCCCTACAAGGTCGAGGACTTCGCTCCGATCACCCTGGCGACCACCTACCCCTTCGGCATTATCACTCAGAACAAGGGCCCCGCCGACATCCCGGCCCTCATCGCCGCGGCCAAGGCCGATCCGGGGGGTATCACCTACGGCACCAACGGCCCGACCACGCTGACCAACGTCGCCATGCTGCTGGTGACGGAGCGCTTGGGCATCCGCATGCAGGACGTTACCTATCGCGGCGATTCGGCGGCGCTGAACGACTTCGTCGCCGGCAACCTCGACGTGCTGGTGGTGGCTGGCAGCACCGCCGTGCCGGTCTTCCGAAATGGCCAGGGGCGGCTGATCGGCTGGACCAGCCTGCAGCGCATGCCGACCACGCCCGAGGTGCCCACGGTGGCCGAATTCGCCCCGGGGACAGAGGCGCTGAGCTGGTTCGGCCTGCTCGCCCCCGCGCGTACGGCGCCCGCCCGGGTGCAACAGCTGCACGACGCGGCGGCAGAGTCGCTGAAAGACCCGCGCATTCAGGAACGGCTGACGCGGGATGCCCAGTTCATCGTCGGCAACACGCCTGAGGAATTCGCTCAGTTCCTACGCGACCAGGACCGGCTCTGGCGTCCGATCCTGAGCAAGCTAGACGTGCAGAACAATTAGCCTCAGAAGCGGCCAGTCTGTTTTCGGCCACACCGTGCCGTCGAGTATGAACCTAGGCAGCTTGCTTTTATGTACGCACAAGGGGATGCAGCAGCCATTTGAGCATCAGGTATTCTACCGCTGCTTTCCGCTCTTCTGCGACGTGGCGATCGAGGCAGGGGATCGGCCGTCACCACGCTATCCTATCCACTGTCCCGCTCAAAACCCGTACGACTGGCCGTGGGTGGTACGAGGGAAGGCGGTGTGATCGATGGCCGGGACTTCCCGTAAAAAACGGATGGGGCAGTGAGCGGGGCCAAGGCACGCCAGGGCGTCCCCCCATCCAAGCGAGTAAAAGGTCGGATGGCTCTACCCCGATTTTCAACTGCCGCCGCTCAACACGAGAATGCAGCGACCGCAACTCGCCACGTCCAAGGTGCTCATGGGTCCTCCTGGCTGCCAGAGGCCCGTGACCGGCTGCACCAGCCACCACGAGCAACCCTTCGAGCTCGCGCCGGTTGGTTGCTGCTGCGCGTCCAGGCCAGTACCAAGGCGCAGAAATGCCGGAGGGACGAGAGTGATCAGCCGACGCGCTTTGATTGGGGGTACTACCCTCACCCTTCCGGCACTCTTGGCTGCCCGCAGCCAGTCCCCTGACTTCCCCACCCGGCCGGTTCGCATCGTCGTGCCTTTTGCGCCGGGTGGCGCGGTGGATCTTACCGGTCGCTTTCTGGCCGAGCGGCTCCAGACCACCCTTGGGCAGAATGTACTGGTGGAGAACCGCGGCGGGGCTGGTGGCAACTTGGGTGCCGATGTTGTCGCCAAGGGAGAGAAGGACGGCTACACGCTGCTGCTTGGCTCGGCCTCGATCCTATGTGCCAACAAGTTCCTGTACCGCCGCTCGATGCCGCTGGACCCGGCGCGCGATCTGGCGCCGGTCACGCGGGTGACCACCGGGACGGTGCTGCTGATCGTGAACTCGGACCGGCCTTGGAAGACGTTCGGCGAGCTCATCACAGCCGCGAAGCGCGATCCGGGCAAGCTCACCATGGGGTCATCCGGTACTGGCACGGTCAGTCACCTGGCCATCGAATCGCTGAAGCGCGCAGCAGATGTAGACATCACCCACGTGCCCTATCGTGGGGGCGGCCCGGCCTTTCAGGACCTGTATGCGGGCAACATCGACATGATGTTCGATGTCATCCCGGCCGCGATGCCGAACGTACGCGAGGGCAAATTCCGCCCCCTGGCGGTCGGCAGCGCCGAGCGCATCACCTATGTCCCGGAGCTGCGCGACGTGCCGGGGATGCGCGAGCTGCTGCCGGATTCCGGCATCGATATGCAGAGCTGGTACGCGATCAACGCGCCGGCCGGCACGGCCGAGAGCCGCATCATGCTCCTGCATCGCGCCATAACGCAGATCGTCCGGTCGGATGAGTTCCGAAAACGCATGGAGCCGATCGGCTTCACGCCGGTCGCGGACGACTCGCCCGTAGCCTTCGGCGCGTATATGCGCGAGCAGGAGAAAGTCTGGCAGAAGCTCGTGGAGATCTCTGGGGCGACACTCGACTGACGTTGGCCTACCCCCTGGCCTGGGCACCTGTGCGCATGCCCAGGTGCCGGCCGCTATGACCGGGTCACCGTGGAGCAGGTCGGGCCTTATGGTCCTTCAGCGGGATAGTAGAGCACTCCGGCGGCAGCGAAGCCACCATCCACGTTCAGCACGTGGCCCGTGACGAAGCCGGCCTCCTCGAAACACAGGAACGCCACTGCTGCATCGATCTCCGCCGGTGCCGCGTAGCGTTGCAAGGCCATGTGTTTGAGGAATGCTGCCCGCTGCTTTGGGCCATGCGCGGTGCGGGCGACCTGGGTCAGGCCGGGCGCCACACAGTTGACCAGGATGCCATGCCGGCGCGAGTTCCATCGCCAGCACCTGGGTCAGGTTGATGATGCCAGCCTTGCTCGCGCCATAGGCCACCCGCCCGGTTCCCGCAAACTAGCCGGAGACCGAGGACGTCGTCACGATGCGCCCTCCCTGTCCGTGCCACACCATGGCACGCGCCGCGGCTTGGGCGGTCACGAAGCACCCCGCGAGGTTGGTGCGGATCACCCGCTCGAACGTACCCCTCCGGTGAGGCTTTCGATTACCCACAACTGAGCGTGTACGCGGGCTGAGTTCGCCAGAAAGCACTTGAGTCCGCGGAATCTGACGTGATTCGTTGCCGAGCACCCCAACGCCAGGCGGAGGGCGTGCGATGGTGCCGTGCGTAGGTCGCGCAGCGGGTGGGACGGCTCGTGGCTCCCCCTCCGAGAACTGGACGAGAACCGAGGTGGAAGCGGCGACCTTCGCCGATGCTCGCCTCCATCGTCGCTTTGGAGTTCTGCTCGGGCAACTCGCCGTGGGCATCGGGAAGAGCATACCGCAGGCTTGCCGTGACTGGGCTGGCGCGAAGGCTGCCTACGGGTTCCTGGCCAACAGTCGGGTGAGTGAGGGCGATATCCTTGGCGGCCACATGGCCGCGACCGCGGAGCGGTTCATGGCAAGCCGCGGGGTGGTCCTGCTTCTGCAGGACACGACCGAGTTCACCTATCGGCGCGCCTCCGCGAGTGCGATCGGCGTGACGAAGAGCGTCAACAGCGGTCGCGACGCGAAGGGCCGATGGCGTCATCACACCCTCTGCGGCTTGCTCATGCACACGAGCCTCGCCGTGACTGAAGACCGCGTGCCGCTCGGCGTGACGGCGCTGAAGGTCTGGACACGGTCGAAGTGCGGGACCGCCGCGCTCAAGCGGGTGGTCAACCCGACGCGGGTGCCGATCGAGGGCAAGGAAAGTGTCCGATGGCTCGACAACCTGCGACGGTCGGTCGAACTGCTTGGAGAGCCCGGGCGCCTCGTCCATGTCGGCGACCGCGAGAGCGACATCTACGAGTTGTTCTGCCTCGCCCGGGACCTTGGAACGCACTTCGTCGTTCGCACCTGCGTCGACCGGCTTGCAGGCGACGGAACCCACACCATTGCGACGGAGATGGCAGACGCCCGCGTGCGAGGGCTGCACCGGGTCGCCCTTCGCGGGCCAGAGGGCGAGGCGATGAACGTCGTGCTGGAGATCCAGGCCCGTCGCGTCCACGTCCTTCCACCCATCGGCAAGCAGCGGCGCTATCCCGCCCTGGACCTCATTGTCCTGCACGTCACCGAGCGGGATCGGCCGCGCGGACGGGAGCCGATCGAGTGGAAGCTCCTCACGGACCTGCCGGTCCGGTCGCGCCGGGACGCACTGGAGAAGGTCCGCTGGTATGCGATGCGGTGGAAAATCGAGACCTTCCGCAAGATTCTGAAGTCGGGCTGTCGGGCGGAGGAGTCTCGGCTCCAGTCGGCGGAACGGATCGCCAACCTCCTCGCGCTGTTCTGCATCATCGCGTGGCGAGTCTTGTGGCTCACCCTCGCACATCGCGCCGATCCGGGGGCCACTCCACAGACAGCATTGAGTGAGCGGGAGATCACCGTCCTCGATAGGATCTTGCTGATCAGGCGTAGCGAGCGAACCGAAGAGACATCGCTGGCCGCCTACGTCCGCAAACTCGCCCGCCTCGGCGGCTATCTCGGCCGCTCTCGTGATCCACCGCCCGGCATCAGCGTCCTATGGCGCGGACTGTCGCGCCTCGCCGATATCGAACTCGGGATGGAGGTCGCGACACGGCCGACATGTGGGTAATCGAAAGCTTGGCCGGATGGGTACGCTCGAAGGCCGCGCGCGACATCTCAAGCGCCGGCACGCGGCTGGTAATGCCGGCATTGCAGACCGCCAGTCGCAGCGGACCGAAGCGGGCCTCCACATCCGCCACGGCGGCGGCGGCCTGATCTTCCTCCGCCACGTCGAGCGTGAAGAGGGCGGCGCGCAGCCCGGCGGCCGTAATCTCCGCGGCCACGCACTCCGCCCGGTCGGGCAGCAGGTCGGCTACCAGCACGGCCGCACCGTCGCGCGCCAGGCGCTGCGCGATGGCCTCGCCGATGCCGGCGCCCGCGCCGGTGACCAGGGCGACGCCACCAGCTGCTGCCGGTAAGGAGCACAGGCCCGCTCCACCGACCGCAGGTTCACCGCCAGCCCGTGCTCGGACGCCAGCTCCTGCCGCACCACGTCGGCGTTGCCGCCGTGCCGCACCAGCCACTTCCCCAGGCCGAAACAACATGCGAGCTTCGGGCGGCTATCCGCTCACTTCACCATCGCCATGATGCCGGGTAGCGGGCTTCTCGTTCTGCTGATCGCCGCCAACACTCAGGCCCCGTCATCGCAATCAGCATTGAGCCAGATCGCTTCGCCTGACCGACGACCTCATCAACGGCTATTAGCAGTAGACGCCCCACTCGAGCCGGGTCAGGGTGTCGTGCAGCAACAGCGTACCTTCTGCCGATTGTAAAAGTTCGGCTGGACGACGGCCGTTCAGGGCGATAGCCGGTCGCGCCAGCCACTTCTCAGCTGCGCGTCGAGATCCGAATACAAATGTCGCGTGATCAATGACGCGTGCGCGTCGGCTAGAGCTCGATGCGACCAGCCGAAGGGATGACATGCAGTAAAAGGTCGAGCTCGCAACACCGAGGATGCAGGCTCCTAACCTGAGCACGCGGAGAGCACTGCCAAAACTCTTCACACCTCACCTAATGGTCTTCCGAAGCGTCGATTGGTCGAAAAGTGCCGTCCTCGAGCAGTGTGCCGATCTCTTTTCGACCGTCCAGTTCGCGAATCGTCGTTCCTGAACGGTCTTTGTTGGCGTAGTAGAGCGACACACCAGGAATGCGTTTGATTCGCACTCCCGGGGTGACCAGGTGAGGCGCCAACCTTACCAATGCCTCCGTACTCTCTCGCACAGAGCGTGCCCACTCTTCCGGCGTAGGTGCCGGTCCTGTGACGGTCACCGATCCGAAGCGGACAGTCCGCGTAGAGTGGCCCGGAGCCACATCATGAATAATCACTGTGTCCGGTACGGGACGTTTCGGCATTCTACTCACCCTTTCAGAGGGTAACTATCGCTCCTAACGGGCTGTTTTGAAAGCTACCCCTGGCGAGCTTCAGCCTGAAAAAAGGTGGCGTAGGAGAAGCGTTCTGGGCGGCGTTCCCGGAAAGAAGCCGCCACGTGGACGCCGGAATCCCGCGACGAGTTCACCCGCGAGGCGCTGGCGACCCTGGTGGCGCGCAAGCTCAGTTCAGCCGACGTGATCGACGTGCTGGCGGACCTTTTCTTGGCGCACGTGACGCCCGCGCATATCCGCACGGACTGACCTGCCCCCGACTTCTTGGACCGGTGAAAGCGGGAAAACTCTCGGTGGCTCTTACCGGGATCCGGGGTGTTGGCCAACCTATCTCACCAGAGCTGCAATGAGGGCGCCGAGGAGGGCTTTGCCGCGGCGCCGGGCGTTGTGCACGAACTCGAAGAAGCCGAGATAGAGCGGCAGCTTCTCTTGCGAGATACCCCGATGCGGGCGGAGCCAGGAGCGCAGTAGAGACCACGTCCCCTCCATCGTGTTGACGTGGATCTCGCAGAAGCCGTCGCCATCCTCGTCACGTGCGTATTCGCCCCGAGCGTGGCAGACCGTCTCATGCCGATAGCCCCAGGCCGGCAGGCGGACGTAGATGTCGTACTCGTCGGTGTGGATGCGCGTCCCCTTGGCGACGGCCGCCTCGATGATCGGCTGGATCGTCTTCTGCTGCACGTTGGCCAGCATGCGCATGACGACCTGCCCACCGCGTTGGATCAAGCCGAGGACGGGCGGCTTGTCCTTCTCCAGCGTGCCGCGGCCCGGCGCTCCCGCCAGTCTGCGACGACGTCCAAGCCGCCCCTTTTTGCGACTGCCGCAGGTTGGCCCTTGTGCCCGGCCACGACGTACACCTCGTCGATCTCCACCTCACCCTCCAGCCGCACGGGCGGGGTCTTGGCAACCAGGCCGCCGCGCAGCTGCTCAGTCATGGCGTGCACGTCCGACACGTTGAGGCCCAGTTCCTGGGCGATCTGGCGGTTCGAAAGGTTCAAACCCATGAAGTACAGGCACAGCACCCAGACCCGCAGCGGCTGGTGATGGCCGGCCAGCACCGTGCCGGTGAGGTCGTCGAACCGCCGCGCGCATTCCTTGCAGCGGTAGCGTTGCCGAAGAGGTTGGCTCTCGTCGCAGCCGTCACGGATCACCGCGGCAGTATCGCACTCGGGGCAATGCACGCCTTCTGGCCAGCGGTGTTGGCGCACGAAGGCGAAACATTTGGCGTCGTCCATCAGGCCGGACAGGTTGACCAAGCCGCGGGCAGCATCGGATGCAGCCATGACCAAAGAAGCTCCTCGGGACGATAGCAGCGGCTGATCATCCCGCTGCTCTTATCCCATCAGAGGTCCGTCAGCCCCACCAGCTTCTCCTCTGTCTCGCAACACCCCGGAACCCGAAAAGAGCCTTCTCGGTTAGGCTCTGCGGCACTGACTGAGGAGACGGGCCATGAAACTGACCCAGTTCACCGACCAGCAGATCGCTTTCATCCTGCGGCAGGCCGAAGAAGGGACAGCGGTGGAGGAGGTCTGCCGGAAGGCGGGCATTTCCATCCAGACCTACTACCGCTGGCGCAAGAAGTACGGTGGCCTGATGCCGTCCGAGATGCGGCGGCTGAAGCAGCGCCAGCCGCTACCGGCATGCGGAGGAGGGGCCGGACGATATGCCCGCCCATATTCGGGCTGCGCTGACGCAGACCCAGCTTACGATCCCTGTCGCAGAGGACCTGCCGGTGCTGGGGACATGGCAAGGTATTTATCTGTGGGAGCACCGTATGGCCCCGCACCGCCGAGAGCTGGTGCTGCACCTACTGGGCGAGCGGACATAGGGCCTGGGGCCGTGGAGAGCGTCAGCAACACCCACCGGGTGAGCAATAGCTCCGCTGAAGCCCGATCAGCCAAGCTGCATTAAAATCAAGGAAAAACAACGCTTCAGACCCTGTCGGCGTAAGAGGGGCAAAACCTGTGGCGGTCAGGCGGGCTGGCACCGCGCTCTGACCAAGTCGGGCAGGTACGGGATGCCGGCCTGGCCGATGATGCCGAGCCGGGCACCGAGGTAGTCCC